>NZ_KB899813.1 GCF_000378425.1 Cohnella laeviribosi DSM 21336 | reverse complement strand
ATCCGTTCCGGGTCAGCCGCCGGGCGGCCGGTACGTTCCGTATACAGCGGCGCCACCCAATCATGGATGATGGAAAAATCAAGCGCTTCGTTCAGTTGGCGCAGGATGTGTTTTTTCGGCACGAGATCATCCATATTCACGAATTGGAACAATTGCGGCTGGATGGCCGACGACTTATGGGCTTTCATGCTCATTCACTCTTTCGATCGTTTTGTTACTAAAATAAATTCGATAAAACCATGGGAAAGGCCTGCTTATACGGACTTTTTCACCGGACTTCTAGATCTCATAATTTCCCTCCCTCGTACTAATAGTTAGTAGTTTTTTAATTAACGATATCGCCATACTTAATAGCAATGATATAGGTTTTATGTTGATCCGAAATTTTTATTCCGACTCCTTTTGATAACATTTCTTGTGTCAGTATACTGTGTGTTTTGAATTTACGTTGAAAAACGGTTTCGTTATTAGCACTTAGGCGAAATGGTGAGTTATTATTTCTATCATCTGTTTTCAATTGTTCAGCTTCTACACCAACAGATTCCTTTAATTTTTTATTAAGGAAAATTATCGATGCTTGAAATGAAACATCATGCTTTGTGGAATTTGACACCACAATATATAATTCTAGTTCATTCTTTTTTTTGTACCATCTTACATAACTTTGTTTTTCCACAGTAATTTGATTTTTTTCAGAGCAAGCTGTGCAGCAAAAAACGAAAGCTATAAAAATGATTAATAAACGTATATGCATACATTATCTCCTACCAGGCCAAGTCAGTAGCTTGAGCCCTACAACCGTATTTCCCCAGTTTTTTCAAGCCCACTTTTAGGTTTTTAATCTTCAGCAAGCGAATGACGGACTGCATGTCGTCTCATATTATGCCTATAACGCCCCGTTTTCTAACATTTCTTAATTGTCAATAGAAATTAAAAACTTTGAATCCTCATCGACTTGGCTCCAGTCGGTTGACGGCATCATTGACGACGCGCACGAGATGATTTTGCGGGATATCCTCTTCTAAATCCATTGGTAAACAGAGTTAGAATGTACAAAAGAAGCCCTCCTTGAAATGGTTGCTGGACACTTCCATTTTACCAAGGAATGGCTTCTTTGGGTTTGACAGAATATGCACGGGGCAGTCTCGAGGCATTTTTTGACCTTTTGGGACAGCCCCTTTATAAAACGGTCAAACGATCGGACGCTTATTCCTGCCCGATCCAATCGGGACGCGCTGCTTCCTTCCAGCGCTCGCGAATCGCCCGGTACGTCTCTTCGGGCAGCGGGCCGGCTTCCAGCAGCCGGGCGTTCGTCCGCCAGCGCTCGGGATTTTTGGTGCCGACGATCGCCGTATGTACGCCCGGCACGGCAAGCGCGAACCTGAGCGCCATTCCGACCGTCTGCTCGTCTTTGGAGCGGAACTGCGGATAGTCGAGCTGCTGCAGCCGTTCCCAATACGTCTGATGATACTCCACGTCCGGCTTGGCGTCGTACCGCCAGGCAAAGTTGGCGATCGGACGCTTGACGACGACGCCCAGCCCGCGCGCGGCCGCTTCCGGCAACACCAGGTCGATGGCCTCCTGGTCGGCGATGTTGACGGAAATCATCAGCGAATCGAACGCTCCCGTCCGCACCGCATACAGCGCATCGGTATGATCGCCGCTGTAGCCGATAAACCGTGTTTTTCCTTTCTCCTTGGCCCGCTGCAGCACCTCGATGACCTCGCCGCGCCTCAGCACCTCTTCGCTGCAGCTGTGCAGGTGAATGACGTCCACGTAATCCGTCCGCAAGCGCCGCAGGCTGCGGTCGATGCTTTGCTCCAGCAGCTTCGGATCCCAGTCCGGCAGATCGAAGCCGCTGGCATGGCCGCACTTGGTAAACAAATAATAGTCGCTGCGCCGATGCGCCACCGTCTGGCCGATCAGCTCCTCGCTGTTCGCGTAGCATTCGGCGGTATCGATGACGTTCAGCCCCGAATCGAGGGCGTCGTTCAGCAGCCGCTCGACTTGGCCGGGCGACGCCCCTTCGAATCCGATTTCGGCCCCGCCGAACCCGAGAACGCTTACATTCAGGCCTGTTTTCCCGTAAATCCGCTTTTCCATATCCGGTTTCCCTCACTTTCTGTTGTTTGCCTTCATTATAGAACAGACCTCGCCCGGCTTCCATCGGATTCTGGAATCATTTTGCAAAAGACGGCCGGACCCGGCACCACGATTTTTTTCCGCAAGCCGTGCAACCAAAAACGAGCCGAATCGTCTAATCTGTGGAATTTTTTTGTTTCCGGCGCAGCTCGGATCGGTTTACAATAAAAGCATGATTGCGCATACAGTCCCAAGAACGATCCGGAGGAACCTATGAAACTGAAACTGCCCAAAAGCAAGCTTCGTAGAACGGCCCTAGCCGTTAGCCTCGTTTTCTGTTCGATTGTCGTCGCGGTTGCCGCCTATGCCGGTTATCTGATGTACAAGACGGATTCCGCTCTGGGCCGCATAGCGGCGCCGAATTCCCCTTCCCCGTCCGCTTCGTCCCCGAATGAGCCGGAGAGCACGACGGAACCGAAACCGCAGGAAGAGAGAACCGAAGCGCTGACCTTCCTGCTGGCGGGCGTGGATCAACGAGAAGGAAGCGGCGGCACGCTCAATACGGATGTGATTATGCTCGTAAGCCTCAATTTGAACACCCGGACCGCCAGCATCGTGTCGCTTCCCCGCGACATGCAATTAAAGCCGAAGACGCTCAGCCCCCACAAGGCAAACTATTATTACGCCTATTTCTACGGCAAGGACAAGGAGACGGCCATCGCCAACACCAAAGCGTTTTTCAGCGAGCTGTTCCAGCTTCCGATCGACTACATGGCGGTCATCAACTTCGACGGGCTGAGGCAGCTTGTCGATGCCGTCGGCGGGCTGACGATCGACGTCGATATGGACATGAAATACCGCGACAACGCGGACGGAACCAACATCGATCTCAAAAAAGGCCTGCAAGAACTGAACGGCAAGCAAGTGCTCGACTTTGTCCGCTACCGCAAGTCCAACGGCGGGACGGGGCCGTCTTCCGACATCGAGCGCAACGGCCGCCAGCAGCAGGTGCTCACCAAGCTTCTCGACAAGCTGGCCTCTTTCAAAGGCATGGCCCAATGGGACGATGTCATCGACATCGTGGGCGACAACGTGCGCACCGACATTCCGAAGTCCGAACTGCGCGACTGGATTTTGCATTTCCGGGACATGAAGCCCGACAGCATCCGGGTCATCCCGCTGGAAACCCGTTGGGAAAGCCCCTACATTTACGTGGACGAAAACGATTTGACCGAAGCGATCGATTCGCTAAGGACGCAGGCCGGTCTCCCTCCGGCCGCCGATTTGGAGCTGGCCGACGTCGTCAGCGTCGATCCTTCGTCGGACTCCGCCCGGTAGCGGAACGGGCCGGCCCGTTTATCGCATGCTTTGAAACAACCAGACGAGAACCAGCACATTGACCGCGAGCAAAACGGGAATGCCGACGACGAAGGAAGCGTGCTTCGTCTTGTGCCGCCATACCCGCATGCCGAGCCACGCCCCCAGCGCTCCGAAGGCGGCGGCCGCCAGAAACAGGCGGGCCTCCGGGATGCGTCTTTGCTTCCGTTTGGCCCGCCGTTTGTCGGCTCCCATCATGCCGTACGCAAGCAGATTGATGAAAACCAGATACGCGACAAAAAGAAAAATCAGATCTTGATCCATCCCAGTGCCTCCTGCCTGCCTCGATGGTGCCGACCGCCAACCGTTCCAGCGAGACGCTTATTCCCGAAGCGCATCTCTCAGCTTGCTCGACATGCGCCCTCCCGTCGCCGACAGCAGCGCTCTTCTTGCTTTCGCCAGTTCCTCCTTCAGCTTGCGGTTTTCCGACTCCGCTTCCCGCAGGGCGGACTGCAGCGCCTCCATGGACGGATGCGAACTTGCGGAGTCCTTTTCCCGCTTCCGCTCCTGGTCCCGCTCCTGCTTCCACTCTTTCTCCCGCTTCCGTTCCTCGTTTTCGGCCCGCACGCTTTTTCCATTTATATAGTAGTCTTCTTGACGATAAACCCGAAACGCGATTTCCAGCTCCGGAACGCCAAGCCCCCGCACATGGCGATCCACCGCCTCCGCAAACCGGTCGCGAGCTTCCGGTCCCCGGTCGAACCAGGCCACTTCGATAAAAGGATACGAGGGCGCCTCTTCTCCGTCGAAAAATGCGGTGGTATGCAGGCATTCCAGCATAATATGGTCCGGCGGACATTCGTAAATGGCGGCCAGCTCCGCAATCAGCGGCCGGCTGACGGCGCGAACCCGTTCGGGAGCGATTCCCCTGATCAACAAATGAGGCAAGGCGTCATTCCTCCGTTGAACAACGATTTTGCTTTCTATTATCCTTGCATCCCGCCTTAAAAGCAAACGTCCCGGCCGCAAGGCGGACGGGACCGTAAATCGTTCGACAAAGATAGGGCTAGGTAAGCGTACAAGCCACGGAGACCGCCGGCGCATAAACTGACGATGCGATTCAACATCACAATAAAACATCCGGTGGTGATTTCGATGGGTTATGTTGGTGGATACGGCGGCGGAAGCGCGTTTGCATTCGTCCTTGTTCTGTTCATTCTTCTTATCATCATTCTGCGCGCCGGCATCGGTTTCTAAGTTCTTCTTCATCCCGCCAGGCCCAGCCGAGCTTGGCGGGATTTTTTCGTCAGAACATATCCTTGAAATGCTTCCGGATAAAGTACGTGGGCGTGCAGCTCCAAGCATGGCAATAGCTGTTGATGAGGAAGCTGCCGTAAGGCGACATCCGCTTGTCGTCGGGGTTGTACAGCTCCCAGAAGGTGTCGGCGCCGTCCTCGACCATCCCGCCCCAGTAGCGGCGCATCTGCTTTAGCGCCACTTCGGGCTCGCCGCTGGCGATGAGCGCCTCGATATAATGATGGTACATATACGGCGTCGTCATCGGGACCGCCTCCGGCTCCTCCGCCAGCCGTCTCAGCAGCTTGGCGTTGTCCTCCGGGCCGAACACTTCGGCCAGAACCATCCAGATTTGCGACGCCCAGGACACCTGGCGCCGCTCCCCGCTGACGAAGAAGCCCCGCTCCTCGTCCCACAAATGCGCAAGCGTCGCCCGGGTCACCTCGTCGATGCCGGCGGCGATCCAAGCTTCGGCGGCTCCGTCCCGCATCTTCCGGGCCAGCTTCAGTCCGCGCTTCAGGCAGTACAGCAGCACCGCTTGGGCGGGCGCCTGCTTATTTAGCTCCTCATGCCAATCGATGAAGCACCACCACGTCGCGTCGTCCCGGACGACGCCCCGCTCATCCAGGCGGCGCAGCCCGATTTCAAGCTGACTGCGGGCGACCGGCCACAGCTCTTCGAGCGTCTGCCGGTCATTCGTCGCCTCGACGTAATCGAGCAGCGTCGGCACGAAAAACAGCGAATAGTCGTACAGGCGCGTATCGTCCACATGCGGCGCCGGCTTCTCGAAGATGCAGGCGCCGACCGCTCCGTCCTCCAGCAGCAAACTGCCGAACAGATACAGGCAGCGCTTGACCAGATCGTCGTTGCGGAACGTCTCGTAATTGGCGAGCGCCTGCAGCCGCAAATCGCCGATCCACAGCCGGCGGTCCCGCTTCGGTCCGTCCTCGAAGACGGTCTGCATGCAATCCTGCAGCGTCTTGATGCCGATCCGGTCCATCGCCGCGATATCTTCGGGATAATGCTCCGGCAAAGGCCTGATGTTGGAAGGATCGCCCGAGGTCACCGCGATGCAGTGAACGTCGGGAAACGAAACCTTGTATTTCGGCGACGTATCGACGACCGCGACCTTCACGTACCGGAAGCAGTAGCGGCGCGGCAGCCGAAGCTCGGCCGGCAGGACGTCCACGGTCAGGATTTCTTCCTGCAGCCAGGAGCTGCTGAGCCAGCCGTTGTAGCTCTCGAACGGCTCGCCGATCTCGCACGGCGTCTCCCCGAAGATCAGCTTCAGGCGCAGCGGCGCGTCGGGCGGACTGCCGACGGGGCGAACGGACAAACGCAAATACCCGACCAGGTGGTCGCCGAAGTCGAGAACAAAGCTGTCTCCCTTGCCGTAAGCCCCGGTCTTGATCGCGCCGGCGTCGCCGGCGGCTCTGGCGCTCCAGCCCTGAACGGCTTGGGCGTCCTCATGGACGTCGACAAGGCGGACTGGCTCCACCCTGGTTTCGATCATGCTCGGTATCAGCTGCTCCGCTTTCGCCAGCAGCGCTTCGTTTATGCTCAATGTTCACACCTCTTTATTCCGCGTTCGGGTATACCATCACTTTCAGGCTGCCGCTTTTGTTCGTCATCGCGCGCACCATCGCCTCTTGCGTTTGCGCCAGCGGATAGCGGTCCGTCACGAGCGCCGCGGCGTCGGCGATGCCGGAGGCCAGCATTTCGATGGCGCTCGGATAGGTGTTCGCATAGCGGAAGACGCCGTAAATGTCGATTTCGCGGTCCGTCATCGCATGCACGTTAAGCGGAATTTCCGCCTGGGCGGGAAGCCCGACGACCGCCAGCTTGCCGCCGCGGCGAAGCGACAGCAGCGCGGACTGGAGCGCGCGGGGATAGCCGGCCGTTTCCCAGGCGACATCGGCGCCGCGGCCTCCGGTCAGTTCGAACACCTTGTTGACCGCATCCTCCTCGCGCACGTTAATGGCATGCGTCGCCCCCAGCTTCAGCGCGGCTTCGAGGCGAGCCGGCTCCAGGTCCGCCACGATAATCCGGCCCGCGCCGAACGCCTTGGCGGCGACGACGGCCATCAGCCCGACCGGCCCCATTCCCATGATAGCGACCGTCGATCCCGGCTGCAGCCGCGTACGCTTCGCGGCATGAATGCCGACGGAAAACGGCTCGATCAGCGCAGCTTCCTCGTACGACAGATGATCGGGAATACCGAACGCGAAATCCTCGCGGATCGTCACATATTGGGCGAACGCGCCGTCGACGGGCGGCGTCGCGTAAAAGACCACGTCGGGGCACAGGTTGTAGCGCCCCGCCTTGCATGCCTCGCAGCGGCCGCAAGTCACGCCCGGCTCGATGGCGACGCGGTCCCCGACCCGATGGCGGGTAACGGCGGACCCGACCGCGGCCACCTCGCCCGCGCATTCGTGGCCGAGAATCATCGGATACCGCACGACCGCGTCACCGATTCTTCCATGCTCGAAATAATGCACGTCGGACCCGCAGACGCCGACGGCCATCACTTTGACCAGCACCTCGTCCGCCTTGGGCTGCGGAACCGGGAGCTCTTCCACGACGATATGGCCGGGCTTCGTCATGACGGCGGCTTTCATCGTAGCGGGCACCATCGCTTCGCTCATTTTCTTCGCTCTCCTTCTGTTTGTATGGATGGTTCGTGCCGGAACATTATCCTTTAACGGAGCCGACCGTCAGGCCGCCGACGAAATATTTTTGTAGGAACGCAAACAAGACGAGCAGCGGCAGCGCGCAAAGGAAGCAGGCCGCGAACAGAACGTTCCACTGCGTCGGATTTTGCTGGTCGCCGAGGAAGCCGAGCATCGCGAGCGGCAGCGGGGACTGATCCGCTTTGGTAATAAAGATCATATTGAAGAAATAATCGTTCCAGATCCAGACGCCCTGCGTAATGACGACCGATACCGTAACCGGAACCAGCAGCGGAAAGACGATCAGCCAAAAGCGGCGGAACAGGCCCGCTCCGTCCAGATGCGCGGACTCTTCCACTTCTTCGGGAACGCTGCTCTTGATAAATCCGGTATACAAAAAGGTCGAGAACGGAAGGCTGCACGTAATAAACAACAAAATCGGCGTAAACTGCGTGCTGGGAATATGCATCGAATTCATCATCTGCACGATCGGAATCAGCACCATTTGGCCCGGGACGACAAGCCCGCCGAGGAAAAACAAATACAAAAACTTGCTCAGCCCGGTCTTCAGCCTTGCCATCGGATAAGCGGCCATGGCCGCCAGAAGGACGACCGCGATGACGGAAATGCCGGTCAAAATGGCGCTGTTCAGCAAGGCGGTCGGAAAGTGCATGCGAGCGAAAGCGTCTTTATAGCTGGATAACGTAATTTCGTTAAACAGGACGATCGGATTCGTCATATTGTCCGCCGAACGCAGCGAACTGGAAAAAGCGATGACGAGCGGGTACAGGTTGACGACGAGCAGAACGGTGATGCACAGATGAATCAACGTTTTTCTGGATATCTCGGCGAGCTTCATGCCGACACCTCCCGCTTGTTCAGCCGGACCACAACGACGGCGGTAATGGCGATGATGAGCGCAAACGAAATGATTCCGAGCGCGGAAGCCTTGCCGAAAATCTGTTCCGTAAAGGCCATCTTGTAAATCGAGAAAATCAGCGTGTTCGTCGACGTTCCAGGACCCCCGTTCGTCATGATGAACGGATAGTCGAACGCCTTCAGCCCGTTGATGAGGCTTAAGGTGACGTTGATGGTGATCGCGGTCGCGAGCAGCGGAACTTTGATATGGCGGAACAGATTCCAGGCACTCGCGCCGTCGATTTTGCCCGCTTCGATCAGGTCGTTCGGCACCGTCTGCAGTCCGGCCAGGAAAATGATCGTGCTCGTGCCGATGTTTTTCCAGATTTCGACGAAAATAATCGCGTACAGCGCGGAAGAATAGCTGCCGAGCAAATTCATGTCGCCGCTGTCGATGCCGAGCTTGCCGAGCAGGGTCGCCAGCAGGCCGGACTCCGGCATGTACACGTAGCTCCAGATGAACCCGACGACAATCGCGCTGAACAAGGTCGGAATATAGGCCAAAGAACGGTACAGCCCTTTGGCTCGGATTTTCAAATTCAGGATCAGGGCGAGCCCCAACGCGATGAGGTTGCCGAGGACAACGGAAATGAACGTGTAGATCAGCGTATTTTTGACCGACTCTCCCAGCGTTCCTTCGCGGAACAATTCCTTGTAATTGCTGAAGCCGATATAGCTGTATTGGGTCGCGAAGCCGTTAAAGTCCGTAAAGCTGTATTGAAACAGCTTCAAGATGGGGAAGATCCAAAACAACAGGTAAAAAAGAAGGGCCGGCACGGCAAAAAAGTACAGCGACTTTTTCATGACCGTCGAATTCATGCTGCTTCATTCCTTTCCGCTCGCGGCCGTATCCGGAAGACGGGGAGACCGTCAACCGGATCAATTGCCGCTTCCAACAGCCAGCGGGTTAATGGTTTTTCCACAATTGCTTGAACTTGGCGTCCATCGCTTTCGCCACGTCTTCCGGCGTCGTTTTCTTGCCGCCGATAATTTCGGAGAACTTGGCCTGCATTTCGTCGGCGACGCCGCTCGGCCACATTTGGTTGCAGAAGTAGACCGCGTTGCCGGTTTTGTATACCTCGTATGCGTCCTTGTACAGGTCGTGGTTCAGCGGAACGTCCTTGTACACGCTGATCGACGGATTCGTTTCGACCCACGCCTTGAACAGCGGAGACTGGCCGTCGAACAGATATTCGAGAATTTGTTTGGCCAGCTCGACGTTCTTCGACTTTGCGTTGACCGCAAAGCCAGCGGAAGTGGCCGCCGAGATATAGGTCGGCTGGCCGGCCGGGTTGGCCGGCAGCGGGAAGAACCCGCGGGTGAAGTCGGCTGCGCCTTTGGCCGTGAGGGCCTGATAGTTCCACGTGCCGTCGAACGCCATGGCCGCTTTGCCGTCCACGAACAATTGCGCGGCTTGGGTTCCGCCGATGCCGAGCGAATTTTTGACGATATAGCCTTTGTCGTACAGCTCTTTATACATCGAAATCGTTTTGACCCATTTCGGATCGGTCAGCGAACGCTCGCCGGCCTGCAGCTTCGTGTCGAAGTCCATTTCGCCCGGATAGACGACGTTGGCGGCGATTTGGTACATGCCGAACTGGATGTACCACGAATCCTTGTCGCCCATGACGATCGGCGTAATGCCCGCGTCCTTCAGCTTCTGGCACGCCGCGAGGAAGGATTCCCAATCCGTCGGGACGGACGTGATGCCGGCTTTCTCGAACAGCTCCTTGTTGTAATACACGCCGAGAAAATCGATGCCGTTCGCAATGCCGTACACTTTGCCTTCATAGGACATGTCTTTGCGGGCGCTTTCGCTGATGTTGTTCATGAAGGACAGATCCGACAGATCGGCGGCGTAGCCCGCCTTGGCCATATCGACGGCGCCCATCGACGACATGCGCGGCCATATCCAGAAGATGTCGGGGCCTTGTCCCGCTGCCAGCTTCGTCCGGACCGACGTTTCGTACTGATCGTCCGGGAGCTTAGACGTTTCCAGCGTGACGTTCGGGAATTTCTCCTTGACGAGCTTCGGCATGATGTCCAGTAGGAAGTCTTCGCCGTTTGCCGCCTTCGTGCCCGAGGCCATCAGCGTAATCGTGACCGGCTTCGACGACGGATCCGACGAGCCGCCTTCCGAGGAGCCGCTTGAAGCGGCATTGTCGCTTGAGCTGCCGCAGGCGCTGAGCAAAACCAGGCACAGAACGAAAACCATCGCGCCGGCAAATCCCTTTTTCCAAGATTTCATGTGCGTATTCCCCCCGTATGTTCTCGTTGTGCGTCCGGACGATCGTCCCTGCGGGCAGGGCTAATCATCGGCCCGCTCGACGTCCAGCGTTCTCCAGTTGCGCAAGTGGAGTATGAGGTCATGCTTGTGCACGCTTTCATTTTACCTGCGCTTGCAGTATAATTGCTTTTGATTTTTTGGTGCACTATTTTTAGATTGGACAAGGTTCAGGAGGGGCGAGGCCGGCATGGCGTTTTTCAGCATCCGCAACAAGCTGTTTCTCGTATTCATCGCCATTTCCATCATCCCGATCACCGTCGTCACGTTCAGTTCCTACCGGAGCTACACGAACCTTGTAAGCAAGCAAACGTCGCTTGTCGCCTCCAATACGATCAACAACACGATGGAGCGGATCGACACGATTCTGCAAAATATCGACCGGATTTCGATCACGCTGCAGCAGCAGACGTCCGACCCGGCCTCGTCCATTACGATCCGGGACGAACTCAAAAAGCTGCTTGCCGCAAACGACCCGTACAGCCCGTTCCTGATCCGCAATCGGCTCAAGCAAATTTTTGAAAACCTGATTTTGAGCTACGATTATATCAACGGCCTGTATTTATTCTCCCCCGACGGCAAATCGATCAGCTACGGCATCGGCACGGACCTGAAGGTGGGCTACAATCCGCTTGGCGACGATTGGTACGAACAGACCATCGCCAAGAGCGGCGGCCTGTACATCGGCAATGTCGACGTCAAGCCCTTCATCATCAACGCAAAGCCGTCGATCATGTTCTCCCGCGCCATCTACGACCTGGATTCGCAGCAATTTCTCGGCGTGTTCATGCTGGACTGCAGCCTGGATATTTTCAAAGGGCTGGATCGTGATATTATCCCGAATATTTCCAGTCTTTATTTGGCCAACGGGGAAGGCAAAATCTTGTTCGACGCTTCCCGCAAGCTGATCGGCCAGCAGCTGCCGGACGCTATTTTCCGCCAAGTAAAGGCGATGCGATCCGACCAGGCGGAATTTCACGAAGGCGGCAAGCTGACGCTGATTCAGTCGTTCCCGAGCAACGACTGGAAGATTATCGCCAGCATTTCCCTGGCGGAGCTCTACAAGGAGTACGGCATCTCCAAAAAAATCATTCTTTACGTCTCGGTCAGCTGCGCCGCCATCTTTATCCTATTGTCTATCGTTCTCTCCAACCTGATCACGAAGCCGATCGTCGAGCTGAGCCGGATCATGCGCAAAAACAAATCGCAAAAGTTCGTGACGGCCGACAAGCAGCTGCGGCGGATGGACGAAATCGGCATTTTGTACAACGAATACGACAAGATGATGAAGGATATGGACGCGTTTATCCGGGAGCGCTACCAGAACCGGATTTTGACGTTGGACGCGCAAATGAAGGCGCTGGAGGCGCAGATTAACTCGCACTTCCTGTACAACACGCTCGAATCGATCAACAGCATAGCCGAAGTGGAGGAAGTCGAAAGCATCGCCGTCATGACCAAGGCGCTCGGGGATATGTTCCGGTACAGCATCAAGACGGACAGCGAGCTGGTGCCGATTTCGGACGAACTGAAGCACGTGGACAATTATATCGCTATTCAGCGTATCCGTTACGAGGACCGGATTCGTTTCGACAAGCAGATCGAAGCCGGCATCGAAAACGCCAAAATGCTGAAACTGCTGCTGCAGCCGCTGGTGGAAAACGCGATCTATCACGGGCTGGAAACGAAGCGGGGCAAAGGATGCGTCACGATAAAGGGCTTTGCGCGCGGCGACCGGATTGTGTTCGAAGTGACCGACGACGGCGTCGGCATGACCCCCGAGCAGGCGATGGAGCTCCGCAAACGGCTGGCCGAACAGCCCGAGTTCGCCCGGATCGGCGAACGCAGCCGGCAAAGCATCGGACTGAAAAACGTGCATTCGCGAATCGCGCTGTATTACGGTCCCGAATACGGGCTCTCCTTCGAAAGCGCGCAAGGAGCCGGAACGACCGTCCGAATCGAGATTCCCGCGATGGCATAGGAGGTTTAGCGCCATGTACAAATACATCATCGTCGACGACGAGCCTTCCATCCGAAGAGGCATGCGCAAAAAAATCGATTCGTTTCCCGGCGAACTAAGCTTCTGCGGAGAAGCGGACAACGGAGAAGACGCCCTGGCGCTCATCCGTTCCGCCGATCCGGACATCATCCTCACCGACATGCGGATGCCCGTCATGGACGGCAAGCTGCTGCTCCGCACGCTTCAGCAGGACTATCCGGACAAAAAAATCATCATCATCAGCGGATACTCCGACTTCGAATACATGCGGGAGGCGATTTCGGCCAAAGTGGTCGGCTATCTGCTCAAGCCGTTCAGCCGGGAGGAAATCCACGAGGCGCTCCGCAAAGCGGTCGCCGCGCTGGACAAAGACAACGCTTCGAGGCGGGAAGCGGAGACGAGCAACGCCGAGAAGGAGCAGATCAGCCTGCAGGCGGATTTGCAGGCGCTCGCCCACCTGATGGTCGGGCTTCATCCCAAGGACAAGCTGCCGGAATTCCGTTCCGGACGCCTCCGCGATTTTCTGGATGCACCCGCCTCGTTCATCGTTCTGACGATATACGGCAAGCAAGGGCCGGAAACGGCAGTCCCGGGATTTGCGGGCGAAAACGAGCTTTATATCGCACATCCGCAGAGCGAGCAGATGGGCATGGTTCTGCTGCGCTTTGCGGGCCAGAGCCAGGCGCAGGCTATGGCGGACGACGCGGACATGACGGCGGCGGCGATCGGCGCGGCCCAAGCGTGGATCGCGCGCTGCGAGTCAAGCGGGCAAGGCCGGGCCGTCGTCGGCATCAGCGGCATTCACGGCTCGGCGGCCGAATTGCGCCGCGCCTACGAGGAGACGCTGGCCGTGCTTGACGCAAGGCCGATCGGCGAAGGCAAGAGATTCGCCGTCTACCGGCAGGAAGCTCCCGCTCCCCTTCCCGCCGTCTGGGATCGCGCGGACGATCTGCTGTTTTACGTGGAGTCCGGCAACGCCGCCCGCGTCGAAGAGCTGATCGCGGATCTGTTCGACAGCTACGCCCGGAGGCCGGATCTTCCGCTAGCCGCGCTGAAGGAACAGTGCCGCCAGATCGTGCAGGAAGTCAAGCACGCGCTGGCCGGCTACTTTCAGACGCCCGTCCGCAACTCGCCGTCCTCCAGCTTCGAAGCCGTCATGAGCGTGTCCTTCGAACCGGAAGAGATCCGCCAATATATGTCCGGCCTGCTGTCGGATATCACAGGATTGTTCAAGGAGAACTCGCCCTACTCCTCGGACAGCCTGATCGACAACGTCAAAACGTATATTCAAAAAAATTACGGCAAGGATTTGACGCTCGACCGCGTCGCCTCGCTGTTTTATCTCAATCCGAGCTATTTGAGCTATCTGTTCAAGGAGAAAACCGGCGAAAACTTTACGGACTACACAAACCGGCTGCGCATCGAGCATGCGAAGCGGCTGCTTGCGGAGACGGACGAGAAGGTGTACAAAATCGCCAAGACGCTCGGCTTCGACAACGACAAATATTTTTTCCGCCTGTTCAAGAAATTGACCGGCTTCACCCCGGAGCAGTACCGCAGCAATCGTTCCTGAAGCTCCGAACACGCCGGCTGCCCGGCGCTAAAGGCCCCGCCAAGCCTTGCGGAACTGCAGCGGGGTCATGCTTTCCTTCTGCTTGAACATGTGTATGAACTGGGTGGCGTTCGAAAAGCCCGCCTGCCGCGCAATCTCCTCGACGGTAAGATCGGTCGTCCGCAGCAAGTCTTTGGCCGCCCTGAGCCGGACATTGAGCAGATACTCGTAAGGGCTGTAGCCGGTATAACGCTTGAATTCTCGGGACAGGTGGTACTTGCTGAGCGAAAATTCCCGCGCCCAATCGTCCAGCCGGAAGCTTTCCCGAAGACGCTTTTCCAGGCTCATCTTCGCTTGGGCGATGTAAGCCGGAACGCGTTCCTCTTGCAGCTTGCCGCGCATGGCCTGAAGCAGCAGGCCGTTGACGAGCCCGATCAGCTGCAGCGAGCCCAGCAGGCCGGAGCGCTCGTCCACCTGCTTCATCGCCTGCATGATCGCGCGGATTTGATCGGCGCCTTGCGCGGCTTCCGCATCCGTAACCGGACCGCCGTACTTCATGAACGGCTGCACGTAATCCTCCGCCATTCGCCCGTGAAAATGAACCCAGGCGAATTCCCAAATGTCATCCGCGATATTCCGGTACCGGTGGTATTCCCGGCAATCGATCATGAAGGCGGTTCCTTTGTCTAGCGGATACACCTTGTCCCGATACGTCAATTCCCCTTTGCCCCGCAGCGAATACGCAAGCAGGAACGAGTCGAGCCGCTCCCGCTCAATGCTGTATTTCGGATTGGCGTAATAATGACCGATATACTGAACATACAGCGGGCTCCCGTTCGCCGATGCGGTCGGAGCCGTCTCCATACCGACGGAACGGGAATCCAGATCCTCGACGATTTTCATACGTATGACGCCTCCGGAACATCCTCGATGTCTCTTCGCCATCATAGCCGATTTTGTCCGGCAAGCTCAAATCCGGGAATGCCTCGAGTCCCCGTTTTGCCCGGCAAAAGCTCAATTCCGGAAACGCCCGAGTCCTCGTTTTTCCCGGCAAAAACTCAATTCCGGAAACCCCCGAGTCCTCGTTTTTCCCGGCAAAAACTCAATTCCGGAAACCCCCGAGTCCTCGTTTTTCCCGGCAAAAAAACCGCTCGCATCCCGTCCGGTCCGGAAAACAAGCGGCTGATTTATTACTGTTCACGTTGTCTTCGTCTTGGCTTCAATGAAACTCGATGTCGATACGGTTGTTCGATCCCGGTTCCTGCTTGGGCAAATGGATTTCGAGCAGCCCATTCTTATAGCTGGCGGTAATGCCTTCGTTCTTGACCTGCGCAGGCAGCGTCACCGAGCGCTGAAAGCGTCCTTCGAACCGTTCCCGCCGGTGCATTTGCGCCTCCTTCAATTCCCTGGAGCTATGGTATACGCCTCCGACGGTCAGCCGGTCTCCGTTCACATCGATATGGATGTCCTCTTTTTTCTCGACGCCGGGAATTTCGCAATGCACTACGACTTCTTTGTCGGTCTCATAGACATCCATGCGGGGGAAGCCGCTTCCCGGCCTGAGACTTGCCGGAAAATCGTTAAAGAAACGGTCCAAATCCCTTCTCCAATGCTCCAAAGCGCCGAACGGTTCGTATGGCGTAAGCGACACGCGATAAACCTCCTCTTGGATAGATTCGGTGTTTAATTTTTGACATCTCCGCATGTTTTATGCAAGTTCGCGTTGCGCCGGAAATCCGACCGGAAGGTCCGAGCCGCCCGGGTGAACACTCGCCTTTGCGTCCTTTGTGCAGGCCGCTTTTCAGTTCGCCGATCAAGGCCTTCTGGTTGACGTCCCCGTCTTGGCCGGCATAGGGATGGAAGGGGCTGTCTATCTTGGAAATTGTCCAGTAAAATGAGTCGTTTAGGCGGTGGCAGCGTACCTATGTTGGAAATATCCCGTCTTTTGGCCCGCTCAAGCGGGTAAAGCTGTCTACCTACGAAGTTCTATTGGATGAAATGCGGGATAGAAGCGGTATGCAGCAAAAAGGGGCCGATATCCTGTACAAAATCCAACATAGGCGGCTACAATTCAATCCCATGACGGCCGTTGCGCCTTCGTCGTAATAGTGCTTGACCGCCTTCATTTCCGTCACAAGGTCGGCAGCAGCGATGATGTCCGGGTGCGCGTCCCGTCCGGTCAGCACCAGGTGCATCCCCTGCGGCCGGCGGCTAATCGTCTCCAGCACTTCCTGCAGCGGGAGCACGTCGTCGATCGGGAAGCGGTCAATCGCGAGCGCGTTATTGATCTCGTCGAGAATGATGAGCTTCTCCTTGCCGCGCAAAATCCGTTCCCTGGCCAGCGCCCAGCCTTGGCGCAGCGCCTCCCTATGTTCCTCAGGCGTTTTCGTCCAGGTGAAGCCGGCGCCGGTCTGCACGATTTCGACACCCAGCTTTTGCAGCGCAATCTGCTCTCCGTAGCTTCGCTGCGGCGACTTGATAAACTGAATCGCCAGCACGCGGTGCCCCCGGCCCGCCGCCCTTGCCGCCAGCCCATCGCGGCGGTCGTTTTGCCTTTACCGTCGCCCGTAAATACCAGCACCAGGGCCGCGTTCTTTACTCGGCTTGTCCATGTCCGATCTCCGCCCCGATCATTCGATAGATTCGCGCCATATCCAGGTGCCTCCGGACGTGATCCGCCAGAAGATCGAACGCTCGCTCCCGGATTTTTCCGAAATCGGTTGGCTCGTCAAGCGGCGGCAGCCCCTTGTCCGCGCGAAGCTGGTTCAGCCAAGCCCGGCGCAAAGCGTCGTTGTGGAACACGCCGTGCAAATACGTTCCCCACAGCTTCCCGTCCGCGGACATCGCTCCGTCCGGGTGATAAGCGTCCGGCACATCGGGCGACCGCTCGGAACGGAGGCAAAACGGCGCATGGACCGGCTCCAGCGCGCGGGTGCGGCCCATATGGATTTCGTAGCCTTCGACCTTTAGCGCCGGGCCGCCGGGAACGTTCAAGTCGGCCGTCCCTGTCACCCGCTCGGTCCGCTTGTCGGACGCGAACACCGTCTCCAGCGGCAGCAGCCCGATGCCTTCGGTCACGGCCGAAGCGGACTCCACTCCTTCCGGGTCCGCCAGCCGCCGGCCCATCATTTGATACCCGCCGCAAATGCCGACGACCCGGCCGCCGCGCTCGGCGAACGCGAGCAGCTTCGCTTCCAGGCCGCTGGCGCGCAGGTGGCGCAGGTCTTCGGCCGTGTTTTTGCTGCCGGGCAGAATGACCGCGTCCGGCTCTCCCCAGTCGTCTACCGACGAAACGTAGCGGACGGTCGTATCCGGCTCCGCCAGCAGCGGGTCGGCGTCGGTAAAGTTCGAGATGCGCGGCAGCCGGATAATCGCAATGTCGAGCGGGCGGCCGGGCGGGACAACGCCTTGGGCGCTGCCGCTGGAGCGGACGTCCGGGGAAATGCCCCCGGAGCCTTCGCGCTTTCGTTCGCGGTCCGTCAACGGCTCCTGCTTCGGCGCGCGATTGCGCTTGCCATCAAGCGAGGCCGAATCCTCGTCCTCCAGCGCAAGACCCGGCAAGTACGGAACGACCCCCACGACGGGCTTGCCGATTCGCCGCTCCAACCAGTCGAGCCCGGGCTGCAGCAGCGAGAGGTCGCCCCGGAACTTGTTGATGACGATGCCTTTTACCCTCTCGCGCTCTTCCGGTTCCAGCAGCTCCAGCGTGCCGACGACGGAAGCGAACACCCCGCCCCGGTCGATGTCGGCGACCAGCAGCACCGGAGCGTCCGCCCACTTCGCCAGCCGCATGTTGACGATATCCCGATCCTTCAGGTTGATCTCCGCCGGGCTTCCCGCGCCTTCGATCACGACGATATCGTATGCGGCTCTAAGCCGTTCCAACGATTCCTTTACAATCGCCTCGGCCTGCGGCAAATACGATTCCCGGTACGTTCTGGCGTCCAGATCGCGGTAAGGCTTGCCGTGCACGACGACTTGCGCGGACATCTCCCGGCTCGGCTTGAGCAAAATCGGATTCATGTCCGTCGTCGCCGGGATGCCGCACGCATCGGCCTGCATCCCTTGCGCCCGGCCGATTTCCTTGCCGTCCGGCGTTACGTACGAATTGTTGGACATGTTTTGCGATTTGAACGGGGCGACCCGGTAGCCGTCCTGCTTGAAAATCCGGCACAAGGCGGCGGTCAGCACGCTTTTGCCGACGTCGGAGGCGGTGCCCTGCAGCATGAGCGTTCGCGCTTTCGCCTTCGTCACGGCCGATCCGCTCCTTCCCGCAGCGCCTGTTCCAGCTCGGCAAGCAGCCGCTCGTTCTCCCGCCGCAGCCGGACGGCGATGCGGAAATAACGCGCGTCAAGACCCGTAAACCGCGAGGCGTCGCGAATCAGAATGCCGCGTCTCGCAAGGCGCTCCTGCAGCTTCGGCGCATCCCATGCGCCATCCCCGGGCAGCGCGGCGAGCAAGTAGTTCGTCTCGCTCGGCACGACGTCCAGACCGAGGCGTTCAAGCCGCCGGATCAGCCAGGGCCGCTCCTCGGCAAGCCATGCCAGCGTTTTTTCCGCGTATTCCCGTTCGTCCGGCAGCGCTTCCCCGATGCGTTGAGCGAGAAAATTGACGCTCCAGGGCGGCTGCAATTCCCGAAGACGGGCGATGATCCGCGGATGGGCGACCATGAAGCCGAGACGGATGCCGGGGATGGCGTAAAACTTCGTCATGGAGCGGAAAACGGCGATGCGCTCGGACGCGGCGGCTTCCCGAAGCAGCGAGACGTCCTCGGCGTGCGGGACAAAGTCCATAAAGGCTTCGTCAATCAGCAGCGTTGCAGGCGATTGCTTGAGCAGCGCCATCGTTTTAGCCGGAACGAGCCTTCCCGTCGGATTGTTCGGATGCCCGAGGAAGACGCAGCTGCCTTCCGCCAGGGAAAGGCCGGCTGCTTCCGCAGCGGTCAGCTCGAAGCCGTTTTCCGCTCTCAGCACGAGCTCCCGCGTCTTCACGCCCGCCTTGCGCAGCGCCTCCCCGTATTCCGAAAACGAAGGCTGCACAAGAACCGCTTCGCGCGGCGCGAGCCCCCTGACGGCGAGATCGATCAGTTCCGCCGCTCCGTTGCCGGCGAGGATGCTGTCCTCCGGAATCCCGTACGCCGCGGCCAGCTTCCGCCGCAAACCGCGGACGGCCGGATCGGGATAGCGCGCGATGTCTCGCCACCGCTCCCGAAAGATCCGCTCGACGCAAGGCGGCGGACCCGCCGGATTCATATTGGCGCTGTAATCCAGCCAACCGGCCTCCGGCTTGCCGTACCGCTCTTCCGCCGTATCCCAGTCGCCCCCGTGCCCGTAACGTTCCAGCATGGCCGCTTCCTCCTTTTTCAACGTATGAAAAGTAAATTGCTATGTATGGCAAGTCAAAAGGTATGGCAAGGCGCGTTCTAGCGTTCTAGCGTTTTAGCATTCTAGCGTTCTATGTTCATGTTTGATTGGCGTATTTGTTGGCGCGATCTAGTTAGAAGATGACGGCCATTTTCCCTTTTCCGCCTTTCCCCCGGCTTTTCATCGGCTCGTATCCCGTTTGTTCAGGTTCGTTGGCGAAAACGGTTCACAGATGGTTGGCGGAACTGGTTGGTGTAACCGGTTGGCGCAAACGGTTGGGGCGAACGGTTGGTGTAACCGGTTGTGCGAACGGTTGCCGTAACTGGTTAACGGTTGGCGCAAACGGCAGGGGCGAACAAGCAGTTGTCGTGTCCGGACCGTCGTTCCCTTATTTCCGCTCGGGAAGGCCCATTCGGCGGACTGCCGGACAGAGGTTCCGTTATGCGCTCATAATTGAGCCGATTTCGGCGGTTTTAGCGCCTTTAGCGGATCGTATGTCCGGATCCGGACGAATATCGGAGCGCTCGGAGAAAATAGCGGATGCTGTGTCCGGCTTTACTGCCGGAAAAATACACGCATTCGCACAGCCGACGCGAGCGACCGTGCAACCGCGCAATCAAGCGACGGTCAAGCGAAGACGCACGCAAGGCCGCGCAATAAGCGCAGTCAACGACGGCACGGTCAAGCGGCCAGGCAACAAGCGAGGACGCGGTCATGGCCCCGCAGTAAGCGACCGCGCGATCAGCGACAGACAAACGACGACGCGGCCACACGCTTGGCGGTCTGGCGGCCAAACAGCCAAGCGGCACGCCAGGATCGGCGGCGCACTCCCCGAATCATCAAATATAGGCAACCGCAAGCAGCAGCAGGCCGATCTCGATGCATTCGTTCAGCGCGCCGTAGACGTCCCCGGTCAGCCCGCCCAGCTTGCGCGCCGCGGCGGAGGCAAGCAGCGCCCCGGCGGCATAGGCAAACGCCGCCGCGGCTGCCAGCAGGACGGCCGCCTCCCGCAGGCTCCACAGCCCCGCTACGGCGGCAACGGCAGCGCCGATCGCGGCGGCGGCCAGAAAAGCGCAAACCGCGTGCCGGGCCTTGACGCCGCGAAACAGGCCGCCGAGCCCTTCGCCCGGCAGGCGGGCGTAGGGCCAGCCGGCGATGGCGGCCGGCATGAAGGCGCGGCTCCAGACCGGAACCAGCGCAAGAACCGTCAGCGCGAACGCGCCGCCGCCTTCGAGCAGCGAAGACAGCAGCGCCGCCCGCAGCAACACGGACAGCGAGCCGGCGGCAACGCCCATCGCCCCGACCCGGCTGTCCTTCATAATCTCCAGCATCCGCTCCCGCGAGCGGTGGCTGAGCAAGCCGTCGGCCGTGTCCATCAGGCCGTCCAGATGCAGGGCGCCGGACAGCGCGATCCAAAGCGCCGTCAGCAAAGCCGCCGCCGGCAGCGGCGGCAACGCGCGCCCGAGCGCCCAGGCGGCCGCGGCGAGCAGGCCGCCGATGGCAAGCCCTGCAGCCGGATAGAAAACAACGCTCCGCCGGCAGTTCCGCTCCGTAAATTCCGCCTTCACGGGCACCGGAATCCGCGTCAAAAACTGCAGCGCGACGACCAGCGGTTCGACAGCGCTCATAACTCCAGACTTAACCATACGCACAGCAATCCCCCCGCCAGCCAGCAACTCACCCCGTACATCAAGCGAACCGTCCGGACGATATCGTCCGCCTCGAGCGGGCGCAAAGGCCAGCCGAGCCGGGCGCGTTCGCTGACGACGCCGCCGTACCGGTTCGTTCCCCCGAGCTCGACGCCGAGCGCTCCCGCCACGGCCGCTTCGGGAATGCCGCTGTTCGGGCTCGGATGCAGATGCGCGAACGTCCGGATCGCGCGCCACGCCCTTTTTCCCGAAGCGTTGCGCGAACAGGCCGCCGTCAAGCTGAGCAGCGCGCCCGTCACCCTCGCGGGAATCCAGTTCAGCGCATCGTCAAGCCGGGCGGAAGCCCAGCCGAAATCGCGGTATTTTTCGTTTTTGTAGCCGACCATCGAATCGAGCGTGTTCGCCGCCCGGTACAGCATGGCCAGCGGGGCCGCCCCGATCAGCGCGAAAAACAGCGGCGCCACGAAGGCGTCCACCGTGTTTTCCGCCACCGTCTCGACCGCCGCGCGGGCGACCTCCCGTTCCTCCAGACCGTCCGTGTCGCGGCCGACGATCCGGCCGACCATCTTCCGGGCCAGCGCCAAATCCCCTTGCCGCAAAGGCTCGTAGACGAGCATGGCCGCGTCCTTTAACCCCTTGACCGCAATCGTCGTCGAAATAAACCACGCGTTCACGGCAAAGCCGGCCCAAGGGTGAATCCGGTACGCCAGCAGACACAGCCCCCACATCAGCAGCGCCGTCGCCGCCACGACCGTCAGCGCCAGGACGGCGCCCTTCAGGCGGGTGACGGTTCGGGACCCGCTGCCGCGAAGCAGCAGCCGTTCGAGCAGGCCGATCAGCTTCCCGATCCCGACGACCGGATGCGGCAGACGGGGCGGATCGCCGACGCACCAGTCGATAACGATGGCGGCGGCCAGGAGCAGCAACGTTTCCCGGACGGACCAAAACATCATGCCCGCGCGTCCGTCCCTTCCTCCGGCCAGCGGAACGCCAGGCTTTTCAATTCGACCGGAATGCCCGCCGTCACGAGAAAAACGCGGTCGCTAACCGCCGCCACCCGCTGATTCATCACGCCCGCCAAATCGCGGTATACGCGTCCGAGCCGGGTTTCGGGAACGATACCGTCGCCAACCTCGTTCGTGACGAGCACGGCATGGCCCGCGTATCCGCCGAGCAGCCCGGCCAGCTCATCGATCCGCCGGATGACGCGGGCTTCGGCATCGGCTGCCGCTTCTTCCCGCAGCAGCCAGTTCGACAGCCACAGCGTCAGGCAATCGACCAGCACGACCGGCGCCTCTTCTTGCTCCCGCAGCACCCGGCACAGCTCGTACGGCTCCTCGACCGTTTCCCACGGAAAACCGCCGCGCTCGCGCCGCCCGCGATGCAGCGCGACGCGCCGCTCCATCTCCTCGTCTCCTATCTGCGAGGTCGCCACATAGACGCCGCGTTCGGCCGACAGCGCGGCGTATTTTTCGGCAAACGAGCTTTTGCCGCTTCTCGCTCCGCCGGTCACCAGCACGACCATGACCGCCCGCCTCCTCTCAGCCTCTGGACACTCCGGCGCTGTCGAACGTCGCCATTTCCCTCAGCACGCCGCCCGCCGCGTCGATCAGCGGAAAGCAGAGCGCCGCGCCTGTGCCTTCGCCGAGCCGCATCTCCAGGTGAAGCATCGGCTCCAGGCCCAGTTCCTGCAGCACGAGCCGGTGTCCCCGTTCTCCGGACAGGTGGGACGGAATCAAATAATCCCGGGCGGACGGCGCCATCCGGCAGGCAACCAAGGCCGCCACGGAGGAAATAAAACCGTCGACGACGACCGGACAGCGCTTGGCGGCCGCGCCGAGAATCAGACCGGCCAGCCCGGCGATTTCCAGCCCCCCGACCTTGGCCAGCGCATCCATCGCGTCCCCGGGATCGGGACGGTTCGTTTCAATCGCCCGCAGCACGGCATCCTGTTTGCGCAGCAGTCCCTCCTCGTTCACGCCGGTACCTCTTCCGACGGCTTCCTTGACGTCGAGCCCGGCCAGAACGGCAAGCAGCGCCGCGCTCGGCGTCGTATTGCCGATGCCCATCTCGCCCGTGGCCAGCAGGCGGTAGCCCTGCCCGTACAGCTCGACCGCCAGCTCCATGCCGACGGAAATCGCCCGTTCGGCTTCGCCGCGCGACATCGCCGGCCCCCTCGCGATATTCGCCGTGCCCTGGGGCCGCACTTTGCGCGACAGCAGCTTTTCGTGCTTCAGTTCGCCCTTCACGCCGATATCGACGCAGACGACATCCGCGCCGGTCTGCCGCGACAGCACGTTGATCGCCGCGCCGCCGTTCAGAAAGTTCAGAACCATCTGCGGCGTCACCTCCTGCGGGAAGGCGCTCACGCCTTCCTCGCAAACGCCATGGTCGGCCGCCATGACGACGACCGCCTTCTTGAGCGGCGCCGGCGGCACGGCGACTCCGGTTATGCCCGCCAGCCGAACCGCGAGCGCCTCCAGCCTGCCGAGACTCCCCGGCGGCTTCGTCAATTGGCCGAGCCTCTCTTCCGCTTCCCGCATCGCCCGCTCGTCAAGCGGACCGATGCCGTCGATTACCGATTGAATCCATGTCGTCATCCTCGTTGTTCTCCCTTGACTCCCGATTCCGGCTGCAGCAAAATTTGCGGCGCCCCGGTTGCCGGATGCGCCGTCACAACCGGCGATATGCCGTATACGGCCTTGATCCGTTCGGCCGTCAGAATCTCCTCCGGCGTGCCGATCCCGACGGCTTCCCCCCGGTTCAGCAGCAGCAGCCGGTCGCAGTACAGCGCCGCCAAATTCAAATCGTGCAGCACGGCGACGACCGTAAGGCCCTCCGTCCGTTTTTGCCAATCGCAGATGCTGTCCATCAGCTGGATTTGCCTGCCGATATCAAGATAGGTCGTCGGCTCGTCCAGCAAAAGCAGCCGCGGCTCCTGCGCCATCACTTTCGCCAGCGCGACGCGCTGCCGTTCCCCGCCGCTCAGATGCTCGAGCGTCCGGTCGGCAAGCGGGGCGAGCCCGAGCCGGTCCAGGATCGAATCGATCGTCCCGTCCGCGCCTTCCGGTTCCTCGCCGAGCCAATTCTGGTACGGGAACCGCCCCATTTCGGCCACCTCCCGCACCGTAAACCCGATTTGCGGCAGCGCCTCCTGTTCCAGCACGGCGACAAACCGCGCCAACTCCTTGCGCGCGTACTCCGCGACCGGGCGGCCTCCGCTTACCGAACGCGTCCCGTCCGGCGCGACGACCGTTTTGCCGCCGAGCGCAACCGAGCCTTCATCCGCCTTCTCCACGCCGGACAGCAGCTTGAGCAGCGTCGATTTGCCGCTGCCGTTCGGTCCGATAATGCCGAAAAACTCCCCTTCGTACACGGTAAAGCTGACGTCCGACAGCACCCGGCTTCCCCCGTACGACTTGCCCAGACGGTCTGCCGCAATCATGCTTCTCCCCCTCTTCTACCCTCTGGACCGGCTTTTGCGCCGGAGCAGGTAAGCGAAAAACGGCGCGCCGAGAAAGGCGGTCACGACGCCGATCGGGATTTCCGTCGGCGCAAGCAGCGTGCGGGCCGCCGTATCCGCCAGCAGCAAGTAAACGGCGCCGCCGATCGCGGACAGCGGAATGAGCAAGCGGTAGTCCGGTCCGGTCAGCAGCCGGATCAGATGGGGCACCACCATGCCGACAAAACCGATAATGCCGACGACCGACACGGCCGCCGCCGTCATCAGCGTGCAGACGACGAGAATGGCGACCTTTGTCCGCTCGACGCGCACGCCCAGATGCGCGGCCTGCCTTTCCCCGAGCGCAAACAAATTCAGCGTGCGCGCGTAGCCCATCATGACGATAAGACCGGCCGCCAAATAAGGCAGCAGCACGGCCGAATACGACCATCCCCTGAGCGCCAGGCTGCCGAGCATCCAGAATACGATCTCGTTAATGACCTTGTCCGATCTCGAAACCATAAACGACACGAGCGAGCCGAAAAAAGCCTGCAGCACGACGCCCGACAGCAGCAGCGTCTCCATGCGGAGGCGCCCCTGCACGCGGGCGAGCCTCAGCACCAGCGCCAGGCTGAGCAGTCCGGTCGCAAAGGCGACGACCGGAACGGTCCACTGCGCAAACAGGCCGTAGCTGAGGCCCGTCAGCATGAGAAACGCGGCGCCGACCGCCGAGCCGGACGCGACGCCGAGCGTGTAAGGATCGGCGAGCGGATTGCGCAGTACGCCCTGAAAACCCGCCCCCGCGACCGACAGCATGGCGCCGATCAGAATGGCGAGCGCGATGCGGGGCAAGCGGATTTTCAGAACGATCTGCTCGCTCGACACCTCCCAATGGGGCGTCAGCCAAGCGTCCGCTCCGGGCAGGCTGTGCAGCAAAATGCCCCATACGTCCGCCGGCGGCAAGTTCGCCGATCCCGTCGAAAGGCTGAACGTCACGGTAAGAAGAAGGAGCGCAAGCGCGGCTCCTCCCCCTATCACCACTTTTCGTCTCATTCTTTCACCAGGTCGGGATAAATCGCTTTGGCCACGTCTATGAGTCCTTGCGTAATGCGCGGACCGGGACGCGACAGCACGTCCTGATCGAGGCCGATAACGCGGTTATCCTTGATCGCCTTGATTTGGTCCCATCCGCTGCGGCCGCGGATAATTTCCTCCAGCGTTTTGCCCGATTCGCTGTCCGTGACGCCCAGCGTGAACAAAATGACGTCCGGATCCTTTTGCACGATCGTTTCTTCGTTGATCTGATTCCAGCCTTCGGTGTCGCCCGCCACGTTAATGCCTCCGGCCAGCGTAATCAGCTCGTCCATGAATTCGCCTTTGCCGACCGTCCAGCCCGGAGCGAATTCGACGTAAACTTTCTTCTTGTCTTCTTCCTTCACGCCCGCCACCGCTTCGGTTACCCGCGCGACGTCCTTCTTCATCGAATCGACGAGCGCTTCGGCTTCCTGCTGCCGGTTCGTGATTTTGCCGATCTGCAAAATGTTGTTCATGACGTCGTCGATCGATTTCGGATCCGTTTTGTACAGCTTCAGGCCAAGCGAGCGAAGCTTGGTCACGACGTCTTCCGGCATCGAGATGCCCGTAATGACCAAATCGGGCTTCAGGCTGACAAGCGTTTCCTCGTTCGGCTTCATGATGCTGCCGACCTTCTGTTTTTGCGTCGCCTCTTCCGGGTAGTTATCGAAATCGGAGACCCCGACCACCTGATCGCCGAGCCCGAGCGCGAACAGGATTTCCGTTTCGGCCGGAGAGGTGGAGACGATGCGTTCCGGCGCCCGGTCGAACGTGAACGACTCGCCGGTTGCATCCTTAACCGTCAGCGGATACTGCGTCTCCTTCGATGGTTCGCTTGCCGAAGGCGACGCGGCGGGCGATGCGGATGCCGGCGAACTGACCGAAGCGGTGGGCGACGCTCCCCCTTCCCGGTTCGAGCCGCCGCATCCGGCCAGCGCCGCAACCAGCAGCACAAGCGAGATCAACCCCGTTAAGTAGCGTTTCATGTCCACCCAACATTCCTTTCTGTCTGGTTTGACGGACACCGCTTGAGATTCGAATGAAAGACTCCAACCGATCGTAAAACGACAAAACCCCGCTTCCGTCGCCGGCAAGCAGGGTCAGCAAATCAGGGAAACAGAACGCCAAGAACCAACGCCAAGAACCCCGTCGGCAGGCACAAAGGGTCCCAAGCATGGTCAAACTCCTGATCTAGCCGATCCTTTCCGCGAAGGATTCCGTTGGCTAAGCGCAGCTGGCAGGTTTCCTGGCTTACCGGCGATGCCGCGTCCCCCGCCTTCCCGCTTCCGCAAAGCAGTGGCATTGTGGGGGACGCATCCGGATAACAGTGGCGGGACCGCGCCGGACTTTCACCGGCTTCCCTTTTACCCTTGTCCGGTCCGAAAACCGGGCAAGGCACCAACTGGCCGAAATCTCATTCTATTTTTCAAGCGTTGGCCGCTTCCTCCGCATTATACCGTACTCTATCGTGAATGGGTAGTAGCGTTAACGGAAATCCGGCGGCGTGCGCCGGGCGACGCCGGTCAGGATCGCCGTCTCGATCACGGCGTGCCTGACTTTGGCGACCACCTGCTCGTTGAAGATGCTCGGAATGATGTACTGGGCGTTCAGCTCGTCCGGCGACACGACCGAGGCGATGGCGCGGGCGGCGGCCAGCTTCATCGGCTCGTTGATGGTGCGGGCTCTGCAATCGAGCGCGCCGCGGAAAATGCCCGGAAAAACGAGCACATTGTTGATTTGGTTCGGGTAATCGCTGCGGCCGGTGGCGAACACCCGCACGATCGGAAGCGCCGCCTCGGGATCGATTTCCGGTTGGGGATTCGCCATGGCGAAGACGATGCGGTCCGGCGCCATTTGGCTTACATCCTCCGCGCTCAGCACGCCTCCGCGGGATACCCCGATAAACACATCCGCGTCCCGGATCACTTCCTTAAGCGTCCCGGGCTGCGCCTCGACCTGCGGCTGTTCGGCCAGCCACTGCCACATCGGATGGTGCGGATACGCATTTCCGCGGACGATGGCGCCTTCGCGGTCAACCGGCACGAGCCGGCGCACGCCGGCGGCCAGCAGCATTTTGCATATCGAGACGCCCGCCGCGCCGATCCCGTTGACGACCACGCGCACCTGATCGATGCGTTTGCCCACAACCTTCAGCGCGTTCAGCAGCCCGGCGATCACGACGATCGCCGTGCCGTGCTGGTCGTCGTGGAAAATCGGAATGTCCAGCTGCTCCGAAAGCCGCGTCTCGATCTCGAAGCAGCGCGGCGAGGCGATGTCCTCCAGGTTGATGCCGCCGAAGATGGGCGCGATCGCCTTGATCGTCCGGATGATTTCCTCCGTATCTTTCGTATCGAGGCAGATCGGAAAAGCGTCGACGCCCGCAAGCTGCTTGAACAGCATCGCTTTCCCTTCCATGACCGGAGCCGCGGCGTACGGTCCGATGTCGCCGAGCCCCAGCACGGCCGTGCCGTCCGTCACGACGGCCACCGTATTCCGCTTGATCGTAAGCGAGTAAGCCTTGTCCCGGTTCTCGTGAATCGCGGCGGACACCCTGGCGACGCCGGGCGTATACACTCTGGACAGATCGTCGCGGTTGCGGATCGGCAGACTGGGCTGAATGGCGATTTTGCCGCCCAGATGCGCGAGAAAAGTGCGGTCCGACACGTTGACGAGCTGAAGACCGTTCAGCTCTTTGAGCGCCTCGACGACCCGCGCCTCCCCTTCTTCCGGAATATGAACCGTAATGTCGCGAACGGAAATGTCCTGCCCCGGCCGAATCACGTCGATCGAGGTGATATCTCCGCCCGCCTTGCCGATGGCTGAAGCCACATCCCCAAAATGAATCAGCGCATGGTTCAGTTCGACGCGAACGATAATGCTGTTGTAGGCCACTAACGTCCCTCTCCTTTCGCTCCGGACATGCCGGACAGCATGAGCCGCAACCGGTATTGATTTCATTATACCTTTTTTTGCCTTTTTCAACCTCCCGAAGGCGGCTTGCCCCGGATAAAAATCCCGGTGACGAAAAGAAGCGCCGGCATTGGCATGCGGTCGCTGCCAGGCTGACGCAGCGGCAATGTAGCGTACTGGACGGACTACTTGGCGGGTGAACACCACAGACGGAGGAAATGTAGCGTACTGGGCGGACTACATGGAGGGTCAGCAGCGAAACTGTCGGCAAAGAAGCGTACTGGACGGACTACATGACGGGGCAGCGACGAGGTTAGCAGCAAAGAAGCGTACTGGACGGACTACTTGACGAGGCAGCGACGAGGTTAGCAGCAAAGAAGCGTACTGGGCGGACTACTTGACGGGGCAGCGACGAGGTTAGCAGCAAAGAAGCGTACTGGACGGACTACATGACGGGTTAGCGACGAGGTTAGCAGCAAAGAAGCGCACTGGACGGACTACTTGACGGGGCAGCGACAAGGTTGGCAGCAAAGAAGCGTACTGGGCGGACTACTTGGCGGATGAGCAGCGAAACTGGCAGCAAAGAAGCGTACTGGACGGACTACATGACGGGGCAGCGACGAGGTTAGCGGCAAAGAAGCGTACTGGACGGACTACATGACCGCTGAGCGTTGTCACCCGTCTATGACCCCATCGCCCGACCGGCCCCCTGCGAGCGGAACTCCCGTTGCGAAACCGGCTTTAGCGCGGGCGTTCCGGTCCATTCCCGTCTTCTAACCGGAACGCAGCGCGGGCCTCGCCGGCTTTAAGACGGGTTCATCCGTTTGAAAGCGGTTCGTCCGTTTGCCGGAAAGAGCCTAACAAAGACGGTTCCGACGCACGCCCGAACATGACCTTCAAAAACGGAAAAAACAAACAGGGGATGTTAAGGAGTCAGTCGTCGAAGAAAAAAACGCCCGATCCCTACGGACCCGCATTCCGTTCCGCGGGAAGGCGCTCAGACGATGGTAAAGACAGGTTTCGAAGCGATGAAATGTACGGGAACCTCGGGAAAGGCCTCTTTCAACCGTTCGGCCAAATAACGCATGCCCGGCTCTTCGCTGGCTTCGTGGCCAAGGAACAGGACGGCCTTTCCGTTTCCCTGGCTGGCGGCGTCCCGCACGTATTCCGGCGTCTCCCATTCGGGGCCTTCGCCGGCAATGACGAGATCCAGCCGCTTCTGTTCAAAAAGCGGAATCGCGTTCGCCCCGCTTCCCCTATAGCCCACCAGCAGCCCGACCCGCGAACAGGGCAAGGACGGATCGCCGGCAACGCGAACATGGGGAATGCCGAGCTTTTCCTTCACGTACCCGGCAATTTCCCTTACCGTCCTGACGGGAAGGGATACGACGGAAGCCGCCGGCAAATGCTCTTCGACGAAGGGTTCCCAATCCAAAGCTTGGATCAGACCGGCCATAATGCCGTCGGGACGGTACCGGTGCCAATGATCGTGAAAACGGTAAATGGCCATGCCGGATTCTTCAATGAGCCTGCGTTTGTTCTGATAAACGGGACTGTCCTGCAGCCAATCGGTCCGTTCTTGATGGTTGTAGAAGGTTCCTTCGTGCGTGATCAGAAGATTGGCCCCCAAAGCGGCCGCCCGCTCCACCGCTTCATGCGTGGCCGAAAAAACGGTCGCGATTCCCGTCACCCGGGTCTCCGGCGTTCCCGCGATCAACCGGTCGACCGAATCGTCCAACCGTTCGCACGGCTCCACCAAGCGCTGGATGACTTGCCCAACGGTTACACTCACTTTTTCCGCCCCTTTGTTCTCCCGCCTTTAAGACCGGACGATTTCCGTCGGTTTCAAGCCGGTATATTTTTTGAACAATGTGCTGAAATACGGAACGTTTTGATACCCGACTTTTTCCGCCACTTCGTAGACCAGCATTTTGTGTTCCATAAGCAATTCTTTGGCCTTCTCCATGCGGACGCGCGTCAGGTACGAGTTGAAGGACTCGCCGGTGATGTTTTTGAAAATATACGACAAATAATTCCGCGAGATATACACTTTATCGGCCAGGTCGGACAGCGTAATATCCTCGTTGTAGTTCTCGTGAATGTATTGAATCATGAAATCGACCGCCTGCCGGTGCTTGCCGTTCCCGCGCCACTGGCGGCTATTGCAAATGTCGGACACCTTGCCTTTGAGCCATTCCGCCAATTGGTCGGCGCGGGTGATCCCGAGCCATTCCTGATGGACCTTCGAATCGGGGAAAATTTCGTCCAAGACGATGCCGACCTCGTACATGCTGTAAGCCAGAATCGCCCAGATCTCCCTGGCGAGCATCTTCAAATATTCGGGACCGGCTTCCTTGCGGTCGGACAATTGGGCGACAAATTGATCGATGATGCCGTTCGCCAGCGTCTCCTGCCCCATTTTGATCGCGCCCGCCAGCTCCTGGTAGAACTTGACCGGCCGGATGAGCGAGGAACGCGCATGGCCTTGGCCCCCCTCCCGGCTCCCGTACAAAGCGTAGCCGGCAACCAGCGCCGGTCCCCTTTGTTCAATCGCCCGGAAGGCTTCCTCCGTGGAATCGGGAATATCCCGCCAATCCGTCTTGATTCCGCCCAGGCCGACATAAAGGGTTAACTTCAAATAGCTTGCCGCCGCTTCGATCAGCTTCACGCCGAGCTCTTTGAGCAGCGATTCCGTTTGCCGCTCGTCCATCTCCGCCGGGGGATGGATCAAAAGGGCCGAATGCGTGCCGTGAAGCTCGGTATATTCGAACGCGGAGAATCGTTCCGCCGTCACTTCGCAGGCGATATTGCGCACCGCAAATCGGAAAAGGTTCAGATCGGACAACGAGAAAGCGCCGACCCGAATATCCCGGACAATGTTGATGCCTACCACGACATGCCGGGCCGTTTGCCAGAACCGGTAAGGCGCCGGCATCGATTCGCTCTGCAAATAGGTTCCCGTAAGCGTTCCCGAAATAGCGGACTTGATCCATTCCTTCTCGACGAACGGCGCGTACAGCATCAGACGGCGCTGCAGCTCGTCCTGCTTCATGCGGTTCTCTTCCTCTTCGGCAAGGCTCGCGATGACTCTGCCCAGCACCTCTTTCAACGTCGGAATGCTGATCGGCTTCGACAAGTAATCGCTCACATTCAGGCGCAGCGCCTGCCTCGCGTACTCGAAATCCGAATAACCGCTTAAGATGATGATCTTGCCGTTGAATTGCTCCTCGCGAAGGCATTCGATCATATCCAATCCGTTCATGACAGGCATATAAATGTCGGTGATCAAAATATCCGGGCAAACGGAACGGATCAGGTCAAGGCCGTCTCTGCCGTTAAGCGCCTCTCCGGCCCATTCCGCATGAAGCTCCTCCCAGGGAATGGCATGCTTCATTCCTTGCAGCACTTGGCGGTCGTCGTCGATGATGGCAATCTTCCACATTTCGTTCTTCACTCCTTTGGCCAAGCGGGAACTTCATCCTATCCGCTACATCGGAACATGCCCGGCGCACGAGAGCGTACCGGGCATGTTTCTTATTTTACTCCATTCTATTAATTTTCGTACTCCTGAGCCATGCTCTTCAGCTCTTCATACGCTTGCTCGGGCGTTGTCTTCTTGAAGCTCAATTCATCCCGAATGAGCGCCCAGTCTTTGTCGACCCAGTTGGTCCAGCCGCTTGCGCCGGCCGTCCATTGCTGGCCGTCGACCGCAGTCGCGTTGTACATCTCCATGCCGACCTTGTCGGCCGCGCTGAAGCTGGAAGCCACTTCGGCCGCGACTTTGTTGTTGACCGGGTTGCCCCGCGTCGTGCCGAGAATTTTGACGGCGTCCGGGCTGTTCGTGAACCAATCGAGGAACTTTTTGGCTTCTTCCTGATGCGCGGAATGAGCGGAGACGCCGAAGAACAGGGAGGGCTTCAGCCAGCCGCCCGCTTCTTTCGAGCGCGGCATCGTGACCAAATCGTACGCGCCGGGCTTCAGGCTGTCCCAGGAAACGAAGTTGTTCGAGAACGACAGGCGAATCAAGATTTTGCCTTTCACCATCAGGTCGCCGGTCGGGTCCATTTCCTTGTCCGACGCGTTGACGTCGGCCGGCGGAACGACGCCCAGATTGCGCAGCTCCTCGAACTGCTTCGTCCATTTCAGGAACGTGTCCCTGTCGATGTTGAACTTGCCGTCCTCCGTGACCAGCAAGCCTTTTCCTTCCGCATAGTGGAAGGCGCTAAAGGCGAAGTAATCGCCCGCATAGTCCTTCGTGAAATATTGGCCTTCCGCCAACTTGGATTTGGACTCCTTCGCCAGCTTGAAGAAGTCGTCCCAGGTCCAGCCGTTTTTCGGCGGCTGCAGACCGAGTTTTTCCATCGCCGCTTTGTCGTAGATCATGCCGTATGCGGCCGAACCGAGCGGAATCGCCACTTGCTTGCCGTCGACTTTTCCGCCGTTGACCAGCTTCTCGTCCACATTCGACAAATCGACGCCTTCCGACAAGTCCGCCAGTTGGCCCCGGGAAGCCCAGTCCGCTACCCAGCTCGGGTCGATCTGAAAAATGTCGGGCGCGTTATTGGCCGCGGCTTGGGTCGACAGCTTGTCCAGGTAGCCCTCCATGCCGGAGTACTCGGGTTCGAACGTCACGTTGGGATTTTGCTTGGTATAGAAATCCAGCGCATTCAACGTCGCCTGGTGCCGTTGCTGCGAACCCCACCACATGATGCGAAGCTTGACCTTTTCTCCGCCGGCCGCGCCGCCGCTTCCCGAGGCGGAATCGGACGACGGGCTTGCGCTGTTGCCGCCGCCGCTTCCGCAAGCGGCGAGAGACAAAGCCAGAACCAGCGATGCCGAAATGCCCGATAAGCGCTTCCAAACCTTCATGTACAATCATCTCCCCTTTTGTATGACAACCGCTTTTCATGAACTATCGTAACAACTCTCCATGCCCGTTTGTAGAAGAGAGATGCACAATATATTTCAAAATTATCCGATCTGATCCTCATCTCCCGATCCGGTCCTAGTTCGGATTCGCCGGCCCGGGACGTTCGCGCATGAGCGGCAGCGTAATGAGGACTCTCGTCCCGCCTTCCTCGCGGTTCGATAGAACGACGCCGTACGGATGTCCGAAATAGGCTTTGATCCGTTCCCGGACATTGCGTATCCCGTAGCCTCCGGTCTTGCGTTTCGCTTGCCGGTCCGGATCGGACCGCAGGCCGACGCCGTTATCCTCGACCGCAATCCGGAGGAAGCCTTCCTCGGGACGAATGCGGATGACGACGGTTCCGCCGCTTTGGAGATGAAAGCCGTGGATCACGGCGTTCTCGACGAAAGGCTGAAGCACCATCTTGAGAATGTAGAGCTTGCGCGCCTCTTCCGTAACCTCGATCTTGTAGTTCAAGCCGTTGCCCAACCTGAGCCGCTGAATTTCCAGGTAGCATTGGACATGCTCCAGTTCATCCGCAACCGTAATAAAGCTCTCGCCGTTGGACAGGCCGATGCGGAACATCCGGCCCATCAGTTCGAGAATCCGGCTCATTTCCGGCTGGCCGGCCGAAATGGCCATCCAGTTCAACTGGTCCAACGTATTGTAAAGAAAGTGGGGATTGATGTTGGCCTGCAGCGTTTCGATCTCCGCCCTGCGAAGCTGCTCATGGCGGGCTTCAAGCGAGTTGTACAGCTCCTCGATCCGATCCATCTGCTTGCGGTAGCCCGCAAACAAGTAGCCGAATTCGTTCCGGTAATCTTCGGGCAGGTCCACCTTTCGCCCGGAGAGGGTATAGAGGTTCATCGCCGACACCAGCGTCCGGATCGGGGACGTCAATTGCCTGCTGAGCCAGAGCGCGAGCAGCAGCGCCAGAACGATGGAGACGGCGCCGATCACGCCGATCGTCTCGGCCAAACGGACGCTGCCCTTGGCGATGGACGACCAGGGCGTAACTTCCACCATCGTCCAGTTCGACTGGTTCATTTTGGAGTAGACCAAAAGTCCGCCTCCCCGCTCTCCCTGCAAGGCTACGCGGAAAAGGCCCGACCGGTCGGTAAGCTTGTTTTTCCATTCGGACCACTGCGCCTCGTCCGGCACCTTCCCGATCGTCAGAATCGGCTGGCCGGTTGCATCCAGCATCATCCGGTTGGCATCCGCCGAGGAGCCAGCCAGCATCTCTTCCAGCGAATCCGCTTTGGCGTGCACGACGAGATAACCGAGATGGCGGTTGTTGTATTCAATCGAACGGACGAAACTGATGACGGCAATATCGCCTTGAAACGCCTTGATCACTTGCTTTCCCGTCCACACGAAGTCGTTCTTCCGCATGTCCGGGTACCAGCTCTGCTCCGAAGCTTTGTCAAGATCCCGGAATTGAATATAGCTGTACGAGTCCGCTTGGAACGGATGCTTCATGTAAAGATCGATTCCCTGGATTAACGGAATGGAATACGTGAGATTCGCGAGCGATTGCTGCACTTCCTTGAAGGTCTGGAACCGGGTGAACTCGTCCTCCGAGCCGCTCTTGCTCAGAAAATAAATCAGCTTGTTGTCGCGCGAGGTCGACAGCGAAATCTGCTCGATCATCGTCAGGCGGGAGGCGATCTCGTTGTTGAGCTGGTCCAGCAGCTTCTGCTGGTGGACGGACGTCGCTTTCGCCAGTTCCTTGGAAGACAGGCTGTAGCTCGTCCAGACGGTGCATCCGAGCATGACCAGAATCAACAGGGCGAAGCAGCCGAAGAACAAATAATCGATCCGGTATTTTTTGAAAGGATTTCCCATCATTCCCCGTCCCGTCTGTCAGACGACAAAAAAGCAACGAAAATCGTCGCTTTTTTGGTCGTCTGGATATAGTGGCATCCCGGCGGTCCGGTTTCCGGTTTCCGGGTTCCGCCTTACCCTTTTATTCCCGTCGTCGCCACGCCTTCCACCAGTTGTTTCTGGGCGATGGCGAACACCACGGTCGCCGGCACGATCGACACCAGAGACATCGCCAGCACTTGTCCCCACTGCATGCCGGACTGGGTGTCGTTGATCATTTTCAGCGCCAAGCCTACGGTATATTTGCTGACTGAATTAATATACAGCAAATGGCCGAGGAAGTCATCCCAGTTCCACAGGAAGCAGAAGATGACGACGGTGACGATGGCCGGCTTCGTGAGCGGCATGACGATGCGCAAGTAGATGCCGAACCAGGAGCAGCCGTCGATCTTCGCCGATTCGTCCAGCTCGCGGGGAACGCCGCGGATGAACTGGACGAGCAGGAAGACGAAGAACGTGCCGCCCGCTCCGGAAGCGAGCAGATGGGGAACGATAAACGGCCAGTACGTATTGACCCAGCCGAATTGATGGAACATGGCGTACTGCGGAATGATCAGCACCTGCCCGGGAAGCATCAGGGTAAGCATGAGCACGGAGAACCAGAATTTCTTGAGCGGAAAATCCAGCCTCGCGAATCCGAACGCCACCAACGTGCAGGATACGAGCGTCGTGACCAGAACGGCCAGTTCCAGTCCCAACGTATTCAAGTAAAATTCGGTGAACGTATGGCCCGGTATCGCCTTCCATCCGTCCGTGAAATTCCGCCACTGCGGGACGGACGGGAAGAGGTTCGGGGAACTCAGTTCCTCGTTGCTTTTGAGCGAGGCTCCGATCCACCAGAAAACCGGATACACCATCACCAAACTCAACAAAATCATGAACAGATGCCGGAAGCCGCTTTTCGCTTTGGCGCTCATTTGCGTTTCCCCCTTCCCGTGTCGGTCTCGTAGAACACCCAGTATTTCGAGGTCAGCGCGATAGCCGCGGCGACAATCGCGATCATGACAAGCATGATCCAGGCGAGTGAAGAAGCGTAGCCGAGCTGATAGCGGTTGAAGGCGCGCTCGTACAAGTAGACCGCGTAAACCAAGGTCGAGTTCATCGGTCCGCCGTTCGTGATCACGTAAGCGGAAGTGAACATTTGGAAGGCGCCGATGATCCCCATGATCAGGTTAAAGTAAAGGGTGGGCGATAGCATCGGCAGCGTAATCCGGAAAAATTGCACAAAGCGGTTCGCTCCGTCGACGCTGGAAGCTTCGTACAAATCCTTCGGAATTTGCTTTAACCCGGCAAGGAAAATCACCATGGCCGAACCGAACTGCCACACGGACAGCAAAATAAGCGACCAAAGCGCCGTCTTCGGGTTGCTGATCCATCCGCTTCCTTCGATGCCGAACTTGTCCAGCACGCTGTTGATGAACCCGTCGACCCCGAAGATGTTGCGCCACAGCATCGACACGGCGATGCTTCCCCCGATCAGCGAGGGGAAATAAATGGCGACGCGGTACGCCGAGATGCCTTTCACAGCTTTATTGAGCACAACCGCGATAAATAGCGCGAAAATCAGCTTTAGCGGAACCGATCCCAGAACGTACAGGAACGTCACTTTCACCGACTGGAGAAATTTGTCGTCGGCTGTGAAAATCCTTTCATAATTCCGCAAACCAACCCATTTGATGGGCTTCATCAGCGTATAATCCGTAAAGGAGTAATACAGCGACAATAGCATCGGATACAGCGTCAGCAATAGAAAGCCGACAAGCCAGGGAGAAATGAACAGGTAGCCGAGTCCCGGCGTCTCCCATCTGCTCAGGAAACGGTTGCGTTTCCGTTTAACCTTACCGGCAGCGTAGCTTGCATGGATGTCGTGTTCTGCTGCAATACGGCTCATGCTGGTCACCTCGCGTCATCTTTCCTCATCCAAATTATAAAAGCGCCCCGAATCGGGCAGTAGAAGAGAGATGCACGAAATCTTATAAAAAATACGAAAAGAGATGCCGAAGCATCTCTTGACGCGTGCGGGCATTCCCCGCTTCTCTATGAACCGGCGATTCCGGGGCGGGCCCGGTCAATAAATCGTGCGGCCGTGCGCATCCGGAATGCCGCTTTTGCGGTAAAAATAAGTGTTGATGACGTCCCGCCATTCCTTGGCGTGCTCCGCCTGCTCTTCCAAACGGCTTTTGACCTGCGTGAAGATCTCCTCGCGGACGAGGCCCTTCAGCGTATCCCACTTGGCGACCAGCGCTTCCGCGCGTTCGGCCCCTTCGAAATGGGAATCGTAAATATGCTGGATCACCGTTTTGCCCGAGTGCAGCACATGGGTATAAGGAACATGATGGAAGAAAAGCAGCAGCTCGTCCGGCGTCGTGGAGGGGTCCTCGTAGTTGCTGGAGTGAGGCTCCCTGTACTGTCCCGCGTAGCCCGTGCCGGTTTTCCGGGTCCGGTCGACGCCGATGCCGCGGCAATCCGCGTAATGGTACGTGCCCCACATCGAATACTCGTATCCGTCGACATCCGGGCCGTAATGGTGATTCGGCTTGACCATCCAGCCGACGCCAAGCGGAGCGGTGTAGGATTCGTAGATGCTCCACGAGTCCAGCAGCATTTCGGACACGACGCGGACGACGCGTTCGTCATGGCCGAGCGCCAGCTCGATCCATTCCTTCGCGATCTCTTCCGCCGAAAGCTCCGGGTTCCAGGCCAAACGGCCGTATCCGTACAAGTTGGCTTGAGCCAGCAGATGGCCGGTCCAGTTCGCATCGTCGCCGATGTTGGAAACCGCCGCGAAGCCGCTGTATTTGCTGCCGAAAAGGGAGCCGTCCACGACGCGCTTCACCGTCGATCCGGCGCCTTTCGCATAGGTATCGAAATCCAGCACCTCTTTCCACTGCGGGACAAGATAGCACAGATGGCGCTGCTGACCCGTGTATTCCTGCGTAATCTGGAATTCAATGATCATGTTCGTCTTCGGCATGGCTCCGAACAGCGGCGAAACCGGCTCGCGCACCTGGAAGTCCATCGGGCCGTTCTTGACCTGGAGCACGACATTTTCCAAAAACCGCCCGTCCAGCGGAGTAAAATGGTCGTAGGCGGCGCGGGCGCGATCCGTCTTCCGGTCCCGCCAATCCTGTTTGCAGTTGTAGACAAAGCAGCGCCAAATCACGATGCCGCCGAACGGCTGCAAGGCGCTCGCCAGCATGTTGGCCCCGTCGGCATGATCCCGGCCGTAAGTAAACGGGCCCGGACGGAATTCCGAGTCCGCTTTGACCAGATAGCCGCCGAAGTCGGGGATGTAACGGTAAATCTCCTCCGTTTTCTCCTTCCACCACGCCTGCACGTCCGGGTCCAGCGGGTCTGCGGTCGAAAGACCCCCGATCTCGATCGGGCTGGCGAAGTTGATGCTCAGGAACGTCCGGATGCCGTAAGCGCGAAACACGTCCGCGATCTCGGCGATCCGGGGCAAGTACCGCTCGGTCAGAAACGTCGTCTCGACCTTATGTACGTTGACGTTGTTGATCGACACGGCGTTCAGACCGACGGAAGCCAGCATTCGGGCGTAATCGCGGACGCGGGTCAAGTCTTCGACGATCTCGTTGTCCGAGTAAAAAATGGATCTGCCCGCGTATCCCCTTTCAATGCTGCCGTCGGCGTTGTCCCAATGGTTGATCATGCGCAGCCCGTTCGCCGGATTTTCCAGGACATCCAATTCGCCCAGATTTGCTCCGGTCCGGATCAGCCGCAGGAAATGAAAAGCCCCGTACAGAACGCCTTTGGGCGAAACCCCGGCGATGACGACGGCGCGGCCGCGCGTGCGAATCCGGAATCCTTCCGGGGAAACGGCCGCCTGTTCGGCTTCATCAAACGCCTCCCTGACTTCCGGGCTGCCATTGAACGTGCCGATAACCAAGTATCCCCCTTGATCCTGAGGGATGTCCCTTGCAGGACGCTGTCCGGTCAGCTTCTCCAATGCGGTTTCCAGTTCCGCCAGAGCGGTCGAAATGCATTCGTCTTCTTCCCGAACGGAAATCGCTTTTGTCCAATTCGCGACATGCGAAAGCCGCTCGGCATCGGAAATGAACGGCGAACCGAGCCATGCTTCGTATCCGGGCTTGGTCCGGATCGAACTGTCGTTCATGATCGGGATTCCTCCTTGATTGCGGATGCTTCGATTGCAGACGCCTCGATGGCGCGATGCCTTGATCGCGGACGCCTCGTGGCAATTCTTTGATCGCGGATGCCCCGATGGCGATGCCTTCGGTGGCGATGCCTCCATGCGATTCATGGATCGCAGATTCTTCATCAGCCCTATGTGCATTTCATGGTTTGTTCGCGCCGAAGAAATACCTGCTCAATAATACTACCACACTTGTATGGTAGTATGGTAGATGTCGGTGAAAGATGGCAGGAAAAGATACCAGGAGAAGATACCAGGAGAAGATGCCAGGAGAAGATACCAGGAGAAGATGCCAGGAGAAGATGTCGGAAATCCCTCTGCTTCCGTTTCGGGCCAACGACGGGCGGCTCGTTCGTGATACGCCTCCTCGTCCATCTTCACAATCACCGTTACACAGCCAACCTCGGCCATTAGCCGCGGCTATTTCATCGTAATCCATACATCGCTCCTATATCCCCAGCGCGAACCAGCACGACTATATTAAAATTCACTGGATTCCACATCTATCTTGGAAAAATCCAATCTACAATCCGTTCAGGAGGCCGTAAGCCGGTCTATGTTGGATATATCCATTCATTTTGCCTACTTAAGCAGAATCCGCAACGCTCACGGGGCATTTCAGTGGAGAAAATCCAACATACGTTCCGAAAATGGGCAAAAGGAGCCGGTATCCTGCACAAACTCCAATATAGCCGCTCGAGACCATGAGAGGTACTGGGCGGACTACATGGCGGCTGAGAACTGCGGCAGTGGACAATGTAGCGTACTGGACGGACTACATGGCGGCTGAGAACTGCGGCAGTGGACAATGTAGCGTACTGGGTGGACTACATGGCGGCTGAGCACTGCGGCAGTGGGCAATGTAGCGTACTGGGCGGACTACATGGCGGCTGAGAACTGCGGCAGTGGACAATGTAGCGTACTGGGCGGACTTCGCTGCGAGCCCGGCTTTAAGAAGCGAAGTCCTCGGCTGTGCCCGTTTCCAAGCCGAACGGCAACGCGGGTTTGCCCGTTTGGAGACGGATTGGCACAGTGGAGCACGGTTAGCCTATTTGGAAGAGGTTTGCACGTCGGAACGCCAATTAGCCCGTTTGCGGTAAGGGGCCGAACGAAGAGGATTCGGCAACCCTCCCGATCATGAGGGACAAATAACGGGAAACAAACAGAGAAAGAGGAGTGCAGAGAGAGGAGGAATGGGAGAAGCGGCAAAAAAAGAACGCTGTTGCCTTTTACGGCGGCGTCCGCACTCGGCAATTCAACCGCCCGATTCAGCCGTCCGACTCAACCAGCCGATTCAACCTGACGCAATTCGCCGACCTGCGAAGGCGAATCCGATTTCGACACTTCGGCGCGTCTGCGTCGTTGCATCTATTTTGGCGTGTCTGCTTCGGCGCAGCATCAGAACAGGCTCAGCTGCTCGGGCGGTTCCTCCTCCGGCTGCGTATCCCGCGGATCGCTCGGCCGCATGCCGTCGGGTGACAACTGATCAAGCAGTTCCATCATTTGCTTTGCGTTTGCCGCCGCATCCCCGCCCGAGTTATTGTTGAAAATGACATAGATATCCCGGCTCATCTGTTGCAGCCGCTGCAAATGAAGGCGCCACGCTTCCAGCTCCTCCAGGCTGTACCGGTACAGATAACGCACCTCCCGCCAGTTCGGCGCGCCGGCCGATTGCCATCCCGCGGCATTGCGGCCGTGCATCCGGACAAGGGTAACGTGCGGGTCGGTCGCCTCGAGCACGGTCGGAACGGAGCCCATTCCCGCCTGCGGTTCATCGCACACGCTGTGAATCCAGCGCTCGTCCCTCATAAATTCGAGCGTCTTCTCCCGGAAGGCGGGCGCGAACCAGCTCTGGTGCCGAAACTCCAGCGCGCAGGGGAACCCGTCCATCCGCCGCCTCGTCTCCCGCAGCACCTGCACGTTTTCCCGGGTGCAATCGAACCACGGCGGATATTGAAACAGCACGGCCGCAAGCCGGCCGGTCTCGAGTGCGGGCTCGAGCGAATCGCAAAAGGCGTCGTACATCGCCTGCGTCCCGCCCGCCTCCGTTCGGGGTTGGCCCCGCTGATGTCCCGTCATGCCCTGATACGCTTTCACGACGAAACGGAGCGAAGCCGGCGTCTCCTCCACCCAGCGCGCGAAGCGCTCCTTCGGTTGAATCGCGTAAAAGGAGCTGTCCACCTCGACAACGGGAAAATGCCGGGCGTAAACCTTTAATTTGTCTTTTGCCTTGACGGAGGGACCGTACAGCAAATCGTGATCGCCCCATCCGCTCAAACCGATATGAATCATGGATGCCTCCTGCCGCACGATGATGCTAAGCGCTATTATAACACGCGCCTGTTCCCGCTTTTTCCCCAAGCCGGTTTTTGATAATATTATAAAGAAAAGATAAAGATGGTCTGCGAACCCCGATCCTCACGCGTCTTTCGTGCTTTCTCTTCCTGGTTCGAGAATCGGCGATTCCTTGTTTTCGGGAGGCCGCTTCGTCATGCCCATGTCGCTTCAACAGGCGCAGAAGTTGTTGCAGCACGCTCTTCACACCCGAAAGTTCGATCACCTGAACGTCCGGGCGCATGACACCTACCTTACCGTCTATTCCCGGGAGAAAGGGGAAGAAGCTTTGCGCGTGTTGCTGCTGCAGCTTGGCGCCGATTGCTTCTGGCTGAATCTCGCAGGCCCCAAAGGCAAAATCCAGCCGACGCCGTTCGTCGGGTCGGTTTCCGAGCTGTTTCCGATTCTGACCGGCAAGCTGGCCTTCTCGCTGGCGCGCTGGCATTAACGGGGCTCCGTTCCCTTCGGGACGAGCCGCTTCCGTTCTATGGATATAATCGCAAGACATCAAACAGGGTGGTGACCGCATGGAAGGCCGTAAAGCGGTGTTTTGGGTACTCGGTTTTTGCTTGCTGATTTTCTTGTTCGTTACCGTTATTTGGTTGAACATCAAATAAGCCGCCGGATGCCGGCGGCTTTCGTTTGCGCTTATTTCAACGTGATGACATAGCTGACGAAGCCCTGTTCTTTAAACGTCGTCACCAGGATCTTCTTGCCGGACGGGCTCCAGCGCAGCGTGCTGGCCGCGTTCTGGACGTCGACCGACAGCCCGGTCGTCTCGCCGGTCACGGCATCGGCCACGATGATCCCGCCGTCGCCCCCGTCCTCGGACATCAGGTTGTACACGATTTTGGCGCTGTCGGGCGACCAGGAGACGCCGAATACCTGAGTGGCGGTTCCGAGCTTAAGCAGCTCGTTGCCCTTCGTATCCGTAATAAACAAAGTGCGGGTCGTCTCCGTCGCCTTCTTGACGACGGCAAGCTGTTTGCCGTCCGGAGAAGGAACCACCGACTCGGCCGATTCGGCCACAAGGCTCGGCTCCGCGGCGCCGTCGGCCAAAAAGTACAGCTTTTCGTTCGCTACGTAATAAAGGCCTTCCGCCGTCTTGGCCGCCGACACGATCCGGCCTTCCTTCGGCCCTTCAAACAGCACCTTCGTCTTGCCTTCGAGGTCCGATGTCACCAGCTTCCCTTCCATCGTCCGGAACATGACCGTCGAGTTGTCCAGCCACTGCGCGTCCGCGTAGTCGATCAGGCTGTCTCCCGTCGGCACCGCCCGCTTCGTCTCCAGATTCAGAATGAATCCGTGCGCGTCCTCCTCGTAGTTGACCTTGTAAAAAAGATGCTTGCCGTCGGGCGACAGCACGGCGAAGTTCTGGTTTTCGCTGTCCGGCTTGAGCGCCTCGGCGGTGTTCGATTGGAGGTCGTAGGCGTACAGATTGTTGGGCGGCTGGGTCGTGCCTTCGACCTGAATCGGCTTGACGTCGGGATTTTGCCTCATCACGATAACGGCATCCTCGTTCAGGAAGCCCTGTCCCATTCCTTCGACGTTTTTAATGTTCGCGACCTCGATCGGTCCCGCCTTCGGCTCCGGCGTTTCCACCACCGTGATCGTTTTGTCCGGCTTTTGGATCGTCTGGCGGGAACCCTCGCTCTCCGCTCCGTTTTCTCCCGTGCACGCCGTAACGGCAAACGCCAAACAGAATACGGCGCCGATGGCGGCCTTGTTCCTTTTTGTCGTCATGATGACATTCCCCTTTCCTTGTCGATGAGACCATCATAGCGGAAGGTTGTATCGGCGCCGTCTCGAATTGTTTCCAACTTGTAAAATCTTTTTACCGCTTCGGCTGGGCGGGAAGCCGAACCGTGAATCGCGTTCCGCCGGCTCCGGCATCCGACACCGCGATCGTCCCGCCCTGCTTCTCCACAAGCCCGCGAACGAGCGACAGGCCGAGACCGGTGCCGCCGTAGCTGCGGGCGCGATCCTTGCTTACCGTATAGAACGGTTCGAAGATTTTCTCGCGCGCTTCCTCCGGAATGCCGATTCCCGTATCCGTCACCCGGACAACCGCCTCTTTCCGTTCCATGCGGCAGCTTACCGTCACCGACCCCTGCGGCACGTTATACTTGATGGCGTTGTCGATCAAATTGATGAAAATATGCGCAAGGCTTTCCCGATCCGCCCAACATTCCGCCGCCTCCAGATCGGTCGACAAAACGAGGCCGTAGCGCTCCGCTTTTCCTCTCATCCGCCCGCACAGCTCGGCAAGCAGTTCCTTCAGATCGATCCGCTCGGCATGCTGCTCGAAATCGTACTTTTCCATAGCGGACAAGCGGAGCACTTTTTCGACCATCTCGTACAGCCGATCCGTCTCCCTGCCGATGCTTTCGGCCGCTTCGGCCGCAAGCCGGGGATCGTCGCGGTACAGATCGAGCAGGTCGACGTAAGCCTTGATCGAAGTCAACGGCGTCTTAAATTCGTGGCTTACATTGCCGATAAATTGTTTCTGCCGCTCGATATGCGCTTCGATCGCCCCGCTCATGAAATAGATATCCTCGCCCAGATCCCCCAGCTCGTCCCGCCGCCGCACCGGAATCTCGCGCAGGAAGCGGCCGGAGCGGATTTGCTGGGAAGCCTGGCGCAGCCTCCCGATCTGGGACGCAAAGCGGTGAAAATACAAATAGCCGATCGCGAAGCCGGCGGCAAATACGACCACGCCCGCCGTCCGGAACAGTCCCCGGATCGCCTTCAGAAAATCCTGGGCGCTCTTTAACGAATACTGCAGGCGGACGACGCCGACGATCCGGCCGTCGACCCGCAGCGGGGAGAAGTAAACGAGCGAATCGCCGGACGTCTCGTACGCGATATAGCCTTTCAGCGCATAGGCAAGCGTATCCGCCGCCGCGCCGGAACCTTGAGGCTGAAGCGAATTGCCGACCTCCCGGCCCGAAGCGTCGTACAGCGCCGTCGGCAAGCCGATCAGCGTCGAAATATAAAGGGCAAGCCGCTGTCCCCGCTGCGCCATAAACGCCTCGTCTTCCGGCGGAACGTCCGCGCTGTAGTAATTCTGCCGCACGTACTGCTCCGCCGTCCGGCTGTGCCGCGCCAGCTCGGCTTCGGTGCGCTGCTGCTGATTGCGTTCGATGCCCCTGAGCACAAGCTCGCTCATGACGAGCACGGTGAGCAGCAGCAGCAGGGCGAGCACGGCGCTCAGCTTCAGCTTGATGCTGAGCTTGAAGGCGCGGCGCCGGCCGTCGGCCGATGCGCCACGTTGTCCGCCGGACTTCATGGCCGCTCTCCGCCGCCCTGGCCGGTGCCTTTGTACCCGACGCCATAGACGGTCTGAAGCAGATGCTGGCCCGGCGCTCCGAGTTTTTTGCGCAGCCGCTGGATATGAATGTCGACCGTCCGGGTTCCGCCGGCATAATCCATGCCCCAAACGAGATCGAGCAGCTGCTCTCTGGAATAGACCCGCTCGGGATGGGACAGAAGGTGCGCCAGCAGATCGAATTCCTTCGGCGTCAGTTCGACCGGACGTCCCGCTACGGTCAGCGTCCGCTCGGCTTTACTCAGCCGCACCTCCCCGATGACGATTTCTTCCGCGTCCTCGCCGGCGCCGTACTCCATGCGCCTCGCCAGCGCTTTCACTCTGGCCAGCAGCTCCCGCATGTCGAACGGTTTGGTCACATAGTCGTCCGCGCCCAGCTCAAGCCCGAGAACCTTGTCGACAATATCGTTTTTGACGGTCGCCAAAATAATGCCCGTGCCTTTCCGGTTTTGCAGCTTCCGGCAGACCTCGTAGCCGCTGAGCTTCGGCATCATGACGTCGAGAATGATCACGTGAGGCCGAAACGCCGCCGCTTTCGCCAGCGCCTCTTCCCCGTCATGGGCCGTCTCGACCGCATACCCTTCCCTGCGCAGCGCGTAAGCCAGCGCATTCACGATGCTCCGCTCATCGTCGACGACCAGCACCTTTTTCTCCATGGCGATCCCCGCTTTCCTTGCCGCCTGGCTTCCTGCATACCTTATTGTAAGTATCATACCCGCGAAACGCGGGAAAGTCCAAGGGGCGGCGGGCGGAACCGGGTTGCCTCGCTCTTACTTCAAATAAAAAATCTCCCGCATCGGCCGGATCGGCTCCGGTTCGCCCATATCGAAAGCCGTCTCCATCATGGCGGAGGTTATGGCGTTCCAGCGGGCGCACGCCTCGCTCCTGGCGATGTAGGCGAAGGCGGCGTCCACGTCGTCGCATTCGAAGCAGTAGAAAAAGCGGTTCCCCTCCTGAAAAATCGAGTAGTTGCGGATGCCCGCCCGGCTGTGCTCCTCCAGCACTTCCGGCCATGCCTCCTGATGAAGCTTTACGTATTCCTCCACTTTATCTTCCTTGACGAGCCAGGTCCAGGCGAATTTATTGCTTTTGTTCATTCGTTCTCGGCTCCTTTCCGGATTCGGGATAAACGAAAAAGCCGGGGGCCTCCCGGAGCAAAGGTCCGCGCCCTTGCCGCCGCGATGTGCCCGGCTTTTTCTGCGTTATGCCAAATTCAAGTCCCCAGTCGGATCAATACACTTCTTTCCACTCCGCAATGTTGCCCGAGTCGAATTTGAACGGATCGCCCAGCATCACTTGCGTGCCGTCGCCGTCGGCGACGATTTCCTTCTCGCCGAGCGTGCCGGCCGTGAATTTCTCGCCGACGGCGCCGGTAATTTCGCCTTTGACCAGCGCCTCTGCCGTATAGCCGGCCAGGTAACCGACGTCGATCGGATTCCACAGGTACATCCACGGGCAGACGCCGCTTTCGATGTATTCGGCCATTTCGCTCGGCAGGCCGAGTCCGGTCAGCTTCACCTTGTCCTTCAGCCCTTTGTCCGTCAGCACTTTGCCCGCCGCGGCGATCCCGACCGTCGTCGGCGCGATGATCGCTTTGAGGTTCGGGTACGATTTGAGCAGCGCCTCGGTTTCGGAAACGCTCTTGTCGCGCAGGTCGTCCCCGTACGCCACTTTCACCAGCTTGATGTTCGCGTATTTCGGATCTTCAAGCTCTTTTTTCATCCATTCGATCCAGGTGTTCTGGTTGGTCGCTTGGCTGGTCGCGCTCAAAATCGCGATTTCGCCTTCGCCGCCGATCATTTCGGATACGCCCTGGATCAGCGTGCGGCCGATCCGTTCGGGGTCCGCCTGGTTTACGTGCGTGATGCGGCTTTGCGCATTGACGGCGGAGTCGAGCGAAATCACCTTGATGCCGGCGTTCATCGCTTTTTGCAGCGCGGGCTGAAGCGCGTCCGGATCGTTGGCGGCGATCGCGATCGCGTCGACCTTCTGGGAGATCAGCTCTTCGATCATTTGGATTTGCGCTTCCGCGGTCGGTTGGTCCGGCGCCTTCAGAATCGCTTCGTCGCCGTTTTCTTCGACCGCTTTTTTGAAGCCTTCCATTTGTTTTTCGCCGTACGGGTTGCCCGTGTTTTTGAAGATGATGGCCAATCGTTTTTTGCCGCCCGCGTCGGACGGCTGGCCGGCGCTTGCCGACGGGCTGCCGCCGCCGCTTGCGCCCGCTTCCTTGTTGTTGCCGCCGCAGCCGGCCAGCAGCGTCACGGCCATTACGGCCGCAAGTCCCAACGTCAGAACTTTTTTCATGTTTGGTCCTCCCTTTTTTGTCCTCAACCTGTTTATACAATCCGGCCGCTTGGACCGGGTCGTACCGTCGTCGCCCCTGCTTAAACCGCTTTGCCCTTGGCGCCCGTCCCTTTCCATTTCAGCTTCGGCACCGAAACGGCGAAGATGAGCAGCAGGCCGATCACGATCAGCAGCGTTTGGGCGGAGATGTTGATCAGCCCCAGGCCGTAACGCAGGTACCCGATCAGAAACACCGCGAGAATGGCGCCGATCATCCGGCCTTTGCCGCCTGCGGTGCTGATGCCGCCGAGCACGACCATCGCGATGACGTCCAGCTCGTAGCCCGTCGCGATATTCGGGCGGGTGCTGCCCATTCTCGAAGTCAGGAACAGCGCCGTCACCGCCGACATCAGCCCGGCCAGCGTGAAGACGATAATTTTGATCCGGTCGACCTGCACGCCGGAATAGCGGCTTGCGGTCGGGTTGCTGCCGATGGCGTACACTTTGCGGCCGAACGTCGTTTTGTGCAGCAAAATGCCGAACAGAACGGCGAATACGGCGAAAGCGATCAGGATAAACGGAATGCTTCCGACATAACCCCAGCCCAAATAGTTGAACCATTTCGGGAATTTCCCCACCGATTGGTCCTTGAGCAGGATATAGGCGATGCCCCGGTAAATGATCATCGTCGACAGCGTGACGATCACCGAGGACAGTTCCTTGAACTTGACGATGAGCAGCCCGTTGATGTAGCCGCACAAGGTGCCGACCGCCAGGCAGACGATCAGCGCAAGCTCCATCGGAACCCCATGGGCGTACAAGTCCGCCATGATGACCGAGGACAAGGCGACGATGGAACCGACGGAAATGTCGATGTCCGCGAGAATGATGATAAAGACCATCGGGAGCACGATAAACGCCTTGTCGAGAAAGCTCATCGTGGCGTCCCGCAGATTGTTGTAATCCCAGAAATAGTCGGACAGGTTCACGTTCATAACGATGACGGCGATAAACAGAAGGACCAGCATCCATTCCCATTGGAGGAAAAAGCCTTTGAGCGTCAACGGCTTCTTGCTTGTCAAAACTCTCGGTTCCATGGCCTAGATTTTCCTCCTCATCAGGTTGTTGCGGTCGATGCCGCGCTTCACCAGCGCGTTGAAAACGACGGCGGCCAGAATGATCATGCCCTGGATCCAGTTCTGCCAGAACGGCGAAACGTTGATCATCGGAAGGGCGTTGTTCAAAATGCCGAGCAGCACGGCCCCGAGAATAATGCCGGAAATTTTGCCGGAGCCGCCGGCGATGCTGACGCCGCCGAGCACGCACGCGGCGATGACGCTCAGCTCGTATCCGGAAGCCGTATCCCCTTGCGCGGACGCGAATTTGGACACCCACAGAACGCCGGCAAGGCCCGTCAGCCCGCCCATAATGGTATACACGAGCCACAGGATGCGCTTCGTTTTGATCCCGCTGATTTCCGCCGATTCCGGATTGCTGCCGACCGCGTACACCTGTCTGCCGGTGCGGGTATGGCTTACGAAGTAGTAAGCGACCGCGTAAATCACGACCGCGATGACAATCAGATTGTTGATGCCGAGCAGCGACCCGGTCGCGATCTGCTTGAAGCTGTCCGGCATCTGATGCGCGCTGACCCACTTGCCGCCGCTCGCTTCATACGTGAGCCCGCGGAAGACGTTCATCATGCCGAGCGTGGCGATGATCGGCAATATCCCGACTTTGGCCACCAGAAAGCCGATCACTATCCCGCACGCGAGCCCGACGGCAAAGCCGAGCAGCAGCGCGGCCAGCGGATGCAGACCCGGATGCGCCTTCACCGTCAACGCGGCGATCATGCCGGAAAGCGCCAGCGTCGCGCCGATCGACAGGTCTATTCCCCGGGTAATAATGACCAGCATCATGCCGACGGACAAAATCGAAAGAATCGCCGTGTTCGCGGCGATGTCGTTGATATTTTCCCAGGTCAGAAAGCTCGGGTTGCGAATCTGCACGCCGATGCAGATCAAAACGATGACGGCGAGCAGGCCCAGCTCCCTGAACTTCGCGAATTTCGCGCTGATTGTAGTTTTCGTCGCCGCCCCCTGGCCGGTCCCGACCGCCAGCGCCGCGTCCGCAAACATTTTTTGTTTCATCCCGGTGTTCACCTCTTATCGGATTTCGGCCGGCGCCGGCTCGCCCGCCATCGACGCCTGCAAAATCGCTTCCTGCGTAATGTCCTTGCGGTCCAGCATGGCCGTGATCCGCCCTTCTCTCATGACGGCGACCCGGTCGCACATTCCGATAATTTCGGGCATTTCGGACGAAACCATGATGATGCCGTAACCGCTGCACGCCAGCTCGCTGATGATTTCGTAAATCGCCGACTTCGCCCCGACATCGACGCCCTTGGTCGGCTCGTCGAGAATGAGAACGTCCAGATCGGCGGTCAGCAGCTTGGCGAAGACCACCTTCTGCTGGTTGCCCCCGGACAGGGAGCTGACCAGGTCGAAAATGCTTCCCGCCTTCACGCTGACCTTCTCCGCCAGATGTTTGGCGGTTTGCGCCTCGCTGGCCGTGCGGAGCAGGCCGCGCCTTGCGTATTTCTCAAGAGAAGGCAGCGTAATGTTGCGCCCGATGCTCCACTGCAGCACAAGCCCCTGCTTCTGCCGGTCCTCGGGCAAATATCCGATGCCGCGCTTCATCGCCTCAAGCGGGCTTTTTACCTTCCATTCCCGGCCTTTGAAGTAAATCTTGCCCTTGTCGTAGCCCGTCACGCCGAACAACGCCTGGCACACTTCGGTCCGCCCCGCGCCGACAAGTCCGGTCAAGCCGAGAATTTCGCCGCGCCGCAGGCTGAACGACACATCCGCGAAATACCCCGTCCGTCCCAACCCTTCGACCCGCAGCAGCTCCTCGCCGATCTTCGCCTCCTTCTTCGGGAACAGTTGGGTGATCTCGCGTCCGACCATCGCCACGATCAGGTCGGGGTTCGAGATTTCGTCCACCCGCCATGTGCCGATGTACTTCGAATCCCGAAACACCGTGACCATGCTGGCCAGCCGGTACATGTCCTCGAACCGGTGCGATATGAAAATGATCGACGCGCCTCTATCTCTAAGCCGTTCGGCGATGCGGTACAGCTCCTCGCTTTCGTTCCGCGACAGCGCGGCGGTCGGCTCGTCCATAATGATGATCTTGGCGTCCATGGACAGCGCTTTCGCGATTTCGACGATCTGCTGTTCGGCAACGCTCAGCGCGCCCATCTGCGTCTTCGGGCTGAACGTCGCGCCCAGCTCTCTCAGCAGCCGTTCGGCCTCCGCATGCATGTCGTTCCACAAGATGCGCTTGGTCAGCTTCGACACCTTTTCGTGGCCCATGAAAATATTCTCGGTAACGCTCAAATCCGGATAGCACGTAACGTGCTGATAGATCGCGGCGATGCCGGCTTTTTTCGCGTCGTTCGGACTTTTGAACTCCACCTTCTCGCCGTTCAGGTAGATTTCGCCTTCGTCGGGCGCATGAACCCCGGTAATCACCTTGATAAAAGTCGATTTGCCCGCGCCGTTCTCGCCCATCAGCGCATGGATTTCGCCCGGCCTCAGCTTGAAGTAGACATTGTCCAACGCTTTGACGCCGGGGAACGTCTTGGTGATGCCCTTCAGCTCCAGCACGTATTCGGCCATTTCTTTCTCTCCCTCCGTACCCGCGCATTTCGATTGGCCGCTACGGCCCCAACGGCACGCAACGCTCGAATCGAAATTCCGTATGTTTAAGATAACGCTTTCTTTCGGTTTCACGGAGGAGACATTTTTCGGGTAGGGGGGAACGTTTTCGGTTTTTTGCTTCGGGGACGCCGCAAGCAAACGGGCGGTGCCGTCTTAGGGGACTTTTTTTCCGTGCGTGCAGCAAGCAGGCCTCTCTACTGAATGGATGGAGGCCGGAGAGGTATTGGACGGACTACTTGGCGGCTCAGCACCACGAACGGAGGCGATGTAGCGTACTGGACGGACTACTTGGCGGCTGAGCATCACGGACGGAGGCCATGTAGCGTACTGGACGGACTACCTGGCGGCTGAGCATCACGGACGGAGGCCATGTAGCGTACTGGACGGACTACTTGGCGGCTCAGCACCACGAACGGAGGCGATGTAGCGTACTGGACGGACTACTTCGCGGATGCACACTGCGGCACGTAACCCATCGCGGGTTCGCGCTTGCCGCTTCCCGTTCCATAACCTCAATTACAGTCCGATGCTGGGCATTTCCATGAAAACGCGATTCGATGCCGCCTTCCCGGGAAAAGCGATCAAGTGAGAGCCTTATGGCGGACCAAGTATCACGAATACAATATGATCCGCGCCCTGACGGGACGGTATATCGACTTTTGGGATATCGCCCGCGATGCGCTTCGTTATGCTGCCAAGTATTATCGTATGCATCTTGAAGAGGATGAGTTGACCGGCATTTTGGAGGGCTATTTCCGGCTTGCTCCATTTTCCGATGTTCAAGAGGAACTCCATGTCTCACCGAACTATACGATAAAAGAATTAACGAATCCGCGCTTGCTGCTGGACGGGATTGGATGAAGCCCCGGCGAGCGGCTCATCTGCTTTTCGGGGCTTGATCGCGCGAATTTTGTTTTGTTTGAAAAACAGGCCTGCACTCCTTTCGACCGTGATTTGGACGGACCGTGCCCGAATCTCGTCCCTTACGCCCACGCGCCAATCTCCGTTAAGAAAGACAGTTCTTCAATTCCCGCCCCCTGAGCGGAAGGGATACCCAATAAAAGCCCGGCAAAAAGCCGCCAATTATGCCCGCAGGACGCCGCAAGCCCATGCCCGGTGCAACGCCATTCAATCCGCGCCCGCGCCCGGCCGCGCAGGGGCCGCCTGCTCGCGGTACTGCGACGGCGTCAGCCCCGTCCACCCTTTGAACAGCCGGCTGAAATACTTGACGTCCGCGTACCCGATCCGCTCGCAAACCTCCTGCAGCTTCAGCCCCGGCTCGCGCAGCAGCTCCTTCGCCCGCTCCATTCGCTGGCGGGTGACGTAGTCCAGCACCGTTTCCCCGGTTTGCATTTTGAAGCATTCGCAGAAATACGTCGGATTCATATGGACGTGATCGGCAATCCGCTTGATCGTCAGGTCGCCGGCCAAATGCTCGCGAATCCAGGCTTTGGCCTGCTCCACCGGCGTGCTGCTGTTGCTGCTTCGCCTTGTCCGTTCGATCTCCCGGACCGCTTCCTCAATCAAACCGTCGATTTCCCGCCGCAGTTCCTGCAGATGGGCCGCCTTCTGCAGCTTCCCGAGCGCATCCTCCAGCGGAACGGAAAAGCCGGAATGGCCGCAGCTTGCGAGAGCGGCCGAATGAATCAGAATCAGCAGATTCTGCACCGCCCGCTGAATGGATGCGGGGGATTCCTTTTTCTTCAGCTCTTCGAAAAATTGTCTGGAACACTGAAGCGCATCCGAAAGGCGTCCCTGCTCCACCGCTTGCCGCAGCCGTTCCGCGGAGGCCGGCAGCTCCTCTTCGGCCGGCTCCTCCGACTGCCGGGATCGTCCCGCTTCCTCCGGCATGAACAGCCGGTTGCCGCCGCTTACGAGCCGGTATTGGATGAGAGACAGGCACTGGCGCTTTGCGCTCGGCAGCAGGTACAGATCCTCGATCGCGTCGCTGCAGGCGATCGAGGCGGAGAACGGCGTATACATCCGGATCGCCGAACGGATCCGGTCCGCCAGCTCCCGGACGGATGCCTCCGCATCGCCGCCTTCCTCCGGCAGCAGCAGCGCCCAGAAGTCGGATTGGCCGCCCCGCCAGCACCAGCCTTGGCCTCCCGTCCCCGCATGGTGCGAATCGATCAGTTCCTCCAAAATATTTTCCAACGCGTAGAAATAGGCTTCCCAATCCTTGACCGTGTAGCTGCGGCTTTTGACCGGCAGGGCGTCCAGGCTGACGTACATCAGCCGATAACGCCCTTTGGGAAAATCCTGGGCCCAGTATCCAAGCCGCGACAGATCGACGCCGGGAGATGTCGTATAGCTGAGCGTCTGCGTCTGCCGGGTGCGCTGCAGCTTCTCGGCCCGCTGCTCCAGCTCGCCGAATTTGCGGCTGCGGGAACGGTCGCTGACGATTTTGTCCCGGATCTCCGCCATCCGCTGATGAAACTGCTCCCGATCCACCGGCTTCAGCAGATAATCCACCGCCCCTTCGCGCAGCGCGGTCCGGAGATATTCGAAATCGTCGTAGCCGCTAATAAACAGCGGAAAAAACGAATAATGCTTTCTGGCTTCCTTGACGAACGTCAGGCCGTCCATTTCCGGCATTTTCACGTCGCTGATGACCAGATCGACCGCCCCTCCGGTCTCGTGCAGAAACTCCAGCGCTTCCCTGCCGTCGGAGAGAACGCCCGCGATCTCCCAGCCTTCCCCGCAGGACTGGACCAGCCGTTCAATGCCCCTGCGAATCCGCGGCTCGTCATCCACTATCAAGGTGCGAATCGTTTCCATTTCGTGTTTCCTCCCGCGCATTTCGTTCTTCCCCGTGCCCGCTTCGTTCGATCTCGCTTGCGGTCGTCACCGGGATGCGGATTGCGACTTCCGTCCCGATGCCGTGGATGCTGTGCAGTTGAACGCCGTAATCCGGCCCGTGCAGCATGACGATCCGCGCGTTCACGTTGCTGAGGCCGAAGCCGGAATCCCTGCCGGCCAGAGCGTCCTCGCGAATCGTCCGCTCAAGCTCCTCCAGCCGCTCCGCGGGGATGCCCGGGCCGTTGTCGCGCACGCGGAACACCAAGTCCCGCTTGCCGCTTCTTGCGCCGAATTCCTCGCCGACGGCAATGTGAAGCTCGAGCCCTTTGCGGGCCTCCAGACCGTATTTGATCGCATTTTCGACAATCGGCTGCAGCACGAATTTGGGCGTATACAACGACTCGCCGTCCGCCTCGAGCGCATAGGCGATGTCAAAGGCGAGACGGTCCTCGAACCGGAACTTCTGGATGGTCAAATAATCGCGCACATGCTGCACTTCCTGGGCGATCGTCACGAATTTCGATTTGTTGCCGACCGAGAAGCGAAGCATCCGGCCGAGCAGCGTCACCATTTCCACGACCGCTTCCTTTTCGCCTTCCTCGACCGCCATCGAAATCGTCTCCAGCGTATTGTACATAAAATGGGGATTGATCTGCGATTGCAGCGCGTACAGCTCGGCTTCCTTCTGCCGGATTTCGATGTGATAGTTCCGCTGGATCAGCTCGCGGATCGTCGCCACCATCGAATTGAAGCTGTTCGCCAGCGCGCCGATTTCGTCCTTGCTCTGAACCTGAAGATCGACGTTGAACTGCCCCATCTCCACATGCTTCATCAGCCGGCTCAGCCTCTTGAGCGGCCGGGTCACCCTCAACGAGAACAGCGCGAAAATCAGAATGCTGGCGACGACCACGCCCACGAACACCATGACGGTAACCCGGCGGACGAAATCGGCGCGCTCCGTCAGCTCCTCGAGCGGGACGCTGTGCACGAGCACCCATCCGAGATCTTCGGACTCGTTGACGCTCACCAGCCTCGGCCCGTCTTCCCCCCGTTCGCGGAAGCTGCCGTTTAAAATCGGGTATTCGCCGATCTTGTCGTCGAACGTGCCGATTTTTTTCGGATCCGTATGATAGATGATCTCCCCGCTTCGGTTCATAAGCCACAGATCGGCTTTGTCGCTCTTCTCGAAATCGCGCAGAACCGTGCTGATGAACGAAAGCCGTACCGCAATAAACATGGTGCCGAGATTTTTGCGGTTGTCCACGTCTTCGATCTGCTTCATGATGAGCACGTACGGAACGTTGTCGATAAAGCGCAGCCCGATCTCGCGGGGGAGAATCACCTTGACGTTGGTTCTCAGCTTCAGATCCTGGCCGTACGACGTAAACGCCTGATGCCAGTCCAGGCCGGAATAGCTGAGTTTGGTGCTCTGGAACAAACGGTTTTTGGACAGCAAAAAGACGCCGATGACGTCGGGATTGTTGCCGTTCAAATACGTGCGGGCGAGATAGCTGTTCATTTCGAACTGATCGCGGTTCAGGTCCGCCCGGCTTCGATACGAATCCCTGCGGAGGATGGCGATCATATCGTCCGAGTTGAATAACAGTTCCGGCAGCGACGACAGTTCGTCCATATGCTTTTTGATGTTCGCGTTCGCCTGCACGAGAAAACGCGGCATGTACTCGCCGATCTGCTCTTCGATCGATTTCGTATATTGCCTGTAGGAGACGTAGCCGAGCAGCCACATGGGGATGACCGTCAGCAACACGTAGGTGATCATGAGCTTGGCGCTCAGACGGAATCCGCGCAACCGTATTCGATGTTTTAGCTTAGAAATCATATTGGCTCACGTTTTCCTTCGTAAAATCGACCGGCTCTCCCATAATGACGACATCGCCGTTCACGCGGATAATGCCGACGTTGCGGATATTCTGGCCGTCGTACGGCCGCTTGCCCTCCAGCGCGTCGACCGCGAGGACGACCGTCAAATACCCGAGCTTCTTCGGGCTCCAGAGCGTGGCGATCTGCGCCGAGCCGTCCCGCAAATAATCGGCCATCATGTTCGGCGTCGACAGCCCCACCACCTTGACCCGGCCGCTCAGCCCCGCTTCCTTGACCGCCTTCGCCGCGGCCGGAGGACCGACGGACGAATTGCCGATGATGCCGGCCAAATTCGGGTATTCCGCCAAAAGCCCCTTGGCGAGCTCATAGGCCTTCTGCGGATCGTCGTCGGTCGCGGCGATTTTGACCAGCTTCATTTTCGGATAGAACTCCTCCTGCTGCACCTTGATCCATTTGATCCATTCGTTCAGCGTCGCCGCCTTCTCCTGGCCGGTCAAGATCGCAAATTCTCCCTTTTCCTGCGTATTCCATGCAAGCGTATCCATCAAATGCCGTCCCAGCGTCTCCGCATCCACCATGTTGACGAAAAAATCTCTTCCCTCGCGGTACGTATCCGAATCCCAGGTGATGACTTTGATGCCCTGCTGTCTGGCTTTGACAAGCGCGGGCAGCAGCTTTTCCGGATCGTTGGCCGAGACGGCGATGGCGTCAACGCCTTGATCCAGAAGCTCCTGAACGATCTTGATCTGCTGGGCGGAATCGGCGACGGTCGGCCCTTTGTACACGATGTCGACGCCCAGCCGCTCGGCCGCCTCCGCCGCCCCGTCCTCGACAAGATTAAAATACGGAATTTCGACAAGCTTCGGCACGATGCCGATCGTATATTTCCGGGGCGTTTCCGCCGGCGGCGCGGTCTGCTGGGCGGAAGCCGTTCCCTTTTCCATGGAATAGATGACCTCGTACCGCGCCGGATGGCCCCCTATTTGGCAAGCGCTTACAAAAGCGGCGAGCAATAATAAGACCGCCGTCACTCGAAACATGCCAACCCCTCCCGTTGTTCTCCAGCTTCAAAATATCACGACAACGGGGCGACATTCAAGCGGCGAAGCCTCGCTAATGTCTCGGCGCCCACAGCATGACCGCGACGCCGGCGAGGCAAATGGCCGCGCCCAGCCAGTCGTACATGTCGGGAGTCCGCCTGTCGACCAGCCAGCCCCAAAGGACGGCCGCCACAATAAAAACGCCTCCGTAAGCGGCGTACACTCGCCCGAACGAAGGAAATTTCTGAAGCGTGGGGATGATCCCGTACAAAACCAGAATAAGCCCGCCGGCGATCCCGTACCCTGCCGGCTTCGATTCTCTCAACCAAAGCCAAATCAGATACCCGCCGCTGCTGCGTTCATTTTATCACAAAAAGGAAAAACGCTCCTGCTCGTCCCGAAGAAAAATGGCACCGGGAGGGAAGCGCCCTCCGGTGCCACAAGCCGTTTTTAATCCAGTTTTTCCTTGAGAAAGCGGATCGTCCCTTCCAGCGCCTTGCGGAGCTGGCCGGTCGCCCCTGCGTAAGGATGGATCGTATTGAAGACATGGTCCGCTCCTTCGATGAACAGGTACTGCTGTTGCGGCGCTTTTTCCCGGAACGCCTTGATCTGCGCGATCAGTTCCTCCCGATCCCGGTCTCCCTGCACAACGAGCGCGGGGACGGTTAGGCCGACAAACGCTTCGGCGATCCGAAAACGGTTCGCGTTCGCCCGCAAGTCCTCGCCGATCACGCGCTCCTGAAGGGTAAGCCCGGGACCGTCGCTAGGAGCCGGAAGCACCCCACCGTTCCAAACGACCAGCGCCTTAAGCAGCTCCGGGCGCTCCGAAGCGAGCAAAATGCCGCTTCCTCCGGCGCGGCTGTGCCCCAGCAGCGTAATCCGCTCCGCATCCGCCTGTTCGGCCAGCGGAAGCTCGCCGTGCCGCAGACGGGTGACGACCGCCTCCAGATCGGCCAGCTCTTGGGTTAACGTACTGGCTTCGGCTACGCGCTTCTCGTCCGCGCCTTCGCTTCGGGCCGAGATGCGGGAGAAATCAAAGCCGACCGCGTAAAACCCGCTCTCCGCCAACTGTCGCGTCACATCCGGCCAGAACGCCCAATCCTTGTGCCCTCTGAACCCGTGACCGGCCACAACCGCCGCTTTCGGTCTCCCGTCCGGAACGGCTTTCACTTCGCCCCTGATCGTGAGGCCGTTGTCCAGCGGAAACGCAAACGTTTCAACCGCAATGGCGAGTTTCCCCATCTTTGCCCAGCCTCCTTCCGCTTATTCCGTCTTCAGTATCCAATCGTCGATGTTGAAATCTTTTTTGGCCAGCCCTTCTTCGACCAGGAAGTTTTTGGTGCCGGCAAGGCGCTCAAGCCCTTCTTGCGTAAACGGCTCTTCCTCGAGTTCGCTGATCGGGTTGACCTTTTTGGCCGTTTCGACCGTCGACTTGTTCAGGTCGGCAATGAATTGGTAATACTCCTCCTCGTGCTGCTTCAGATCCTCCAGCGCCTTCAGGCGGGCTTCCCTCCACACTTTCGGAAAATCGGGGAATTTGGCGAGATAGCGCTCCGATACGACCGTCACGCTCGTGCCGTGCAGCTCGGGATGCCGGGTCGAATCGTCGATCAGCGTATAGCCGTCGGCCAGCAATTTCTGAGCCGTGTACCCCGTATTCGTCATGGCGTCCACATCGTTGCCGGCCAAAGCCGCCTGGGCGTCGGGAATCAGCATGTGGACCAGCTTATAGTCCGTAATCCCGGCGTCCTTGAGCAAGCCGACCACATAGCGGTGCATGTACGAGCCTTTCTGGATGGCGATCGTTTTGCCCTTCAGCTCCTCAAGCGTCTTCGGTCCGTCGCTGCGGGAAATCAAATAGCCGACGGTGGTAATGCTCGGCTGATTGATCAGGCGTGTCTTGGCTCCGGAAGCGTAGGCGATGATCGCCGGCGTATCCCCGAGGGTGCCGAAATCCAGCCGTCCGCTGATGAGCGACTCCGTCTGGTCGGGACCGTTCGGAAAGCCGGTCAGCTTCACTTCCCGAATGCCGTATTTTTTGAGCTCTTCCTGAATAATGCCTTTGTAGAATCCCCAGCCTTCCGCTCCGCCGGGCAAATTCTTGTCGTTGCTGCCGATATAGCCGTAGTTCAAAACCGGCGGCACGTTGCCGGCGGGAGCCGAAGCTTCCGCCGTTTGGGACGTTCCCGCGGTTCCTCCCGTTCCTCCCGTTTCCGAGCCGCTCGGGCTCGCATTGCCCCCTGAAGCTCCGCAAGCCTGGATCAAGAGGATCGATGCCGCAAAGGCCGCGATCAGCGCTTGTTTGAACGGGCTCGCGGCCCCCCTTTTTTCTCTGTTTCCTCTGTTCATTCTCTGCTGCTCCTTCCGGTCGACGTTTGGTTTAAAATCCGGTTTTGACCGATAACTGATACATGTATTCATGAGCGGCGACCGGCTTGCGGCCCTTGCCCCAACCCACCTTTTCCCGGTATCCGCCCCAAAGGCCCCGTTCCTCGAGAAGCGCTTCGGTCACGCCGACGGCCTTCTCCGAATCGGGGTCGACGTAAAGCGCGTCCGCCGGACAATAAAGCTCGCACATAAAGCAGGTCTGGCAGTCGCTTTGCCTGGCGATGACGGGAATGCCGCCTTCGGCACGGTCGAACACGTTGGTCGGGCAGACGGATACGCACCGATCGCACGCCACGCACCGGGACTCGCTGATGACCTCGATCAAAGCGGAACGCCCTCCTTCTCCGCGGCTTCTTGCTTCACCGGCTCCGGCCTTACCCACACGCGATCCAGGCCGCCGCTGGCCAGGCGGTAATGCTGCCGCGGGTCGATCTCCGGGTAATCCTCCCGCTTGTGCATGCCGCGCGTTTCCTTACGCGCAAGGGCGGAATGGTACATCCAGCGTGCGGTCGCCGTCATGGCGGCGGCTTCGCGGGCTTTGACCCCTTCGGCCGAACGTTCGATCGCCCGCTCGCGCTGCTCGTTCCAAATCTGGTCCAAGCGCTTCAGCGAGCTTTCGAGCTTCGGCCCGGTGCGGAACAGATTGCGGTCGTACGGCATGACCTCCTCCTGCACGGCGCGCACGATTTCCTCCGTGCGGCGGCTCGCGTTTCCGAAGCCCGCCTCCTTGCCGCTTGCGAACGAGGAGGAAGACGCGCTCCTCAGGTCGCGGCTGGCGGCTCGTTCGCCGAGCCGCTTGGCGTACGCGGCCGCCCCTTCGCCGGCGAACGAGCCCGACGACATGGCCCAGGCCGCGTTATGGCTGCCTCCGCCGGTAAATCCGCCGCAAATCAGCTCGCGGGTGGCGGCGTCGCCCGCTGCATACAAGCCGGGAACGACCGTCGCGCAGCTTTCGTCCGTGATCCGGATGCCGCCGGTTCCCCGCACGGTGCCTTCCAGACGGAGCGTAACCGGGAACCGGTCCTTAAACGGATCGATGCCCCTGCGGTCAAACGGCAGAAAGAAGTTCGTTTGCCCGACGCGCAGCAGCGGCTTCAGTTCTTCCGGCGCCTGATCGAGCGAGACGTACACCCGGTGGCCCTCCAGCAGCTTGCGCGCGATGACCGAGCGCCCCCGCTTGGAGCCGGCTCCCTCGATCGGCGTGCCGTCCTCGTAATAGAACGTCGCATACGTGTAATAGGCCGTTTTGGTGACGGAAGAGAAGGTGGGGCAAATGGCATAGGCGTTCGAAAACTCCATGCCGGACAAATCCGCGCCCGCCTCGGCGGCCAGCAAATAGCCGTCGCCCGTCAGCACGTTGCAGCCGAGCGCCTTGCTCAGAAACGCGCAGCCCCCCGTCGCGATGACGACCGCGCCCGCCCTTACGGTCCAGACGTCGCCCGTCTGGGTCCGGACGCCCGACGCGCCGCCGACGCCGTATGCGTCCGCCAGCAATTCCAATGCCGGCGAGTGGTCGAGAATCTGGACGCCGGCCTTCTGCACCAGCCTGCGCATCAGACGCATGTATTCCGGTCCCTGCAGGCTTCTCCGGTGCGGCTTGCCTTCGGGGTCGAGCGGGAACGGATAACCGAATTCGCCGAGCTTGTTCATGTTCTCGTAGGTGCGGTCGAGCACCCGGTCCATCCAGCCGTGTTCGGCCAACTGCCCTCCTATGGTGTAGCGGCTCGCTTTGGCCGCTTCCCGCAGCTCGCGCTCCGGCTTGACGTACCATACCCCCGTGCCGGAAGGCGCCGTCGCTCCGCTCGAACCGCAGTAGCCTTTATCGGCAAGGACGACCTTCGCGCCCTTGGCGGCGGCCGAAACGGCCGCCCACGTTCCCGCGGGCCCGCCGCCGATGACCAGCACGTCCGCCGTCAGGTTCAATGCACCGTTTACCGCTTTTTGTCCCATTGTTCCTACCTCCTATTGGTTGCTGCAGGCCGGACAGCGTTCAACCCTGGTAGCCGTCGCGCCAGTGCAGATATTTGCGCTCGACCGCCCGCATGAGCGAGTCGATCAGCTTGCCGACCATCGCGAAAACCGCAATGCCCGCAAAGATAACCTCCGTCTCCATATTCTGTTTGGCTTCGTTGATCAGAAACCCGATGCCGGACTGCGAGCCGATCAGCTCGGCCACAACCAGGCCGATCCAGGCCACCGCCATCGACAGCCGGATGCCGATCAGCACATCCGGGAGCGCCGCGGGCAGCACCAGCCTCGTTACGGTTTTGCCGGGGCTGAACCCGAGCACCCGGGCCACTTCGAACAGCTTGTTGTCCGCGTTGCGGATGCCGAGAAAGGTATTGACATAAAGCGGAAAAAACGCGCCGCTCGAAATGATGGCCACCTTGGACGCCTCGCCGAATCCGAACCACAGGATGATGAGCGGCGCAAGGGCCAGATGCGGAACGAGCCGCAGCGCCTGAATGCTGGGATCCAGCAAATACTGCGCCTTGCGGAACAAGCCGGTCGCCAGGCCGAACAGCAGGCCGGCCGCGGCGCCGAGGAGAAACCCCAATCCCGCCCTTCCCATGCTGACCAGCAGGTGATGCAGCAGTTGGTCCGATACCGCAAGCCTTATGAACGATTGCAGAATCGCAAACGGCGACGGCAGAAATACGGGCGAGATCAGCCCCGCGCTTGACGCGGACTGCCATGCAATCAGCGCGGCCGCCGGGAGGGCGGCGCCCAGGACGAAATCTTTGGCCGCCGCCTTAAAGCCCCGAACCCGCCGGCGGGCGGTTCGTTTGGGGCCGCTGCCTGCAGCCGCCGGGGCGGCTTCTTGACGAACGCCGCCGTTCGGCTGAAGAGCGGCTTCCGCCGAATTTGTCATTTTACTTCCTCCCACTATTATTTAATGTTTTCTCGCGTTTTCTCACTCGTTCTTAGATTTTCAACCATCGACCATCCTGAAAGATGGATAAGTCATGTAGCTATGACATAATTTTCTGGAGGAGCCGGAGGCGGGAATAGAGGTTGGGACGCTGTTCCCAATCTATGGATGAGTCGTATGACCGCACTCTGGATATCCACTCTATTCCCCCGACGGCTTACCCTCCCATGTCACGCTGGGTCTTAGCCCTTACATTCCTTCGTTCTGCCTCTCGAGGTGTGGACGCCGTTTCCTTGCTCCTTTACTGGGTCGTTGCCCTTATGGAAATAGATCCTACGGCTGCTCCGTGCTTCAATTGTCGTTGGTTTATTTCAAGTTCTGTGTGAGAAACGTGAAAATGGTTTGAATTAAGCTGCCATCTGTAACTGGGCCTGACGTACCGGCCCCAGAACATCGGATGGCTGGTACGGAATGCGTTTGGTGCCTAGCGTGTACAATACTCGGATTAATTTACCACAGAGCGCCACAATGGATTGCTTCTTTTTCAGCGGGTTGTGACTTCGCTTCGTGAAGTACTGGTGCAACGCCTTAAACTCGGCGTTCTTCGTCACCATCGGCATCACCGCTCGGAACAACAAAGCCCGAAGCCTGGATCTGCCACGCTTTGTAATCGTCGATTTGCCTTTCTTCTTGCCAGAGCTGTTTTCTTTTAGATTTAAGCCAGCGAGCCGAATAATCTGCTGGCCGTGGTCGTAACCACTAAGGTCCCCGACTTCAGCCAGGAAGCCGGCGAGCGTCACGATGGCAACACCAGGGATGGTCAGCATTTCTTTCGTTCCCGGAATTTGAGCTAACAAACGCTCCACTTCCATCATGATGTCCTCAAGCTGCTTGGCGAACATCTCGTATTGCTCCAGAAGAGTCTTCAGCTCGATTTTCGCTGCTGCCAGTCCTTGTTTAAGGCCGATGGAGGTTCTCGCCGTTTCAAGCAACTGCGACGCTCGTTTGGGACCGACGGCGCGCTTTACGTCTTCTTTCCAACGACGCACGATTGCGCCCACACCTAGCGCCACAATCTCGCTCGGAGTCGGGAATTCACTCAGCGTAATCAGCGAAGCCTTGCCCTCCCAGTCCTTAAACACCTGGCCATACTCCGGAAAGAAGCGGTCTAACCAATTCTGAATGCGGCGCTGGACTTGGCCGAAGTTAACCATGACCTTCTCCCGAAGATTCATCAGGATCCGAAGATCTGCGTAGACGTTCATCGGCAATTTAGGCTCGCTGTATTTCCCACCCCGCACCAGATCGGCGATAACCTTGGCGTCTTTGTAATCGTTCTTGGTCGGTGAGTTGTCCTCAAGCTCTTTGCTCTTGTTTACGTGATGTGGGTTAACAACGACGACTCTTACGCCTTCACGCTGCAGATATTCAGCCAGTGGAAACCAGTAGTGTCCGGTGGGCTCGATCCCCAAGACGATTTCCGTCTTGTGATGTCGCCGCTGAAGCTCCTTCATCCACGTTACAAGTTTCGTTAAGCCTTGATGATCATTGCCGAACACGCAGTCTTTACCGAGCTCGATTCCGCGGAAATCGACGGCTCTGGCGACATGTGTTTTCTTGGCAATGTCGGCCCCGACAACAAGAGTTGATTCGGTAATTTGTTGAATTCGTTGATTCTGTTTCCTGGCGTGTTTATACTTCATTGTAGAGTGCCTCCTGCGCTGGGATTTGTTCTTTGGTCGGAACGTTCCCCAGTATACAGAAGGTACTTTTTTCATTCAAACCTCGAATTCATTCATTACAGGAATGGCTCCTATCCCTTATAGCTGTCCTTCCATCGAAGCAGCCGCCATTCGAGCAAGCGCAAAAGCGAATCCGTCAGCAGCCCCAATGCGGCGAAAAGGAAAATGCCCACGAACACAACCGGCGTATCCGCAAACTGCCGGGCGTCGGACATCATATAGCCGATGCCGGAAGAGGATGCGATCAGCTCGGCTACGACCAGTCCCAGCCAGGACAGCCCGAAGGAAAGGCGCGCTCCGAGCACGACATGGGGCAGCGCCGCCGGCAGCACCAGCCGGAAGATCTGCTTAAACCGGCTGAAACCGAGCACCTTGGCGACTTCGAACAGCTTGTTGTCGACGTTGCGAATACCCAGAAAAGTCTGAATATAAAGCGGAAAAAACGCGCTTTTGGCGATAATCAGCACCTTCGACTGTTCGCCGATGCCGAACCACAGGATAAACAAAGGCACGACGGCCAAGCTGGGAATCATGCGGATCATTTGAATGGAAGGGTCCAGCAGTTTCTCGGTGCGGGGAAACAGGCCGACCAGAAGGCCGAGCAGCAGGCCGAGACCTCCTCCGAGCGCATATCCCGACAGCGCGCGAACCGAGCTGATGCGGAGATGAATCCACAGGTCGCCCGACTGGGCAAGCGAGACGAACGCCCGCGCAATCGTGGAAGGCGTCGGAAACAGCAGCTCGGAGATCATGCCGTAATGGCCCAGCGCCTCCCATAGCAGCAGCGCCGCAACAGGCAGAATGGCGGCCAGAGCGGCGAGCGATCCTTTGCCCGGCTGCCTGCCCGCTGCGGCGGCGGTCCGTTGACTCATGACGATCTCCCCTTTGCGTGCGGATGTAGTCCGAGGAATCCGGCAAAAAAAACAAGAAGGCATCCTCTGCTTGAGAGAATGCCTCTGTCCGAACGGTAGGCCCTAGTATGCAATTGGACTGACGCTTGGAAAAACGACGTCCGAATGAAAGATCATATAATTCCCATCGGCTAACTATGCTAAAAATAACACACCTACCAAACGCTGTCAATACTCCGTTCGTCCCGGAAATCCGAACCCGTCCGGACGCCGTTTCTTCCGGGTCAGATTCCCGCGCCGTCCGTAAGCGCCAGCTCCTCGACTTTTTCAAACTGGTTTAATACGTTAAGGCGAAGCTCCTGAAACGAGGACGTCGCTTTCTTCCGGGGATAAGGCAGGTCCACGTTGACGACGGCGCGGATTTCGCCCGGCCGCGGTTTCAGAATGACGACCCGGTTCGCGAGAAAGACCGCCTCGTCGATATCGTGCGTCACCAGGATCATCGTCGTCTTGTTCGTGCGCCAAATCTCCAGCAGCGCATCCTGCATATGGGCTCTCGTGAACGCGTCCAAAGCGCCGAAGGGTTCGTCCAGCAACAGAATTTTCGGATTGCGCAGCAGCGCCCGTGCGATCGAAACCCGCTGCGCCATCCCGCCGGACAGCTCGCGGGGATACGCCTTTTCGAATCCCTTCAGCTTCACCAGCTCGATGAGCTCATCCACTTTGCGCCGGACTTCCTTATCCCGAAGCGACAAATCGGACGCGATATTCTTCTCGACCGTCAGCCAGGGAAACAGGCGGTGCTCCTGAAAAACGAATCCTTTGTCGATCCCCGGCCCCTTGATCTCGGCTCCGCCCAGCCGCACCGTTCCGGAATAATCCGTGTCCAGACCCGCGATAATGCGCAAAAGCGTGCTCTTGCCGCAGCCGCTGGGGCCGATGACCGTCACGAATTCGCCTTCCCGGACTTGAAGATCGATGCCCCGAAGCGCCTGGACCGTATCTTTGGCGGTTTCGAACCGTTTGTCCAGGTTGGTGATCTCCAGCAGCGCGCTCCCCATTTCTCCCCCTCCTTAAAGCTTACTATATCAATAGGGTTAGTTTAGATAACGTTACCACCGATCCCCAAAACTGTCAACCCGAGAGGCGAACCGGCCGGACAAAAAAATCGCCCGCTTTTCTGCGGCCGCGGCGGCACCTGCCGGGTCGTCAAAGCGGACGATCTTTGTTTTTGCGGTTGCGAGGCATCGAGGTTGAATGCCAACACTACGCATCGTAGTTGACGATATAATCCTGCAATTCGGTATTGTAATGCCCGATGCTGTATTCCACGACCCGGCCTTCCGCATCGCGGGAACGGCGAATCCGCCTGAGCAGCGGGGTTCCTTCGGCGACTCCGAGCAGCCGCCCGGTGTCCGCGGACGCGGCCCCTACCGAAAACCGGTCGTGAAAGTTCTCCAGATCGATTTGATTCTCCTCCAGAAAATCGTACAGCGACCGGATTTCAAATCCCTCCGCCTCCGCATTCGGGGCGATGGCGGACGGCAAGTAATGCTCATAGTGGATATAAGGCTGCCCGTTCAGCATATACAGGCGTTCGACCCGGAAACAGCGTTCCCCGAACAGCCGGTGCAGCAGCGTTCCCGCTTCGTTGACCACGATGCCGGAGCCGAGCAGTTTCTTTTGGATGATATGCCCTTCCTCGACCAGAATCTCCGTAAATCTCTTGCCCTTGGACAGCTTGGAGAACGAGGTGTTGCGGATAACGGTCGTCCCCACCCCGCTCCGTTTTTCCACATATCCTTCTTGCGCCAGCTCTCCGATCGCGTTGCGAATCGTCATTTTGCTGACCTGAAATTCCTTTTCGAGCTGCGGTTCGGACGGAATGAGCGAGCCGAGCGGATATTCCCCGTGCAAAATCCGATCCTTGATAATGTTTTTGATCTGCAAGTACAACGGTCCTTTTTTGCGCGTAATCGGCATTCGCGTCCTCCTACCTTTCCACCTCAACTCCTTGTTAAGAATAACAGAAGAGATCCGTTTGGTAAATATAACGTTATGTTGTTTATGCGCCGAGCAAAACGGCTGCTCCGTCCTTCTCCGGGGCGCTTCCGTCCGGATGAACTCGCGTCCGACCCGATGTTCGGACCGTCGGTCCGTTATTTCCGGCCCGGATGGCCCATTGGAAGATCTGACGGATCGAGGTTCCGTTATTCCATCGTTTATGGGCGTAATTCTGCGGAATTTCAACCCTTAACGGCTCCTCTGTCCGCAAGCTGACGAAAATCGGGAGGTTTGGAGCCAATAGCGGATGCTGTGTCCGTCGAGCGATTCATGCCTTCAGGCTGCCGGCGACGCATATGGTTAAGGCGACTTAATTCGTGTACCACCAGGATCTATTTCATATAAAAGCAGCCTAAGACCGTGCTTTGCGAGATTTCAGGCTGCTTTTCTCGTCATCCGTCCCGGCCGTTGCCCGGGCTTGCCGAGCGGGGCTGCGCTTACTTTGCGGCTTCGAACGGCTCGATATGAATGTGCGCATGCGAGATGCCGTGCGCTTCCTGGATTCGCCGCTCGATCCGCTCCGTGATCTCGTGGCTTTCGCTGACGTTCAAATGCGGCTCGACGGCGATCGTCATGTCGACGAAGGTGTTGTTGCCGTGAACGCGCGCTTTGACGTCGACGATTTTTTTGACGCCCGAGATCTCCCTGACGGTCTGTTTGATAGCCTGCAGTTCGGCCGCGTCGAAGCCGTCCGTAAGCGCGTGCGTGCTGTCGCGGAAAATATCCCATGCCGTCTTGCAGATGATCAGGCCGACCAGAAACGCCGTAAGCGGGTCGAGCCACGGCAGGCCGAACTGCGAGCCCATGATGCCGACGAACGTCCCCACGCTGACCAGGGCGTCGGACCGGTTGTCCTGTGCCGCCGCGGCAAGGGCGTTGCTGCCGATTTTTTGCGCCAGACGAATGTTGTACAAATAAACCAAATACATGACGCCCGCGCACAACAGAGCGGTCCATGCCGCGATCATGTCGGGAGAGGCATAGGAATCGGCCCGAAATTTCGTCACCGCCTGATACAAAACCTGAAGGCCGACGACGGCCATGATAAAGGACGCGATCAGCGAAGCCACCGTCTCCGCCCGGAAATGCCCGTAGCGGTGATCCGCATCCGGCGGCTTGCGGGAAATCCGCAAACCGATCAGCACGGCAACCGAAGCGATGATGTCCGTGGCGTTATTGAGCCCGTCCGCCGACAGCGCTTCGGATAAAGCGAAGTACCCGATCGCAAGCTTCACCCCGGCCAGGCATATGTATGCCAAAATGCTGAGCCACGCCCCGCGTTCGCCTTGTTTGATGTCGTTGTAAGTGTTGTCCATTTCTCCTCCACCCGTTCGATGCCGTACTTCCTTTCTATCGTAAATGACAAAATACGTGTGGGTCTAGAGAAACAGTATTGCCGCAATCCCCAATAATCAGTCCGGGCAAACAGTGTTGAGCGAGGGCAATTCGGGACGCAGCCAAAAGCCGCTCCCGGCCGGTTCGGTCCGCAGACGAAACCGGCCGCGCGGCCAACGCGCCGCCTGGTTCTACATCACCTGGCGGATCGGTTTTTTGGTATAACGGTTCGCATAGGCCGACGCGACGAACGCGTCCGGCTTGACCCGCGGAGCGTAGCTGCCCATCGCTTCCACCCGCTCCACCATCTCCTGAACGTACAGCGACGTCTTGTTCACGATCGGCTCTGTCCCCGCGTCGATGTCGATGAACGTCTCGAGCATGGCCCCCTGATACACATAAGGCAGCAGCAGTTCTTCCATCCGGGCGAGCGCGGCCTCGTCGAAGCAGCTGGCGACGCTTTGCGAGAAAGAGGTTTCCAGCGACAGCTTCTCCTTGACGGAGGTCAGCTCCCGCGGCAACGCCAGCTGGCGGTAACAGGCCCAGGCGCCTTTGCCCAACCGATGAATGACAATGCCGGTCACGAACTTCGTATAGCCGCGGTGCACCTGGCTGTCCGTTCCGATCACGAAATGGTACGCGCTCTTGGGATCTTGGGCGATAAAACGGGTAATCCGGACCATGACATCGTCCACGGAAAGACGGCTTTCCGACAAATTCTGAAAAACCATCTCGTCGGACGAGGTTTCTGCGAAGATCTTGTTCTTGCTCTTGCTCATGGCTGATCACCTCTCTAGAAATGACGCTTGGCGTGCCTTCTTCTAATCAAAAAAGGGCTGCTTGGCCGCGGTGTTCATTCGTCCTGAACGGTACGAAATGAAGCGTCCGCAACAAGCAGCCCTGATTGAAATCCTTCCGGCCGACAAGGGACGGCCGACTTCCGCCCTGCCGAAAACGGAAGGCATGCATCGGGGAACGCACACGACGAGGGGCGGCGCGTTGCGGATGACCGTTTATGGGATAGATTATGACGAAACAAACGAGTCTGCATATTCGCGCCTCCTTTCCGAATCGAAAAATAAATGCCGCGCACGCGCGCCCGTTACGCCGGCAGGCGTAAACAGTCAGGCAGCGCAGAACGCAGCATGTCGCGAGCTTGCACGATTAATTCTCCGCCCGGAGACATCGCTTCGGCCGATGCATGCTGCGTATGGACCGCCGGCGATTCGCGCCGGTTTGCGCCAAGCCGTTCCATAGCTTTCTCATGGCCAATGCCTCCTTCCTTGCCGCAGGCCCGATTCCGGACCGGAAATTCATGTTGTTATCTTACAACTATTTAAAAAAGTCTGTCAACTTCTATAAACTTCCATCTCGAACGCCCGTCAGGCCGCTTGCTGCTTGGCTATTCGAACCGCCCGGCGCCCGAAGCCTGCCCGAGCAGCTTCTCGATCCCGACCGCGGCGGCCCGGAGATTGACGGCTTTGCCCGCGCGCATCGCTTCCTCCAGCGTCCGAAGCGCTTCGGCCGCCTGCTCCGCGATCGCCTCCAGCGCCTGCCGCTCTTCCTCCTGCCCGCTCTCTCTTTTGATCCGTTCGATCCGCTGCTCGAAACGGGATTTCATCTCCCGGAAGAAGGCCGCGCTTTTCTGAAACTCGGCGATCCTTCGCTCCAAGGCATCGGCAGCGCGGGCCGCCGACTGAAGTTCCGCCTGCGCCTTCAGCGCGTCGAAGGTTCCGGCCAGCTCCGCTTGTCGGACGCTAGCCTGCGCCTGCCCCAGGCCCGCCTTTAATTCGTCCAGCGGGTAGCCTGTCTGGAGCGCCGTTGTCTCCAGAAGCGCGGCGAGCTCCTCCGTCTTCTTCCGCACCTGCCGCACGGACTGCCTTACGTCTTTCGCCAATCGGTCCGCTTCCGCCAGTTCCCGTTCGTACCGATCCGCCTCCCCGGCGAGAGCGTTCGCCTCGTAAAGCAGCTTGCCCGCCCGATCAAGCGGTTCGATCAGCGACAGGAGAGGCGCCCTCTGCGCCGCGATCTTCTGCTGCAGCAGCTCCGCCTGCGACCGGGAAGCCAGAATCGCCCGCTCCAGCCGCTCGAGCGACTGCCGGGTGTCCCCTTGAACGAACCCGTCGTTCAGCTCCTTGAACGGTTCCGACAAAATCATCGCGTTCAGCTTGGCGAAGGCCTCCTCTTGCCTTAACGCGGCCTTGGTAAGTATGCGCCGGGTTAACCGCCGTTTGAACAGCAACGCGGCGAGCGCAAGCAGAACCGCCAGTACGGCCAGCCCCAGCGCGACGGCGCCGATGGGCACCGGCTCCGCAACGGCCGAATCGATGGCGATTGCGGCGATCGAATCCGGATCGCCGCCCCATCGTGCGGCCCCAGTTTTATCCATGTCCCGTCCCCCGTTCGCTCCCGCTTTCCCGCTGCGGAAAGGCGGATGGATTGCCGGCTTGCGCCGGTCCGGCGCGTAAAGCGGCCCGCTTCCGGCTCGGCACTCGCCAAAAATCTCGCCAAGCTAGGGCCGCCTGCCCCCGCGCCCGCGTTCGCGCCTGTCCGGCTAGGCCCGCTCCTGGAGCTTCTTCCACACCGTTTTGTTGCTGTATCGCCTATCCGAGCTGATGTCCCGGCCGAACCAATCCGGCGGGGAGAACCCGATCGCTTCTTCTTCGGAAGCGAACTCGATTTCCAGCACGGTCAGCTCCAGTTGGTCGTAAATGTCGATCTCGATGGTACGTCCGTCCCAGTCGGCCGTCAGTCTCGTCTTGGTCAGCGGCACCCGGCCGAAGGCGTTTACCAACTGCGTATAGATCGCTTCGGAGATCGAAACCTCCACTTCTTCCCGGGAAAGGCCGTTGCCCCGTTTGAACGTATGCGTGTATTCCACCGAGCCCGCCGCCGGATCGGTGATCCGGCGCACTCTGATTTCCTGCGCTTCGTCCAGCGCCAGATAGGTTTGCTCGATCCGCCGCTCGGAACGGATCCGCAATATTCCCTGCTCCGCCAGCCTTTCCGGCGATTCCGCCAGCAGAAACTTCCGCTCGATCTCCAGCGGCATTTTTCCATGTCTCCTTAAAAAACAGAATCCAACGGCGCATGATTCGCCGGCTCTTTCTATTATAGTTTCACGCGGGAGCGGAGAAAAGCGAAAGCTTAGGCCGAAGGCGGGCGCGCCGGGACATTCCGGATGCCAAACGAAACAGGCAGTCCAAGGGACGCGCCCCCGGACTGCCTGCGGCACATGGATCAATACTGCATCAACAGCGACACGTTCTGCCAGCCCGCGCCGACCGTCCAGAAGACGAGGTAGTCGCCCCGGCTGATCTTGCCTGCCTTGAGCGCTTCGTACAGCGCAACGAACGGGCTGTTGGTCGCCGTATAGCCGTATTTGTCGCCAATGTAGGTCACTTTTTGCTCGTCGATGCCCAATCGTTCCGCCACCAGCTTCACATTGCCGAGCGAGAACTGCGAGAACAGATAGCCTCCCACGTCCTCTTTGGCGATGCCGTTGCGCTCCAGCAGAATCCGCAGCGAATCGACCGCGGAATCGACGCATACGGAATCGTCGAACGGAGTGAACTGGACCTGCGCGTCCTTCGCCGTAAATTCCTCGCGGTACAGGTTGGAAAGCCCGTGCGCGGGGAACAGCGAATTGTCGATGACGGAAGTGTCCGTCTGGTAGATGGAGTCGATCAAACCGCGCGTATCCGAAGCGGCTTCCAAAATGACCGCGCAGGCCGAATCCGCGAAATTGGAATAGTAGACCGGCTGGTCCGGGCTGTGCACGGTCAAGTAGTCGGCGCCGACGACAAGCGCGCGTTCGATGCGGGGATTGCCCATCATGTAGCGGCTCGCCTGGTCCACGGCGACCAGCATGCCCGCGCAGTTCGCGTTGAGGTCGTAGCAAATCGTATTTAGGTCTCCGCCCAGCGCGTTGTGCAGCTTCAAAGCGTTGCTGGGCAGCAAATATTCGGGCGTCTGGGAAGTGAAAATAATGAGATCCAAATCGCGGGCCGAAAGTCCCGCGCTTTGCAGCGCGCTTTTGGACGCTTCGATGGCCATCGTCAGCGTGTTTTCAGCCGGATTGTCGATCATGAAGCGCTTGTTCCGGCCCAATGCCCGAAGCAGTCCCGAAACCTCGGTCCCTTTTTGTCTGAACCGCTCGATAAAGTACTCGTTGTCGACTTCATTGGACGGATGATAGACTTGTATATCGCGAATGCGGACGGCTCCCATCGTTCCACTCCCCTGTCTCTACGAATTATGGAGCTTGCAAAACCGAAACTTGCCTCAAACCTCAACGATTTCGAGATTGTTCAATTGGACCGAGCGGGCGATCCGGGAAAGCTGCATTTTCAAAATCGGGTTTTTGGCCAGACGAAGCGTAACCTTCTTGAAGCCGTCTTTTTTGTACATTTGGAAGCAGCCTTCCAGAATCGGCAGCGTATCGGGCGCGGACACGTTGAGCTTCGTGCAGTCGATATCGATTTCGTATTCCGGTACGGAGATCGAGGCGATGCTTTTTTGATAAGCCTCCACGGATCTCATGCCGTCCTCGGGCGAAAAGGTCCCTTCCACCTGCGCCTTCAACACTTTGTTCGTTTGGTCCAGTTCGATATTAAAGCTTCCCATTTCGCAATACCTCCGAATGAATGTTTGTTCTTTGGGTACAAAAGATGGCCGCCGCTATTTCACGAGCGCCTTCAGCCTGTCCAGAATCGGGGCCGGTTCGCTGCCGTCGGTCACCACTTCAATGACGCAAGGCCCGTCGAGCGCTTCGACAAACGGCCGAATGTTCCGGACGTCTTCCAGCTTCTCGACCGTCATCGAACGGACGCCCGCCGTGCGCATCATGTCGGCGATCGAAATCCGCTCCTGCTTGTAGTCGGGAATCGACCGGTTGTACAGGAACTTCTGGCCTCTCTCGACATAGGACAGCATGGCGTTGTTGATAATGAAATAGATGACCGGCAGCCGGTATTCCTTGGCGGTGAGAATCTCCATGCCGTTCATGAAGAAGCAGCCGTCGCCCGCCAGCACGGCTACGGGACGGGTCGGATCGGCGGCCACCAGACCGGCTGCGCCGGCGATGGCCGAACCCATGGCGCCGTAGTCCAGGTTGATTTCGAAATCTCCGCCCCGAGGAATTTCAAGGTATTTCAGCACAAAGTTGGTGAACTCTCCGATATCGCAAACGTAACGCGTATCGGCCGGCATTGAGCCGCGCAGCGCTTCGAGAAACAACCGGAGCGACAACCCGGTATGGTTGTTCACATACGGTTCGTTGATCGGGTCCGGCTTGCGGAAGCGTGCCGGAGCGCTGCGGCTGTTGTCGATGAAGTAGGGCAGCACCTCCTTTAAATCGCCGTGAATCGCGAGATCGGTCTTGAACACCTTGCCGAGCTCTTTCGGATCGCGATCGACGTGAATGACGGTTCTTCCCGCAACGAGCGCCTCGTTGAAATTGCAGGTAGAGGCTTCTCCCAGGCTCGTTCCCAAAATCAGCACGCAGGAAGGCTTGTCCGAATTCACGTACTCGAACGCGGCGTCCGTGCTGGAGAACCCGTAGTTGCCGAGGTTCAGGGCAAAATCGCCGGGAATGACGCCTTTGCCCGCGGGCGTCGTAACGATCGGCCACTGCAGGCGCTCGCTGAGCCGCATGATCTGCTCGCCGAAGCCGCGGCCCCCGCGTCCCACCATAATGAGGCCTTGGCCGGCGCGATTGATCAGCTCGGCGGCCTGCTCCAGCGCGGCCCGGTCCGGCCGGACCGACTGCAGTTCGGAGAGGTCCGCCGGCTCCGGCAGCGGCCCTTCGAACTCCGCGCGCTGCACATCGATCGGCACGGAAATATAGACCGGCCCGCACGGCGGAGTCAGCGCAATGCGCACCGCCTTGTCGAGCTCGGCCAAGACATCGGCCTCGTTCAGAACCGTCGCGCTGTACTTGGTGACCGGCTTGACCATTTGCTCGCCGTCCAGTTCCTGAATGGCGCCCTTGCCCATTTGCCAGCGATTGATATAGCCGGCGATGACGAGCATCGGGGCCTTCGCCCGCATCGCGTCGGCAATTCCGTTCATCATGTTGCTCACGCCGACCGCTCCCGCGCCGGCGCACACCGCGAGCTTGCCGGAGGTGCTCGCATAACGGGCAGCCATATAAGCGGCCCCGGCTTCGTTCTTGGTAATGATCGGCTTGATGCCGACGTCGATCAGGGAATCGTATACCGGACCGATAATTCCCGCCGGAATGCCGAACAGATACTCGACTTGATTGGCCTTCAGATAACGCAGTATGGCTTCCGCTATGTTCACAGCTCTCTCTCCTCTCCGTTAAGCCCGGAATATTTCTCTGTATCCTTCAACCAGCCGCTGCGCTTCGCGCACTTCCTCATCGGTAAATTCATGAAGCTGCCCAATGGAAGCCACAACCACAATTCCCTTAACCGCCGCGTTCTCCGTCACCGGCAGGATCAGGATGCTGTCAATGCCGAACAGAAAAAACTCCTCCGCCGACCGGGGATCGTTTTTCACATCCTGCACGGTGATCGGCCGCGGGTCGCGGACGAGCTCGCGAAGCAACCGGTCGCGCTCGATATAGACCGGATTTTGCGCATGGACGCTTTTCCACTTTTCGACGCCCAGGATGTCGGTGTGGGTCTTGAGCACGGGATTCAGACGGCCCCCCTCGATCCGGTGGTAGGCAATATCCCGCACGCCGGTCAACTTCTCAAGCCGCCCGAACAGTTCGCGAAGCTGTTCCAAATCCATCGCGGTCCCTCCTTCGTCAATCGGCGCACGAATCGATTTCGCGCTTCAACTGCTTCGCCTGCTCCTGCAACTGCCGCGCGGACTGGAGCGATTCTTCCATCGCCGTCAGCTGCTCCTCCGAGCAAGCCGCGATCTCCTTCGCTCCGGCGAGCGCCATTTCCGTAATGCTCACCGTCTCCCGCATGGAGCCGAGAATTTGCTCGGCGCTGGCGCTGACCTCCTGCGTCACGCCGGATACTTCCTGCACTTTGTAAGACACGTTTTCCGTCAATTGCACGATTTCGCGGAACGATTGTCCGGCGACGGCGACGATTTCGGCGCCCGATTGCACCTCGACCAGAACCTGGCTCATGGCTTTGCGCGATTCCCGCGAACCGGCGCGAATATGCTCGACCATCCGCGCGATTTCCTTGGCCGAGTTCGAAGACTGGTCGGCCAGCTTGCGGATTTCGTCCGCCACGACGGCGAACCCCCGTCCGTATTCGCCGGCGCGAGCCGCTTCGATCGCCGCGTTGAGCGACAGGAGATTGATCTGGCTTGCGATTTCCCCCATGATGACCGTGACCCGGTCGATCTCCTCGGTGCGTTGGTCCGTCTGTTCGACTGCGGCCGACGAGGCATGCGCCGCGTCGGTGATGTTTTTCATCTGCGCGACAGCCTGCTCGATCAGCCCAAAGCCGTCATTCGCCTTCTGGGCCACTTCCGCGGTCTCGTTCGCCAGCGCCTGGGACGATTCCGCGATATGCTCCATCCCTTTGCTGACCTCTTCCAGCATGAACATGTTCGACCGCGCGCTGTCGGCGATCGACTCGTTGCCCGCGGCGATCTGCTGAATCGATTCCGAGATGCCGACGACCATGTCCGTGCAAAACTCCGTATTGCCGGCCAGGGATTGCGAGGTGGACGCCACGTTGTCCGACAGCTCCCCAATCCGGCCCAGCACCTCGCGCAGCTGTCCATTCGCCTCGAGCGAAGAACTCGAAGCCCCGTCGCCGCCGGCCTCCGGCTGCAGTGCAGCAAGCCTTCCGGACGAGCCCAGCGCCCGGCGTACGGCAACGTAAGAGCCGGCCGCCCCCAGCAGCAAGAACAATACGGTGAATCCTGCGCTCAGCCAGGCCACTCTGGCCTTAAGATCTTTTATGTACGATGCGTCCATATCGACCTTGATGACCGACGAGGCCGTAAAATACAGCACGATGCCAAACGCGACGAAAAAAACCGCTAGGATTCCCGTCATCGCCAGTGTCCATTTTCCGACTACGCTGTTCTTCAATTGCCGCAAATTCAAAGCCTTTCTCCTCCAGCAATACGTATTCAGCTCACCAACGACTTTCCGCCCGGGCACGCGTAACGCGTTCGCTCGATCCGGCCGCACTCACGCGAACATCCATCACCTTCTTTCCGCGGCTTTGCCCAGGTTGCAGGAATCGTCTTCACAAGGACAAACAAAAAAGGGACTTTCTACCTAAGAAAGCCCCTGCTGCCATGGATGAAGACACAAAAATCATAAGTTTGGCAGCCCGGCGATCATAGTAGATATACCTTAGACCCGTGGCTTTGCGTCCCTGTCTTTCGACAGGTTTGCCTTTTCATCTTATTGAATTTATGATTTCTTTAACTTCCTGTTCACTCATTATATCGGATAATTGCCCAGAATTTTGATATAAATTTGGACGATTTCACAAAGTTTTTTTGTATTTTATCGAATTATTTTTTGAGGAATTCTATGTAAGCGCAGTTAATTGAAAAATTGGGATTGCATTAAATGCTATATTATGTTTAATTTTCTTATTTCGAGACTTTGCTGTCGGCGGCGCCTTTGGCAATTCTCGCACTTGGCGGTGCACCTTTGGCGATTCTCGTCCTTGGTGAGAACTTTTGGCGATTCTCGACTTGGCGAGTTTGTTTTGGAAACCATTTTGATCGCCAAAACCTTTGACAAAATCACCAGGCGGGACCTTACCATGACTTACGACTGAGCTTCCAACGGGACTTGCAACGGGACTTGCAACGGGACTTGCAACGGGATCGGACAGGATATCCGCTATTTGCCCTTTGTCGCTTGATCTCGCCTTCCTTTAGGACAGCAGATCCGTTAATTCGGTCAAAACATGCCAAATGACGCCCTTTGAGACGGAATAGCGGCTCCTGTGTCCGCGTCGTCCGGATTTTGGCCGTTTTTTCGAATAATAAAGGAACTACGGTCCAAAGCAGGTTCTCCCTTAGCCGTCAGGCCCGCACAAGGCTCCGCATGCATCGCGTTTGCCGGTTGTCCGGCATCGCTTACAATTCCTTCGGACGCACCGAAACGCACCGGATGCACTTCTCGCTCTCATTCAAGGGCCATCAAGCGCAAAAAAAGGCGCGAAGCAGCGCTTGCGGTTGGCCGGGGAAAACCGGCCGGTAGAAGCAGATCGGGCATTCGAGACCAATCGGGACGTCTGAAACCAATAGACGGAGACCAGTCGAGTGATAAGGCCAATCGAGTGATAAGGCCAATCGAGTGATGAGGCCAATAAACCTACCGAGACCAGTCGGCGGAACCGTCGGGCATCCGGAACAATCGGGTGTTCGGAGCAGTCGGTGTCCAGAACCGTCAGACGTACAGATCACTCGGGCGTCCTGGCCGCCCATGCGGGGGCGGTCAGGACTGCCGCGAGCGTTGGTTCAAAGCTTCGTTACCGTAACGGTAATGGTCTCGCTCGACGTTGCGCCGGCGGCGTTGATCAGTTCCCCCCGGTATTCGTACGACCCGGGCGCGCGGCCCGCCAGCGGGGTTACGGCGCTTTGCGCGCCTGGCGTCGCCGCGCTCAGCGGCTTGACATCCACCAGCCGCCCGTTCTCGTACAGCCGGTACTCGGAGCCGTTCGTTCCCCACCACAGATTCATCTGCACGTTATAAGCGCCGTCGCCGTCCCAGTTGTCCTGCGACAAAACGGGCTTGCCGGGCGCGGCGTCCGTTACGGTCACGACATGCGGTCCGCAGGGCGTTTTTCCGAACGCGTTGATCAGCTCGCAAGTGTACGTGTACGTGCCGTTCGGCTTGCCGGATATCCGCGTCCTGACGGTTTGTGCGGCGGGAGAGGCGTCCGTCAGCCTTTGTTCGTCGACCAACGCGCCGTTCTCGTACAATTGGTAGACGGTGGCGTTGTTGCCCCACCACATGTTCATCGCAATCGTGTAATCGCCGTCCTTCAGGCCCGTGTCGTCTCCGTTGTCGTCGGACAGCGCCGGTTTGCCGGGCGTACCGCTCGCGAGCGGAGCGGCTACCGTAATCGCAACGGCATTGGAGGCGACCGAACGGCCGTTCAGCGTGACGACGGCGGTGACCCGGGCGTCCCCCTCCTGCATAGCCGTAATCCGTCCTTGCGCATCGACCGTCACCGCGCCGCCATCGCTCTCATAGGCAACCGCCGAATGTCTCAAATCGGCCGGCGAACCGTCGCTAAGCACTCCCTCGATTACGGAGGAAGTCGTTTCACCGACCCGGAGCAAGGTAGAGTCGGCGGTCAGCGAGACTTGATCGAGCGAAGGGCCGGGCGGAATCAAAGTGAAATCGCTCAGCCCTCTCGGCTTGAGCTGATAGATCCCCCGGTAAATGGCGGACACGCCCTTCACCGTCACAACGTCGCCTTCTTTATAAGGAAACGCGCTCAGGCTTAGCCCCGTCCGCACGTCCACGCGGACATGATTCGCCACGGAACCTGCGACCGCATCGAATTCGAAGGAGCCGGACGGGCTTGCGCTGACGATGTTTTGAATCGTCGCGTTTGGCAATTCGACCAGTCGCCCCTGATTCGCGTCGCTGACGGCCTCGACCGGCACGGCGTCCGGCAGCGGCGCGGTGCCCGTTTTCTCGATGGCGGACGGGTTGGCCAGTTCAAGCTCCGTGTTGTAAAGAGCAAGCGAGGCCGTAATTTTCACCTTGTCGCCCGGATGAAAACCGGGTTGGCTTTGAAACACGTAAATGCCGGCCGTACCGTCCTGGAGGTAAAAGGCTTGTCCGCCGAACGCCCCGGGTTCCGTCGTAATGACGCCTTCGACCGTCACTTCCGTTCCTTCCGGCTTGACCCGGGCCTCTGCAATGGAAACGAGCTCGGGCTCCGGGCTCTCCGGTTCCGGCAGCGGCTCGGCGGGGACGTTCGCGATTTGAACGGTTTGCGTCAGCAGGTTGGTGCCGTTCTGTCTTAAGCGGAGGTTGGCCGAGCCGCTTGTGCCCGGTTTGATGCGGACGGTCAAATCCTTGTATGCAAAACCGCTGCTGTCGGACGTCACGCTGTACGCCGCACTGTAGCCGTAGGCGGCCGGCCAGCTTCCGTCCGCATTCCGGAACTGCGCCACCTGGGTTCCGCCCGTCAGGTAAATGCCCGTGCTGAAGCCGGAAACCGTCGTATTCGGCGGCAGGTTACCGAATACAACGCGGATTTGGAACTCCTCCGCGTTCGGCAGCTGCGCCTGGTGCACAAAGCCGTACGTCGGCTGGGCACCGACCGCAGGGCCGCCATAGGACCCCGGCTTGAACGTCGTCCGGTCCCACCATTTGTAGCCGGCCGCCGGCGCCGACCACGGTTCGGGCTGCGGCTCGGTCGACAGCTCCGGCTCCTCGAACGCAAGCAGCCCCGTCGGTTCGTCAAGCGCAAGCCCCGGCACCTGATCGAGACGGGTATAGTTTTCCTGTTCGGCCAGCCAATCGATCAAATTGACGAGCAGCTTCCCGTCGTCCTGCTCTTTGAATCCGTCGTATGTCGTCTTGGTCGCGCCCGTCTCTTCGCGCAAATACTTCGGCGTGGCATCTTCGACCGGCGACGAATCGCCGATAAACGCCGCCTTGCCGGCGCCGACTTTGGATATCGCCACATACGGTCCCTCGTCCTCGCCTCCGCCGTTGTACACGCCCTGGTCGACGGCGTTCGGCCAGGCTTCGTCGGTCTCGGGCAAATAGACGATGCCTTTGGCTTTGGCCGGATCGATGATCGCCAGGGTCGAACCGGCATGCATCGCCACCGCGGATACGCCCTCGGTAATGCCGAACGCCTGGCTCGGCTCGACGATGCCGTTCGCCGTTATATCGCCCAGCGCGTTGTACCGGAAGCGTACGCCGAAGTGGTCCGCAAGCCAGTCGGAGCTGACGACGCCCTGCATCGCTCCCGATGCCGCCTCTTCCGCACTCATGCCCTTCGCCGGATCGTTCCAGGCTCCGCGCCGGTAGCCGTTGATCGCTTCCGAACCGTCCCACCGGTTCTTGTTGCGGTCCGCGTTGTAATGGTCGCCGATGAAGAAGATGCTGCCGCCCGCCTCGACGTACTGCAGCATCGCAGCCTGCTCGCTTTGCTTGAACGGAATGTTCGGTTCCGCCACGACAAACACGTCGTAATCTTTCAAATCGTCATATGTCAGAGAAGTAGATTTACGCAGTTCCTTCACATAATAGCCGTTGTCCGCCAGCGCATTCGCAAAATCCGAAAACCCGCCGTCGATCACCCAGTCGGCCGCTCCGGCCGTCTGCGCGTGCGTATTGTCGAACAGCACCTTTTTGCCCGCATTTTCGTTGACGACCCGCGCCTCGATGTAAGGAGCCGGATCTTCGGGGCCTTCCGCCTGCGCCGATTGAAGATCGCCGGTAAATCCAACGTATGCCGGCAACAAGATGGTCAGCGCGATCGCGACTTTTAACCAGCGGTCTATCCATCTCCCAAACGTGTTCATCATCTTCCTCCTCATCCTTTGATAGATTTTCCATTTCATCCCTATTCTATCATTGATTAACCAACGAAGTGATAGGTTTTTGTAAAATAAATGTTAAAAAAGATGACTTTCATGAAGCGAAAGCCATCTTATGCAGGTTAAACCGTACTATACAGAGCGATAGACGAAAACCGGAGACCGACTAGATTCGAAGATCCCATTTTTTCAAACTCGCCAACGAGCAACGGCCTTCGGCGAACGCTCTTATTCCGAGCGACCGTTCCCCCGGATAAATGCGCGCGGTCATCACTTTTTCACCGTCCTGCAGGAACACTTCCACCGAAGACCGATCGACGAAGGCCCGCAGAAGCAGCTTCCCGTCGCATAGCGGAACTTCCGTTTCCCGGACGCCCTTCGGCCCGATTCCCGAGAGATTCCGGTCAAGGCAGAACACCCCGTCGCCGGTCGAATAGGACAGCACGGTCTGTTCGTTTTCGCCGACCCGCAGCTTGAGTCCGAAGCGTTCGGCATCCCTCGCCTCGAACACCGCCTCCAGCTCGTAGCTGTCTCCTCCGGCGGCAAGCTCCGTCTCCCCGTCGAGGATTAAGTCGCGAATTTGAAAGAGCTCCCCGCGGTAGCGCTCGATTTCCTGCACCGGTTTGAACAGCACTTTGCCCTCTTTCCGCACCATCTCGCGAGGCAGAGTTAACGCCCCAGCCCAGTAATGGCCGTTCTGGGTCGGGATCTCCGTTTCCCAGGTGTCCATCCAGGCAACGACGATGCGGCGCCCCTGATCGTCCAGCGTGGTCTGCGGCGCATAGAAATCAAAGCCCTGATCCATAGGTGCGTACCCTTCGGCCTGGAACGTCTCGTCAACCGCATTCCATCGTCCCCACATGTAGACCGTGGAATGCAAATTCCGATAATCGCGTCCCTGCGGAGGCATCCGCTGCGGAGAAAACATCAGCACATCAAGACCGTCCAGTTCGAAGAAATCAGGACATTCCCAATTGTCGCCCATGTTTCCATCGCTTTTGGCCATGACGCACACGAATGCCCATCGGATCAGATCCTCGGAGCGGTACAGCAGAATTTGGCCGTTGCCCTGACCGTCGTTCGATCCGAGAACGGCATAATACCGGCCGTCCCGCCGAAACACTTTCGGATCGCGAAAATCTTTCCGGCTTGCTCCCGGCGGAATATGCGACAAGCCGATTACGGGATTGTCGTCCACTTTACGGAAACGAACGCCATCCTCGGACACCGCGAGATTCTGAATTTGGTAGTAGTCGTTTTTGGGGTCCGGCCCGGTCACGATATGTCCGGTGTACATCAGATATAGCGTGCCGTCCTTCTCGATTGCGCTGCCCGAGAAGCATCCGTCGCGATCGAACGGCTTATCGGGAGCCAGGGCGACCGGAAGATAATTCCACTTGATCAAATCCCGGCTGACCGCGTGTCCCCAGTGCATCGGGCCCCACTCCGGTCGATAAGGGTAGTGCTGGTAAAACAAATGATACTCGCCTTTATATTGGATGAATCCGTTCGGATCGTTCATCCAGCCGAACTCGCTCATAAGGTGATAGTTCAGCCGGTATTCCGACCGAAGAAGATGCTTGTTTTCCCGAATAAATTGATCCGCTTTGGCTGGCGTATAAGTCATCGTCTCCACCTTGTCCGTTATTTTATTGAACCTTGCATGACGCCTTGAATGATAAATTTCTGCGCAAACAGATACACGATGATCACCGGCGTGATGGTCAGCAGCAAGGCTGCCATCAGCGGTCCGTAATCGGCCGAATATGTGCCGTAGAAATAGAAGGTCGAAAGCGGCAGCGTTCTCTCCACGCTTTCAATCAGCACGAGGGAAGGCAGCAGAAAGTCGTTCCAAATCCACAATACGTTCAGAATCCCGATCGTTACCGTAGTCGGCGCCAGAACCGGAAAAACGATTCTGAAGAACGTCTGTATCCGCGTGCAGCCGTCGATCAGCGCGGCTTCCTCCAGCTCGGCTGGAATGCTTTTGACGAATCCGTGATAGATGAATACCGCCAGCGGGCTGCCAAAGCCGATATAAAGATAAATCAGCGCCGCCTTGCTGTTCATCATACCGAGGGAACCGTAGATTTTGACCAATGGAATCATGATCGCCTGAAACGGAATGATCATCGCGGCGACCATCGTATAAAACAGGATTCGGTTCATGCGCGAATTGTTGCGGACAAAATAATGGGCGGTCATGGAAGCAAGCAGCGCAATGAGCAGCACGCTTCCTGCGGTCACGGTCAGCGAATTCGAAAAAGCGTGGAAATAGTTCATTTTGGTAAAGGCTGTTTCAAAGTTCGTCAGGCTCCAAACCGTAGGCAGCGAAAAAGGCGCGGAGGTGATCGCTTTGTTCTCCTTGAAGGCGTTGAGCAAAACGACAAAAAACGGGGCGACGAAAAACAGCAACAAGACGATGAGCGCCGCCGTTTTAAGCCGTTGCAGTGCGGTTTTGGCCATTGCCATTACGCTTCCACCTCCATTTTTTTACTAAAATAAACCTGAAGCAGCGTAATCGCGGCGACGATCAGGAACAGCACGAAGGCTTCCGCCTGTCCGACGCCGTATTCGCGGGACAAAAAGGCTTTATTGTAAATGACCATCGAAACGAGTTCGGTGCTTTTGAACGGTCCGCCTTGTGTCAACGAGAGGTTCAGATCGTAGGCCAAAAATCCTCGTTGCAGGGACAAAAAAACGCAGACGCTAAACGACGGGATCATCAGCGGCAGCACAATGCTGCGCAGTTGTCTCCACCCGGTCGCTCCGTCGATTGATGCGGCTTCCAGCACATCGCTTGGCACATTCATCAGCCCCGCAATATAGATGACCATCATGTAACCGGCATATTGCCAGACCGTCACGGCAACGAGGGCCCACATCGCCTGGGCCGGATCGGCGAGCCACGAATGCGCAAGAAGCGGAATTCCCAGCTCACGACCGATGTTCACGACGACATAATTGAAAACGAATTGCCAAATAAGCCCGAGAATAATGCCTCCGACCAGGTTAGGAAGAAAAAAACCCGTCCGGTACAGATTGCTTCTTTTTCTCCTTGTCAGCGCGTAAGCCAGAAAAAAAGCGACGACATTGATCAGAACAACCGAAACGGCAACGTATTTCAACGTGAGAATAAACGATTTCCAGAAGACGCCGTCCCGCATGACGGTCGCGTAGTTGTCGAACCGGACGAACGAATAGCGGGTCGAAATCCCGTCCCAGTCTGTAAACGTCAAGTAAATGCCGTAAAAAAACGGGACGATCATGACGGTGAAAAAAATAAACAGCGTAGGCCCGGTAAAAATCAGACGGGAACGAAGCCTCGCCAGCTTTCCTTTTTCCGCTATCATTGGAAAATTTCTCTCCTCCTCTTAAATATAACGAGAGCAGCAACGGACAACACCCGCTTCGCGGCTGATCCGCACTGCTCTTTCGGATTTGTCTTTGCCGGCGCTTGGATGGCGTTTTACTTCACGTTTTTCCAGTAATCTTCGATTTCTTTGGCCAGACCCGCGCGGTCGATCACATTGGCCAAGTACTTCTGCATGCTGGCCCCCAGCACGCTCCAGTGATCGGAAGGCAGCGACGTCATGCCGACCACCGTTTTGCCCCGGTTCATGTAATCCTTAATCGACTTCGACAGCGGATCCCGCGGCTCCAGCGCAATGTTTTTGAACGCAGGGATGATGCTTGCCTTGTTTACGAGAAAATCCTGGCCGTTGCTCTCATAAACGAGCCATTCGAGAAATTGCTTCGCGGCTGCCTGTTGATCCGGCGTGCTTCGCTCTTTGTCGACGACAAGACGCTTGGTGACGGCCGTTGCGATTTGGGTATTGCCGTAATCGCTTGCATTGTTGCTGATCGGTACCGGGAGGAAGCCGTATTCGCCTTCCGGATCGAACGCCTGAATATTCGGCCAAGCCCAGTTGCCCATAAACCACAATCCGACCTCGCCGTTGCCGATCAGCTCCGGCCCTTTGTCGTATGTCGCGGTCAGCGGCGACTTTTTGTCGCTGTTATGCTCTTTCATCAGATCGAACGTATCCATAAGTCCGTTAAACACCGCATTGCCCGCAACATCCGCGTTCCCTGTTCTTAACTTCTCGATAAAGGTTTCGACCTGGGCATAATCTTGCGACTGGTCCGCGTACAGGAAGTTCAGAAAATGCGCGCCGAGCGACCAATCAAGCGGCGATATATGCAATGCTTGTTTGCCTGCGGCTTCAATTTGCATAAACAGATTTTTCAGGCCGTCTCTTGTTTGGATCGAAGCGGGGTCGAAGCTGCCGCCTACGGCTTCGTCTAGCACTCGCTTGTTATAAATGAATCCGAATCCTTCCACCGCAAACGGGAAATCGAGCACCTTGCCGTCAACGACGGTCGTGCTGTTGTCGATCGCATCGGCTACCCATTTCTCGCCGGAAAGATCGAGAATGCGGTCCTTGAACTGCTCGACGTCGGCCGGGTCCAGCATTGAGATGGTAGCCGGATTGCCTGCCGCGTAAAGCTGGGAAGCCTTCTCGAAAGGCGACTGGCCGTTGCCCGTCGTCAAAATTTCGATCTCGATATTCGGGTGATCATGGTGGAAAACGTTGACCGCTTCCTCCAACTGCTCCTGCACTTCGGATTTCGAATTGAGCAGCGTTATTTTCACCGTCTGCTCGCTTCCGGAAGACGATGCATCGGTCGATTCGGTCCGATTTCCGCTGCCGCAAGCGGCGATAAGCAAACTAAAGGCCATCAGGAGACACAACAAACTTGCTTTCTTCTGCATGGATGACAATCCCCCATTTGTGAAAATATAAGAAATCGCTTTCAGCGACTTTTATTATATATGTCAAACGTTTGACATGTCAATGGTTTGACATATCGAAAAGGAGGCGTTAAAGAATTGCGTCGCAAATGAAACAGGGGCTCTTCGGTCATTGGCTTGACCTTAAAAGAGCCCCATTTTGCTTTTATCGTTCACTTTCGTTATGTCGTCTCCCGCTCAACCAGCTCAACCGGAAGAAGATGTTCTTTTTCAATCGTTTCTCCGTCCATTTGCCTGCGAATCAGTTCCACGGCCAGCCGTCCCATCTCCCGAATCGGCTGACGGATCGTTGTAATGCCCGGGTTGATCCACGTAGCGGCGTTTACATCGTCGTAACCGACGATTCGGATTTGCCCCGGCACTTGTTTTCCGAACTTGCGGCACCATTTGATCACGAAGGCGGCGATAATGTCGCTTGTGGCAAATACGCCGTCTATATCGGGAAACTCGGCCATCAGTCGGGATATGATGCGGTCATACTCCTGTTGATCGAACACATCCATGTTGGTCTGTATGGTCATAAACTCAACGTTATGCTGGCGCGCAACGCGCTCGAATCCGATCGTTCGCCGATTGGACAGCATCTCCAGCTTCAGATTGCCGCAAATATGCGCGATCTTGCGACAGCCCTTGCTAATCAGAAGCTGCGCGGCCAGTTCGCCTCCGCGCTCGTTGTCTGAGGCAACATACGGCAAATCGTCGATTTTCCGGTCCAAGGTCACTATCGGATAGTTCAGGTTGCGGTATTCTTCGACTTCCAGCGTGTGGCTGCCCATAATGATGCCGTCCACCCGGTGTCGCCGCATCATTTCGATATAATCCCGTTCCTTGACCGGATCGAGCTGCGAATTGCAAAGGAGGAGCTTGCAGCCGTTCTGGTAAGCGTAATACTCGACCGAACTGGCAAATTCGCCGAAAAACGGATGCGCGACGTTCGGGATGATCAGACCGATGAGATTGGACTGCTTGCGCAGCAAAGACCGGGCGATTTCGTTCGGCTGATAGTTCAGCTCTTCCATCGCCCGGTAAACCCGTTGTCTCATTTTCTCGCTAATATAGCCTCGATTGTTCAAAACCCTCGATACTGTCGTGACCGAAACGCCCGCCCGCTCGGCTACATCGTTTATGGTTGCCATAGATTCCCTTAACTCCCCAGACATCGTTCATATAACGTATGATAGTGCAAAAGCAACCGCCCGATCAACTTTTCCCTAAAGCCGATCGCACCCCCGGAGCTTCGGGCGGATTTCGGGGCCGTTCGCCAGTCTGGCCGCTCCGCAACGAAGGAACACTTCTTTTGCCGAACGCTAAGTACCTTTGTCGCCCTTACAGGGATAGCAAAATGGATAGCGAATACGTATAAAAAAATCCGGTCGAGGAGTGATGATCGTGAGTTTGGGAACCAGAGAAGCTGCCGAAAGGCTGGGCGTAAGCCAAACGACGCTCAAGCGCTGGGTCTCGCATTTTCCGGATGCGTTTCCGAAGGATCGGCTGGGACACTATATGTTTACCGAGAAAGAGATGGAGTGGCTTGAAAAAATCAAAGAAGATGTCCGGAGCGGCTTGCCGATCGAGAGCGTCAAACTGCCCGGCCGGCACGTTGAGCCCGCGCCGGTTCCGCCCGGCGAGAGCCTCTGGTCCGGCGAGAACCGCGACTCCGATGGCTCGCCGGAATCGCTTCTGCTGCGCCTGCAGCAATTGGAACGGAAAGTGGACCAGAAGGCCGACGAAGTCGTGACCGCCCAAATCTATCAGCACCGGCTGGAGCTTGAAGAGTTGCGCCAGATGATCCGACAGGTCGCCGCTGCGGTCGAATCGATGCGGCAGACCGCTGCCGGCCTGGATGCGGAACCGGTCCCCCGGCAAGCGCCTCCCGCTCCCCGCGCCCATGAGAAGCGTCCGGCCCGAGCGCCCAAGCGGAGAGTTTTTTGGTTGTTTTGAATACGAAATAATATGACGACTGACCATTAACGAACAAGGATTTCCAAACGCTCTTTCGCGCTTGTGATGAGCCCTAATGATGCACTTGCCCAAGCATCGCGTTGTACCCGAAAAGAAAATCGAAAACGGCAAGCCGGCAGTGACCGAAGTTGCCCAGGATGACGCAGCGGCTGTTCGTTCGTGAATCGCAACCGCGGCTGCTATAGTCACCGTGGCTATAAACGAAACTCCGGCTATAATCTCAACTGTGGCCATACCGCAACTTCGGCCATTTATCGCAACCGTAACCATACAGCCACCGTAGCCGATGAGCATCCGTAGCTGATGAGCATCCGTAGCTGATGAGCATTCGTAGCTGAAGAGTAACCATAGCCGATGAGTTGCAGCAGTCTATGAGCAACCGCGGCTATGCGTCTATATTGGAAAAATCCAACCCAATTCACCATTCACGCGCCGGAAGCCGGTCTATGTTGGATAGATCCAGTCTTTTGGCCCGCAGAAGCCGAATCCGCAAGGCTCTCGGGCCGTTTCATTGTAGAAAATCCAACATACGTTCCGGAAAGGGGCAAAAGGAGCTCGTATCCTGCACAAAATCCAATGTAGCCGCTCAGGCCATTAGAGGTACTGGACGGACTACATGGCGGAGGAGCACCGCAGACGGAGGCAATGTAGCGTACTGGACGGACTACATGGCGGAGGAGCACCGCGGCTGGGGGCGATGTAGCGTACTGGACGGACTACATGGCGGAGGAGCGCCGCAGACGGAGGCAATGTAGCGTACTGGACGGACTACATGGCGGCGGAGCGCCGCGGACGGTGGCAATGTAGCGTACTGGACGGACTACATGGCGACTGAGCGCCGCGGACGGTGGCAATGTAGCGTACTGGACGGACTTTTTGGCAGGTGTACACCGCCGCACGTAACCCAAGCGCCTGGGGCGGCCCCCTCCGAACAGAACTCCCGTTGCAAACCGGCTTCAACGTGCGGAGTTCCCGTCTGTTTCCGGAAGGGGCCCAACGAAGACGGTTCAGAAGCCATCCCGGGCATAACCCATCAAACTAACGGAACACAGATAAGGGATGCGAATGGGTCAGCCATACAAAAAAGAGGGCTTTCGTGAGAAGAGCCCTCTTCGTTTTCCCGCGCACGCAAATAAAAGATTTGCCGGCTCCGCCATCTCCCTGGTCTGCGGCGAGTACAGGAGGCGTTCCGATAACCGCCAATGTTCGTATGCCAATGCCCGGATTACCTTTTCTTCCCTTGGCTTCGCGTATAGCTCCAGATCTCATAATCCAACAGTCTCGGCGTCAAATGCGGATATCCGGCCCGCAGCGTTTCGGAAACGGCGGTCAACAGTTGTTGGGCTTCGCCGGTTTTGACGGTGCGGCCGAGCGCCTGTTCGAGAAACCGGATCACCATGCGATCGGGCTTGATCCCTTGTTCCTCGCCGGCCAGCATGCAGAAGTAAATAAAGGAAATGCCGCTGCGTTGGCCGGGAATTTCCCGGATGGCTTCCTCCAACGCGGAATTCGACAGCGCCGGCGGCAGGTCCTGGAAGACATTCACGCCGTGCCGCCGGAGAACCTGGCAAAAACGATACACCGCTTCCGCCTTCAAAATGCCGTTCCTCGTGGAAGTGCGCTGCCTGTTCCTGAATACGGATTCCGCCAAATACCCGGTGCCGAGCGCGTCCGCCTTCCGCAGAAAATCTTCGACGGACTGCTGGTCGCCGCGTTCGGGGTAAGCCTCGGTTGGTCTATAAATGTCCAGTCCGAATGCTTCCGCATACCGCCTGACGGCATTGCGCACGCCTTCGTACTTCACCCCGATCGAAAACACGGCGTCGATCGCGCAGAGGGGCAAGCTGCGGTAATAATACTCCGGCGGCAGCCGCGCATCCTTCAATTTCAAAACGTTGCGACACAGATCGCTTATGGTTATCACATCGGCCGGCATGAGTCCATCCCCTCGGCAATAGCGCAACCCGGTCCGCGTACGGCTTATCCGCCCGCCCGGTCTGCGTCTTACTTTGCATGTGGAACGCGCGCACTTTAGCCAAGCTTGGCGAACGAAACGCTCGCACCTCCACAAGCGCGGCGGACGCTACTTCGCTCTCCGGCAAACTCGGCGGACGTAACGCCCGATCTCCGGCAAAACTGACGGACGGGACCCCCGCGCTCTCCCGCAAGCTCGGCGGGCGGAACGATATCCGCATACGTTTAGAATGGGAACCAGGTTGAAATGCTGGTATACAAAGCTGCGAAAATGATACACGACTTCTTCCATTCCGGCAACAGCGAGGTGCCCAGCCATGAGCGATATGCAGGAATTGCCGCGCAAAGACCATAGCGAAGCGGACGCCAAGCGCCTGACCGAACGCAGGAAAAGCCAGCATCTCGACATTTGCCTGAACGAGCGGGTCGAAAGCCGGCTTACGACCGGACTGGAACGTTACCGCTTCCGCCACCAGGCGCTGCCGGAGATCGATTATGCCGAGATCCGCACGGACACGGTCTTTCTGGGGCGCAAGCTCAAGGTCCCTTTTCTCGTCAGCTCGATGACCGGCGGCTCGGGAGCGGCGCTTGACATCAACCGCAATCTGGCGGTGATGGCGCAGCAGCGCGGCTGGGCGTTGGGGGTAGGCTCCATGCGCGCCGCGATCGAACATCCCGAGCTGATCGGGAGCTTTCAGGTCCGCGCATACGCGCCGGATATTCCCATTCTGGCGAATCTGGGCGCGGTTCAATTGAATTACGGCTTCGGCGCCGAAGCGTGCATGCGGGCGGTCGAACGGATCGGGGCGGATGCGCTGGTGCTTCATCTGAACAGCCTGCAGGAGGTGTTTCAGCCGGAGGGAAATACGAACTTCCGGGGGCTGCTGAAACGGATTCGCGAACTTTGCGCGCGCATGCCCGTCCCGGTCGGCGTCAAGGAAGTCGGCTGGGGAATCGGGGCCGACACCGCCGACCGCCTTCTGGAAGCCGGGGTCGCCTTCGTCGATGTCGCGGGCGCCGGCGGCACCTCCTGGAGCCAGGTGGAGAAGCTCCGGTCTTCCGACCCGGTCGGGCGCGCCGCCGCGGAAGCTTTCGCCGATTGGGGCATTCCGACGGCCGATTGCCTGCGGGAAGTCAAGGAACGCCGTCCCGACGCCGTTCTGATCGCCAGCGGCGGCCTGACGGGCGGCGTCGATGCCGCGAAATGCCTGGCATTGGGCGCCCATCTCGCCGGGTTCGGCCGGTCGCTGCTCCGATCCGCCGTCATTTCAGAGGAAGCGCTGCTCGCTCTGGCCGAGCGCCTTGAGCGCGAGCTGCGCGCCGCCATGTTCGGCATCGGCTCCGCCTCGCTCGGCGAGCTGCGCGGAACGGACCGCTTGATCCGGATTCAAGCGTAATGGCGGACCCTCCCCCGTTGACCTCGTTGCAACCGCGTCACCGCAAAATGTCGCCGGCCAGCTTCAAATAGCCTTTTTTGAAAATCAGCCGGATGCCCTCCTTAATCTGTTCAGGCGTTCCTTCGTTCAGTAGCGCGATAAATTCCTCTTCGATCAGGGCAAACGTAATTTCGCTGACCAGTTCGTAGTATTCTTCGGGTACGCGCAGCGGCCCCATCACGGTCACGACCGTGCGAATCGGCACCTGCTGTCCGCCCGTCGCCCAGTTCACGTCCGCGCCGAGCCTGACCACGCAAACGCACATTTCTTCGATGCCTTCGCTGCGGCAATGCAGCAGGGCCACTTTGTCCTTTTCCACCATGACCGGCCCGTATTCCTCGCGCTGGTTCAAATCCCGCAGCAGCTTGTCGGCATCGCCCACCGCGTAATGCTCGCTGACGTATTCGATCACGCGGGCGATCAGCTCGCGCTTGTTTCGGGGAGCCGGCTCTTCCGTGACCGAAACGGCATGCAGCAGGCAGCGGAGCGCTTTGCCGAAGTTCTCGACTTTGGAAACCGTCCCGTCGATGTCGATCTGCTCCTCCGCGAGCAAATGGTCCTGCGAAGGAATCAAATCGAGCTGCCGCTTGATCAGCTCGATGTCCTCGTCCGACAGGAACGGATTGACGACGGCGACGCGGACATCGTCCACCTGAACGGACAGCGTGGAGATAATCAAATCGACCGGCGGATGGGTGCGCAGCCATTCTTCCAGATGGAACAGCGAGATCGTGTCCATAATGTGGATTTGCGGCAATTTCCGCTCCAATTGCGTCGACAGCAGACGAGAAGCGCCGATTCCGCTTGCGCAGACCAAAAGCACTCTCCGGCGTTCGATCCCTTTCTCGCGCTTGCGCAATACCGCGGTGCCAAAATGCATGGCCAAGTACCCGATTTCCTCTTCCGGCACGGGAACGCCCAGCTGCTGTTCAAGATAACGCGACGCGGCGCGCGTCGCTTCGAAAATGTCGGGATACTCCTGTTTGACGTGCTCGAGCAGCGGATTGCGGATCGCCATTCCCAGTTCGATCCGCTGAACGGCGGAAGCGAGATGGGCGGTCAAGTTTTCAATGAGCGACAGATCGCTTTCCAGATTCAGCTTCAGTTCCCGCTCCACGATCGCAATCATGCGGCTGACGTACGCCGCGACGTTGGAGTGGGATCTTTTCTCCGGGAACATATGGATCGAGCGGGCGCCAAGCAGATGCATCGTAATATAGCCGATTTCGCTTTCCGGAATGGTCACGTTCAGCTTATCGGAAAGGTCGGCAGCCAGCTCCGCGGCCAGCTCGAATTCGGGCGTCCCGCGCAGCCGCTGCAAAATGTCGCGCTCGATGACGATTTCCTCGTTTTTCTGAATCCGCTGCAGCGCCAGCGCCAGATGAACGACAAAGCCGACATACGCGCTGCCGGCCATGTTGTATTCCCATTTCCGTTGGGAAACCTGGATCACCTGCTCGATTTGAAACAGCCATTGCGGATCGATGAAGTTCAGCAGCCGATTGCGGATCGAAAGCTCCAGATTCTCCCTCCTGTTGCCGGACTGCAGGTGCAGCAGTTCCATCAGCTGCTCGTGCGTGACCGTTTCGTAAAGCAAATCCGCCATCGCCGCGCGTATCTGCTTCTCGTTCCCTTCGATATAGATGCCCAAGCCGGGCTTGCGCTCAAGGCGAATGCCGTACTTGCCGAGCCAGGGCTCGATCCGGTTCAGGTCGCAGCTGACCGTCGATTCGGTTACGTTCAGCCTGCGGCTGAACGCATACAGCTTGGTCGGCTCTTTGCACGACAAAATCATTTGCTTCATGATCAATTGGCGCTCTTCGGGACTGTAGATTTTGTATGCCGGGTACCGGGCCAGCTCCGCCGCAAGCTCGTCCTTCCGCTCCGGTTCGCCCTCCAGCATCAGTCCGACGCCGGATTTTTTGAGAAAACGCACCCCCCATTGCTCCGCCACCGGCTCCAGTTCGTTCAATTCGCGCTGCAGCGTCCGCACGCTGACGTTCAGATGCCTTGCCAGCTCAGCCAATGTTCTGTACTCGTCGCTTTCAAGAAAAAAGCGAAGAATATCCCGTTGCCTGGAATTCAGTTTGATTCCCGTTTTCTTTTCCACGCTTATGCATCACGTCCCCAAAGTTGGCTTGGAATCAAGAAGTTCGGACCTTATTCCAGGTTGGTATGCCGCTTCTCCATTTCATCGGCCGCCGGTTGAAGCAGGTCGATAAGGCGGATCACGCACAAATCGAAAAGCAGAAGCTGCGTCTGTTCGAAAAGCGATCCCATCGGCTGCACGGAACGGACGTGCTCCGCTCCTTCCCGCATCGTCTGCGCCGGAATGCGGACGACGACGTCCGCCTGGCGGGGCAATGGCGCTTCGGGAAAAGCGGTGAAAAAGACGACGCGCGCGCCGGCCGGCTTGACGATGCCCATCAGCGCTTCCACCGTGGCGAGCCTGCCCGTTCCGGAGCTGGTGATCCACAAGTCTCCCGGTCCGATCGCCGGGGTGGTGACGTCTCCCACGATATGAACCTGCAGCCCAAGATGCATCAGCCGCATGGCAAAAGCAAGCAGCATCGCCCGCTCCCGTCCCAGGCCGTAGACAAATATCCGCTTCGCCCCGACGATTTCGCTTGTCAGCGCATCCAGCTCATGCTCCCTGACCGCCGTCAGGCTTCGGGACAATTCCTCCAGCATGATTCGGCTTGTACCGTGCCAATCGAACTTTCGGTCCAACCTTATCGCGCTCCTTCGTTCGATGTGATGTTCTTCAGCGCCTCGCGCCAGTATTCGACGCTCTCCGCTACGTCCTGCCATACGCGATCGTCCTGCTCCTCGAACGGATGGCCGACCTCGATCAGCAGCAGCGTGTCCGCCGCTCCGGATGTTCGGATCGCGCGCAGCACCTTGTCCGCATCGATGATGCCGCGGCTTTTGCTCCCGGCCGTGAAGGGCCAATGCCGGTCGTACCGCCCGTCGGTTTGCTGCAAATGAATGATCGGCGCTTGTGGAGCAAGCGACTCCAGCCAGCGGTAAGGATCGCGGTCTTCCGCTCCGGCGTCCGGGCTAATGGCGTGACCGACGTCCAGGCAAAGCGCAAACTCCGCTCCCTTCCCGCCTCTCAACCGGTTGATGCGCTCCAGATGACGGCGTGTCGAATCGATTCCGACAGGACCTTCCCGCAAAATCGGCGTCTGCTCCCAATAAAACGTCTTGATGCCGTAGTCCTCCGCCAGCCAAAGCAAGCGCACCAGCACTTCCTCGGCCAACGCCTCAATCTCCTCTCTCCGTTCCGGGTCCCGAAACGTCGCCAGGTCCATTCCGCCGTACGGTCCGCCGATCGCGTCCGCGCCCAGCTCCCGGGTCATGGCGAACGCCTTGACGAACCAGTCTACGGCATCCTCCCGCCCTTCGGCTAACGGATGATACAGCAGATTGTGCGGATAAATCGACAGTCCCGTAAAGGTGGAGTGAATTCGGGCGCCGTACTTTTCGCAAGCGTTGCGCACCCGGTAAGCATAGGCGGCCATAATGTCCTGCCGGCTCCGGGGATCGAACTGGTCGAACGAAAATTGTATCTGTTCAAGACCCAGGTCTTTCGCGACCATCCGAACCCAATCTTCGGGATCGGCCCATCGCTTGATGGCAAAGTTGGTGCTGATGCCGAGTCGAATGTTCATTCCGGGCCTCCTATATTGGGAATTGCAAAATGTCCGCCCTGACCGGCGGCGGCAGCGGCGCCGGCGCTTCGGACCGCATCCAGCAGCTCCTTCGGGCTGCGGGCCGTCCGCAGCGCCTGGATGGCGCCCAAGCCGCGCAGCCCCGCCGTCTCGGTTCTCGAAGCCAACCATTTGCGGAAAGGCAGATCGGAGCCGGCGATGCCGACCATCACATACAGCCTGCCTTCGGGGCCGGATACGCCTTCCGGAAATTGCAGCACAACGGCTTCTCCCTTCGCTCCGGCTCCCGTTCCGCAATCGCTTACAATCGCCAGCGCGATTCCCTGCTGAAGCCGCTCCGTCCGGATTCGTCCGGCGGACGAACGGTCCAGCGCGGCCTCGGACGCGAGACCTTGCCGGACCAGCCGCGCGACGGCTTGTCTTGCCGCATCGGCCAACGAAACGGCTTCGCAGACCAGATAGACGCGCTCCTCCGGGACGGCGTACGTCTGCTGCTGATGCAGACGGTCGAGAATGGACTCGTGGAACGACGAATCCGTAAACGAATCCATCGCCAAATACTCGCGGCCGGGCGCCGCGGCAACGGCACGGCCGAGCAAGTAGCGATGCGTGATCACCAGATCGGCCGCCTTCGGGATATGGTCCAGCGAGGCGTGAACGACCTTGACCGTCTCGTCCATGCCTTCGGCCTTCAGCTTCTTGCGCAGCATCGCCGCCCCCATCGCGCTCGAGCCCAGCCCCCCATCGCAGGCAAAGCAAATCATGCGGATCGGGCGGGAGGCTTGGACGACGGCCGGCGATTGCGGCTTCCCGGCATCGGTCTCACCGGATGGCGGCCGATCCTCGCTTTTAGCCGCCGCTTTCGCCGCATCGCCGCCGGAGATCGGGCTTGGCCGGTCCCGGCCCGGCCTTAACCGGAGACGCCATACGGGACGGGGCGCGGCCTTGAGATCGTCCCACTGCCGAACGTGCTGCAGACGCTGAATGACGTTGGCTTCACGGTTGTCCATCACCTCGTGGGGCATTTCCGATTTCGCATTCACCAGCATGTACGCCGCCGCAAACGAAGCCGCCGCCGAAACCGCAATGCCGACCATAATCGGAATCAGATCGTCCCGCGGCGAAAGCGCGGCAATCAAAAACAGGCTGGACGGCGAAGCGATAGCGGCAAGCCCCGCATCCATATATTGAAAGACGGCGATGCCGGCCATGCTTCCGACAATGAGCGGAACAATCAGAACGGGCCTCATCAGCACATACGGGAAATAAACCTCCTGAATGCCGCCCAACGCATGGATGGTCAAAGCGGTCCGGGCGCTTTTTTGCCGCTCGCCGGTCGATTTCAGCCAGTACGCCAGCAGCATGCCGATCGCCGGTCCGGGATTGGCTTCCAGCAAGAAAAAAATCGACTTGCTCAAATCGTGGATTTGCGAAATGCCGAGCGGTCCCATAATGCCGTAATTGACCACATTGTTCAGAAACATCACCTTGGCCGTTTCGATCACGAACGCGGACACCGGAAGCCAGCCGGAGTTGGCCGCATGAATGAGCCATTCGTTGAGGTCCCGGATCAGGCTCGACAGGCTCTGGCCGACATAAATAAACGAAACGGCCGCCAATGCCGTGGCGATCGCGGCATGAACGAAATTGGACATCAACAGCTCAAACCCCGCCGGCAGCCGGTTTTCCATCGCCCGGTCGATCCGGTTCACCAGCCAGCCGATGGCCGGTCCCAGCACGAGCGCGACGAAAATCATCGTCACCGAACTGGCCAGCGACATGCCGAAGATGACCGTCGCGGCCACCACGCCGCCCCGTTTGCCGCCGATCAGCTGTCCGCCGGTATACGCGAACAAAACCGGCACAAACCAATTGAGCAGCGGCCAGACCAGAAGATGAAGACGATCGTCGGGGAACCATCCGTACACGCCAAACAAGGCGCGGAAGATGCCCACGACGATCAATACGGAAATATTCTGGGAGACAATCGCACTAAGCAATCGGCCGAGCTTGTACATGGTGTCACCCGACTTCAAAATAGTTGGCAAAATTGCGGATTGCTGGCGTTCCCGCCAGGCATTGCGCTACCAAATCGTATAGCCCCCGTCAATCGTGAACACGCCGCCCGTGGCGAAGGAGGAAGCGTCCGAAGCAAGGTAGACCGCAATGCCGCCCAGCTCGTGCGGAACGCCCGGCCGGCCCATCGGGGTCATAGCCAGCCACTTGTCGATCATCTCGCCTCCGGCGGCGAAATACGGTTCCGTCAGCTTCGTCTTCATGTAGCCGGGCGCAATCGTGTTGACGCGCACGCCGTGCGGCGCCCATTCGGATGCCAGGCTCTTGGTCAGCATAATGACCCCCGCCTTGGAGACATTGTAGGCCGCCTGCGGCTGCGGCGTATTGACGATCAGGCCCGACATGGACGAGATGTTGATGATCGAGCCTTTGCCTTGCCGGATCATGACCTTCCCCGCCGCCTTCGACATCAGAAACACGCTGTTCAGATTGACGTTCATCACGCGGTTCCACGTTTCGTACGGCAATTCCTCCGCACGATCCTTGTGCACGATCCCCGCATTGTTGACCAGCACGTCCAGGCGGCCGTATTGTTCCTCGACTTGCCGGATCAGCGCCTCGACCTGCGCTTCGTCCGTCACGTCCGTCTGCACGACGATCGCTTCGACGCCGCAGGAGCGGATTTCGTTCGCCGCTTCCTGCGCCTCATCCGCCCGAATGTCGGCGATGACGATATGCGATCCCGCCTGCGCCAGCGCAAGCGCCATCGCCCGGCCAAGCCCCATGCCGGCGCCGGTCACGATGGTCACGCGGCCGTCCAGCCGAAACTGCTCCATTACGTTCATCTTGCATTCCTCCTTCACCAGTAGGGATCGACCGGGAAAAAGCCGGATCGCTTACGATATCAGGGCTGCCCGTTCGGGTACACCATCACTTTCAGGCTGCCGCTCTTGTTCGTTCTGGCCCTCTCCAGCGCTTCGCCCGCCTGCTCCAGCGGGTAGCGGTCGGTAATCAGCGAGGGCACGTCGGCAATGCCCGAAGACAGAAAGGCGATGCCCTGCGGATACGTGTTGGCGTAACGGAACACGCCGTAAATATCCACCTCGTTGTCCGCGATAAACGGCACGTTCAGCTCGATGCCGTCCTGCTGCGGCAGTCCGACGATGGTCAGCTTGCCGCCGCGCCGGAGCGACAAGAGCGCGGTCTGCAGCGCCTTCGGATTGCCCGCCGTTTCAAACGCGTAATCCACGCCGACGCCGCCGGTCAGCCGCTTGATCGCTTCCAGCGGATCTTCCTCTCGGATGTTGATCGCATGCGCCGCGCCCAGGCGAAGCGCCGCTTCCAGCCGGATCGGCTCCAGGTCGGTGACGATGATGTTGGCGGCGCCGAACGCTTTGGCCGCCACGACCGCCATCAGGCCGACCGGGCCCATGCCCATGATCGCCACGGTGGAACCGGGCTGCAGACCGGCCCGCTTCGCCGCGTGAATGCCGACCGAGAACGGCTCGTTCATCGCCGCTTCCTCGAAGGAAAGCGAATCCGGAATCGGGAACAGGAAGTCCTCCCGCATCGCGATATATTGGACGAATGCGCCGTCCACCGGCGGCGTCGCCAAAAACTGCACGTGCGGGCACAGGTTGTAGCGTCCCGCCTTGCAGGCGTCGCACTTGCCGCACGTGACGCCCGGTTCGATCGCCACGCGGTCGCCGAGCTTGAACCGCGTCGCTTCCGAACCGACGGCGGCGACGATGCCCGAGCATTCGTGTCCGAGGATGAGCGGCTTCTTCACCACGTAAGGCCCGATCCGGCCGTGCTCGTAATAATGCACATCGGAGCCGCAAACGCCGACCGCCATCACCTTGACCAGCACTTCGTCGGGACGCAGCTTGGGCATCGGAACCTCCCGAATCTCCACCTGCATCGGCCGCGTCAGCACGGCCGCCCGGATGACGTCCGGCAAATCGGGCAACGCTTGCGCATAAGTATTGCTGGACATGCCAATTCCTCCTTGCGAATTATTTGACCGCTCCCATCGACAAACCGCGGACCAGATACTTCCGCACCGCCAAGCCGCAGATGACCATCGGCATAATGATGATCGTCCCCGTCGCCATGGCCTGGCCCCATTGGATGCCGTGCTGCGAAATGAGCAGCGAGGCCGCCACGGGAACCGTTTGCGTGCCCCGTCCGGAGAACACCGACGCAAACGCGAAGTCGTTCCACGAGAACATCAGGCACAGAATCGCCGTCGCGACAATGCCGGGCGCCGCGGTGGGAACGGCAATGCGGCGGAACGCTTCGAATTTGCTGCAGCCGTCGATCATGGCGGCTTCCTCCAGATCGACCGGCACATCCTTGAAGAAGGTCGCCATCATCCAGAGCGCAAACGGCAAGTTGAACGTCGTATAGGCGAAAATCAACCCGACCGTCGTGCCGATCAGCCCCGCCTTGGCAAACATCAGATACAGCGGCAAAATAACGGCCGGAATCGGCGCCATCCGGGTGCTGATAATCCACGACGAGATGTTGTTCTCGCGTTTGAAATTGCCGCGGGCCAGCGCAAAGCCTCCCATCAGCCCCAGCACGACGGACAATACAGTCGTCGCCAGCGACACGATGACGCTGTTGCTGAGAAACTCCCCGAAGTTGCCGCCTTCCCCGAACATCTCCCGGTACGTAATAAAGGTCGGCGTAAAGAAAAATTTGGGCGGCATCGAGAACATGTTGACCTGCGTTTTGACCGATGACAGCACCATCCACACGATCGGCATGAGGGCCCAAACCATGGCCGCAAGCATGAGAATGTAGAGAGCGGTATACAGTGTTTTTCGCTTGAGCGCCACGTTAGTCCTCTCCTTTCTTCATGATTTTCACGAAGAAATTGCCCATGATGATGGTGACGACCAGCATCGTCAGTCCGAGCGCGGCAGCGGTTCCCATGTCCTGGAAGCGGAACGCCACCTGCATCAGATAGTAGCCGATCGTCTTCGTCGAATCGGCCGGGCCGCCCTCGGTCGTAATCGTAATGGTATCGACATAGCGCAAAATGTCCATGGAACGGATCAGCAGGCTGACCACGATCATGCGCCGCACCATCGGCAGCAAAATATAGCGGATTTTTTGCAACCCGCTGGCCCCGTCGACTTCGGCGGCTTCCAGCGGCTCCGTCGGCACGGATTGCAGTCCGGCCAACACGATCAGCGTAATCAGCGGCGTCCATTCCCATATATCCATGAGGATGATCGCGGGCATGGCCGTAGACACATCCCCGAGAATTTGCGTATTCAAGCCGAATTGCTTGAGCACCCAGTCGTACAGTCCGTACGTCGGGTCCAGCAAATACTTCCACAGCAGTCCCGCCACCACCGGCGCGACGAACAGCGGCAGCATCCACAGCGTCAAAATCAGGTTGCGTCCCTTCGGAATATAGTACATCAGCAAAGCCACCAGCACGCCGACGGCAAGTTGAAGCACAAGTCCGGACACGCCGAAGACGGCCGTTCTTCCCCACGAATGCCAAAAGGTTTCCGACGTCAAGATCCGGCGCCAATTGTCCAAACCGGCAAACACCGGCTCATCCAGGGACAGACTGTAATCCATCAGGCTGGCGTAAATCATAAAGAAAAACGGAAAAATGCTGATGAGCGCCAGCACGATCATGGAAGGCAGCAACATCCAAAACTCCGTACGGTTCCATTTCGCCCGCTTGTGCGGACGAACAGCCGCAGCCGCAGCGCTTGCCCGGTCGATCGTTCGCGTCCATTGCGGCATATCGGCAGCCTCCTTTCCCCATCGGGCGTTCGGGCACAGCGCTCCCCGTTTCTTCATCCTGTTGCAGCAAGCCCTGTGCCCGAAGCCTGTCAACCTCTCGGTTTAAGCTCCCGTAATTTCGTCGCTCTTCTTGGCGATCGTCTTCATCGTGTCTTCCGGCGATTGCTTGTTAAACAGCATCTTGGACAGCTCGGTGTAGATGATCGTGTCCACTTGCGGCCATTGCGGAACTTTCGGACGCATGTACACGTTCTCCAGCTTCCACGCTTCCAGAACCGCCTTCATCGGCAGCAGGTTCGGCATCGCTTTCGACTCTTCCGTTCCCGGCTCCATCCCTTTTTGCACGTCGGGCAGGTTGTAGACCGAATGGCGGGTCGGCGTCGAACCGGCTTCTTTCGATTTCAAAATCATATATTGCGCTTGCGGAGAAGTCGCCCAGACGAGGAACAGCCAAGCCGCTTTTTGTTCCTTTTCGCTCGCGTATTTGCTGATGCCGATTCCCGTTCCGCCGAACAGGTTGGCGCTGCGCTTCGGTCCCTTCGGCAAAACGGACCATGCCACCTTGCCCGCGACTTTCGATTTCGTCTCGTCTTCGAACATGGCGTTGTTCTCGTGGAAGATCGGCGCCATCGCCAGCTCGCCCGCCGCGAACGCTTCCGCGACGCCCGTCCAGTCCCACGTCGTGCTGCCCGGAGCCGCGACTTCCAGCAGTTTCTTATACATTTTGGCCGCTTCGATCGCTTCGGGGGACGTGAGCAGCGATTTGCCCGGTTTGGCCGCGCCTACGCTGCCGAGATTCTCCCCTTCGAAATAATCGGCGCCGTATGCCCCCAGCACGTTGCTGAAATCGCATTGCAGCGCGTCGTGCTGCTTCGCTTCGTGGCCGGAACCGTACTTCACTTCGGTGATGACGCCGGCTTTGACTTTTTCGTTGATCCACGAAGCGATTTCATAATACTGCTCCCAGGTCAGGTTGGCGGAAGGCGTCCAGTCGTAGCCTTTTTCCTTCATGAATTGATCTTTGTACTTGTCGAATACGTCCTTGCGGTAGGCCAGAACCATCGTCGGGCTGTCGTAGGGCAGCGTATAGAGATGCTCGGTGTCGCCCATGTAGCCGTCGGCCTGAAGCTGGCTTTCGATGAAGTCCTCCGTTCCGCCGGGAATATGGGGCAGCGACGGATCGTTGTTGAACGTGTTCAGGTCCACCAGGTTGCGGGAATGCTTGGTCAAAATCTGGTACGGGTCGGCGTAGATGATCTGATAGTTGGCGTTTTTCGCATTGAAGTCGAGCCCGACCTTCTCGGCTACCAGATCGAGGTTGCTCTGCTCGATGTTCACCTCGATGCCCGTCGCGTCTTCAAAAATACGAATGTTGGCGGCAAGGGCGGAGGATGGCGGCGTATTCTCGGAGATGAAGTTCAGCTTCGTTCCTTCGAACTGCCGCCAGTTAAATCCTGCGGGCGCTTCGATCTTCGGCAGCCCTTCGACCCATCCTTCGAACGGCGCTTCGGACGTCGCCCCCGAGGCGGTTCCGCCCGCGGGTGTCGTGGCAGCGCTTGCAGACGGCGCTGAAGCTTGACCCGGCGAATTCGAAGACGAGGAGCAAGCGCTGAGCGCGAGCATGACGCAGACCATGACGATCGATACGGCCGATAACGGCGAAAACTTCCTTTTCACTCCAGATCCCCCTCTTCGGCAATCGATGAAAACGCTTGTAAAAATGAAAGAAGGATTCCGGCCGGAGATTCTTTCATTTGCAGTTTCCATTATAGTCGGCCTCCATCGGGATCGCTATTTAAACATAAGACAATTTTGGCGCAAGGCGTTCCCGACAAAACCGAATAGCGGGGCGGAAATCAGGTCCGTTAGAGCGGTAAAATATCCATATTATAGACAATAATTGGCACAAATTTCTTTTTGAGTTCATGTATAATTAGAATTGTTTTGAATTTTTTAAACAAGCTGTTTCGTTGTCATTACGCCGTTTGATTGGAAATTCGGAACGGATCGGAGGAGCGTATGATGGTCAAAAGCGAAATTGCGCAACAAGAAATCAAAAGCGATGTCCACCTGAGCCAGTTGGCTTCGGTCGGCCAGATCGCGGCGGGAATTGCCCATGAGGTCAAAAATCCGCTGACGGCCGTCAAAGGCTTTTTGCAATTGTTGAAGGAACGAAACGAAAAAAAATATATCGAAATCGCCCAGTCGGAATTGGAAAATGCGATCGCCGTTTTGCAAAATCTGCTTCAGATGTCCAAGCCGGATCTGGAAAACGAGCCGCTTGTGTCCATCGATCTGACGGTGGAATTGGAATCGCTGATGCAGTTGTTTCAGGATCAGTTCTACCGGGTGGCGGTCATCAAAAACTACCGGGACCCGGGCAGCTTCATCGTCGGCAAACGAAACCAGTTAAAGAAAGCGCTGTTCAACCTGCTCAAAAACGCCTTCGAAGCCATTCCGGAAGAAGGCACGATTATCATCGGGCAATCGGCTACGGAGAACGAAGTGACCATATACATACAGGACAGCGGTTGCGGCATTCCGAAGGAGAAGCTGAATATGCTGGGCACTCCTTTTTTCACGACCAAAGAAAACGGAACCGGCATGGGACTGGCCTTCGTCTTTTCGGTCATTTACCAGCACAACGGGGTCATCAAGGTGGAGAGCGAAGAACGGGTTGGAACGACCTTCACGATCACGTTTCCGAAAGATTTAAGCAACAGCAAGAGAACAGAGGTGAACCGGTTGAATCTCGAAAAGTCCGCAACGGACAACCTGATCGATTTCTTTCTCCACAACCGGAATGCGTTCGAAGAACGTCTGCTGACGGAAGCGGTGAACGTGCAGGAGAAGATCGACGAGATTTTGGAGGTTTGCAATATCAATTTGTTGGAAAACGCTCACAGGCTGGTGCTTTATGTCGTCGAAGGCCGGGAGCATGAAGTCATTTCCTTCGCCAGGACGGAAGGGGTCAACTGGGCAAGGCACTCCCTGACTTTGGCCGTCAAGCTGGAATGGGTTCAGGCCGTTCGGCGCGTGCTGTGGGATTTTCTGTACAACTACGACCAGATGAACGACTATCTCACCAGCAAGGAGCAATTTTACATCCTGGAAAAACGCATTAACGAACTGATGGACCTGTTTATCAGCCATCTCTTTACGAGCTACTCCCAGTTCAAGGACGATCTGATCCGCGCGCAGCGGGAGATGGTGGAAAATCTCTCCGTCCCGATCATTCCGCTAACGGCGACAGCGTCCATCCTGCCCTTGATCGGCAACGTCGATCTGTTTCGCTCGAACACCATCGTAGACAAAGTCGTCTCGCAAATCGGCAACAACCGCATCGAAATGCTGATCATCGACCTTTCCGGCGTGGTGGAGATGGAATCCGAGGTCATCGTCCAGCTGTTCAACATTATCGACGGGATCAAAATGATGGGATGCCAAACCGTGATTACGGGGCTGAGGCCGGAGATCGTCAAATGGATGATCCGGTCGGGCCTGTCCTTCGAAAACAAGGCCATCACGAAAAGAACGCTCCAGCAGGCGCTGGCGGATCACCTGCAATTGCAGCGTCCCGCCGTTCTCTGAACCGGCCGTCCGTTGCGACCGCAATGCCTATGGGACAGCCTTCTGACAGGCTGATTCCCATAGGGCCGAACCGGGCGCCTTCGCCAAAAGCGGTGACGGCGTCAAGCGGCGCGTTCCCGCTTCTACGCTTGCTTAAGCGGCAATTTCACGCGCATGACCGTGCCTTCTCCCGGCTTGCCCGACGCCTCGATGCTTCCCCGGTGCATGCCGACGATTTTGCTGGCGATCGTAAGCCCCAGCCCGCTGCCGCCGGCGGCCGCCGTCCGCGATTTGTCCGCTTTGTAGAAGCGTTCGAACATATGAAGCTTGTCTTCCTCCGTAATCCCGATGCCGGTATCGGACACAGTGACCTCGACGGCGTCGCCCTCCCTGCGAATGCCGACATCGATCGATCCTCCGGCCGGCGTAAACTTGATCGCGTTATGGAGCAGGTTGACCCAAACCTGGCTGAGCAGATCCTGATCGGCTTCGATGACGACCGGCTCAAGGTCCGCGTTCAACTCGAGCTCCTTCTCCGTCCATTGCGGCTCGCAAGCCAGAATGAGCAATCGGATCTGCTTGTCGAGGCGGAAGGCTTCGGGGCGGAAAGGGTGGCGGTCCGAATCGAGCGAAGCCAGCCGCAGCATGTTGTCGCTCAGTTTGGACAGCCGCTCGCTCTCCCGTTCGATAATGTCCAGATAATGGAGCGCCTGCTCCCGGCTGATCGCGTCATTTTTCAGCACTTTGGCGAATCCGCCGATCGAAGTCAGCGGCGACTGAATCTCGTGGGATACGTTCGAGATGAACTCCTGGCGCATTTCTTCCATGTTCTTCAAATTTTCGGCCATTTCGTTGATGCTCCGGACAAGCTGGTTGAAGGGATGCCCGATTCTTCCGGGCGGATTGAGCCGAATGTGAAAATCCCCGCTGGAAATGCGCCTGAAGGCGTCGATCAGAATTTGAAAATAATCCATCTGCTTTCTTTGCACCAATCTCGATACGATGGACATCCCGGTGCCGAACAGCAGAAACCCCGCCACGGAAACGATGAGCTGCCGGGCCAGCAGGCCGGGCTGCCAGCCGAATCGGCGATAGACGGCTTCCGCCGCCCAGAAGGCGACGCACCAGCAAAGAAAGAGCACGATGAGGACCAGCAGTATGGACAGAACGACTCTGAGCGCCGCGAACCTGTCCGCCGGGAGCCTGCCGCCGGCAGGCTTGGGATTGCCCGGCTTTCGGTTCCGGCCGAAAGACCGCTTGCTCTCCTCGCTCATTCCGTCACCTCAAGCCGGTAGCCCAATCCGCGAATGGTGCGGATGCGGAAGGCATGCCGATCTTCCGGGAACCGTTCCCTCAGTCTTTTGATATGCACGTCCACCGTCCGCTCGTCCCCCTCGTAATCGTAGCCCCAGATTTGTTCGATGATCTGATCGCGCAGAAGCGTCCTGCCCGGATAGCTGGCCAGCATGAACAGCAGTTCGAACTCTTTGAGCGGCAGCGTCAGCGATTCCCGGCCAACCCGGCATTCATAGGTTTTGCGGTCCAGAAAAAGCTCCCCCACGTGCACCTGCTGCGAAGCGGCGATCCGGTATCGCTTGAGCAGCGCCTTGACCCGGGCGAGCAGCTCCGGCGGATCGAACGGCTTGACCATATAATCGTCCGTGCCGAGCTCGAATCCCTTGACCTTCTGGGCAGTCTCGCCTTTGGCCGTCAGCATGAGCAGCGGGATATCGTATTGCTCGCGAAGTTCCTTGCACAGCTCCCAGCCGTCCATGCCCGGCATCATAATATCCAGAATCACAAGATCCGCTTTGACGCTGCGCAGCGCTTCGAGCGCCTGCAGGCCGTTCTCCGCGGCGCAAACCTGGTAGCCTTCCTGCTTCAGCAGATGCTCCATCAGCTCGCGAATATGCGGATCGTCGTCGACGATCAAGATTTGCGTCAATCCCACGCACCCTCTTTACCTGTTCCGTTCCGACCGCGTAAACATGATGGTCCCTATAATAGAGAATACAAGGAAAAATCCCGCCATGACCAGCAGATCCAGCCAAGGATTGTATAAGACGACCTGATTGTAGACCGGAGTGCCCTTATAGAAAACCGCCCGGGCCAGATCGATGGCGTAGGTCATCGGCATGAGATGGGCCAGAAACCCGAGAATGCCGGTCGAGTGGAAGATCGGAATGATCGCGCCCGACAGAAACATTTGGGGCATGACGATCAGCATGGAGCCCACATCCGCCGCTTTGCTGTCCTGAACGAAGCCGATAAAGAAAATGCCGAGCGAGGCGCCAACCAGACAGTAGAGCGGGGTCGTCAGAAACAGCCAGACGATATGCATGCCTCCGAGCGGAATCCGCATCGCAAGCGACACGAGCAAGATGCCCAGAAGACCGACGAGGCTGGTAAAGCTGGAGCCGATCATTTTGCCCAGTATAATCGAATATCGCGAAATCGGGGACACGTACAGCTCCTGCGTCAGATTTTTGTCCCTCTCTTCGATTAACGCGCTCATTCCCGCAACCGTGCCCGTAAACATGTTGTTGACGATCATGCCGATCATGACGAACTGCAAATAGTTGAAGCCAAGATTGCCCGCCATGTTTTGCGACAGGCTACCGCCCATGAGCCCGATAAAGATCACCGGAAAAATAATGCTCACGATGAGAAGAACCGGACTTTTGACCGCTTTCGTAATTTCTCTGGCCGTAATGGCCAATACCGCATTGATTTCTTTTGCCGCAACCGAATTCATCTTGCGTCCTCCCCTTTTTCCACCAGGTTCAAATACGCTTCTTCCAGCGTCGGCTGATGGACGTCCAGCTTCTTCAGCGGAACCGTCAGCCCGGACAGCAGTCTCTGCGGCGTCCGTTCCCGGTAGATGACTTTCAGATGTTCGTCGGTTTCCGTATACGGGACCTGAAGCGCGGAAAGTTCCGCTTTCAGCCCTTGACGGTCTTCGGCGTCGAGCAGCATGAATTTCTCGCCGAGCAGGCGGGTTTTAATCTCTTCCGGCGTGCCGAGCAGGGCGACTTTGCCGCGATGAATCATGCATACCCGATCCGCGCCCTCCGCTTCGTCCAGATAGTGCGTCGTAAGGAAAATGGTAATGTTCTCTTCCTTTCGAACCTTTTGCAGATAATCCCACAGTGAGCGCCGCGCCGAAGCGTCCAGCCCTTGCGTCGGTTCGTCCAGAAACAGAATCTTGGGCTTGTGCATCAGGCTGCGGATAATTTCGAGCTTGCGCTTCATGCCGCCGGAGAAGGTCTTGACCCGCTTGAACAGATTGTCGTGAATGCCGACGATCTCCGCCAGTTCTTCGATTCTTCGTTTGTAAGCCGCCGGCATCATCCGGTAGAACGGGCGATAGCCGTACAGCCCGTAAATGCTGACATGAAGCCGGATATTCTCTTCGGCCGTAAGTTCCAGGTCCAGGCTCGGGTTTTGGAAAATGATGCCCACCTGGCGGCGGACCTGCTTGGCCTCCTTCTCCAAATCGTAACCGGCGATCTCGACCGATCCGCCCGTCATCGCCAGCGTTGTCGTCAAGATGGAGATCGTTGTCGTTTTCCCCGCTCCGTTGGGTCCGAGGAAAGCGAAGAACTCCCCTTCCTTTACATCGAAGCTGATGCCGTCAACGGCCGGCCGTTCCGATTTTTTGTACCGTTTGACCAAATCATTGACCCGAATGATCGAATCCATACGTTTGCCCTCCGTCCCGTTATCTTGGTATGTTCGAGCCACGGAACCTAAAATAACGGGGAAATATGAACTGAATTTGAACGGGAATCCTGGAAGCCGACGCAGCGAAAACAAAAAAAATCAGCCGGATGTTCCCGGCTGATCTTCATACGTAGGATAGGATCTCCCGATAGATATGGGGCAAAGCGACTTGCCGATCGGCATATCCCGCCTCATAGACCGCTTTAGGCATGCCGTATACGATGCACGATTCTTCGGCTTCGACGATCACATGTCCGCGATGCCGCTTGACTTCTTGGCAGCCCAAGACCCCGTCCGTCCCCATTCCCGTCAGAATAACGGCCAATAATCGGTCGCGGTAAATCGAAGATGCGGAATGAATCGTCACATCAACGGATGGCTTGTACCATTTGCTTTCGTCCGCCACGATGTTTAGTCTGGTCTTTCCGTCGCTTGTTTTCCGGAATAACGTTTGATACCCCGCCGGCGCAATATAAATGATCCCCGGCATCACGATATCGCCCTCTTCCGCTTCTTTCACTTTCAGTTGGCAAAGGGTATCGAAACGGTCGGCCAAAGGCTTGGTAAAGCCGGGCGGCATATGCTGCACAACGACAATGCCGGCCGGAAAGTCCGGCGTAAATCGGGGAAGAATGGATTGTATGGCGGAAGGGCCGCCTGTGGAGCATCCGATAATGAGCAGATCGACGGAAGCCGGGCTTGATTTCGTTTTGGCTTCCGCCGTTTCGCTCGCAGACGCAGCCTTGTTCCTTAAGGGTAATCTTGCTTGGGCGGCGGACTTCACCCTCATTAGGAAATCGCCGATGGTTTTCGGTTCCGCAGGATCCTTGATCAAGGAGCTTTTGGGAAAGAAATCGACGGCCCCCAATTGCAAGGCCGTTAGGGTAGCTTCCGCTCCTTCGCTTGTTACCGTGCTCAGCATGACGACGGGTACCGGATGATCCTTCATGATGTGTTCCAAGGCGGCAATTCCGTCCATCTCCGGCATTTCTACATCCATCGTCACGACATCCGGCTTGAAACGCTTGATCTTTTCAATGGCCTCCGCGCCGGTGCGGGCCATCCCCACGATAAAAAAATCCGGGTCCTTCTCAAACAAGAGGCTGACAGCCCTTCTCATGAATGCAGAATCATCGACGATCAGTACACCGTACCGGCTCAATTGGCTTTGCCTCCTTCTTGCAACGTTCAGAAAGCCGTCTTCGTCTAATGGCGAACGCTCAACGTCCTCCTTTGCGGTAATAAAATGTCGTGCGGGCGTTTATGGTTTCGAAATGCGTGTTCATTCCCGTTAGCGTTTCGGCATGTCCCAGAAATAAAAATCCGCCGGCGTTCAGACGATTGTAAAATTTCGCGATAACCCGGCGGGTTGCAGCGGCGTCGAAATAAATCAGCACATTTCGGCAAAAAATGATATCGACTTTTCCGACCTCCGCCACATCCTCATTATTCAACAGATTCAAATTCCGGAATTCGATCCTGTCTTTGATGAAACGCTTGATTTGAAAGCCTTCATCTTGCCGGAAAAAGTACTTGTCCAGCATCTCCTTCGGCGTCCTGCGGAAGCATAAGGAATGTTCGTGGTACCACCCGCGGCTTGCGATTTGCAGAACTTTTTTATTGATGTCGGTGGCCAGGATATGTACGGATTCCAACGGCACAACCCCTGATTCCGCAATGGTCATCGCCAGGCTGTACGGTTCTTCGCCCGTGGAGCAAGCGGCGCTCCAGATCCGGATGCACGGCTGGTTCCGAAACTGGGGAAGAACCGCATGGCATAATTCGTTAAGCTGATTCTCTTCCCGAAAAAAATAGGTCTCGTTGTTGGTTACAAGTTCGACAAGATGATCCCATTCCTGCGGATTGCGTTTTAAAAATTCGTTGTACTCCCGGTATGTCATATCCAGCACGGATAGCCGCTTCAGCACTTTGGACGCAAGCGAGGAAAGATTGTCCAAGTAATGGAGTCCGCAGTAATCGTAAATCATTTGGCCCAATTCTTTTAAGCCCGGATCGGAACCGGCGCTTGCCGGCGGCAGGATGTTAGACTTGCAATACTCGAATCGAACTTTGAATTGTCGCGGATCGGTCTGCCAACGCTCGTGCAACCACAACCATCCTTTCCACGTCTTGCATGTTCTGCCGAACAACCCGTTCCGTATCGAATATCGCCTTTTCGAGTTTGTCCACTTCATTCACTTGCCATTTGGCCGCTTCCGTGACTTCGGCTGCTTGTTGGGCCACATTTTCGATGGCTTTGGCAATATTTTTTCCGTGTTTGGCCTGCTCCTCCGTAGCTGCCGAAATCTGACGCACCTGCTCGCGGGTATTGGCTACTCCCTTGACGACTTCTTCGACGCCGGCGGCCTGCTCCTTCGTCGCCTGGGCCACCATGGCGGTCTGCTTCGTTACATTTTCGACCGCTCTTACGATATTTTCGCCTTGCTTCGCTTGTTCACCGGTTGCAAGGGTAATCTGAAGCACCTGTTCGCGGGCATTTACGACGCCCTTTACGACTTCCTCGACGGCAAGCGCCTGTTCCTTAGTCGCCTGCGTCACCATAGCGGCTTGCTTCGTTACATTCTCGACCGCTCTTACGATATTTTCGCCTTGTGTCGCTTGTTCGACCGTTGCAACGGTAATCTGGCGCACCTGTTCGCGGGCATTCACGACGCCCCTCACGACTTCCTCGACGGCAAGCGCCTGTTCCTTCGTCGCCTGCGTCACCATCTCGGCTTGATTGGACAAGGTGCCGACGGCTTTGACGATCTGTTCGCTTCCCTTCGCCTGTTCAACGGTCGCGGAAGTGATCTGCCTGATTTCACTCGTAATGTTTTCGACTCCGGTGACGATTTTCTCGATGGCAACCCCGGTTTCATCGGCCAGTTTGTTTCCTTGCTCGACTTTTTCCATTCCGGTCTCGATCGCTTTGATCGCATCGGTGGTTTCGCTTTGAATGCCTTTGATTAATTGGGCGATTTCTTTGGTCGCTTTGGCGCTTCTTTCGGCGAGCTTTCTCACTTCGTCGGCCACGACGGCGAACCCTTTGCCGTGTTCGCCCGCCCTTGCGGCTTCAATCGCGGCGTTCAGCGCCAAAAGGTTGGTTTGCTCGGCAATGTCGTCGATGACTTCAATAATGCTTCCGATTTCTTCCGAGCTTTTTCCCAGATTGGTCATGACGTCGGATGCCTGTTTGACGACATCCGCAATTTCTTTCATTCCCGCCAGGGACTGGCCGACCGCCTTTTGGCCGTCCTTGGCGTCCGCCAGAACCTGGTCCGTAAGCGAGTTCACATTTTGCGTATTTTTGGCCACCTGTTCGATCGAAGCCGCGATTTGCTGAATCGAGGCCGAGGTATCGCTGGCGATCTGCTGCAATTGGTCCGCATTGACGGCAATGCCGCGAATCGATTTGCCCATCTGCTCGATGGACACGGAGATCTGTTCGACGGAACTGGCCGTGCTTTCGGCATTTCCGGCCACTTGCTGAATGGAAACCACCATCTCTTGGATGGCGCTCGACGCTTCTTCCGCCGAGGCGGTCAGACTCTCCGCATTGTCGGCTACGCCCTTGATCGAATGCCCCATTTCTTCGATGGAAGCGGAAATTTGCTCCACGGAACTTGCCGTACTTTCGCTGTTGCCGGCAACCTGCTGAATGGAAACCACCATCTCCTGGATGGCGCTCGACGCTTCTTCCGCCGAGGCGGTCATGCTCGCCGCATTGTCGGCTACGCCTTTGATCGATTGTCCCATTTCTTCAATGAAAGCGGAAATCTGCTCCACGGAGCCTGCCGTGTTTTGGCTGTTGCCGGCAACCTGCTGAACGGAAGCGGCCATCTCCTGGACGGCTTCCGCGATCTCACTTGCGGAAGCCGTCAGACGATCCGAGTTTTGGCTTACCCCTTCAATGGATTTCGATATCTCCACAACAATGCCGGATGCGGATTCAAGGGCCGACGACTGCTCTCTGGTCCCGTGAGAAATCTGTTCCGTAATGACGGCAAGATCCTTCAAGTTTTGTTCCATGCTTTTGGAATCGGTGATGGCCGCTTCAATGGATTGGGAAACTCCTGCAAACTTCATCGCATTTCGAAGCATGTTTTTTTTCAAAGCGCTCATCGTATGTTTGCCTCCCTCGTTTGCACTTCATTGATGATGAAATCCATTTCCAGCTTGCTTAACAAGCGGTCCAGATCAAGCAAGATAATGAGACGGTGGTCCATTTTACAGATGGCTCTCATATAAGCCGTTTGCGCCGTCGCGATCGTGTCGGGAACCGGCTCCAGGCTGTTTTCCTCGATTCGCAGCACTTCTTTCACTTCGTCGACCAACAGCCCGATCACTCGGCCTTGGGAGCGGGTGATCACGATGCGCTGTTTTTTGGACTTGATCGGTTCTTTCCAAAATTGAATCCGCAGATCGACGACCGGTATGATTTCCCCGCGAAGATTGATCACGCCGACGATGGATTTGGGCGCTTTCGCAATCGATGTGACTTGAGGAACAAAAATAATTTCATAAACATCCGAAATGGGAAGTCCGAGCTCTTCCGTTTCGATTCGAAAGGTAACCAACTGCCTGATCGGCTGGTCCGATGTCAACGATTCATTCCCCCTTACGCCGTGCAAAATGGATCGGGTTAGCCGGCATCGCCCATGACTTCGGAGTCGAACGATTTCAGGCTGTTTGCCAATTTGAAGATTCCGGTGACGTCCAAGATCAGCGCTACGCTCCCGTCACCCAGAATGGTGGCCCCCGAGACGCCTTCGATCTGTCCGATATAGGAACCGATGGATTTGACGACAATTTCCTGGCTGCCGATCAATTCATCGACCACCAGACCGAGCCGCTTTTCCGCCAGTCCGAGAACCACGATAAATACATTTTGCGTTGTTCTTCTGACGCTCGGCATTCGGAACAATTCGTGAAGACCGATGAGCGGAATCATTTTTTCTCGGATTTTGACAACGGCTTGTCCCTTCACGGTGTGGATGTCCTGTTTCGAAATCCGGACGATTTCGATCACGCTGTTCATGGGCAAAGCATACGTGGTTTCCTGGAACTTGATCAGCAGTCCCCGCAAAATGGCTAAAGTCAAAGGCAACTTGATCGTGAACTTCGTTCCTTCGCCCAGACGGGTTTCGACATCGATCAATCCGTTCAACTTTTCGATATGGTTTCGGACAATGTCCATCCCGACGCCGCGCCCCGATATGTCGCTTACCGTTTGGGCCGTTGAAAAACCGGGAAGGAAAATAAGCTGAATCCATTCCTGCTCCGACATCATCTCGGCGTCTTTCGCCGCGATCAATTGTTTGCGGATGGCGGATTCCTTTACTTTCTCCGCGTCAATGCCCGCCCCGTCATCCTCTACCGTCATCACCACGTGATTTTCTTGATGGGAAGCCCGAATCCTTATCGTGCCTTTAAGCGGTTTTCCCCGTTTCCTTCTAACCTCCGCTTCTTCCAGCCCGTGGTCTATGGCGTTGCGGATCAGGTGAATCAGCGGATCGCTAATTTCCTCAATGACGGTCCGGTCCAGTTCGGTTTCTTTCCCTTCCAGCAGCAGGTTGACATCCTTGTTCAGCGTCCGGGCCAAATCCCGCACCATTCTTGGAAACCGGTTGAACAAGCGCTCGACGGGAAGCATCCGCGTCTTCATCACGGATTCCTGAAGCTCCCCGATGATGCGGCTGAAATGGTTGGAAATCCGCTCCAGATCGTCGATCCTTTCATCCGAAGCGTACCGGTCGCGCAGCACATTGCCGATTTGGGCGATTCGGGTCTGGTCGATGACCAGTTCGCCGACCAAGTTCATCAGGCTCTCCAGTTGCTCCACATCGACGCGAATCGTTTGTCCGGTCTTCTTCTCTTCCTTTCTGTCCTGGCTTGGGATCGGCTTCTCCGGCTCCGCTTCCCGATTCGCATCTGTCAAGGGCACGAGGACATGATCCAAACGGTCATTGGCAAAAGGCAGCACTTCGGCCTCCTCGATATCCATAAGCTGGCTGAGCGCCTGCCGGAGGGCATCGGAATCCGCGTTCGTCTCGACGATATAGGAAAATTCACGGAGGTTCGTTTCTTCGGTCGCGCGGTCCCACTCCGGTTCCGTCGCGAGAACGGCGCCCCACTTCTTCAGATGGTTGAACACGATATGGGCCCGCGGAAGCTTCATCTCGCAATGCTCGGACAAACGGATTTTGCATATCCACTTTTTTAATCGTTGTTGATCTTCAAGCGGCTTGTTCGCCCATTCGGGCTGCTCTTGCGCGCTTGTTTCCAATTGCCGCAATCGATGAACGATGGCATCGATATCGGTTCTTGTGGCGCCTTCCTGTTCGATTTCCTTCTTCATCCCGTTCAAGTGATCCAGACATTGAAAAAGGACATCCACCACCTGCTGCGTCACCGGCAGAAGCTGATTTCGAATCTTGTCAAAAATATTTTCCATTTCGTGCGTCAGCAGCTTCATGTCCTCGAAACCCATTGCAGCCGACGAGCCCTTTAACGTATGCGCAATCCGAAAAATGTTTTGGATGATCTGCGGAGACTCGCCCTGCTGTTCCAGATGCAGAATTTCGATCTCCAGCAGTTGGAGCAGCTCTTCCGCTTCAGACAGGAAGACGCCCATCATTTCCGAGCGATTCATTTGGGTCTCTCCCTCACCCTGCAAGAACGTGTTCTAGATTCAAGATGCCGATAAGTCCTTCTTCCGACTGGCCGATTCCTTGAAAATAACTGCTGTCCACTCCGGACACGATTTCGGCCGAGGGCTGAATGTCGGAAAATTTGAGCACTCGATTCACTCCGTCTACTACGATGCCGATCATTTCCCCGTGATGATTCACCACGACGATTCTCGTCTTGTGAACGACGGACGTCTCGCCCAGCCGAAATCTTTTGCGCAGGCTGACGATCGGCACGATTTTCCCCCGAATGTTCGTAACGCCCTCCAAAAAAGCTTTGCTGTTCGGGACTGCCGTTATTTTTTGCATTTTGATAATTTCATAGACTTCGGAAATCTTTAGGGCGTATTTTTCGGTGCCCAACTCGATCACGATGTACTGGTCCTGCTGTGAAACGTCCACTGTCTCCCCCCCCCCCCAAGGAATTCGCTCAACCAAGAAAAGCCGATGCGGATAGGCGATCCGGTTGACAAGACTCCCGTTGCCTTGTAACGTACTGCACTAAGCGTGTCTACATAGCGTGCCATTTCGCACAACTGAACTTGTTCGACAACAGGAGGGACGCAGATGAAACAGAGTATTGTGAAGCCAATCGAGAAAACGCAGGAGGAACTGACGGACGAAGAAATTGTCAGCATGTTTTTGGCCACCCATCACCATTCCCGTTACACCTTGCGAAATTACAAGTATGCGATCGAACGATTTCAAAGCTTTATCGGGGAAAAAAGACTTAAAGACGTGACTTGGAGGGATATCGAGCTTTATAAGCTGAGTCTGCTCAAGAGGGATGAACGACAGAATCGCCAATATTCCGCGGCGACGGTCTCCGTATTGCTGGCCCCTCTTCGTTCCCTTTATAAGTGGGGAAACAGTCCCAACATTCAATGTTTTCCCCACAATCCGGCGGCGGTCATCAAGAAGCCGAGGGTGTCGAACAGCAGCAGCCGTCATTTTCTAACCCGGAACGAAGTCGCGAAAATATTGCACCAATTAAACCAATCGACGCTTCGCGATTATACGATCGGCCTGACGTTGGTTTTGCTTGGATTGAGAGTTTCCGAATTGGTTTCGATGGAATGGGACGATTTTCATACCGATCCCATGGGAACTTCCATTTGGTTGACCGTGATGAACGGAAAAGGCCGGAAAGCGCGGGAAGTGAAAGTGCCCGACATGCTCTGGAACCAGCTCCTTTTATACCGCAAGGAACAGGGGAGCAGCGGCAAAGTGTTTCCGCTGAGCACCCGTCAGGTGGAACGGATCATCGAAAACGCCCGGAAAAAGGCCAATTTATCCAAGAAAGTCACGCCTCACTGGTTGCGGCACACCAATGCGACTCTGGCTTTGCTAAACGGAGCGTCTCTTCAACAGGTTCAACAGACATTGGGACATTCGCACATCAATACGACCCAACAGTATATTCACACGGTAGAACAGATCAAAAAAGCGGCTCCGGATTTCGTTGAAGACTGCCTGAAGGAAGTGCTCTAGAACGCGTTTCGGGGATCGGCGCTCGCGCACGGCAAGAGGGAGAAATTGTCGCCAAAACAAGAATTTCGTCGAATTTTCGACGAAATTTGTAGCGATGCGGGGCACTTCTAGGTGAAATATGATTGAAAATCGTTGAAAACCAATCTTTTGCATGTTATATTCATAGGTGTGTTTTTCTCGATTGGCTTCACAATACTCTGTTTCATCTGCGTCCCTCCTGTTGTCGAACAAGTTCAGTTGTGCGACCTCCATTATCCTATTACCCATTATCCCAACGATCAATCGTTCTCATACGCCGAAATCATCTTGTAACAATTGTATTTAAGGACATATCATAACAGTTATGTAAAGGACATTCAACTCTTTTCCGCTGCAGCTTCATATCGCGGCAAAATAAAAACCGCCATATTTGGCGGTTTTTTGGATTACTCAGGATACGAGAGGTCTCTTCCGTAAAGACAGATCCCCTGCACGCTGCCGTGAAAATAGCTCCTGATAATATCCGTTTAATTTCAGCAATTCCTGATGGCTTCCGCTTTCGATGATTTCCCCGTTCCTGACTACAAAAATCAAGTCCGCATGCACCACCATGGAAAGCCTGTGAGCAATCATCACGACCGTTTTATCCCTGCCGATCTGTTGAATGGATTCCTGTACCAGCTTTTCGCTTTCGTTATCGAGCGCGCTTGTGGCCTCATCCAAAAGGATCAGCGGCGGATCTTTCAAAAATACGCGCGCAAGCGCAACCCGCTGTTTCTGCCCGCCCGAGAGCTTGATTCCCCTTTCCCCGATTTCCGTGTCATAGCCGTTCGGCAGCAAGGAGATAAAGCCGTGCGCAAACGCTTTTTGGGCGGCGGCGATCACTTCTTCATCCGCAGCGTCATGCTTGGCTATTTTGATGTTATCCTTGATCGACGAACTGTACAAGAAGTTGTCTTGCGTGACAACCCCCATATGCGCACGCAGACTGGACAAGGAATAATCCTTGATATTCACGCCGTCGATCCGGATCGAGCCCTCCGTTGCGTCATACATCCGCATCAAAAGCTGGAGAATGGTGCTTTTGCCGCCGCCGCTCTCTCCCACAAACGCATAGGTCTTGCCTTTTTCGAGGGTGAAGGATAAATTTCGGACGACCGCATCGCGGTTGTTGTAAGCAAAGGACACGTTTTCGAACGTAATCGAATTCGTAAAGGCTTTTAATTCTCTTGGGTTCGCTTGTTCGGTGATTTCGGCAGGAATTCGAAGGAAATCGAAGATCCGCCTAAGCGCCACGCTGCCTTCCGTTATCGCCGGGAATGCTTGAACGAGCGCGGCGACCGGGCTTCTCATTTTGTCGACATAAGCGAAGAACGCGATTAAACTGCCGAGTGTCAAGCTGCCGTCGATCACGAACAGGCTGCCGGCCAAGACCACCATAAAAGGCGTCACATCGCTCAGCACATTCACGGAAGCCAACGTGACGGCGTTCAGCTTCGCGTGCTTGTTCGTCAACCCCTCATACCGGTCCAAATGCCGATCCAGTTCCTCCTTGTCGCGGTTCTCGGAAGCAAACAGCTTGGAAATGAATGCGCCCTGAATGCTTTCGAAGATAAATCCGCTTAGTACCGAGCGATAATTCATCATGCTGGCGGTCGATTTCTTAAACGTTTTCGAGAGAAAATGGGCGAGAACAAACTGGAACCCGACCATCAGCATCGCGAGCAAGGTCAGTCTCAGGTTCATCGTGAACAGAACGCCTACGATAAAGATAAGGACGATCATCTCCATCCAGATGTTCGAGAATACGGCGGTCATGTAGCCTCTTGCCTTCTCCATATCGTCGAAGAAACGCGTTCCGATTTCTCCGCTCTTGTGATCCGCAAAATACTTCGCATCCAAAGAATGGACTTTGGCAAATGCATCTTTGCGCAGGGCTTTGATCACATTGTTGTTGGCTTTGTGCAGACAATATTGCCTGACGTATTCCATGGGCGCGCGTAGGGCGAAGAACACAACCAGCACGATGAGGGCAATGACGAGCAACTTCGCCAATTTGTCCGCACTCGATAAAGCCTCGTTCTGAAGCAAGTCGTCGAAAATATATTTCAGGATTAGCGGAACCGTCAGCGGGATCAGGAAACGAAACAGGCTTCCTGCGAATCCCCAAATGTAGAGCGTCATTTCTTTTCTCGCATAGGGCAAGAACGGTCTCATGGGACCTCCATCCTCGTCTCGATTTCTGACTACTTCCCCGTAAACCGGTCAATCGAAAATGCCTGTTTCATAACATTCGTATGATGATCACGGTCCGCCGCCTCCCTTATGGAACACGAACGACATAGGATGCCGTAAACACTTTATTCTCTCTTTGGAACTGTCCCCAGATCTTATAAATCCCGCTCTTCGGAAACGCCGTTTCGAAGACCGCCTCCGGTCCCGTACCCTGCCCTTCATCGGCATGCACGTGCAAATATCGCTCGCCGTCCTCCGTCAAGATCACCACATGTCCGATGGCGCCCAAATAAGGCTCTAGATCGGTAACCGGTTTGCCGGTCTTCTCATCGGCAATCGTAAACTTCAGCGTCAGCTCTTTTTTCGAAGCGAGGGGATCGATCGCAAGCTTGACCCGGTTGCCGTCTGCGGTTTTTTCCAGCGTTTCGTCCGGGACGACGGGGACCGGCTTCGCCTGCTCGCCCTCGACCCGAACCCATGCCATCTTCGTCATCGGATCGCCGCCGGTCGGCGTAAAATCGGCAATCATCCGGTACTCGCCCCCCGCAGGGAAATCGTTCACGATTTCGAATACGCCGTTCCCTTTGTATTCGGGATGGATGTGATTGAAGTAGGACAAATCCTTGCTGACCACGATCAGATGCAGCAGCTTCTCGTGATTGATGTCGAAGGCGTCGATCGGTCCGCCGTCCTTCTTCTTGATCTCCAGCCGGATCATCGTTCCCGCTGCGGCTGCGGACGCTTGATTGCGCTCAAGCGTCCAGACCGCTTCCACATCGTCCGCCAAAATGCGGTCGCTCACTTCCGATACGGCCTCGTCTTCCCATGAAGAATTGGAACCGCAAGCCGACAACAGCATCGTCAGGAGCAGAAGGAACAAGATTCGTTTACTCATATCGTAACGCCTCGCTTAACCGGGTTTTTGCCGCCTTTGAGGCCGGCGCGAAACTGGAAACCAGACTGACCGCGACGCCGAAGCCGCCGGTCAGCAGCACGATTTTCCAGGATACTTCGAACGCATAGGTCAACGAATGAATTTCCATAAACGTCGAAGTGAGATAGATCAGCCATATGCCCAATGCGCAGCCGGCCACGGCGGCGGCCAGTCCGATGCCTGCGCCCTCAAGCAGCACCATCCGCAGCACCTGGCGGCGCGTAACGCCGACGGCCCGCATCATGCCGAGCTCGCGAATCCGCTCCATAATCGTCATGAGCAGCGTATTCGCAATGCCGATGCCCGAAATCACGATCGACAGAATCAACAGCGCGTTGATGACCGAGAACGAACCGGTATAGACCGCGCCAATGACCGTAACCCAATCTTCGGGCCCGAACATCTCTTCCGCCCGTTCCCCGAACGCGTCGAAGATCCTCTCCCGCAATTGCAGCGCAGAAACGCTCTCGTCTTTAATCACGAGCGCGTTGTGCTCGTATTTGAGCCCGAAGCTTTCTTTAAAGGTCTCGGTTTTGACGAACGCGCCGTAACCGTTGTTTTTCATCGTATCGACAACCGCCACAACCTTGAACGCTTTCACCCCTTGCAGCGTCGACAGCCAGACGCTCTCGCCGATGTTGCCGCCCCATACGCCGAACGCGATGTTGTCGAGCACAATTTCGTCGTCCTTCAGCGACCGGATCAATTCGCCCGGCGACTGGCCTGTAGAAGCGAACAACGGGAAGCGGTCGATCCAGTCCGCGCCGACGCCGTAAACGGAAAGTTTGCGTTTTTGGTCGTTGAGCGACCAAACGACGGACTGCAGCGAATAGGTTTGCGCATCGGCTACGCCTTCGATCTGCTTCAACCGTTCCACATCCGTTTTTTCAACATGATGAAAATGGATGTCCAGATTCCCGCCGTAGGTGGAAAAAATGACTTTTTCGTACGTTTGCAGAAATGCGGAATTGAGGGAACTGACCAGCACGATCATCGCAATGCCCAAGCAGAGAATGACGGAGGTCATCGACGTGCGGCCAAGATTCCGCTTCAGATTGCGCGCGGCCAATTCGCCGCTAAATCCGAAAATCAGCCGATAAACGGGTTTCAGCAGCAGCATGAACAGGTTGAACAGGAACGGAAAAACCAGAACGATGCCAATCATGATGGGCAATACGAGCAGCAAATGCTTGATGAAAAAACCGGACGCGATCAACAAGAGGCCGGCAAGGAGCTGCCATTTCCGCAACTTCCCCGCTTCATTCGCGCGGTTTTCCTTGAGCGACTCGATGACGCTGACTTTGCCCGCCTGGCGGATCGGATACAACGCCGCCGCGATCGGCACCAGCAAACCGGCAAGAATCGAAACGACAAGTCCGTTGACCAGCTTCATCCCGCTGTCGTCATAAACGCTGAACATCAAAAAGATCAGCGCCTTTAACCCGATCCCCATCCCGTATCCCAACAGCAGGCCGACGGCGGTTCCGATGATCGACAGCAGCATCACTTCGAACAGGACGAAAGTCCGCATTTGCTCGGGGGTATATCCGATCGTCTTGAGCGCGGCAAACTCATTCTTGCGCTCTTTGACGCTGACGTACAGGGAATTGAAGATAATGAGCGCGCTAAGCGCAATGCCCAGCAAGCCGGCGATATAGAGCGTGAGAAAGAAGGAATTGGCTTCCTTGAACTGGGTTTCGAAATCAAGCACGACCGGCTGCATATAAATATTGCCGAAGCGCTGGACCATCTCGTCTACCTGCCGGCCGGCCGCGTCCAGATCCGTTCCGGGGAGCGCCCGGATGTGAATGGTTTCGATTTGATCCGCCAAATCGAACCAGTCCTGAACGGTGGACAGGGGGACGGCGACCGACCAGGGATGGTACTTGGCCATCATCCAGCTCGAAGGCCCCATCAGTTCGACCGTATAACGGACGATCGCGGATATTTGAATGTGCCGGATGCCTTCGTCCGTGTCAAAGGAAATCGTATCGCCCACATCGGCTTTCCAGACTTTGGCTGTCCGGTCCGTAATGACAGTTCCGTCCGCGGTCAGGCTGCCCTTGATCAGCTTGAAGTTGGTCAGCGCCGAATCCAGCCGGCTGTAGCCGATCAGATCGACCCGCTTCTGGATGGCCGCGATCCCTTCCTTCTCCAGATGCAGCTTCGTATTTTCCTTGAGTATGGCGACCGATTCGATCGGCTTCAAGCTTCCGACTTCCCGATATACGTCTTCCGAGAAATAAGGCTCGGTGCCGTAAACCTGAAAATCCGCTTTGCCGAAAGCCGCCTTCAGATACAGCGGAAACACGGTTTTGGCGGTATCGACGGACGCGATGACCGCAAACGTGGAGGCCACCCCGATGACAATCGACAGGATCGTCAGAAAGGTGCGAAGTTTCCGGCGCATTAAATTGCGCCAAGCGATTTGCCAGAGATTCATTTCCCTTCCTCTCCTTCCGGCCCTTGTTGCACCACTTCGCCGTCCCGGATCACGATGATCCGGTCTGCCGCTTCGGCAGCCTGCCGGTCATGCGTCACCATCACGACGGTGATTTGCTCCTCCTTGTTTAATCGGGACAGAAGCTTAAGGACGCTCTCTCCGTTTTTCCGGTCCAGGTTGCCCGTCGGCTCATCCGCCAAAATCAGGCCCGGCTTCATCGCAAGAGCTCGCGCAATCGCCACGCGCTGTTGCTGCCCGCCGCTTAACTGGGAAGGGAAGTACGTTTCTTTGTCCTCCAGATTCACTTCCTTCAGCAAACGCTGCACTCTTGATTTGATCTCCGCTTTGGGAGCTTTGTTCGCCGCCAGCGGCAGACCGACATTCTCGGCAACGGTCATCATCGGGAGCAACTGATAGTTTTGAAACACAAAGCCTACTTTCCGGCGGCGGAACAGCGTTCTCTCATTCTCGCTGAGCTTGTTGAGCTTGACCCCGTCCACGACAATGCTGCCCGAGGTCGGAAGATCGAGTCCCCCCATCAATTGCAGCAGCGTGCTTTTGCCCGAACCGCTGGGTCCCATGATGGCGACGAATTCGCCTTTTCGGATGTGAATATCGTTCTCTTTCAAGGCGGTGAAGTGACCCGCTTCCAGAGAGAAAACCTTGGACACTCGTTCCATTTTAATCATGTCTTTAAGCCTCCGAATTGGATTTTGTTAACCGTACACTCGCTCGGTATGAATCCATCATAAGGGAGAGGGAGATCCGCGAACGCGCAAACGATGGCCCTCTCCGCGCAAACGATGAACGATTTCCCGCAAAAATTTGCGGCCCTCGCGCAAAAACAAAAAAGACCGGCCTATGCCGATCTTTCAAACGGGGTCAGTATAATTCTTCCGAAGGAAGGATTCCGAGCGCTTTCGCTTTTCGTATGACCTCCACCCGCGAGCTGACATGGAACTTCTGGAACAGCTCCGTTAAGCTGTATTCCAGGGACCGCTGGCTGATCATGAGCGTTTTGGATATTTCCTTGTTGCTTTTGCCTTTCGCCAGTTCGCGGAGCAGTTTGTCTTCTTCGCTCGTGATCGTCGTCTTTTCGTTTTCCGTCGCCCCTGTCACGACAATTTCCTGACGCCGCAGCTGTTTGAGCAGCTGCATCGGAATGACGGCCGCTCTGCTCGCCGCGAAACGAATGGTTTGGATCAGTTGCTCACGGGTGGAGGTTTTGGCAATAAAGCCCGATACGCCCGATTCCATCAGCAAATTAAAATGCGGCGCGATTTCAAACCCGGAGTAAATCAGGATGACGGCGTCCGGCACATATTCGAGCACCTTGCGCGACAAATCGGCGCCGTTGATATGCGGCATGTACAAATCAAAAAGCATGACGTCAAAATGCTTCAGACGCACCAAGTCGGGCACGAGAAAGACATCCGTCTCAATCGTTACGTTCATGTCCGGCTCGGATTCAATCAGCATTTTGGTTCCTTCTACGACCGATCGATGATCGTCAACCAGCAGTATTTCCATGTCAATCCCCTTTGCGTTCCATATTTTTAGGAATGGAGAGGTTTACGTGAAACCCTTGGCCCGGAGACGAGTTAAACTGGACTTCCCCGCCCAAACTGAGCACTCTCTTTTCAATGCCCGTAATGCCCATATGCTGGAACGAGCTTTCAAAGGATGCCAAATCGATCCCTACCCCGTCGTCCGAATAGGAAAAATAGACGCCGCGGTTATCGCTTGTCAAAGCCATGCGCACTTTGGCCGCCGCCGAGTGTTTCGACGCATTGTTGAGCAGCTCCTGAACGATGCGGTACACCCCGAGAATTTCCTCCTCATTCAGGAGACAGTCGAAGGGTTCCGCGGCAAATTCGATCTCATAGTTGGCAAACATTCTCGTATACGTAAAAAGACTCTTTAACGACTCGACCAGCCCCATATTCAGAAGAAAAGGAGGGCGCAGTTCGTTGCAGGTAATCCGAATCTGGTGAATCGCATCCAGAAGCCCCTCTTCGATCCGGATCAATTCCTTGCGGATTTCCTCGGAAAAAGGCTTCGACGATCTGAGCGACTCCAGCTTGCGGTACCAGATGATCAGATCCTGCAGCACGGAATCGTGCAAGTCGCTGGAAAGCGAGAACCTTTCTTTCTCCGATAATTGGAACAGCAGCCTGAGCATCCATTTCGGCGTTTCATTTTGGTTCACCATGTCCTCCAGCCGCTTCATGAGATCCTCAATCAATTGAAGATTGTCATAGAGGATGGTGACGTAATGAACCGCCGTTTCCAGCCATTCTTCCTCGATCTTCAGCATGGCGCGATCCATGTTGATCCGCAAATAGACCGGATGCTGCTTTTCGCCGATCTTGACCCGCGTTACTTGGGGGCTCGTCACGGCAGGCTCCTGTCCCCTCGGCACTTCCTCGATGGATGCGTTTGTTACTTGAAGGACTTCCTTAACCTCGCGAATCAAACGCTGCTCCAAATCCGATACCTTCATGACGTTCGTAAGGTCGTTCGAGAAGCGGTTTAAGCTTTGCTGGAGAAATTTGTACCTCTCTTCCCTTTGGATGAGTTCCCTTTCTTCTCTTTTGCGGTCGGTAATATCTTTCACGATACCGTGAACGCCGATCAGCTTCCCGGAAAGAAGAATCGGAACGAAGGTGATGTTGACGATTTTCTCGCCAAGCTTTCCCTTTTGAATGCGGCATTCAATATCCCTGGGCTCCTGGTGCTGCATCACCTGGAAAAGAACTTCATAAACCGGCGCATGATCCTCGTCAAACACCAATCCCATAAAGCAGCGATCGGTCAGCTTGCTTAATTCAATGCCGGTGATCGTCTCGAAAGCCCGGTTGGCATTGACAAAATATAAGTTCAGATCGATGGAAAAAACGCCGTCCAGATTGTTCTCGAACAGAGACTTGTACCTTTGCTCGCTCTCCTCCAAGGCCAACTCCGAACGCTTCTTCTCGGTTATATCCAAGAAAATGCCGTCTATCCGCTCGATAGCGCCCTTATTGTCCATAATGGGCTGGGCGATCAGCCGGACCCATCTGCTTTCCTCGCGATCGTCGATCAGCCGAAACGACTTGACCGCCGGCAGCCCCCGCCTCAGCTTATGTTCAATCTCCTCCGCCAGAGCGGCCCGGTCGTCCGGACGAACGCGATCCAGCAAGCGGTAGGGATTGGCCTCTGCAACAGGCTTAGGCACGCCGAACATTTTTTCGATGCTTTCCGAACAGAGCGTCAAACGGGCAAAGTCCTTGTCCGAAGACCACACGGCAGCGTTCACATTATCCAAAATATTTTGCAGCAGCTTCTCGGTCTTCTTCCGTTCGGTGACATCCCTTGCGACCGCCACTACATACTGCACCGCCCCGTTGCCGTACAGAACGGGCATGACCCGAGCCTCGATGTGGACGGTATCGCCTCGAGCGTGAACGATCCGGTACTCCAAATCCACCGGCAGCTTGGACCGAACGACCTCCGCATGCAAGAAGCGTACGCGGTCGGCATCGTCCGGATGGATAACGTCGAAGGCATCCATGCCTTCATAGTCTTCGACGTTGTATCCCGAAATCGTTTTGATGGATGGGGAGACATAGCGAACAATGGCCTCGTTGTCGACCAGCACAATCGTATCCGAGGTGTTCTCCGCGGCAATTTTGTATCTTTCTTCACTCTTGCTAATCGGGGGACCCTCTGTATATTGCGCCGCGCATTCTTTCAAAACGACCGAATAAGCCGCCGTTTCCTTGTCTTCGTTCGGAATAGGGACGGGGCAACAACGCGCGTAAACCGGTGTGCCGTCCTTGCGGTAGAGGCAGACCGCTGTATCCTCTCCGCCGGGTAACGTGAACCTGGTTGGCTCCTGATTCAGTTCGTCGGCGGTATAGCCAAAAAGACGTTGAAATGCATCGTTAACCCACACGATGCGACGATCGAGATCGAGAATATAGATGGGGTCCGGCATGTGTTGAAGGAATTGCCCGGCGCTTCGGATCAGGTCGCCATTGTTCATCGGTTCGTCATGATCTCCTTCTATGAGAATAATGGGAACGTTCAAAAATCGCTAAGACCATTATAAATGAATGCAAAGGGGAGAATCGCGCAAAAAAATTGCGGGCGACCGCAAAGATGCGGCCTGCCCGCAGCAGCGTTGCGCCCAGCACGGCCGCCATCAGGTTGATCGTTTCCTGCGAGCCGTCGGGTCCTTGCGAGAACTTGCCGACATAAGACATGAGACCGAACGTATCCTCGTCCAGGTTATGGCGGGTGCGGTCCCACCAGCCTACCGGCAAGTATTCTCCCTGCTTCGTAAAGTCGAATACGAACCGGTTCGGCACGATGCTTCTCTCCTCCGGTCCGATAAATGAAAAGCACCCGCCGTTGCCGGCGGCAGAGCCTCCGATGGCGGCAGGTGCTTTTACGGTAAACCATTCGGCTTATTCGTTTATTTGATAATTTCCTGGAACTTTTTGATGGTGTTGTCGACCGCTTTCTTAACGTCTACGCCATTTTCGATCGGCTGGGTCAAATGCTCCCAGATGGTGCCGTCGATTTCGGCTTGCTTCGGCTGGTTGTTGAAGCCGCGAGCCACTTCGGACGCTTTGCGGATCGTTTCGACGGCATATTCTTTTTCCGGTCGGCTCGTCTTGATCAGGTCGAAACCGGATTTCGTAGGCGCTACGACTTTCCACTGATGGATTGCGTTCGTCATGTCCACAAGCGCTTTTGCCGCGACGGCAGGGTTTTTGGTCGTACTGGACATGGCGGTAACGCCGATCCAGCTGAACGTGACTTGCTTCGTGCCTTTCGGAGGAACGACCATGCCGACTTTGAACTTCACCGTTTTCTCGAAATCGTCGCCTGCGCCGCCGATGAACATGGCGACTTTACCGGTTTTGAACATGTCGCCGTTGCCCATGGAGTCGGCTTGCGCGCGATCGGGCGCGATGCCGGACTTGACGATCTTCTGGTACATTTCCAGACCCTGGATCGATTCGGGAGAATTCAGCACGATGTTGCCGTCCTTGTCGAACACGTCTCCGCCGTACGACCAAGTGTACATCGCGGTCGGAATGTTGTTGATCAGGGCGCCCCATTCTCCGTCTTTCGTCAGCTTCTGGCCCGCGGCAATGAAGTCGTCCCAAGTCCAATCGTTGGTCGGAAGCTCCACGCCCGCCTTTTCAAACATGTCTTGGTTGTAGTACAGCATGTAAGGCTGGGAAATCCAGGGAAGCGCATACGTTTGGTTGTTGAACTTGCCTACGTCAAGCGCGCCAGGGAAGTAGTCGTCCGCATGGAAGCTGCTGATGCCGGACAGATACTCGTCAAGCGGAGCGAGCGCGCCCAGGCTGGCATATTGCGGGACGTATTCCTGAGACAGCCACATGAAGTCGGGAGCTTGTTTGCCCGCGATCATCGTTTGCAGCTTCTGATAATAGTCCGCCGGGATGCTTTGCACTTGGAGCTCATAGTCGGTCGCTTTCTCATTCAGCTTCGCGACCAGCGCCTCGAATTCCCTCAGTTCGTCCGCGCCCGCCCAGGTCGCGACTTTCAGCTTCACTTTCCCGGCCGGCTGCGAGGATTCCGCGGGCTTATCCGGGCTGCCGGACGCCCCGTTTCCGTTGTTCCCGCCGCCTCCGCAAGCGGACAGCACGACCATGAACGCCAGCACCAAAGAGAGAAGCAATCCAGCTTTTCCACTTCTTTTTGTTTTCACGTCAGAGTTCCCCTTTTTGTTATTTTGAAATGGATTCCAGCCATGAAGCTGAAATCAGTCTCATTCCTTATCCTTTGATTCCGCTCAGCTTGACGCCTTCGACGAAATGTCTCTGCGCCAGAAAGAAGACGATCAGAACCGGCAGCAGCGCCAAAATCGACCCCGCCATCAGCGGCCCCCACTCGACCTTCATGATGCCTTTGAACATCGACAAGCCCAGCGTCAGCGTGAATTTGTCTTCATCGTTCAAATAGATGAGCGGTCCGAGCAGATCGTTCCAGCTTCCCTGGAAGGAGAAGATCGCGATCGTAATCAACGCGGGAACGGACAGCGGCAGGAAAATCCGCCAGAAAATCGTGAAGCTGTTCGCTCCGTCGATCGTCGCGGACTCTTCCAGCTCCTTCGGAATCGAGAGGAAAAACTGCCGAAGCAGGAAAATAAACACGGGCGCGCCTCCGAAAAAGCCGGGCACGACCAGCGGCAGGATGGAATTCACCCATCCGATCTCGCTGAACCCGATAAACACGGGAATCATCGTCACTTCTCCCGGCAGCATAATGGTGGAGAGCACCAGAAGAAACCAGATGTTTTTCCCCGGAAAGTGGAATCGTGCGAAGCCGTACGCCACGAAGGCGGACACGAACACGTCGGATAGCAGGTGAAAGAACGTAATGACCGCCGTATTCTTGAACAGGACAAAAAAGTTGATCTCGGTAACGGCCCGCGAATAGTTCTCCCAATGGAAGCCGTCCGGCCAAAAACGGGGAGGAATTTCGAAGATCAGATCCCCGGACTTCAGCGAGGTGGAAATCATCCACAGCAGCGGAAACAAGGTGCTAAGGGAGAAGAGCCCCAGCAAGACGTACAGCATCGCGGTGCGCGCGATTCTTCTCTGTTTTTTTCCCATCGCATAGGAGGTCATCGGATCACCTTCCTTTCCGCGCCCGCGGTTTGACTTCGCTTTCGTAATAAACCCAGGCGGACGACGACTTAAAGGCCAACAGCGTTAGGATGAGAATGATGACGAACAGAATCCATGCCATGGCGGTTGCATAGCCCATTTTGAAATACTTGAACGCGTTTTCGTACAAATAAATCATGTAAAACCGGCCTTCGTTCCCGGCTCCTCCGATGATGTAGGCGTCGCCAAACTTGCGCATCGCGCCGACGATCCCCATGATCAGATTGTAGAAAATGACCGGCGACAGCATCGGGAGCGTAATGTGCCTGAATTTCCGGAACCCGTTCGCGCCGTCGATTTCCGCCGCTTCGTACAGGTGTTTCGGAATGTCCTGCAGGCCGGCCAGATAGGTCAGCATTCCGCCGCCCGCTCCCCAAATGACGATCATCAAGTAGGAGGGCATGACAAAGGCCGGATCGGTCAGCCATCCGATCGGCGGAATGCCGAGTTTGGACAGCAGCAGGTTGATCAGGCCGAAATCTTTGTCGAGAATCCATTTCCACAGCAGCGAGATGGAGACGCCGGATACGACGGCAGGCAAATACAGCGCAGTTCGAAAAAAGTAAACGCCCTTCACTTTGGTGTTGACCAGGATCGCGATCAGCATCGAGGTTGCGATTCCAAGCGGCACCGAGATGGCGGCAAATTTGACGGTGACCCACAGGGCTTTGATGAAGTCCTCGTCCTTAAAGAGAGCCGCGTAATTGTCCAAGCCGACGAATTTCGGCTTGTTGAACGTATCCCATTCGGTCAGGCCGACGTAGAAGGCAAACACGAGCGGTGCGATCGTAAACACGAAAAAGCCGATAATCCAAGGGGAAATAAACAGATAACCCTCATATTTTTTGAACCGCACGTTCTCACCCCCTCGTCTATGTATTCCTTGAAGCGCCTGGAGCATCGCACAGCGATCCAAAACTTGTTTGTAACCGCTTTATACCAATCATTTTAAGTTACTTTTATATTTTGTCAACTTTATTTTAAGGTTATTTTTGGATAAAAAACTTTATTGTAATGTTGTTTTGTAATTCTAAATCAAGGAATCCAATATTTCTTTCAAGCTCAGCTCCGCACAGGCCATCGACGTATCCGCGACGCCGTAATACATCCTGACCGTGTCGCCCTTGACGAGAGCGCCGCAGGAGAAGACGACATCCCCGAAAAAGCCCTTCTTCTCATAGGGCGCATCCGGCTCGAGCAGCGGGCTGGCCGAACGGGCGATCACCTTGGAAGGATCGTTCAAGTCGAGCAGCACGGCTCCCATGCAGTACCGGTGCTCCTTGGTGGCGCCGTGATACAGCTCGAGCCAGCCTTTGTCCGTCCGGATCGGAACCGCGCCTCCGCCGATTCGGCCGCTGTCCCACATTCCCTCGCGCAGTCCGAGCAGGTGCCGGTGGTTTCCCCATTGCAGCAGATTGTCGCTTTCGGCGATCCAGATTTCCGGATTGCCGACGCTCCTCGTCGTCGGACGGTGAAGGGCATAATATTTCCCGCCGATGCGCTCCGGGAAGATCAGCACGTCCTTGTTGTCCGGGCAGAAGATCATGCCATGGTGCTCGTACGTGACGAAATCGCGGGTGGAAATCATCGATTCGCCGATTCCGACGGGCGAAACGGCCGAGAAGTAGATGTAATAGACGTCGCCGATCCGCGTGACGCGCGGGTCCTCGATGCCGAACGTCTCCTGCGCGTTGGAAGGATAAATGAACGGCTTGTCGTCGATGGTAAAACGGCGTCCGTCCCGGCTTCTGGCAATGCGAATATAGGAGATCGACGTCAAATAGGCAAAGCTTGCGCCCTGCGTCCGATCCCGGACGACGCGGGGATCCGAGAAATCGTAGCGCTCGTCGTTTCGGTTCAGCTCCACCAGCTCCAGCGAGCCCGTCTCCGGCTTGAACACCGGAGCCAGCACGATGTCGGGGTCGCCGCTGACCGGCTGCTCGGCAACTCTTAGAAGAAGAAGCGTCTCCCCGTTGTACTCGGCAACGCCCGCGTTGAACGCCCCGATGACCTTGAAGCCTTCATGATACGGCTTCACGTCCGAAGGCGTAATGAGCGGATTTTCCTCGTAGCGATAAACGTTCACCTTTGCAACACCTTGCTTTTCTCATATTTAAGGAACGGATCCGGTATCGTAATGCGATGGGCTTCCGCATCGCTGATTCCGGCGTACAGCTCGGCCGTTCCGTCCTTGCGCCGCACAAGTCCTCCGCTGAAGACAACGTCGATCAGATCGTCCCGCTTGGCTTCGCCGGGCAGGAACCTGTTCCGGACGGCGATCAGCTCGATATCCGAAAATTCCCCCGTATACGGATCGATCGCAAACACCATCGGATAATAATGGCGGTCGCCGGCTTCGTCGAAGCAAGCGATGTGGCCGAGAACGCCGACCAGTCCGCCTTCGAGCAAATGCGGCTCGTTCGCGCCGCCCCACTCGGCGTCGATAAACTGGCCTTCCAGAAGCGGAGCCGCTTCGACCGCTTCGATCGTCAAATCCGCGAGCGACGCCAACCGGGCAAAACCGATCTTGCCCCGTCCGCCCTTCTCTCCCTGCGGCCTCGTGAACATGGCGATGCTGCCGTCGGGAAGCTCGATGATGCGAAGATCCTTCATTCCGTCCGGTCCGGTGAAGAACCGGGAAAGATCGCGAAGCTTCTCCCCTTTGTACATGACCGTTCTCCAGGCAAGCGCGCCGGATTTGGAAGGATGCGGATACACCTCCACGCCGCCGACCACGATTTCGCCTGCTACCCGGGTATAGAACGGGTCCTGGAGCGTCAGCACCGGCCATCCTTCCCGCGGCACCCACTTGCCGTCCCGCTCCACGAAGAACATGATGTGCGAATGCTCGCTGTCCCTGGATTCGACGCGCCCGGCGATCACAAGCTCGCCCTCGTCTTCGAACGGAGCGGTAATGTTGTAGACGTCGCGGTCCCCCACTCCCGCAAACTCCAGCTTCGCCGGATCGGTAACAACCTCGTTCTTGTCCAAATATTCGGCCAGCAGTCTTTTGCACGTCTTCACTTCATTCTTATTCAGTTTTGCCATTCCAGTTTCTCCTTCTGCGGCTCATCGTCTGCCCAAAACAAATAATTACAAAATAGATTTACAAACCTTTTTTTGTAACGTTACAATGTAGATTACATTGCTTTGTTTCAGGATTTTACGTCCATTATTAATGACAGCGTTTCAATTGTCAATGCACTTGGAAAAAATTCAATTCGCCTTGGAAAACAGTTTCTTTTTCGCGCTCGATACGCTATAATTTGTAACGTGACTGGTAATTTTTTTCCATCGGAACCGACAGTCCAACCGGAAAGGAACGGAAAGGCATGAAGCAGCGGAAAGTTACGATGCAGACGATCGCGGACGCTTTGAACATATCAAAGAACTCCGTGTCGCAGGCTTTGGCGGGGAAAGACGGGGTGAGCGAGGAAACAAGGCGGCTTGTCATCGAAACGGCGAAACGCCTCGGGTATGTCTACTCCGAATCCCGGAAGAAGAAGCAATCGAATCGAAGCGGCAATATCGGATTGATCGCCTCGGACTTCGCCTTCTCGCAGCGAAGCTTTTTCGGCGATATTTATTTGTCCATCGAGCAGGAATGCACCAAGCGCGGAATGGCCCTGCAAATTCAGTCTATCAATCCGGAAGCTAGGGACAAGCTCATGCTGCCGTCTTTTCTTCAGAACCAGACCGTCGACGGCGTGCTCATCCTCTCCCACATTAGCACGGATTATATCAATACCGTTTTGGCCACCGGCATTCCGGCTGTCCTCATCGATCACCACCATCCGCGCATTCATGCCGACTGCATTCTGACGAACAACCGTTTCGGCGGTTACGATGCGGTATCTTACTTGATCGGGCTGGGTCATCGCGAGATCGGCTTTTGGGGCAACATCTCCTTTTCGCCAAGCTACTACGAACGGCTGGAGGGGTACCTTTGGGCGATGAGCGAGGCCGGGCTGGACGTGAATCCGGAGTGGATCGTGAAGGATGCGATCGAGGAAGCGGCCGACGTAAGCGGCAAGCTTTCGCGCATGGCTTCGCAGCCGACCGCCTGGTTCTGCGTCAATGACGGGCTCGGATTTCTGATCATTTCGTCTTTGCAGCAAATGGGATATAAAATCCCCGAGGACGTTTCCGTGTGCAGCTTCGACAATGGGCAACTGTCCCGCATCAATACGCCGACCACGACCACGATTGCCGTGGATTTGGCCAAATTCGGCCAGAAAGCCATCGAACAGCTGCTGTGGAGAATGGAACACCGTTCGGAGCCCTATGTCGAGATTCTTCTCCCTACCACATTGATCGAACGGGAGTCGACGAAGAGCCCGTCCCGCTAATCCGGCCGCGCTCCATGTTGGCGAAGAAGCTCCGCGACATTATGGTTTCCTTGCTTGATTGCCAGAGCCAATGCCGTTTCTCCGCCTTCGGCCTTCGCATGGACATCGGCTCCATGCTCGATCAACAAGCGGATCAGCTCGACATTGTCGTCGTGAAATGCGGCCGTATGGAGACAAGTATGGCCATTGCTGTCGAAAATCGTGGTCTTCGCTTGGTGCGCCAGCAGCAGCCGGATGACCTCCATATTCCTCTCCCCCGCAATGGCGGCATGCAATGCCGTATTGGAAGGAATATACGAAAGGTTGGAGTGAGATACCGCATTGATCTCTGCGCCATGCTCCAGCAAGACCTGCACGGCATCCCGGTTTCCAAAATGCGCCGCATATCCCAAAGGGGTAAGCCCATCGCCGTTTTCCGCATTTGCCAGATGCGGATGCGATTGCAAAATCGCTTTGAGCCGTGAAGCATCGCCGGATTGAGCCGCTTGAAACATATCGTCTATGATTCGGGCTGATTCCATTCCTTTCTCCTCCTTGGTTCGAAGTCAGCTTAGCAGCACAGCAAGAATGACCAAAGGTTTAATCGTCTTGCCATTTTCTCCCCTCTATTTCCATTTTCATTCGGCGAATCTGTTGAAATTCCTTCCTGTAATAACAATTAAAGTTTGAAGAATCGCACAAATGGATGGAGCAATACCAAAATGACCCCTCTGCCCGAATGACTCTCAGGGCAAAGGGGTGGAAAAGGGGATTACAATTTAAACCGGTTGACCGTATCCATCATGCCTGCCGCGATTTCGCTCAGACTTTGCGCTGTGGACGCCACTTCCTGCGAAGAGGCGGTGAGCTGCTCGGTGGACGCGGCCACTTCTTCCGTAGTCGCCGAGTTCTCCTGCGTAACCGCGCTTACCTGCTCGACACGCTCCATGACAATATCCTTGGATTTCACGATTTCATCCATGGCGCTGTATGTCTTCTTCATCAGAGGAGCGATGTTTTCGATAGACGCCAAGATATCGCCAAAGGATCTTACCGTATTCTCGACGGACTTCGTCTGTTCCATCACGGACGCTTCCACGGTCTTCGATGTGCGGATGACTTCGTCCGTATCCTTATGGATCGATTCGACTACGGTCAGAATTTGATCGGCATTGCGCCTTGATTGTTCCGCAAGTTTGCGTACCTCGTCCGCTACAACCGCAAAGCCTCTGCCCGTTTCTCCCGCTCTGGCCGCCTCGATCGCCGCGTTCAACGCCAACAAATTCGTCTGATTCGCTATGTCGGAGATGATATCGGTGATGCCGCTGATTTCTTTCACGGAATGGGTCAGCATTTCCACTTTTCCGACGACAATCTCAAAGGCCTGCTTGATCTCATCGATGGATTTCACGAGACGATCCATCTCTTCTTTTCCGATATGCGCTTTATGCTCGGCCTCTTCCGTTTCATCCTTGACGCTTTGAAGCTCATGGTACACATGTTCGATGCTGCTCGTCAGCTGCGACAAAGCATCCGCAATGTGCGAGAGATCCTCAGCCTGGCTTGTCGCTCCTTCCGCAACGTGCTGCATGGTCGTAGCAAGTTCCTGATAGGATGCGGACATTTCCTCCGAGACGGCCGCCAAGCCCTGCGATTGAGCCGTGATCTCATGGGAATTTCCTTTTACCTCTGCGAGCGCCTTTTTCATATTGCCGATAACCGCGGCCAACGACTTGTTCATCTGAACAAACTCGTTTTTCCCTTCCGTCTCCAGGCCGACTGTAAAATCATATTCGGAAAGCCGGGAAAGAACATGATTGATCTGCGCCATCGATCTTCTCATCAGCCTCGTTAGCACGATCATGAGCAGGATATATAAAATGCCGGCTCCCAAGGCAAAACCGATAAATCGGCTTTTCGCCTTCCGATACGTGCCTTCCGTCTGATCGATCACTTTTTTGGCCGTCTCCGCCTGCAAGGCCACAAGTTTATCGATATTTTCTTGAGCCGCGTTAGCGTAACCGGGCAGCTTTTGTCTTTCCTCTTGGTCGATTGCAACCTTGGATTTTAGCTTGTCTATATATCGATCGGCTTGTTCCAGATATAGCCGGTAATTTTTGTCGACTTCATCGAATAGAGCCCTCTCGTTTGCGCTCATATGATATTTCCGGTATGTATCTAAGACGCTAACGATGGCGGATGTGTGGGTTTCGACCGTTTTTGCCGCATCTTCATTATATTGTTCAGAAAGAAGCAGGTTCGACATTTGGAGTCTTACGATATAGAATTCGGTTTCCAGGTGTTTAAGTTCCAGAGACTGCAGCATGTTATTCTTGTAAAGATCTTTCATGTCGCTGCGGAAAGCGGTCATGTTGTTTAAAGCCGAGATGGCGATATATCCGAAGGAGACCACCGTAAGGACCAGCATAAGTACGAGCAGGGAAGTCATCTTCACATTCTTTAAAACTTTTCGATATTTTCCGCTTTGCGCCGGATTCTTTTTTTCTCTAGCCGTCATGGTTTTTTTCATTTCAATCCCTCCACCCTATCAATGCTGACAATCATGATGAATGAGCTTTGGTAGAAAACGCCACATTTCGAATGGATCGATCATCGGCTTTTCGCGGTTTAACTAAGGGATCACCTCGTCTTTTGCATGCAGGAAACTTTTGGCGAGCGCTAAATATCATAAAAAAATGCCAATATAATGTCAAATTACTCGCTTACATTAAGGAACGGAGTCCGCTAATCTGCGCGGACTCCGTTTCCGTTCAACCGAAGGAACATTTTAATAGCTTGTTTTCAACCAATTGTCTTTAGACCACGTCAGCTTGCCGGCGCCGGCGCCGTCGGCAGCGGTCAGCCTCGCGATCAAGGTAGACGGATCGTCCGGCGTATAGCTGTACGGCAAGGTCGAGAATCCGTTCCAGGAGAACGCCTTGACCGGAGCAGGCACGGGTGCGAGCGGGCTGCCGGACGTGTCGCTGCCGCCCCGAAAGGAAGCGCCGTCCAAGGAATAGATCGTGTCGAGCGCGCGGATCTTGCCCGTATAGCTCGCATCGCTCGGATCGGTTTGATTGTTTCGAATCGGATAGACGACATCGATGATTTGCGATTTTTCGACCAGGACGGCGCCGTCTTCCGTCGAGATGGCTCCGTTGCTCGTCACGCCGAAATGATACCCTTTCTTGGAAATGGCGTCGGCCATGGCAGGCGTAATCTTCTTGCTTGCCGCATGAGCGCCGGCCGAATCCATGACAATGTTGTAGGCGTGAGCGTTGCCGGCCCGCAGACGCGGCATCCGGTCCTGAATATCCTTGTAATAATTGTGGTGCAGCGTGATTTCCAAATCGGCATTGTCCGAAGCGAATTCGGTCGATCCGACCAGATGCCCTTTCTTCTGGCCCGCCGCAATGGCGATAATATCCTCCTTGCTCAGCAGCGTCCGAAGATAGTTGTACATCGGATAGGCGGACTTATTGGCTTCCATCGCATTGATCTGCTGTGTTACGAAGCTGTTCGCGCTGCGGTCGTCGCCCGTAAACAAGGACCAGGAGATCGTCACGCCGCTGCTTCCTTTTTTGACGTCGACGAGGCCGTCATACGCCTTATGGAAGGTGCAGTGGTCGATCCATATTTTACTGCTCGCGGCATCCACGGTGATGTAGTCCCAGTCGTTCTTGTCGTAGTCTCCTTTGGTCGATTCGTCCCATTCCCACAGCTCGTCAAAGTTCAGATTCCGGATGATGATATTGGAGCTGCGCTTGACGACCCATCCCGCATGTTTGATTGTCGCGCCGTTCGCCGAGAAAATCGTCAGGCCGTTAAAGCTGTCGATCGCGATTTTGCTGACTCCGGTATGGAGCAATACCGGATGCGTGAGCGGCGGATTGGCTTCGGAGAACGGAGACTTCTGGGCTTCCGCGGGGATTTCGTTCCATCCCAGATTCAAGTCGTTCATGATTTCAATCACTTTCACTCCGGAGCCCTTCTTCAGCGCGGCGGCCAAATCGGCGGCGTTGTAGACCTTTTTGTAATGAGCCGTATCCGTCTCGGCCACGATGCCGCCGCCGGTATTGCCGGAAGAGAAACCCGTCAAGTTATAGTCGGATAGCGAGCCTGCCGCGCTTGCCGTGATCGATCCCGCAAGCAAGGACACGATCAGCAAGAGCGGCGCCAGAGCCGCGGCGGCTGTCTTCTTTTTTCTACCGTTCAATTCGATTTCGCCTCCTTGTCAGTTGTGGCCGATATCCTTGCCGTCCGTTCCGGCGCCCTTCAAATCGCTGCCTGCGGCCAGCTTAAGGAAGTTGCCGAGGTTCGGGGAGCCGTCCGCATTGCGGGTCAACGCCGGCGTAAGGCTCACAAAGTCCTCGTCGCTGGCGACAAGCCCTCGGGCATTGGTGCTCTTTTTGTTTTTCCACCATACGTTCGAACCGGACACGTCGGTGCCGCTCGTTTTATCGCTGGTATTGCCTTGGTAGGAAAGGTTGTTGGCGAACACATGCGCGCCTTCGTCGAACTTGAAGTTGCTTTCTCCGTTGGCATAGGACGTATTGTTCGTCAGGGTAATGCTTCCGGGGTTGCTGTTAAAGGTAAAGCCATGCTTTTTGTTGAGGTAGGCGACGTTGTTGATGACGATATGATTCACCGGAATATCGCTCCCGCCGAGCTTGAAGCCGTTGCCGTCGCTGTCGGAAGTGCCGCTGCCGTCGGAGGTTTGGCCGTTATGGTGAGCCACGCTGTTCTTGATCGTAACGGGATAGATCGGACCGGTGTCCGACTTGGTGTACAAATCCCAGCCGTCGTCCGTATTGTAAGCCGCAATGCATCCGTCCACGACGTTGCCCGGCCCGACCGTCAGCTTGATGGCGAAGCCGTCGGCATCCTCTCCGTTGTCCGGATCGTAGTTGTCATGCGAGTATACGTTTACGATCTGATTGTAGCTGGGCCATTCCGCCTTCGTGGCCGACGACGAATAGCGGCTGATCTGGACGCCGGAGTCCCGGTTGTGATGAACATCGAGGTTCTCGATCCGGTTGTAGTTCCCCGAGATGAAGATGCCGTTATCGGCAGCCCCTTTGATCTCCAAGCCTTTGACAAGCCAGTAGCTGCCGTGCACTTCCAGCCCTCTTTCATTGGCGGAGACGTCGTCGGCATCGTAAGGCTCCGAAGAGAAATCCAGGACCGGCTTCTCCGAGCCGTAAGGCACGATCTGCTTCAAGGCGCCGGACGCGCCGCTGTTATTGCGCGGAATCGACACCGCCGACGAATACGCATACGTGCCTCCGCGCATATAAATCGTGCCGCCCGGGGCGATCTGGGCAATGGCCGCCTCAAGCGTCGTCGGCGAGCTCAAGGTGCCGCTATTGCCGGCCGAACCGTTGGGAGCGACGTAAAGGACGGAAGGAGCGGCGCTTGCGGCCGGGAGCGACCCGGCGAACAAAGAGAAGCCGAGCGCCAGCGACGCCAGGGCAATCGTGCTCCTTTTGCCAGCCAAACTCTTCTTCATCATGGAATCCCTCCATTTTTGACATTGAATGCCTTTCAGAATGGAAATATAATACAGAGTAACAGCGGTTTATGGAGTGCGATCACCGTCCTTTCTCCAGCCTGCCAGGTTATGATTTTGGAGGCGGACGACAATGAAAGCGCATTCCTGTCCTCCTCGGTTGTACTATAACACATCGCCCTTTTCGGAACTGTATACTCCCTTGCTCATTATCGCCTTTTTTTTCTTTATTTGTTATTTTTAGATTTTCATCTGATAGAATAGGGGGCGAAATTATGCCGGGATCGGACGTAACGAGTCCCAAGTATCACATTCTCGAACGATCCTTCACCATTCAATATCTGCACAAAAACGGCAGCTACAGCATGAACCGGGCTCACTTCCATCCCTTCTACGAAATCTATTATTTGCTGAAAGGCGAACGGGTGTATTTCATCAACGGCAGCGTGTATACGGTCAACAAAGGAGATTTGATCGTGATCAATCCCCACGACCTGCACCGCACGGACAATTCCAACGCCGATTCGAACGGCTTCGAACGGATTCTGATCAACTTTACGCACGACTTCATCACGCCCAATCTGGATGGCGAATTGCCGCTGCTTCCCTTCAAAGGCGATTCGCACCTGATCCGTTTCCCTTTGAAAGAACAGGCGTCCATCGAAAATATGCTTTGGGAGCTTATGGCCGAATGCAAGGAAAAGCAGGCCGGCCATGCCGCGGTGGTCCGGGCGCTGCTCGTCAAACTCTTGATTTGTATCTATCGTTTCCAATTGCAAGCGCTCGAGGAGCCGTCGCGCTCTCCGAATCCGATGCATCGGAAAATATCCGAAATCGCTTCGTACTTAACCGTCCATTTTCACGAGAAGCCTACGCTCGACCAAGTCGCGAAACAATTTTTCATCAGCCCCTCCCACCTGAGCCGAGTCTTCAAAAGCGTCACCGGCTTTTACTTTCGCGAATACCTGCTTCTGCTGCGGATCAGGGAAGCCCAAAAGCAGCTGCGGGAGACCCATCATAAAGTTCAAACCATCGCGGAATCGTGCGGATTCGAGAATCTGACCCACTTCAACAAATCGTTCAAGAAAATCATCGGCTTGTCTCCCCTTCAATACCGCAAGCGAAGCAAAATATAAGATGACGCTTATTGCCGATGACAGGGAAGCGGAGCGGACAAAGATCGGAAACCGAAAGGAGAATCGGATGAATCTGACAATCAGGGCGAATCGTTCCCAGGCGAAAGAAACGGTGGAGATAAATACAAAAGAGGGGCTCCCCGCCCCTCTTGTTTCCACCCCGCGTCTGCGTCCATGTTATTTTGCAATCTTATATACAAATTTCCACTCGGCTGTATTCCCGGAATATCGGCCCCGATTTTCAACAACGGTGACCTTCAACGATTTATTGATCGTCGATTTAATCGAGGACACTTTTAGGGTCGCATTTGCCGTGCCGCTTTCGGGTATTTTATCTTGCTCCTCGGCATAGGCCTTTAACCTTATACGATCCGTGGGTTTCAAATTCAACGTTACAGTCGACCCTTCCTTGATTTCTTTGCCGTTCACATATCCTTTGGTCAGCCACTCGTTGCCGACATGATGATTTTCAACCAGCTCTACGCTAACGAGCGTAACCTTTACTTTTACCGTCTTTGTTGCCGCAGATAAGGGCTGTACCGCCACCAAGAAGGCAAACATCATGAGCAAAAAAACCTTAACCGTTTTCCTGTACATGGAGAGTGCCTCCCTCATCTAAAAATCTTCTAACTCTACCTTATATGATACTATAAAAGCCCACATTTTACCTATGGCAAGAACCGATTTCAACGTAACAAGGACCGTCCATTTTCCGTTTAAAAATAAGGCTAAGTTAAACTCATGGTTTCCCTACCTTGATAGCAAGGAGTACGAAAACACAACGTCGAATAAAAAGAATATGTTAGTCTCTTCATGCCTGTTTTCTGTCAAGGATACGAAGGTAACACTTCGAAGAATGGCTTACTGTTGAACTAAGTAAAGCCAAAAAGGAAAGAATTGAAGAAATTGAGAATGATCATTCTTGACTGTCAGCCGATCGAAAAATTGAAGAGGAGTGTTCCTTGATGACAAATAGTAGAATGAATCCCAAGGTTGATGAATTTTTGAGTAAAGCCAAAAAGTGGAAGGAAGAATTTGAGAAATTGAGAAATATCGTTCTTGACTGTGAGCTGACCGAAGAATTTAAGTGGATGCATCCTTGTTACACGTTTGAGAAAAAAAACATCGTTTTAATACATGGATTTAAAGAATACTGTGCGCTTCTGTTTTTCAAAGGTGCCTTGTTGCATGATGCCCATGGTATTCTAATCCAACAAACGGAGAATGTACAGGCGGGGCGCCAGATTCGGTTCACCAATGTTCGAGAAATAGTTGAAATGGAAACCATCTTGAAAGCCTATATTCATGAAGCCATTGAAGTTGAAAAAGCCGGTTTGAAGGTGAATTTTAAAAAGAATACAGAATTCATCATTCCTGAAGAATTACAAAATAAATTCGATGAAATTCCTGCCTTGAAAACTGCTTTTGAAGCATTGACGCCTGGACGGCAAAGAGCATACATTCTTTATTTTTCCGAACCCAAACAATCCAAAACTCGAGAGTCAAGGGTTGAAAAATGTATTCAGCGAATTCTCAATGGAAAGGGATTAAATGATTAGTAGATTCGATGCTAGCGAGACACGTTAGCTGAACAAATCGATCACCCGTGAGAGCGGTTTTTCTTTAAGCTGAAAATCAACATTGAGGTTAACATAGCCAAAAATAAAAGCCCCGGCGATCCGAGGCTTTCGAAAATATGGGCGGTTGGCGTTAAGTCCGGCTGTCGATTTAGCTCAGCTTGTTCAGCGTTTCGCGGATAAAAGCCGGTTCGTCGGCCGGCGTTCGCGACGTAATGTAATGGCCGTCGACGACGACCTCTTGATCGACGTAATTGGCTCCCGCATTGATCAGGTCATCCTGCAAAGGAGGATAGCACGTCAGCGTCTTGCCTTTGGCAAGACCCGCGCTGATCAGAATTTGCGGTCCGTGGCAAATCGCCGCAATCGGTTTGCCTTGACTGTCCATGTCTTTGACGAACTGCTGGATCTGCTTGTTGAGACGCAGATTTTCCGGCGACGAACCGCCCGGAATGACGACCGCGTCAAACTGATCGGCTTTCGCTTCGTCAATGGAAGCGTCGGTCGTATACGTTGCCTGCTTGTTCTTCCCCGTCAGTTTTTCCCCTTTTTTCAAGCCGATGATGACCGTTTCGTGGCCCGCCGCCCGGATGGCCTCGTACGGTTTTTGCATTTCCGAATCCTCGAAATCGTTGGCCAGCAGGAAAGCGACTTTCTTCATCCCTTTTTCACTCCTTGCGAAAATGTGGATTGGGCGCCCTTCCTCTACATTACCCATTTGGGGATTCCGATAAACGATGGCCGATTTGCCCGCAAAAAACAAGAGTGCTGCAAACACTCCTGTTTCCATATACGGGCTTTGGGCTACGCCGGTCTGCTTACTGCAGACTTGACTCCAGCAAAGCGATAAAGGTCAATAATGCCAGCAGGAAACTTCCGAATTGCAATAGCGTCTTAATCAATTCATACGGTTTCACCTGATTTTCCTCCTTTCTTTCAAAAAGGGGAGAGCCGGGTGGCGTATAAGGTGGATTTAGAGATAAAAAAAGCCCACCCTTGTTCGGCAGCTGGCTGGCATAGGATCCCTTAGCCCCTATAGCTTTGCGTCCCCGCCTTTCGACGGGTTTGCCATTTCCTTGGATAGACTGATATTTTATGTAAATCTATTATACGCCTTAACGCGATAAAAATAAATAGGGTGTTAGATGCAGGACAATCTGCGTGAGCGATTTCATGATTTTGTCGAATTGCTTATTCTCCCGTTTATTTTGAAGAAAAAACAAGAGTGCCTCGAACAGCACTCCTGTTTCCCAATGCGGGCTTCGGGTTATGCCGGATGGCTTACCGGAGCCTGGAATACCAACTGGGCGGCTCCGAGCATTCCGCTCCGGTTTCCCGAGCTCGCCGCTTCGATCCGGACGTGGCGATACATCGAAGGCATCGCTCTGCGCTCCGCTTCCTCCCGAACTTTGGCGAGGAAATCTTCGCCGGATTCCGCGACGCCTCCGCCGATGACGATCGTATCGGGATTTACGATATGAATGAGGCTGGCGATCGCAGCGCCCAATGCAGCGGCCGCCTCGTCCATGACCTGCCCGGCCGTCGGATCTCCTGCCCGCCACCGCGCAAAAACCGCTCTGGCATCGGGAACCGCCGGCGCATCGGCGCCGGCTTCTTCCCCTCTCTTCAAAAGCTCGTTCATCCTCCTTTCGATGGAGGTTCCGGACGCATACATCTCCAGGCATCCCCTATTGCCGCAAATGCACCGCGGTCCCCTGAAGTCGACGGTCATGTGCCCGATTTCGCCTGCCCCTCCGGTTGCGCCGCGGACGATTTGGCCTTCGGAGAGCAGAGCCCCTCCCACGCCGGTTCCCAAAGCGATGCATACCATGTGCCGCGAATGCTTGCCGGACCCGAAGCGCTTCTCGGCTAACGCAAGCACGTTTACATCGTTATCCACGTATACCGGCAATGAAAACTCGCGTTCCAGCAGCTCCCGAATGGGTGTTCCCGTATAACCCGGCAGCAAATCATTGGCATAACGAACCGTGCCCGAAGCAAAATCGATTTGCCCGGCGCTTCCCACGCCGATGCCTAGAAGATGGAGCGCTTTCCCTTGTTCTTCGGCCATCTTCAACACGTTCCGGATTCCGTTAATCGCCTGCTCGACGACCCGCCGTTCCTTGGCGAGCGACGGCACGGCAAGCTCGGCTGCTACGTTTCCGTAACGATCCACAAGGCCGATGCGGATTTTGGTGCCTCCAATATCAACGCCAATGGCTTGTTCCGTCGAAGTCGTTGTCATCTTCCGCCCTCCTGCAGCATGCCGGAGTTCATCCGTTTCCCGCCGACGGGCAAGCATGCAGCCGTTCTTCTATATAATCCGCGAACCGTTTCGCAATGCACTGCGGGCGGGTGATCGCCGCGCCAACCACCACGTAGGAAGCGCCCAGCTCCATGGCTTGCGCGGCCTCCCGCTCGCTCCGGATTCTCCCTTCGGCCGCAATGGGCACGGACACCGCTTCGCTCAGCTTTTTCACCAGCTCCAGATCGGGCCCGGCCTGCTGCGGACTGTACGGGGTATAACCCGATAAAGTGGTCGAAATGATATCGGAGCCAAGACGCTCCGCGGCCAAGCCTTCTTCCAATACGGAAATATCGGCCATGACCTGGGCTCCGGCGGCATGAATGAAATCGATCATTTCCTTGACTTTGCTTAACCGGTCCTCGCGGTTGGTCATATCCAAAGCGACGATATCCGCGCCCGCTTCCAGAATCGCCCGGACATCTTGCAGTTCGGGCGTGATATAAATGGACGAACCGGGGATATCCCGCTTGATGATCCCGATGACCGGTATATCGACGGCCTCTTTGATGGCCCTTATATCCTGCGCGCCGTTCGCCCGAATGCCGACCGCGCCCCCCTGCTGGGCGGCGACAGCCATTCGCTTCATCATTTCCGCGCCATGCAGCGGCTCATGAGGAAGAGCCTGGCACGAAACGATCAGCCCGCGCTTTTGAAAGGTGCGTCTCATGTTCATACATCTCCCGGTTATTGAATGCACAGCTTCGTTCGGCTCGTCATCGTTTTTCCGTTAAATTGCAGGGTCGCTTCCACCCATACCACGCCTTTGGCGACAGCCTGAAACGAAAGCTTCGCTCCGTTTTGCTCCGTCACTTGAATGCCGTCGCCCTCTACCTTCCACGTCACGCCTTCCGGCGGAAACGGGACCGTAAATCCGTTGCTGAATCTGGCTTCGGCCGTGATTTGGGAAACTTGCCCTGTCCGCAGCCGCGAGTCCCTCGGCTTCAGCTCGAATGCCGTCCACTTCGACACCTCGATCTTCACGGACTCCGCGTTAATCCCTTGCACCTGAGCCTGAACCATCGCAACTCCCGGCGCAAGCGCGGTTACCGTCCCGTCTTCGGACACGCGCAGCACGTTCGCGTCGCTGACCGAATAATGAACGTTTTCAGCGGGAACCGGCCGGTTTTGGTCATTCGCGTCCACCACCTGCAGACGGAAGCTTTGACCTTCGTCCATAAGGCTGTTCGGCAGCACGATCTTATAGTTCGGCGCTTGTTGAAGATGGCTGTACTTCACCAAATGAACGTTATCGATATACAGCGTGTTCGGCAGATGATAGGGAGCCTGCAGCTTTTGGTTGAACGACATGCGGCGAACGTCGTGAATATTGAAATTGGGCTGGTCCATGTCCTTGATAGGGACGGATAGCACAGTCCAGGCATGGGGAGCGAGCTCGAACGTTTTGCTGTACGATCTCGACCATTTCATCGCCTGGTCTAAAAATTCCATATCCACGTACTGCGTAACATCCGAAGGATTGTACACGCTGGCCGCGACCGAATCGTAGCCGCTCCAATCGGTCTGCTGGTAAGAGGAACCCGCCGTCAAATACACCCGGAAGTTTGAAAATTGCGTCGTAAAATTGGCTTTCAGCGATTGCGCGCCGTTTGAAACAAATTGCGGGTCCCGGTTGATCGATACGCTGTTCGGGTTATCCGCCGTCGCCTTCAGCGCCGTACCCTCGAAATCGTCGATCTCAAGCTTCGGGTCGTCCGGCTGCTCAACCGGCTCGGGAGCAAGCACCCAATCCTTGAGCGTCGTCTGTCCCGGGGCGATCTGAGCTTGCCCCGTTAACGCGCGGTAGCCTTCCTTGCCGACGGCGAACGTATGCTGGACCGCATACAAATCCGCAAATTGGTAACTTCCGTCTGCGCCGCTTACCGTTGTCCGGCCGTCCACGCTGATTTCCGCCCCCGGAATCGGTTGCCCCGACGGATCGACGACCCGTCCCGTCAACGTCCCCGTCGGAGGCTGATACTGCCCTTTGGCAAAACGATAAACGTCGTCGTAAAGGTCCCAGCCCTTCGGATTGGCGCTGTGATACAGATCGTATAACCCGTAGACGTCTTGATAATAGGCTTTGAGAGAGCCGTTCATATAGCCGTACATAACGCCTCCGGCCAAGTAATTCCGCAGCGCCTGCTCGTGCCACGGATCGTCCAGGACCGACGAGGTAAATTCGATCTCCACCCCTTCTCCGCTGCTGTCGGCCAACTGCGCCGTATCCCGGATCCGGTCGATCGTCGTGTTTTGATTCATATAATGGTTCGGTTGAATAATCGTAAAATCGAATCCCGCCGAATTGCCCTGGCCTTTCATGCCCGCGCCGGACCACGGAATCCACCCCAGCTTGAGCCCCAGCTGATGCAGGTACTGGACCGTAAAGCGAACGTTGTCGAGCTCGCCGGGAACCGACGTATCCAGATCCTCCTGCATCCAGTAGAAGCCGCTTAGCTTGAGGTGAGCATAATTCGCCGCTTGAAAACGCTCGACAAATTGGTCCACATACCACTTCACGGCCAGATTGCGATTGTCCAGGCTGGCCAAGCTGTCGGCCGCGCCGTCGCCGTCGAGGTCGCCGAAGGCGGTGCTTTGGGAATCCGGGAACGGAAGCACCATATAAACGTTCACCTTCTTGTCCGGATCATGGAGCCGGGCGCCGACGGTTTCCACCGCCTTATCCAGCGCGTCAAACTGCCGATTCTTTTCGAACATCCGATCCATGATCCACTGCCAATCCGCTTTCGTGCCCGGATGCGAATCCGCTACCCAACTATAATAACGATGGAGATCTCCGCCTAACGGCGTTCGGAGTCCCAGAAACAGAAAGGTATCGAAAAAAAAGCCGTCCGGGTCCCCGTGCTCGTTCAAATGCCCTACATACGGCAGAAACTTGTCCGTGTCCCAAACGCCGACCTCCTGCCCGTTATAATTGTCGGGATTATAATAGCCTGCGTACACCAGCAAAATGTTTTCCGCTCCGTCCGCCCTCGCGTCGCCCGGGGGGATATAAGCCGCCGAAGCCTGCCCGTTTGCGGCCAGCAGCAGGAGGAGAACCGCCAAAAAGCCGATCCGTCTTTTCACAACAAGACCTCCTTGTCAATGGGAATGGCAGATTATGGCCTGTTACCGACTCTCTGAATCGGATTCAGGCTCTTTCATAGACCAAACGCCCGCTCTTATACGTCCGGCAAACGTGAAGCCGGTCTCCGTCAAGGCGCAGCACCACGATATCGGCAGGCGAACCCGCCGATAGCCCGGAGGCGGCCGGAAGCTTCAGCAGCGATGCGGGAAGCAGCGAAGCCATGCGCCACGCTTCCGCGAGCGCAGCGATGCCCAGCCGCGCCAGATGCTCGACGCCGTGCAGCAGCAGCTTCGCCGAACCGGCAAGCAGCTCCGGCGTTTCCGCCAAATGCAGTTTCCCTTCTTCCGTCAGCACAACGTCGCCGCCGATGTGCGCCTTATACGTGCCCGGCGGCATTCCGGCCAAGGACACCGCGTCGCTGACCAGGACGGCCTTGCCGGCCTTGACCCTGCAAAACACTTTCAGCACCGAGGCGGGCAAATGGAATCCGTCGGCAATCATCGCCGCGTACAGTTCGTCTGCGGCGAGCTGATCCCAAATATAGTTGGGATGGCGGGGAAGCACCGGATGGGCCCCGTTGCCCAGATGCGTCGACAAGCTCGCGCCCGCGCGCACGGCTTCCCGGATTTGGGCCGAATCGGCGGCGGTATGGCCGATCGAGACGATGATCCCTTGCTTGACGCAGTGACGGATAAAAGCGGGGGCTTCATCCCACTCCGGCGCAAGCGTCACGATGCGGATCAAGCCGCCCGCAGCCTCCTGCCACCGTTCCAGCAGACGGATATCCGGCCGCCGGATATGCTCTCTCGGATGCGCCCCGCGCGGCCCGTCCTCCGGCGAAAGAAACGGCCCTTCCAGGTGGAACCCGGCAACCGAGCCGCGGATCGCCGGGTCGGCGGAGGAAGCGTGCCGGATCTGTTCCAGCAGCCTTTCCATTTGCTCCGTTCCGTTCGTGATGACCGTAGGGCAGAACGAGGTCACGCCGTGAGCCCAAAGCGCCGAAACGGCATGCCGGAATCCTTCCGCCGTGACCGGCGGCCGGTTGAAATCCACGCCCGCGGCACCGTTGATTTGCAAATCGACAAGGCCGGGGGCTATGAAAGGCAACCGTTCGGACTTCCCTTTCGGAAGCGGTTCTCTTTCCGCGATAAGGCCGTCAGAAACGTGCAATCGGACCGCCTCGCCCGTAAGCAGGTCGAGGCCTTCCACCGCGCTCATCCCTCCTCCCCTCCGTAAGCGTCCCGATCGCAAAAGAGCGTGCAGGACGGATGAACCGTCAATATGGAGGCGGGACATGCCGTCGTCACGGTCCCGGAGAGCATGCGGCGGACCGCCTCCCGCTTCCGCTTGCCGGGAACGATGCAGAACAGGTGCTTGCCGCTTGTCAAAGCCGGCACCGTTAACGTAAGGGCATGCGTCGGCACCGAAGCCAAATCCGGGAAACAGCCGTCGTTGACTTGCTGCTGCCGGCAAAGGAGATCCAGCTCCACCTTCTTGACCAGCAGCGGATCTTGAAAATCGGCAACGGGAGGGTCGTTAAAGGCGATGTGGCCGTTCTCGCCGACGCCCAGACAGACGATATCGATCGGGCCTTGCTTCAGCAGCCCGGCGTAGCGGGCCGCTTCGGCCGCTTCGTCGGGAGCGTGTCCGCGAAGGAGATGCACTTCCCGGAACGGCACCCGCGAAAACAGCTTGTTTGTCAAAAAGGCGGAAAACCGCTCGGGAGCGTGTTCGTCCAGGCCGATATATTCATCCATATGAAAGCCGGTGACCCGCGGCCATTCCACATCCGGCTCCCGGACCAGGGCTTCCAGCATTTCGTTCTGGGACGGGGCGGCCGCGAACACCATCCGCACTTCGTCCTGCTCGGCCAAAAGCTTCCGCATCAGGGCGGCGATCCGCTTGGCCGCCGCCTCCCCCATCGCCCGGCGGTTATCGTAAACTTCAATATGCAGGCGGTCTTTACGCCGCTTTAGTACCGGTTCGAGTTCCATGCCGTCTCCCCATTTCTCATCCGTCTGTCCGGTCCCATGGCGCAAGCCTGACCGGCTTTCCTTGCTGCGCCGACGCGTAAGCGGCCAGCGCCACCCGGGCGGAGCGGAAGCCGTCCTCCCCGGTAATGGGGACGCTCCTGCCTTCGCGCAGCGCCAGGACGAACGCCTCGATCAAACGGTCGTCCATCGAATCGCCCCAATAGCTCCAGCTCGGCTTCATCCGCTCATTATTGTAAATTTCGTTCTTTTGGGCGAACGCGTCGACGAACAAGGTGCCCTTCGTGCCGATCAGCTCCATGGTGACATCGCCCCAGGTCGGGAACGCCGCAGGCCGGGACCAGCTCGGGTCGAGCACCGCGATCACCCCGTTGCGGAACTTGACGTGAACCATACCGGCATCGTCAATCGGCTCGCGGTGAAACAAGGTCGCCGCATACGCAAAGACTTCTTCCGGTTCGCTGTTCAGAAACCAGTTCATCAGATCCATCACATGAACCGTATGATCGAGCACCGCTCCTCCTCCGGACAAGCTGCGGTCGGCAAACCAGCCTCCGGGCATCGTCCCCCGGTTAGTGCCTTTGACGGCGACGATCCGCCCGATGTCGCCGCGGTCCACGGCCGCCTTGGCTTCGATCACGGAGGCCAGATAACGGCACGGAAAAGCGGTCATCAGTTGAACGCCGTTTGCGCGGCAGGCTTCAATCATTTCCCGCATCTGCGCTTCGGAAATGCCGAGCGGCTTTTCGCACAGCACATGTTTGCCGGCCTGAGCCGCCTGCACCGTAAGCGGCGCGTGGCGAACGTTCTCCGAGCAGATGACGACCGCATCGACGTCCGCGGCGAGCAGCTTGCCGGCATCTTCGTAGTAGGCCAGACCGTAGCGCTCCAGGAAAGGCCGGACGCGCTCCCGGTTCTCGTCCGCAATGCCGACGAGATCCACGTCCTTGCGCGCAAGCAGCGCTTGCAAATAGGAAGCCGCATGCATATGCGCAAAGCTGATCATTCCGACTTTCAGTTTGGCTTTCATGCCCTTTTTCCTCCTATGGCCACAGGTTGGCCGGTTTGGCACGACCGTTCCGCGGCAAGCGCGATTTCCAGCGCGGCTCTGGCGTCCTCCGCGGTAACGAGCGGTTCGGAACCGTCGCGGATGCAATCCAGGAAATGCTTTAGCTCGCGATAATAAGGATCGTGCCTCATCGGACTTTGCGGCACCTGCACCGCCGCCTTCCCTTCCGGTCCCTTTTCCTTGCTCGTCACGATCAGGGAACGGGAAGATTCGCTGCCGAGGCGAAGCACCCCTTGGCTGCCGGCGAATTCCGCCTCCGTCGTAAACGGCCCCGGATACCCCCAATACGCGGTCAGATTGGCGATCGCCCCGTTGCGGAAACGGATGGTGACCATGGCGAATTCGAACGGATCTTCGCCGCCGGCTTGCGCCTTTGCGGCATATACGGCGTCCGCTTCCCCGTATACGGAACGGACGAAATCGATATCGTGGATCATCAAATCCATAATGACGCCGCCGCTTTTGTTGCGGTCGTGATACCATTGCCCGTTGCCCTGCGGATAGCTGCCGTACCGTTTCAAATGCGCCACGCCCGGGCCGCCGGTTTCCCCGCGGGCGATTTGCCCGGCCGCATCCGCATAATTCGGGAAAAAGCGAACGACATGCCCGACGAACAGACGCACGCCGTTTTCCCGGCACGCCTCGATCATCGCGTCCGCTTCCTCCAGCGTCAGGCCGATCGGCTTTTCACAGATGATGTGTTTGCCGAGCTGCGCCAGCTCGATGACGGTCCGCTTATGCAGATACGTCGGCAAGCAGACGCACACGACATCCGGATTTTCCATCTCCAGCATGGCCTTGTAATCCGAATAAGCGCGGGTTCCGCCGGCTTTCGCCGCCTCTTCCGCCCTCGCCGCATCGATGTCGCATACCCCCGCGAGATCGGCCTCTTCCATCGAGGCCAAGTTTTTCGCGTAGGTGATTCCCATAGTTCCGCACCCGATAATGGATACTCTCAACGCACATACCTCCTCGCGATTCTGCGATTTACGGCCCGCCCATCCGGCGGGCGAATCGCCGCACGGCCTTACGGCCACGACAGCTCGACGCCGCGGTTGACAAGCCGGCGCTGGAACGATTCCAGCCGTTCCTTGTCAAGACGCACTTCTTTCGGGATGACGCCCTCATCCAGACAGAACGCCGCCAGCGCCCCCGCAGCCTCCCCGACGTTCCACTCGACGGGATGAAGCCTGTAGCAGCCGTTGGTGATATGCGTCGTGCCGATATTTTTGCAGGCCGGCAGCAAATTGATCAGCCGCACCGGGATGAGCGAGCCGAGCGGAATTTGAAACGGCAGAGACGGAATGTCGATGTAGTTGCGTCCCCCCGAGCTCGGATGCAAATCGATATGATAAAAACCGATCCCGACGCTGTCGTCGAACGTTTGCGCTCCGGATTCCCCGCGGATCTCGGGACTGATATGCTGCTCAAGCACCGTAAATTCGGCGCGGATTCGCCGGGATTCGCGGATGTAAGGCATTTTCGCAAGGCCGTCCCGGGTGCCGACGACATCCTTCCTGAGCCGCAAACCCGGGTACCCGAGCTTTCCGTCGGGCCGCGGAGCTTCCGTCTGCATCCAATAGAGCAGCGACAAGCTGAGCTGCTTCGCGGCCTCCAGATGAGCTTTCCGCTCCTCGGGCGTCACATCGATAATCGGTCCCAGCCAGTAATCGTTCTGCGGCCAGTTGACCACCGTAATATCGCTTGCGAATAAGCCGGGCCGGAAATGCGACCGGTCGAGAATCCGGCGATAACGCCATAATGAAAATGTATCGCCGTGCGGAAACAAGACATATTCCACGGGCTCATGCGTGCGGGGGCTCGGCGAATGCCAGCTGAGCTGAGGCGCCGGCCAGAAGTCGGCGCGGTAGGCGCGCCAGAAATCGTACTGCTCCGGACGTTCGATCGTATGATCTTCGCCTTCTATATAGTCCATGGCAAAGCAATAGGTGAAAGCCTGCATGTCATGCGGCATGGCGGGTCCGTCGACCGCATGGGGCTCCCCCGTCTCCGCGGCGGATTCGGCGCCGGTGACGTATTCCGCGCCGGCCAGCGGAAGCAGGTCGCCGCAATCCGTCGCGTCCAAAAAATAAGCGCCGGTTACGGTCAGCCTCGTACCGTCGTCCACATGCTCCAAGGTAACGGCCCGCACCCGGTCGCCGTCCGTTTCGGCGGCCACAGGCCTGACTCCCTTGACGACGGTGACGGTTCCGCTGTGCACGTAAGGAGCGAGCATCGCTTCCAGTACAGCCAGCGCGGCGCGGGGCTCGTGGCTGATACGGCTTACAATGGCGTTGCCGGGATTGAACAGCGGCTTGAAGGCGGCTGACTCCGTCAACGGGAAATGCCGCTTATAATAAGAGCGGACGCCTTCCCTGAATTTGCGGTAGGACAGCGTGCAGCCGTACTGCTCGATCCACGGATGTTCGTCCGGCGGCACGGCCTGACTCGTCAATTGGCCGCCGATCCAATCGCTCTCTTCCGTTAATATCACGGTTTTTCCCGCTTCCGCCGCAGCCAGCGCCGCCGCGCATCCGCCCGTGCTTGCGCCGACGATCACAACGTCGGCTTTCGCTTCGGTCCCTCTCACGCTCCGCGTTCCTCCCTACTTTTGAAAATCCGAAGGCGTTTTTCCGGTGTATTTTTTGAATATTCTCGCAAAATAGCTTGGGTCTTTATAGCCGAGCCGATCGGCCACCTCGTAAACCATCGCGTCGTCGTCCTTCAACAGATGAATGGCCTTCTCGATTTTTTTGCGAAGCACGTAATCGGAGAACGATTCTCCCGTCGCCTCTTTAAAAATGCGGCTCAAATACGACACATTGATATGCACGTGGCGCGCCGCTTCTTCGCGGCTGATATTGTCCATGATGCGTTCCTCCACGAACGCTTCGATGCTTTTCACCAGCTTCGCCTTCTGGTCGGTGCGGAAGCCTTCAAAATAAGAACAGAGCGCAACGAACCGGTCGGTCCACCAAATCCGCATGTCCTCCGCGCCGCGAAACCGTTCGGGCTCGCGATAACGCATCATCTCGTCTTCCGACAGCGTTTCGTCCAGCGTTTTTCCCAAGCGCTGCACCAGCGAGGCGTATAGCCCGGCGAACTGGAACGCGACCTCCCGCAGATTCCGTCTCGGCAGCTCGGACGCCGGATCCGGATGGAAGTAGCGCAGCAGCAGCTCCTCCAGCCGCTTCCGGTCTCCCGTTTCCACGCAGTGAATCACAAGCTCGCGATCCGCTTCGTTCAAGCAGATTCCCCGGTCCGAGCGCGGCAGCACCAAGCCTTCGTGCAGAATGACGCCCGGACCGACCGTCCATTTCAAACGCAGCGCATGCAGCGCGGCTTTGAACTGCTTCGGCACATCTTCCGCTTCCGCGGCCGCAGATCCGATCCCGACGGTAACGGTCGACTTCAAGTAGCGGGCGATTTCACGCTTGGTTTGCTCGACCCACGTCATAAACCGGTCCGCATCCGCGGACCGATCCGTCTGATACAGCGCTACGGTTTGGCCGTTTCCTCTCGCATAGACGATTCCTCTGCCGTCAAGCAGTTCCTCGGCGATGTTCTGCATGCCGAACTGCAGCAGGCGAATATCGTTGGGGGAATACTTGCCCTCTTCCACATCCAGCTCGAACATCGCCACCGACGTCCTCCAATCCGGATTGAAGGGGATATCCAGAAACGCGAAGTTCTCCTGCAGCGCTACCCGGTCTATCCGATCCTGACCGTTCAGCCATTCCTCCAGAAACGCCGTGCGGAGCACGGGCAGATGCGTTCTGAGCTTATCCATAAAGGCGGCCGCGACGTTGTGCTCCTCCAGGTCCTTCAGCCAGTCACCGCGCAGCTTAAGGAGCTCCTCCTCCAGTTGGGCTTTTCCGACCGGCTTGAGCAAATACGATTTGACCCCAAGGTACAGGCAGCGCTGCGCATATTCGAACTCGTCATATCCGCTTAAGATCACAATCCGTACGCCCGGTTTCCGCTCCAGCACCGCCTCGGCCATGGCCAACCCGTCCATAACGGGCATTCGGATGTCGCAAATAATCAGATCGGGGCTTGTGCGATCGAACAGCTCCAGCCCTTCCTTTCCGTTTGCCGCCGTCCCCACCAGATCGAAGCCGATGTCCTTCCAGTCGACCATCTCGGAAAGACCTTTGCGCACTCTCGGTTCATCCTCCACGATGATGGCTTTCATAAGCATCTGTCGATCTCTCCAATCGGTTCAAGTGGATCATGATCGTCACTTTGGTTCCCCTGCCGGCCTCGCTTTCGATCGAAAAGCGCATGTCGTCCCCGTACACGATATGCAGACGCTGGTACAAGTTCTTTAGCCCGTAGGTCTTGTTGCCGCTTTCCCCCTCCTCGCGAATTTCCGCCCACAGCTCGCGCAGTTTGTCCGCTTCGATGCCGACTCCCGTATCGGAGACGAAGCACTGCAGAAACTCGCCCGACCGCTTGATGCCGACTTGCAGCATGCAGGTGCCGGCCACCGCTTCCAACCCGTGCACAATCGCATTCTCGACGACAGGCTGAAGCATCAGCTTCATGATTTTGACATCCAGCAGGGAAGGATCGACGTCCCAGACGACTTCGAATTTATCCATATGGCGGAACTGCTGAATGCGAAGATAGCATCGCAGATGCTCAAGCGTTTCCGAAACGGTGATGAAGTCCTTCCCTCTGCTTAAGCTGATTCGAAAAAATCGCGATAAATCCAGAACGAGCGAACCGATTTCGTCCACTCCGCTCCCCAGCGCCACCCAATAAATCGAATCGAGCGTATTGTAGAGAAAATGCGGATTGACCTGCGACTGCAAAAATTTCAACTCGATTTCTTTTTTGTGCAGCTTCTCCGAATAAATCTGCTTTCGCATCTGCTGCTCGTTGGCGACCATTTGGTTAAAACGTTGCTGCAAATAACCGAGCTCATCCATGCGGCGGATCGGAATCGGAACGAAGGGAAGCCCTTTTTCCACCCGCAGCATTCCGTTCATCAGCCGCTTGATCGGCTGCGACAGCTGCACGTACAGCAAGGCAAACAGCAGCAGAGAAAATACCGACAACAAGGCGAGCAGAGCCAGAACGGTATGCTTCATGACCGTTACGTCGCTGAAGACGGCCGACTTCGGCATGACGAGGGATACCGTCCAGCCCGAAACGTCCGACCGCTGGCGAATCACGAAAAAGGTTTTGCCGTTCAGTTCGACGCCCCGCAGTTTGCCCGCTTCCTCCTCTTCCTTAAAGGGGATGCGGGTCAAGTCGGCCGCCCCGACATCGGGGTTGCCCGCCGCATATACCGTGCCGCCGCGTTCGTCGGTGACGACGATGCCGGTGCCTTCAATGCCGTCGACATCGCCGATCATTTTGCCCAGCACGCTTTTGTCGCTGTTCAACAACAGCACATGCTCGGCCCTGTTCCCGGTCCGCATTCTTCTGGCGACGCTGAAGGTCGACGCCCGGTTTTCCTGCGAAAACGAAGGAACCGCATACATCAGACCGCTTCCGATATAAGGCGAATCCCTGTATTGGCGCACCGTGTCCAGCCAGTCGGGCTGCGCTCCTTCCGGCAGCGTATAGATGCCGTCCGCGGTCGTCAGCATTTTCCGGGAGTCCGGGCTGTAAATGCCGATCGAGTAAATAAACTCGTTGGCCACGGAGTACCCTTTAAGCTGCTTCAAAGCCTCGATCATGGTCCATACCGGTCTTGTCGCGTCGAAGCTCTGGTTCTCCTTCAGCAAGTTCTGCAGTTCCGAATCGGCCACGATCGAATCGGAGAGACGGATGACGTTTTTCAGGTAAACGTCGATATTCCCCGCCACCGTCCGTACGGATTGCAGCGCCGAATCTCCGATTTTCTTCTCCAGGACCGATTGGAACCAGCTCATCAGCGAGAAGGTCACGACGGCAAAAAGAATCAGGTTGCCGAGGACGATGCGGACAAACCGTCCCTTGATCGTGGTTGTTTTGAGCCGGGATCCCCCATTCTTCATGCCGCTCACCGCTTCGCTTTGTCATTTTGTTGCTATTCTATTATTTCTTCTCTGCGTACCAGTCCGCCACCTCTTTCATGATTTTGTCTCCGCCTTTCGCCTTGTAGCTCGCGACGAAATCGTCGAACGCGCTGACGGGCAGCTCGCCGATGATGATCTTCGTGAACGTCTCCTGGCGCAATTTGTCCAAAGCGCTCTGGTTTTCCACCATGGAAGGGGTCGGCGCCCCGGTGAAGGCGTTCGGAATGCCGTACTGGATCGACAGCTTGATCATGTCGTTCAGCTTGAACTGCGGTCCGAGCGCTTCCATTTTTTGTTCGTTCAGTTCCTTAGGCTGCATAAACATGAGCTGCTGGCGGTAGCCGTATTTGTTGTGGTTGTCGAAATTGAGCTCGATAGAGCCGTTTTTCTTCGTATACATGAAATTTTCGCCGTATTGACCGAAGCCGAAAACGAATTTGTCGCGGTTCTCCGGCACGGCCTGCCAATCGAGCAGTTTCAAAATCGCGTCGACGTTTTTGGCCTTGCTGGAGATGGCGATAATCGATTTGTACTTGGGCCCGCCGAAGACGCCCTGTTTGCCTCCGGGTCCGACCGGCGGAGCGATGGCGATCCAATCGGCCTTCGGATCGTTCTGCCGGCTGGTTTGAATTTCGCTGCGCGCGGCCGCCCAGCTGCCCTCGTACAAGCCCGCCTTCCCGTTGGCCACTTTCTCCTCGTAAGCCGCCTTCTTCGTGATCGGCCATTCGTTATCCAGCACTTTGTCGGCAAAGAGCTGATGAATGTAGGCAAGGGCGTCCTTCATTTCGGGCTGGATGTCCGCCGGAACGAGCGTACCGTTCTTTTCCACCCAGTAGCCGGGAATGACCCCGAAAGCGCCGAACAGGCTCGACCAGGCCAGCATGTTGTCGTAAGCGATGAGGCCCAGCGTATCGGCCTTTCCGTTGCCGTCCGGATCCTGCTCTTTAAACGCTTTGGCTACCTTTACGAACTCGTCCAGCGTTTTCGGCACGTCCAGCTTCAGCTTATCCAGCCAGTCTTTGCGGATATAGACGTTATCCGTCGCCGAATTCCCGTCGGCCAGCACGGGCACGCCGTAAATGCCGCCGTTGTAGGTAACCGCGTCCCATGCTTCGGGATAAACCGCATTCATTAAGTTCGCGTACGCATCCAGCTTGCCGTCAAGCCGCATGATGGCGCCAAGCTTCGCATTGTCCATCAGCCAGCTTTGATTGGCGCTGGGAATGATGAACAGGTCGGGAATATCGCCTGACGCAAGCATCAGATTCAGCTTGTTCATATATTCGTCGGCGGCCGCGGGTCCGTATTGGATCTGCAGGTCGACTCCCGTTTCCTCGCGGAGCATCGTTATCCACGGATTGTGGTTGATATCCTCCCCGTCAGGGAACGTCGCGCCTCCCATAATGAACGCCTTCACGGTCGTCTGATCAGACGAGGGCGACGCATTTTTTCCGTTTTCCGCTTTGTCCCCGCCCTTCGACGAGCATCCGGCCAGCGCGGATACGGCCAATACCGCCGTCAACAGGATCGAAATCAATGTTCGTTTTTTCATACCGTTAACCCTCCCTTGTTTTTGAACGCATGCCGAGACCGGCTTTCGCTTTCTCCATCGATAACCTCTAAGCGGCGTACCTTATTCCTTGACGGCTCCAAGCATCACTCCTTTGACGAAATAATGCTGCACGAACGGATAAACCGCAATCATCGGGACGACGCTGGCGATAATCGTCGCCGCCTTCAGGCTTTCCCGGGAAATCAGCGTCGCGCCCGAAAAATCGGTCACGTTCATGTTGGAATCGTTAAGGACGATGACATTCCGAAGATACACCTGCAGCGGCAGCAGCTTCGGATTGTTGATATACATCACCGCGTCGAAGTACGTATTCCAATGCATCACCGCATAAAACAGCGTCAGCGTCGCCATCGCGGGAAGGGACAGCGGGATGAACAGGCGCCACAAAATGACGCCGTGGCCCGCGCCGTCGATTCGAGCCGATTCCACCAGACTTTCGGGAATGCTCTGGAAAAAATTCTTCAGCAAGATCAGGTTAAAGGCGCTGACCGCGGAAGGCAGAATCAGCGACCAGAGGGTATCGAGCAAATGGAGCTGCTTGAGCAGCAAAAAGGTCGGAATCATGCCGCCGTTGAAGATCATGGTGAAGATGACCATATTCATGATCAGCCCCCGCCCTTTCAAATGCTTGCGCGAAAGGGAATAGGCCATCAGGCAGGTAAGCGTCATGTTGATGGCCGTGCCGAGCACGGTGCGGACGATCGCAACGCCGAACGAGCGGTAGAACGCGCGGTCCTGCAGCAGCTGATGATAAGCCTCCAGCTGCAGCCCGACGGGGTAAACCGTTACGCGTCCGGACACGATGGCCGTATGGCTGCTAAGCGACTGCGAAAGCACGTGCAGGAACGGAAACAGGGCGACCAGCCCCATCATGGCAAGCAAAATCAGATTCGCGGCATGGCCGATCCGGTCGGAAAGCGCAGCGGAACGCATTACCAAAGCCCTCCTTTGCCGAACCGCTTCGCCAGCCCGTTCGCCAAGTAGATGAGGATGAGGCCGACCACCGATTGAAACAGGCCGACCGCGGTGGCGAAGCTGTATTTCTGTTCGGTCAACCCGACGCGGTACACGTAAGTGTCGATAATATCGCCGACTTCGTACACCAGCGGATTATAAAGCATGAACACCTGCTGGACGCCGAGCTCCAGAATGGAACCGAGGCGCAGAATCAACAGGATCATAATCGTGCTGCTGATGCACGGGAGCGTAATATGCCAGATTTCGTGCCGTTTCTTGGCTCCGTCCATGCGGGCGGCTTCGTACAAAGCGGGATCGACGCCCGCGATGGCCGCCAAATAAATGATCGACGCCCAACCCGATTCTTTGACGATATCGCTGATCACAATAATGCTGCGGAAATATTCCTTTTGCGCAAGGAACAGCACGGGCTCCATGCCGAAGAACTGCAGAACCGAATTGACGATGCCGGTCGACGACAGCACCTGGATGACGATGCCCCCGAAGATGACCCACGAGAAAAAGTGCGGGATGTAAAGCAGCGTCTGCGTCGTCTTTTTGAACCAGCCGATCCGAACTTCGTTCAGCATGAGCGCGAGCAGAATCGGAACCGGAAAGCCGAAAACAAGCTTATACAAGCTGATCAGCAGCGTATTGCGGAACACCGTCGCGAATTCGTCGTCCGTGAAAAAACGGGCAAAATGCTTCCATCCGACGAATTCGCTGCCGCTGATGCCGAGAAACGGGCTGTAATCCTGAAAGGCGATCACAACGCCGTACATCGGCAAATATTTGAAGATGATGAAATAAGCGACGCCGGGTACGAGGAACAAATAGAGCATCCAATCGGCTCGCAACGTTTTTTCAAGGCCTTTCACAAGCACCCCTCGCTTCATGTTCCGGACTGGCCCAGGATGTATTCCGCCGCCGCCTGCTGCAAATCGGCCGCAGTATCGTAGAGCAGAAGCATCGGCACTCCCTGCAGGGCATCCGCATCGTATGGCGAGCCGAAATGGACCCACGCCGATTTCGGTCGTTGCGCCAGCGCCTCGCGGCATGCCCGCAGCACGTCCTTGCGCATCGGCTTCGAACCGCCGGCGGCTACAAGCACCGTCTCGGAAACATCCGTCCCGGCGATGGCGCCGGGCAGCCCGGTCTCGGCGTCGACAACCGTTTCGCCGGCCAGGACGCCTTTGCTGCGCAAAAGGTCCGCAAAGCGCGCCGCCTGGGCATCGCGGACGAGCGTGACGGCGCCAGGCAGACGCCCGTCTTCCGCCAGCGGCTTCATCCCGTGAACCGGCGTGACGGCCTTTCGGGCGGCCGCAAGGCTTACCGCCCGGTCGGACTCGCGGCCCGTCGCCGCCGGATCGAACGGACGCAGCGCGAACGTTTCCGGCAGAAGGCCGTACTTTCGCTTCACCGCCAGGATGCGTTCCGCCGACTCGTCGATCCGCCGCTCCTCGATGTCGCCGCCGCGGACCGCATTCAGAACCGCGTCGATCAAAGACAGCGCCGTCTCGCCGTCCGGCACCGTCGCAAGAAGAATGTCGGCGCCCGCCGCAACCGCCCGTACGCACGCCTCTTCCATGGAAAAGCGGTTGGTCACCCCTTTCATCGACAGTCCGTCCGTGACGACGAGACCGCCGAAGCCGAGCTGCCGACGCAAGATTCCCGTAATGATCGCAGGCGACAAGGAAGCCGGCATGCCGCTGGGGTCCAAGGCCGGCGCCGCGATATGCCCGACCATGACGGCCTCGACGCCGGACTCGATCGCCCGGCGGAACGGCGCAAATTCGAACGCTTCCAGCCGCTGCCTGCCGAACGGAAGCACCGGCAAATCCTCGTGGGAATCCACATGCGTATCGCCGTGTCCGGGGAAATGCTTGGCCGTCGCGATCAGCCCGTGATCCTGGTAGCCGCGGATGACGGCCGAGCCGAGAAGGGAGACGAGCTCCTTGTCCTCCCCGAACGAATGCGTGCCGATCACCGGATTGTCCGGGTTGTTGTTGATATCCACGACGGGGCTGTAGTTGAAATTGACCCCCATCGCCAACGACTCTTCCGCCGTGATGCGTCCCGACTCGTAGGCCAGCGCTTCGTCCCCGGACACCGCCAGGGCCCGGTTTTTCGGAAAGTGGACGGCGCCCCGCCGCAGCTTGCAGCCGGCTCCGGCCACGAAGTCGGCGGATATGAACAGCGGAATGCCAAGCCGCGTGCCGAGCGCCGCCCGCTGCAGCTCCGTCGTCAAGCGGTGGACCTGCCGCGGTTCCTCCAAACAATCGGTACCGAGAAAGATGCCGCCGATGCCGCGGGTTTCAATCAACCTTTTCGAAATATCCGTCATTTCGGTGCCGCGGTGGCTTACCGCAAACATTTGTCCGACTTTTTCTTCTAAACTCAGATCCGAAAGCCGCATGATGCCCTCCCCCGCTTGTTGTCATGACGTCCGGCGATGACGAAGAACCTGTCGCTTCGTCCGGCCGGTTCCCGTTCATTGTAAGACGCCGCCCGGCGCAAGGGTGAGGCAAATCCGTGCCTTGTTCCGGTACTCTTGTGACCTGTTCGCGCTTGTCCGGAAAGCCGGCTCCCTCGTCTTCAGCGCTCCCAATCGCAAAGCAGCTCGATGATCAGCATGACGTTTCGCAAAAGGTGATACGGGTCTTTGACCGGCAGCGCGACCACCTGTTCGGACGGCCTGCCGTCGCGTTCGCGGATTTGAATCCACTCGCCGACGGCCTTGTCGTCATTCGGAAAGACGCTGAACGCATAGCGGTGAAGGCGCTCGTACCAGTCCGCCAGCTCCTCGTCTCCGGTCAACCGGTAACCGAGCAGCGCCGCATAAAGCGATTCCGAATGCGGCCACCACAATTTCGTGCTCCACGTCGTTTCGATCAAGGTTTCGAACCGTTCCGCCTCCTCGATCCCGATCGTCCGCCGTCCCGAGGGAGGGCCGCCATCCTTGTCGACATACCGGAGCAGACCGCCGTATTCGTTGTCCCAACCGAGCTCAAGCGCCCGCTTCACGGACAGGGCCGCCTGCCGGACATAGTCGCGGTTTCCCGTTTTGGCCGCTTCCCGCATCACGAACCACATGCTTTCGACCGTATGCCCGGGATTGATATGGCGCAGAAGCAGCCGGTCGCTCTCGTGCCGCTCCGCCGTCTCTCCGTCGGGCAGCACCTCGCGCACGCGTCCCTGCGAATCGCGAAATCGTTTCATAATATCCGCCATATACGCGGCGCTCCTTTGCCGGAACCAATCGGCTTGTCTCCTGTCCACGGACGCCCACGCATCCGCCAGCTCCTGAGCGGCATTGAGCATGATCATCGCGTAACCGTGCGACGCCATGCCTTCCGGTACGGGATAAGGCTCGCTCCGCACCGTCTTTGCGCGCAGGCGCCTTTCCACCGATTCGTACAGCAGGGCCGCCTGTCGAAGCGCTTCGCGGTCGCCGGAAACCCGGCCATACTCGGTGTACCCCAGAATCACGAAGCAGTCCGCATAAAAGCTCGTATCGTACCCAAGACCCGCGACCGGCTCTTTCGGCTCCCCGTTCTCCGCAAGCAGAAACGCGCAATGGCCGTTTGGAAGACAGGCATGCCGGCGCAAAAACCGGTACGTCCGCGCCGCCTGCTCCAGATAGCGGTTCGGATCGCCGTCCGCCAGCTTCCGTGCGCACAAGTCGGCCATCCGCGACCATATCCACAAAAATCGGCCTTGCGACCACGTATATTTGTCCGAGCTCAGCCTGCGTTCCCCGCGGTTATCGAAGCAGGTATAGACGCCTCCGCGAACCGGATCGACGGCCCGCTCCCAGAAGGGGAGCAGGTCCTGCCGCAGGACAGAGCGGTAAACGTTCAGCAGCTTCCTTCGTTCCGACGCTTCCCGTATCATTTCGTCCCCCGCCTTTCTCGTTCGGCTTCACATCCGATGGATCCGATTATAAAAAGCGAAATCCGCACGGGATAGGCGAATTTTGTGCTGCAATGCGGACAATCGTGACTTTTTCAAGCGGCGGTCACAATCGTCCTGATTTTTATACATTTTTCATCTACTCCGGAATTTTCCGCGGTGGTAGCTTGGGGATAGCTCTGCATGTTATCTGCACGATAAGGGGGAATCGACTTGCCGTCTGCCAAGCGGCGATTGGCCGTCATTGCTGCGTCGGACAGCGATCTGCTGTCCTGCATGAAAACGCTCGATCCTAAGCTTGCGGTCGTGCATCCGGACGACGCGCTTCTGCTCTCGGACCATCCTGCGGACGCGTATGCCGTTCTGGGGGGCACCGAACCGCAGCCGCTGCTTCTTCCGCCGCCGGTCCGCACGTTTATCGAGCGCGAGATCGCGGCAGGCAAACGCGTGTTTGCGGAATTTACGGGAAGCATCGGCCACGTATACTTTGAACCGCCGTCCTCGACGCGTTATCTCCGGTTGGCCGTAGCGGCCGAAGGATGGCTGGAAGGCGAGCCGCGGGGCGCGCTCATCGACGACCAGTGCGGCGAACGGCTGAGGCCTCACGCTTTTGCCTGTTCCAAGACAGCGCCGCTTCTGTCGTATGTCAACGTACAGGCGCACGACCGGATTCAGGCGCACGACGAAGAATGGAGCCCCGAGGACGAGGACCGGGAACGCGCCCTGTGGTTCGAACAGAACGGATGCCTGCTCGTATGCGCGTTCCGGCTGGCGACGTTCTCCCGCGCCCGCCATGCTCCGCACGACCGCGTCCGCAAGCTGGTCCGTTATATTCTCGGCTGGCTCGGCGGGCAGGAAGTGCCAGACTTCGAATATCCCCGGCACTATCGCTTGGCCGCAGCGGTTGAACCGCTGTCCAAAGGACTGCGGGCGCCCGGCTCGGAACCCGGCGCGGACGAGATCCGAAAAGCCGCCGAACGCGCGCTGGCGTGGGTGGAACGGGCCGGCATTCTGCAAAACGAAGGAAAGGACGGCGCCCTGGAAGGATTAGGGACGGAGATCGACTATACGGGACGCCAGAGAATCAGCCGCATCCGGCGGGCCGACTGTATCGGCGAGCTCGCGTTTCCTTACTGGCTCCATTCCCGGGTAAGCGGGGATGCCCGCAGCGACCGCATTTCCAGACGCTTGACCGGCTATGTCCTGGATCATTACGTTTGCCGGGATCCGGGGCCGTTGTACGGCATGATGCGCTGGACGGACGAAGCATGGGGCGTCTGCTATCAGGACGATGCGGCCCGCGCGTTGCTCCCCCATCTGTTTCGCTGCCTGTACGAGGGAACGTCGGAACGGCTGAAGGACTGCGAAGACGTTCTTCTCTTCCTGGTTCGCACGACCGGGACGGACGGCACGCGGCGCTCCCGCACCGACAACAATCTCCTGACGGAAGAGGAGCTTGAGCGGCTGCGCACAACCCCCGGAAACTTGCCCAGCGCCCATTATAACGCCTACTATTATGCGGCGCTGTGCCTGGCGTACCGTTTGACGGGACGGGAGCTGTTCCGGGAAACGGCGGTCAAGGGGCTGTCTTCCATCATGGCCGTATACCCCGTTACCAAACGGGAACAAAGCCAGACCCAGGAGCTCTGCCGGCTCATTCTGCCCCTCACCTGGCTGTATGCCGTCACGGGCTCGGAGGAACACCGCGAATGGCTGTATCGGGCGGCAAACGACCTGCAGGCTTTTGCCCACGAAAGCGGCGCCTATGTGGAGTGGGACGACGGATACCTGGCCGCCATGCGCCACAAAGCGGGCGAAGGCGAAAGCTCTCTGCTCGCCCGCAACGGAGACCCCGTCGCGGATCTGCTCTATTCGAACAATTGGCTCCCCCTGGCCTGGATTCAAGCCTACTTCGTGACGGGAGACCGCTGGTTCCGGCGCAAGTGGCTGGATACCGTCCGCTTTATGCTCGGCGCGCAAATCGTCAGCTCCGACCCGCAAATCGACGGCGCCTGGGCCCGCGCGCTCGATGTGGAACGGATGGAAGTGTTCGGCTCGCCGGCCGATTCCGGCTGGGGGCCTTGGGCTATCGAATCCGGCTGGTCGGTAGCCGAAATCGCCGCCGGACTGCTGATGGGATTGCTCGAAGACGAACTGCTGCCGCTGCATGCCGCAGACCTACATTTGCAAAAGAAAGGATGAACACCGCATGAAAAAATTCGGGCTTACGCTCACCGCCGCTTTATTGATCGCCTTGACCAGCGCCTGCTCGTCCGGCAAAACGCCGGATAACCCCGCGTCTTCCGGCGCGGCGAGCTCGCCAAGCGCCAAAGGCGAAGCCGCCCCCGCTGAAACCGTTGAATTGACGTTCGGCTTTAACGGCGGCGACGGCCCTACCTACGATTTGTACAAATCGATTTTCAAGGAATACGAAAACACGCATCCGAACGTCAAAATTACGCCTCAAGCGATAGCCAAAGACTTCACCTCGACCATCATGACGCGGATCGCCGGCGGCAACGCCCCGGACGTGTTCTGGATGAGCAACCAGGACGTGCCTTCGTTCGCCGACCGCAACGCCCTGCTCGATTTGACTCCGTACGACGGCAAGTACTTTAAGAGCGGGGACTTTCTCGACAACGTTATGGCCGGATACAAATGGAAGGACAAGATCTACGGGCTTCCCGGCGACGCGGCTCCGATCGTGCTTTTTTACAACAAGGAGATGTTCGATCAGGCAAAGGTCGAATACCCGAAGGCGGGGATGTCGTGGGACGAATTGCTGCAAAAGGCGAAAGCGCTCACCGTTCGAAACGGGGATCAAATCGTTCAGTACGGTTACGCCCAGGATCTGAGCTGGAACTTCTGGGCACCGTTCGTGTGGCAAAATAACGGCGATATCCTCAGCCCCGACGGCACGAAGTCGGTTATCCATTCGCCCGAAGCGCTGGAGGCCTTCACCTTTATCCGCAGCCTGATGAACGAGCACAAAGTGGCGCCGACGGCCAGCTCGATGCAAACGACGCCGAGCTATCAGCTGTTCCAGCAGGGCAAGGCCGCCATGTATTTCGGCGGCGCCTGGGTCGCTTCGACCATCCTGCGCGATACGGCGTTCGAATGGGATGTCGTCGCTCCGCCTGCAGGCAAGACGAAGGCCACCTCTATCGCGCTCGGAGGCTTTGCCGTTTCCAAATCGACCAAGCATGCGGAAGAAGCGGTGAAATTCTTGGCGTGGCTCGCCGGAGAAGAAGGCCAGAAGCTCAAATTCAACGGAGGCTTCGCCGGACTGCCGACGCTGAAATCGCTGATCGGCACGCCGCTTGCCACCAAAGGCTTCGAGCATCCGACCTATAAGAACATTCATCTTCAGGAAATCGTTGACGCAACTCAATATGCCCGCGTCGCTCCGAGCTCGGCCGACTGGACGCAAATCAACACCGAAATGACGAAGCTGCTCCAACTGTACTGGAACGGGGAACAGGAAGCCGAACCCGCGCTGGCGAGCGTCGATAAGAAAATCAACGAAATTCTGGCCGGCAAGTGAAAGGAGGCGGCCCCATGAGCGCCATGACCCGAAAACGAAACATAACCGGATACCTGTTCATTTCGCCGTGGCTGATCGGGCTGGCCTGCTTCACCCTATTTCCGCTCGGATATTCGTTCGGACTCGCCTTTACCGACTGGAATATCCTCGAACCGGCGAAGTTCGTCGGGCTCCGCAACTTCGATAAGCTTGCGCATGACCCGAATGTCCGCGACTCCCTCAAGGTGACGGCCATCTACGTCCTCAGCAGCGTGCCGCTCGGGACGGCGCTGAGCATCCTTCTCGCCTTGCTGCTGAATCAAAACGTGAAGGGGATGCGGTTTTTCCGCACCCTCTTCTATCTTCCCTCCGTCGTGTCCGGCGTGGCGGTGTCCATGCTGTGGATCTGGATCTTCGAAGGCAATTACGGACTTTTGAACACCGTGCTGTCCTGGTTCGGAGTGAAAGGCCCCCAATGGCTGACGGATTCGAAAACCGCCTTGCTGTCGATCATCATCATGAGCTTATGGGGCGTCGGCGGAAGCATGGTCATCTACCTCGCCGGTCTTCAGGGCGTGCCACGCTCGCTGCATGAGGCTGCGGAATTGGACGGCGCAGGCCCGCTCCGCCGATTCTGGCACATTACGGTGCCGCTGCTGACGCCGACCGTGTTTTTTAACCTGATCATGGGACTGATCGGTTCGTTCCAGGTGTTCACTCAGGCGCTGGTGATGACCGGAGGCGGCCCGGGCAACGCCACGCTCTTTTATGTCCTATACTTATATCAAAACGCTTTTCAATTTTTCAAAATGGGATATGCTTCCGCGCTGGGCTGGGTGCTCTTTGTCATTATCTTGGTCTTGATTCTCGTGTTGTTCCAAACGTCGGGGCGCTGGGTGTACTACGAAGGCGAAGCGTTGGCGGCAAGCCGGCCGAAGCGCCGCCGATCGCGGCTTGCCCGCACGGGAGGAGGTGAGGGGCATGCGCCGCAGACGGATATTCGGTAAAACGGTCATCTACTTGCTGCTCGTTCTATGCTCCGCCGTCTTCATGCTTCCCTTTTTGTTTATGCTGACGACAGCGCTCAAAAGCTCGGCCGCCGTTCTGACCATTCCGCCGAAAATCTTTCCGACCGATTATCATTGGGAAAACTTTGGCGACGCCATGCGCATGATGAGGTTCTGGACGCTTCTGGGCAATACGGTGACGATTACGGGGCTCACGATTGTCGGTACCTTGCTGTCCTGCACGCTGGTCGCTTTCGGCTTTGCCCGATTCGATTTCAAAGGGCGGAACTTTTGGTTTCTGATTCTCATTTCCACGATGCTGATCCCCGGCCAGATTACGATGATTCCTCTGTATATTTTGATGAAATGGCTCGGGTGGATCGATACGTTTAAGCCGCTCACGGTGCCGGCATTTTTCGGTACGGCGTTTTACATTTTTCTGCTTCGGCAATTTTTCATGACCGTTCCGCGGGAGCTGGACGAAGCCGCCATCATCGACGGATGCGGGCCGCTGCGCCTTCTGCTGTACGTCATGCTTCCGTTAATCCGGCCTGCGCTCGCGACGGTCACGATTTTTACGTTTATGCATACGTGGAACGACTTTCTCGGTCCGCTCATCTATTTGCAATCCGACCATGTCCGGACCTTGTCGCTGGGGCTTTATTCGTTTCAAGGCGAATACGTCAGCCAGTGGCATTACCTCATGGCGGCTTCCATTTTGCTCATGCTTCCCTGCTTGCTCGTCTTTTTCTTGTTCCAGCGCTATTTCATCGAAGGCACCACGGTTACCGGAATCAAAGGATGATTTCTCCATCTCTCCAACCGGCTTATAGCGGACATGAAAAGCTCCCCTCACAGTAGCGGGTTCTAGGATTGACCTGTCTACGATAAGGGGAGCCTATCTATCTCGTACGGCGATCAACGATCAATAAACCATCGTTTGAATGGAATGCGCCGGACTTGCGGTTTCGACAATGCCGTGCTCCGTTCGGAGAACGAACGGAATCTCCTCGTCGGTCCGATTCATGACCACGACGGCGACCGAACCGTCCGGATTGCGGAAGGCCGTCGTTTCCAGGCGGTCGGTATAGCGGCTGAATCCGATGCGCACCGCGCCGGGACGGATGAACCGGCTGAAATGTCCGATATAATAGAACGAGCTTTGGTAATAGATCGTGTCCGTCTGCGTATCGGCCATGATCGGGGCGCTGCAGAAATTGGCCACATGATTCGGCCCGCCCCGTTCGTCCAGCAGCAGATTCCAATCGGTCCATGCGGACATGCCGTGGTTCAAATTGCCGAGAATGTCGTGCCCGTATTGTTCGCCGCTTTCCCAAGGACCCGTCTTTTCATGGAACGCCACGCAGCCTTCCGTAAAAATGAGCGCCTTGTCCGGGTATTTCCGCTGCACGGCGGCAAGGCCTTCGAAGTGATCGCCGGAATACCAGTGGAAGCCGACGCCGTAAACATAGCGGTTGGCGGCGGGATCGCTCAGGATGGTCTTCGCCCGGTCATAGATGCGTTCCTTATTATGATCCCATACGATGATCCGGACGTGTCCGAGCCCCGCCCGCTCCAAGGCCGGTCCGAGGCAATCCCGCACGAAATCGCGTTCTTCTTCCGCCGTATACAAGCACGAATCCCAACTTTGCGCGGCGTTCGGTTCGTTCTGCGCCGTTACGCCCCAAATCGCGATGCCTTCTTCCTCATAGGCCCGGATATATTTCACAAAATAGTCGGCCCAGCTTTCCCGATATTCGGGAAGCAGCTTGCCTCCCCCGTTCATTTGGCCGTTCGACTTCATCCAATCCGGCGGGCTCCACGGGGAAGCGAACAGCGTCAGCGGCGTGCCGGCCGTTCTCATGGCCTCCCGGATGAAGGGAATGAGCGCGCTCCGGTCGCGTTCCACGCTGAACGTCTTCAGCTCCCGGTCCCCCGGTTCCACATACGTGTAATTGCCCAAGGCAAAGTCGCAGCTGTGGATATGCGTGCGGCAGAACGTGTAGCCGTGTCCGGATTCCGGCGAAAAATAAGCCTTTACGATTTCCCGCTGCTTTTCGGGGCTCATCTTCTGCAGCGTGACCGCCGCGGCTTCCGTGAACGCGCCGCCGAAACCTTGAACCGTCTGAAACTCGACATCTTCAAATACGTTGATCAGCTCATTTTCCACCCCGCGCAGATCCGGTTCGAACGACAGCGGCGCCTGCTCCGTCAGGCGGTCTGCCGTATTCCGGGCTGTTAGAAAAATGCGGATATTGCGTTTGGTCATGTTTGTTCTCTCCCTCCACGATCCGGCGGATCAGTTTATGCCTTTTTCATCGAAATGCTTGTTCGCTTCCGTTTTGACGTACTCCACGATGTCGTCCACGCCTGCGGCTTTCAACTGCTTGCGGAAGACTTCGAGCGCTTTGTCCACATCCGGAACAAGCCCCATCATGAGCGGCTGGCCGTATTGCTGGAACACCTGGTTGACTGCGGCTTGCTGCGATTTGACCGGCTTGTAATCCAGCAGAACCGGCGCAAAGATGTTCGGCTTGCTGATCGATTTGAACTCTTCCAGCAGCTTGTCGAACCCTTCCCAACCCGAGGCCTGCTTCTCCCTCGAATTGCTCTCGATCCGCCAGCCCCAGCTTGCGATATCGTACTTTTTCCAGTCTTTGTTGTTCTTCGCGCTTGCAGGCGGAACGATCGATTTGCCGTCTTCGGCGATGGAATAATGCGTGCCTTCGATGCCGTAGGTCATCAAATCGTAATGCTTCGGATCGTTGCGAAGCTTATCGAGCACCATGAGCGACCGTTCCGGATTGGCCGCGCTTTTCGGAATCGCCATCGCGTTGTTCACGGAAAGCGTGGGCATGGCGTAATGGTGGAATCGGGTGAACGGGAAATAGCCCATCTCGATTTCCGGATTCGTTTCCTTCAACCCGACGATAAAGCCTCCGGCGCCGGGCGCGTTCCGCCAATAAACGGCCCCGTTGCCCGTTCGGATGGCGTCTCCGGCTTCCTTTTGGGAAGAGAGGGAATCGGAAGTCCAGAACCCTTTGTCCGCCCACGTTTTCATTCGTTTGACCCAGGCTTCGAACTCGTCGGTAAACGGATAAGCGATGATATCTCTCGGCGTATCGTACGACCGGGCCACGACCACGCCGCTGTCGCCGCCGATCTGCTCGTAGCCGTGGTAGGCTTTGAAAAGCGTGTAAGCTTCGTTCCACGCCTTGCCGTTGATCGGCGTTACGTCCGGCTTCGCTTTTTTTACGCCGTCGAGATACGCTTCGAGCGAATCCAGATCGGTGATTTCCGGAAGGCCCAGCTCTTTCCGCCAGTCTTCCCGGTACACGAGTCCGTCGGGCGTATATTCCGGGTATGTGGCCGGCACGGCGTAGATTTTGCCTTTGACCGTCGCTTCAACCCAATCCTGCTTCGGAACTTTGCTCCAGGTTTCCGGAGCGTACACGGGCAGCAGCTCGTCGAGCGGCATGAAGGCGCCTTGGCTTGCAAATTTGTAGTAATCGGCCCAGGTGGATGCGAAGATCATGTCGATCTTCTCGCCGGACGTCAGCAGCAAATTGTATTTCGTCTGCCAATCGTTCCAGGAGGTGAAATTCAATTTGACCGTGGTGTTCAATTCTTTCTCCAGCATTTTGTTCCATTCCGCCACGACTTTCTCGGTATCCGGATGGGGATCGCCGAGCAAATACCAGACCAGCTCCACTTTTTTGGACGTATCCGGCTTGCCGGACGGCCCGCCGGCATTTCCCGAAGAGGGGGACGCTTCGCCCTTCGGGTTGCTCCCTTCGTTCGCTTTATTGGTACAGGCCGACAAAAAGACGGCCAGCAATAAAAGCGCTGTCAAAAAGTAAGAAACTTTTGTCCGTTTGTTGTACATGCAGACTCCTCCTTGAAGGTAAGTTTGCTATGTTAGCCGGTTGCCCGGTTCTAACCTTTTACCGCTCCGATCGTCAGACCTTTGACAAAATAGCGCTGGACAAACGGGTACAGAAAGACGATCGGTCCGGTGACGACGACGGCGGTCGCCATTTTCAGCGTTTCGGCGGGCGGCTTGAAATCCGGAGACAAATTGCCGGCGACGTTCGTCTTCAGCACGGCTGCGCTGGCCAGAATTCTGTACAGCAAAAACTGCAAGGGGTATTTGTTTTCCGACGTGATGAAGAGGTTGGCCAGAAACCAATCGTTCCAATACGAAAGCGCCAAAAACAAGCCGATGGTCGCCAGTCCCGGGGTCGACAAGGGCAGGACGAGCTTCCAATAAATCGTGAAATCCCCGGCCCCGTCGATCTTCGCGGACTCCGTAATCGAGTCCGGAATGGATTTCATGAAATTTTTCATGAGAATGATGTTCCAGGCGCCGATCATGGACGGAATGAGCAGCGCAAGGTAGCTGTCCTTCCATCCCAAATACTTGACGATCAGAATGTACCAGGGAATCAAGCCGCCGCTAAAAAGCGTGGTGAAGTATATAAAGAACGAGAGACCGTTCCGGTATTTGAAATGTTTGCGCGACAGCACGTACCCCGCCATCGACGTCAGGAACAAGCCGGCCAGCGTTCCGACGACCGTCAGTCCGATCGTCACTTTGTAGGCATTGACAATCTGGGCCGGATTGCTGAACACGGCCTTGTAGGCGTCGAGCGAGATCTGGTCCGGGATCAGCTTGAACCCTTCCGCGATGATTTCCGTCTCCGCGGTGAAAGAGCCGGATACGATGAGCAGGAACGGAAGCAAGCAAGCCAGCGTCAGCAGCGTAATGATCGTGTAGCCGATCGCATTGAATGCGACCGTCGATTTTTCCGTCTTGATTTTCAAGCCGATTCCTCCTCCTAGAACAGCGCGTAATCTTCGCGGGTTTTGCGGATGATCGCATTGACCGTGACGACAAGAATGAATCCGAAGACGGATTGGTAAAGGCCGGCCGCGGTCCCCATCCCGATATCGAAGTTTACCGCCAGAGAGCGATAGACATAGGTGTCGATAATGTCCGTCGATTCGAAAAGCATGCCGTTGTTGCCGATGATTTGGTAGAAAAGATCGAACTGTCCTTTGAGAATGCCGCCGAGAGCCAGAAGAATCAGCAAAATGAACGTCGGCACCAGCATCGGGAGAACGATGTACCGGACCCGCTGGAAAATGTTCGCGCCGTCGATTTTGGCCGCTTCATGATACTCGTCGCTGATGCTCATGATGGCCGCTAGATAAATGACCGTTCCATACCCGAGGCCTTTCCAAACCTGAAAAAACACGATGATGTATTTCCATGGGGCCGTATGCAGGTAGAAGTCGTAAGGAGGAAGGCCGAGCTGCTCCAGCATCGTGTTGACCACGCCGTTGTTGACGCTGAACAAATTGAACACGAACGCCCCCACGAGGACGAAAGAGACAAAGAACGGAAGGAACATAACGGATTGCGTCGTCTTTTTGAACCATTTGCCGGGAAGCTCGCTGAGGAAGATGGCGCAGATCAATTGCAGGATGTTGCCGATAAAAATAAACGCCAGGTTGTATAGAATCGTATTTTTGGTCAGGTTCCACAGGACGCCGGACTCAAACAGAAACTCGAAGTTTTTCAACCCTATGAATTCGCTTCCAAATAATCCGCCTTCAAAGCTGTAGGAAGTAAATGCATAATAAACGCCTACCATCGGAAAGTACGCAAATACCGCAAAAAACAGCAAGGTCGGCAAGATCATCAGAAACAGGACTTTGTTTTTGCGCAGTTCCAGCCAAAAATGGCGCATCCAAAAGCACCTCCAGGCCATCGGGTACATATCCCGATGTAATCGATTACTTTTTGCGTTAAAAAAATTTGGGTTGTCAGGAGGAAAGAGACGACTCCCGGATCAGCAGCTTGGAATCGACTTTAAAGGCGCGCTTGTCGCTAAAGGCGTTGTCGTTCATTTGATCGATCAGCTTCTCCGCCAGCAGGGCCCCCATCGTATATTTGGGCTGCTCCACCGTGCTCATCTTCGGCGTCACGTATTTGGTGATCCTGTTGTTATCCACCCCCACAACGGCCATTTGCCGGGGAATCTCGATGGACAACTCGCGGCAGGCTTTGTATACGCCAAGCGCCATCTCGTCGTTAGCCGCGAATACCGCGGTAAAATCGATGTTTTTCTCTTTCAGGCGTTTAAAAGCGGCGTACCCTCCCTCTTCGTTGAAGTTGCCGTTTTCGATCAAATCCGGGATGAACGGCATTCCGGCATCGCGAAGCGCTTTCATATATCCTTCAAGCCGTTCGTAGCTGTCGATCGCATCCGCATATCCGCTGAGAAACGCGATTTTCTCGTGGCCCTGCCCGATGAGATGGTTCACGACCTCCTTCGCCATCTTGACGTTGTCCGTATAGGCGCACGGAATGTTCGGATGGTCGATGAACCGGCCGATCAGCCCGATCGTATACCCGTTGTCCGCATAGGCCGCGATTTCCTTGTTGGAAAGCTTGGGCGTCACCAGGATCATGCCGTCCACCGTACGGTTCATCAGCAAGGACATGTATTCCTGTTCTTTTTCCTTCTGGTTCTGCGCATCGCAAATAAGGATTTTGTACTGCAGCGAATTGGCCGTATTTTCGATCCCCTTGATAATTTCTGCATAGTAGGCCACCAGAATGTCCGAAACCACAACACCCAGGGTCATCGTTTTTCGCGAACGGAGGTTTTTGGCCAATGCGTTCGGCGTATAGTTCATTTCTTCGATCGCCTTGAGCACCTTTTCTTTCGTTTTCGGACTGACCAAATGGCTCGCATTGAGCACCCTCGATACCGTTGCCACGGAGACGTTCGCCCTTCTGGCGACGTCGATAATTTTGCTGTCCTTCATTGGCTCACTTTCTTCCTTCGGAGTTGATTGTATTATATCAAATCTGAAATCGATTACAAGATGGTGCTTTGATATTTCCGAATGATTTCTTTCAAAAATGGGGGTTGACAAAAATTGTATGTTTCGTCATATAATGAATCACAGGCCTGTAAGCGATTTCAGTTATGGTTTGGCTGTTTTTTGCTGTATGTTTTGCTTTAGGGTGCTTTAGAGTTTGGTTTTTGGTTGGGTGTAATCGATTTCATTTAATAAGGAGGTTTTGTTGATGCTTTTGAAGGCGAAATCGAAGTCCAAACGCTCCGCTTATTTCTGGGGCTGTTCCGTACTCGTTCTTGCCCTGTTCCTGTTCCCTCTATTGGGCAGGTTAACGGAAGTCGACGCGGCCGGCGAAACCGTCAATGTCTGGATGACGACGGGCGACCAAAGCAAACTGCTGCAAAAACAATCGGACGTATCCTTTGGCGCGGACAGCGGGACCTACGCCACCACCGTCAACGTGAATGAAAATACGACGTACCAGACAATCAAAGGCTTCGGCGCAGCCGTCACGGGTTCCTCGGCTTATCTGATCAATCAGAAGATGTCGGCTTCGCAGCGCAGCGCCCTGTTAAACGACTTGTTCGGCGCGGGCGGCATCGGGCTGAGCTACATCCGCCATACCATCGGCGCGTCGGACTTCTCCTTGTCCAGCTATACGTATAACGATACGCCCAACAACATCGACGATTTCGACCTGAATTATTTCTCCATCAATCCGGACAAGACGGATGTCATCCCGACCCTCAAATCGATTCTCAGCGTCAACAGCGGCGTCAAGATATTGGGATCTCCATGGTCGGCGCCGGCGTGGATGAAAGATACCGAAACGCTCAACGGCAGTTATTTGAAATGGTACGATTCAAGATACTATACCGCTTATGCCAACTACTTTGTCAAATACATCAACGCTTTTAAAGCCGAAGGCGTACCGATCGACGCCATCACCGTACAGAACGAGCCTCTTCACACGACTTCCGGCTATCCGAGCATGAGCATGTCGGACACGGAGCAGAGGGATTTTATCAAAAATTACCTCGGCCCGGCCTTCCGCAGCAACAACATTCCCGCCAAAATCGTCGTATACGACCACAACTGGGACCAAACCTATTACGCAACCAACATTTTCGCCGATGCGGCGGCAAGCCAATATATCGACGGATCCGCCTGGCACTGTTACGCGGGCAATCCGTCGGCCATGACCACGGTCCACAACGCGTATCCCTCCAAAAATATTTATTTTACCGAGTGCAGCGGCGGAGAATGGGCCACGAATTTCGGCGATAATCTGAAATGGAATTTGTCCAACCTGATTATCGGAGCGACCCGCAACTGGGCCCAAACGGTGCTCTTATGGAATTTGGCGCTGGACCCCAACCACGGTCCGACCAACGGCGGATGCACGGATTGCCGGGGCGTCGTCACGATTAATCCCAGCAATGGAAATGTGACGAAGAACGTGGAATATTACGTGCTGGGCCACGCCAGCAAATTCGTCAAGCCCGGCGCTGTCCGCATCGATTCCAACACGTACAGCGGCGGGATCGAGAACGTGGCTTTCAAAAATCCCGACGGCTCCAAAGTCTTGATCGCCTTGAACAACAGCGCATCCAGCATCACCTTTAAGGTCCGTTGGGCTTCCCAGGCGTTCGTCTATACGCTCCCCGCCGGCGCGGCGGCAACGTTCACGTGGTCCGGCAGCGGAAGCGGCGGCGGCAACCTGCTTCAGAACCCCGGATTCGAAACGGGAAGCTTAAGCGCATGGTCCAGTTGGACGCCGGACGGTCAGGCTGCCGCGCATAAGGTCGACAGCGACAATCCCCGTTCCGGCTCGTATAAGCTTGTTCATTGGGCCCCCGGCGCTTATCAGCAAACGACGTACCAGGCGGTATCGGTTCCGAACGGAACCTACAAGGCAACCGTATGGGTACGTTCCGGCGGAGGCCAAAACACGCTCCGGCTCGAAGCCAGCAATTACGGCGGCGGTACGCTGTACGGCAATATCGGTTCCGCTGCGGTCGACGCTTGGACCCCGTATACGATCGACAATATCAACGTGACGACGGGCACGATTACCATTGGCGTCTATTCCAACGCCAATGCCGGCAACTGGGCCGTATTCGACGATTTCGAACTGGTGAGAAAATAACCGCCTTAAGAAAATCCCGCCGGGGGATCATAGAGTGCACCCTTTAGAATAGACATTGGAAAAACCCCTTGGTTAATCCGATGAAAATTCTAGGGGGTGCATTTCTTATGGCTATAAAGGGACA
>NZ_KB899812.1:99018-205682 GCF_000378425.1 Cohnella laeviribosi DSM 21336 | reverse complement strand
AGGAAACGGCGTCCACACCTCGAGAGGCAGAACGAAGGAATGTAAGGGCTAAGACCCAGCGTGACATGGGAGGGTAAGCCGTCGGGGGAATAGAGTGGATATCCAGAGTGCGGTCATACGACTCATCCATAGATTGGGAACAGCGTCCCAACCTCTATTCCCGCCTCCGGCTCCTCCAGAAAATTATGTCATAGCTACATGACTTATCCATCTTTCAGGATGGTCGATGGTTGAAAATCTAAGAACGAGTGAGAAAACGCGAGAAAACATTAAATAATAGTGGGAGGAATTATAATGTTATCCAAAATGCTGTCAAAGGCAAAAGCGATGAAGATTTGCGCCTCGCTTTTATTGCTGGGGTCCGTATTCTCGTTCATCGCCACGTCGGACGCCGATGCGGGACTTGCGCGCAGCAAGTTTTTGGGAAATGTGATCGCGAGCAGCGTTCCCTCCAACTTTGCGACGTACTGGAATCAGGTAACGCCGGAAAACTCGACGAAATGGGGCTCGGTCGAAGCGACCCGGAACGTCATGAACTGGAGCGCCGCCGATTTGGCCTACAACTATGCGAAAAGCAACGGTTTTCCGTTCAAGTTCCATACGCTCGTTTGGGGAAGCCAGCAGCCCGGCTGGATCAGCGGACTTTCGCAGGCCGAACAGAAAGCGGAAGTGTTGCAGTGGATTCAGGCGGCCGGCCAGCGCTATCCGAATGCCGATTTCGTCGACGTCGTGAACGAGCCGCTGCACGCAAAGCCTTCCTATAGGAACGCCATCGGCGGGGACGGCGCGACCGGCTGGGATTGGGTGATCTGGTCCTTCCAGGAAGCCAGAAAGGCGTTTCCGAATGCGAAGCTGCTGATCAACGAATACGGCATCATCAGCGATCCCAACGCCGCCAACCAGTACGTTCAAATTATCAATTTGCTCAAGAGCAGAGGCCTGATCGACGGAATCGGCATCCAGTGCCATTATTTTAACATGGATTCGGTTTCGGTCAGCACCATGAACTCCGTCCTGAATACATTGGCGGCAACGGGTCTGCCCATCTATGTGTCGGAGCTCGACATGACCGGAGACGACTCGACGCAGCTGGCCCGATACCAGCAGAAATTCCCGGTGCTGTGGGAACATTCGGCGGTCAAAGGCGTCACCTTGTGGGGGTATATCGAAGGTCAAACCTGGGCCTCGAATACGCATTTGGTTCGCAGCAACGGCACCGAGCGCCCCGCCCTTCAATGGTTGAGAACCTACTTGTCGACGCATTAACCTAAGGTGAAGAAGACGCAGCCGGGTTGGATGGACGAACCTTGGCTGCGTCTCTAATTTTATTGCACGCGCTGCACGCGGCGATGGAGGGCTGGATGATCATGCCGATTAGAGAAGCGCAAATAACGGATTCGTTGGAAATCGCTAGATTGTGTTCGCAACTCGGGTATGACGTTTCGGAAAGCGAAGTATGGGGACGGCTCCGGAAAATATTGGCGGATCGCGACCACGCCGTTTATGTGATGGAGGTAAGCCCAAACGAAATTGCAGGCTGGGTTCATGTTCACGGAAGGCACTTGATTGAAGCGCAATCGTTTGCGGAAATCGGCGGTCTGGTTGTCGATCATCCATATCGCCGGAAAGGCATTGGAGAAACTTTAATGCGAAAGTGTGAGGAATGGGCCGGGAAAAAAGGCTATCGAGAGGTACGGTTAAGGTCCGGGGGCCACAGAAAAGAGGCCCATGCGTTTTACAGCAGCATCGGCTACCAAAATACGAAGTGGCAGCAGGTATTTTCTTTAGAGCTTACCGAATAAGGAAGGCGTTTCGTATGCGAAAGCCTTGAAGGAGGAACAATGGATTATCCTCTTTATGACCAAATAGGCGCAGGATACGATCTGACGCGCAAAGCCGATCCGGAAATAACCCGGAGATTGATTATGCGAGCGATCTGGGCGATTATTTATTTATCGTTGCGGAAAAATAGATTTTTTTTCATTCCATTCCCAAGCATGCCGAAAAATCGATTTCGTGAGCAACCGGACCGGCCTTCCCGAGGGTCGGTTTTTTTTGGTTGCGCGGGGCGGCTGTAAAGGGACGAATAGACGAAGAATGGACGAATGAAGGAAGAACATGGAGGATACGCTAATCCTCAAACACAAATCGGCTTAAGCAGGAAAATCGGCGGCTCGACGGTTCTATACTCTACAATTCCGAAAATGTTACTTAAAATAACACCATTATGTCGGTTTGTATTGACGGTACTGGCGTTCTTTGATAATTTATTAACAAATAGAAATTACTTATTGAAATATGATAATTAGGAGGGCGGGATCGGTGGATCGAATTACGGCTGCCAGAGGGACGCAGCTTCGCTGCAAAGGCTGGAGACAGGAAGCGCTGCTTCGCATGCTGGAAAATGTACTCGAGAACGGCGAAAACCAACAGGAGCTTACCGTTTACGCCGCTTTGGCGAAAGCCGCCCGCAACTGGGACGCCTATCATGCGATCGTTGATACGTTGAAGTCGCTCGAAGAGGACGAAACGCTTGTCATTCAGTCCGGGAAGCCGATCGGCGTCATGCGGACGCATCGATTCGCCCCGATGGTCATCATGGCGAATTGCAATATCGTCGGTAAATGGGCGACGAGCGAAAACTTCTATAAATATCAGGAGCTAGGCCTGATTGTTTGGGGCGGATTGACGGCCGCGGCCTGGCAATACATAGGCTCTCAGGGCGTCATTCAAGGCACGTACGAAATCTTTCAATCGATTGCGCGCATGCATTTCGGCGGCGATCTGGCCGGCAGATTCATCCTGACCGCCGGACTGGGCGGAATGGGCGGCGCGCAGCCGCTGGCGGGCACGATGGCGAATGCGGCCATCCTGTGCGTGGAGGTGTCGGAGGAGCGCATCGACAAGCGCATCAAGGTCGGCTATCTGCAGAGAAAAACGGCCGATCTGGACGAGGCGCTCGCATGGATCCGGGAGGCGGTCGCAAGCCGCAAGAGCTTGTCCGTCGGGCTGCTCGGCAACGCAGCCGATGTGTATCCGGAGCTGCTTAGACGCGGCATCGTGCCGGATATCGTGACGGACCAGACGTCGGCGCACGATCTGGTGTACGGCTATGTGCCTTCCGGCTACAGCCTCGAGCGCGTGGCGGAGATGCGGAAGAAGGATCCGGACAAGCTGAAGGCGGACGCCGGCGCTTCGATCGCCCGCGAGGTGGAAGCGATGCTGGAGTTTCAGCGGCGGGGGGCGATCGTGTTCGACAACGGCAACAACATCCGCACCCATGCGGCGCAATACGGCGTGAAGGACGCGTTCGACATCGTCGTCTTTACGGAAGGCTTCCTGCGGCCGCTGTTCGCGCGCGCCATCGGACCATTCCGCTGGGTGGCGCTGAGCGGCGATCCGGAGGACATCCGGACGATCGACGCGTACATCCTGGAGCACTTCCGCGACAACGACATCGCGACCAACTGGATTCGCCTCGCAAGCCAATATGTGCCCGTAGAGGGACTGCCGGCGCGGATCGGCTGGTTCGGCCACGGAGACCGGACGAAGCTTGCGCTTGCGGTTAACGCGATGGTGCGCGAAGGGAAGCTCAAAGGGCCGGTCGCTTTCTCCCGCGACCATTTGGACGCGGCGTCCATGGCCCATCCGAACATCATGACCGAAAACATGAAGGACGGCAGCGATGCGATCTCCGACTGGCCGCTGCTGAACGCCATGCTGAACTGCTCGTCGATGGCCGATCTTGTGGCGATCCACTCCGGCGGCGGCGGGTACACCGGATATATGACGAGCGCCGGGGTGACGATCGTCGCCGACGGTTCGCGGGACAGCGATATCAGGCTGGAGACGACGCTGAACAACGACACCGGCCTCGGCGTGCTGCGGTATGCGGATGCCGGGTACGAGGAGTCGTTCGACGAGATTGCGAAAAAAGGGATTCGCAGGGTAAACGTCTGAAAATACGGAGGGAGAGGGAACGAGATGCGAGTTTTGACAATGGCAGATGTAAAGGCCGCCGTTCGCGGCGGCGCCGTGTTTGCTTGCGGCGGCGGAGGATGGGTTGACCACGGCCTTGAAATCGGCGGCGCGGCCGTCAGTATCGGCAGGCCGAAGCTTGTTTCGGTGGATGAGCTGCCCGACGACGCGATTATCGTGACGGCGACGGCGATCGGAGCTCCTGCGGGCAACGACTGGGAAATGTGGGGCGTCGATTATATCAAAGCGGTGCAACTGCTGATGGACCATTACGATGGCAAAGTCGTCGGCGTCATGACGCCGCAGAACGGGATGTCCAGCACGATCAACGGCTGGCTGCCGGCCGCTGCGCTCGGTCTTGTCGTCGTCGACGCGACCGGCGACATCCGTGCGCACCCGACCGGCAAGATGGGCTCGATGGGGCTCGCCGCGCGCACCGACTACGAAACGATTCAGGTCGTCGTCGGCGGCCGGAGAGACACCGGCTCTTATTTGGAGCTGGTCGTGAAGGGTACGCCGGCGAAGACGTCCAACATTTTGCGGACGGCGTCCGACATGTCCGGCGGCTTCATCGCCTCGGCCCGCCATCCGATCCCGGCGTCTTATGTCAAGCAGCATGCCGCTATCGGCGGCGTTTCCATCGCGCTGGATCTCGGATACGCGATGATCGAAGCGGAGCCGAAGGGCGCGGAAGCGATCATGGAAACGGTGTGCCGCAAGACGAACGGCCGTTTTATCGGCAGGGGCAAGGTGCTGAAGAAGGACGTGCATTATTCCGGCGCATTCGACATCGGTACGATCACGATGGACGACGGCACGGGCCGCGCGCTGACGCTGCACGTCATGAACGAATATATGGCGGTTGACGATGCCGACGGAAAGCGGCTGACCACGTATCCGGACGTCATTACGACCTTCGATACCGCAACCGGGCTTCCGATCAGCGTCGGCGGCGTCAAGGAAGGCATGGAAATCGCGCTGTTTATGATCGATAAGCGATACGTGCCGCTCAGCTCGAGCGTGAAGGACCCGACCGTCTATCCCGAAGTGGAGAAGGCGCTGGGCATTCCGCTTGCGGACTATGCGCTGAAGGGTATTTCTTCCTGATCGGCGAACGCGGCGAAGGAAGAAGGTGAGGACATGAGCGGAACGGTACGGCTCGACGGCCGATCGCTGACGATCGAGGCGCTCGAGCAAATCGCCCTGCGCCGATATAAGGTGGAGCTCGCTCCGGAAGCGGTCGCCCGCGTGGAGAAAGCGCACCTCGTGCTGCATGAGCTGGCCGCAAAGGGCATTCCGATCTATGGATTCAACCGCGGCGTCGGCATTAACAAAGACCGGGAAATCAGCAGCGATTTTTTTGAGAACTACAACCGAAACCTCATCTACTCGCACTCCGCGGGGATCGAGCCGGCGGCTACGGAAGAGCAGGCGAGAGCGGTGCTCGCGGCGCGGCTGAATACGCTGCTGCTGGGCGCCACCGGCGTGCATCCGCAGGTCGTGAACATGTACCGCGATTTCTTGAACGCCGGCATTCATCCCGTGCTGCCGCTTAGAGGGTCGGTCGGCGCGGCGGACATTACCGTCTTGTCCCATATCGGACTCGCCATGATCGGCGAAGGCGACGTGATCTACAAAGGCGCGACGGTGCCTGCCTCCGATGCGCTGCGGCGGGCCGGCCTCGCTCCGCTCAAGCTGGGGCCGAAGGACGGGCTGGCCATCGTCAGCTCGAACGCGCTGTCGGCCGGCCTCGGCGCGCTTGTGCTCGGGGAAGCCGCAAGGCTGCTCGAGACGGCGGACATCGTATTCGCCTTGTCGCTCGAAGCGATCCGGGGCTGCATCAGCCCGCTGGATGAAGCCGCGTATCGGCTAAGGCCCTACGAGGGAGCCGCCGAAAGCGCGGCGTTCGTCCGCAGCTTGCTTGCGGGCGGCGACCTGCCGGAGCTGGATACGTCAAGCAAAATCCAGGATCCGCTCAGCTTTCGCTCCGCCTGCCATGTGCATGGCGCCGCCCGCGACTCGCTCGCCTATGCGCGCAAGCTGCTGCTCGTTCAGCTCAACAGCTCGGACGACAACCCGTGCCTGCTTGCGGACGAGCAGCGAATCGTCCCGTCGTCGAACTTCGATGTGACTTCATGGACGCTCGCTTTTGAAATGCTCGGCATTGCGCTGAGCCATGTCTCGAAAATATCGTGCTACCGGGCCATCAAGCTCGGAACGCCGCAATTTACCGGGCTGCCGAGGTTTTTGTCTCCGGACCCGGCGTCGGCGATCGCGTATGGGACGATTCAAAAAACGTTCACGTCGCTCGATGCGGAAATCCGCCATTTGTCCAATCCGGTATCGGCCGATTATTTTTCCCTTTCGGGCGACATGGAGGATCACGCGAACAATACGCCGCTCGTCGTTCGCAAGACAGCGGAAATCATCGATCGTTTATATTACATCCTGAGCATGGAAGCGATGCATGCGGCGCAGGCGATTGATTTGCGGGAGGCGGTCCGGCTCGGACAAGGCACCCGGGAGGCTTATGCGGCCATTCGTTCCGTGGTGCCGGTGCTGTCGCAGGACCGTTTTCTGACTCCCGACATTCAAGCCGTGTACAAGCTGCTTGCTAGCTCGGAGCTGCTGAAGCGGACGAAAGGAGGAATGGCGGCGAATGAGTGACGTATATGACTTGATCGTATACGGCGACATCGTGCTGCCGGAAGGCATTTTGTATGACGGCGCGGTTGCGGCAACGGACGGAAAAATCGTCAAGATCGGCGCCAAAGGCAGCGTGACGGAATCGGCGAAGCGGATCGTGCGCGCGGAAGGACAGTTCGTCCTCCCGGGCGCCGTCGACGCGCATGTGCATTGCTACAGCTCGCTTGACGAAGGGTTTTACACGGCGAGCCGGGCGGCTGCGGCCGGCGGGGTGACGACAATCATCGAGATGCCCTACGACGCGACGGGCATGATCTGCACGCCGGATTTGTTCGAAGAAAAACGGGCGCGGCTCGAGCGCGAGTCGATCGTCGATGTGGCGATGCTCGCCACGATTCACAAGCAGGACGGCTATGACGATATACACCGGCTAGCGGAAGCCGGCGCCTGCGGGTTCAAGGTGTCGATGTTCAATACCGACTCGTTCCGCTTTCCGCGCATCGACGACGGCCAACTGCTCGATTCGTTCGCGGTTATCGCGGAGACGGGCTGTCCGGTCGGCGTCCATGCGGAAACGGACGAAATTGTGCGCAGGTATATCGAGAAGTATAAATCGTTGGGCAGCGATCCGCGAGCGCACGGCTGGAGCCGGCCGAAGGTAAGCGAATCGACGGCGGCGCTGACCGCCATGGAGCTCGCCTACGAGACGGGGGTTAAGCTGCATCTTTACCACTGCACGTATCCGCGGATTTTTCACCTGGCCGACTATTTCCGGTCGCAAGGCGCACGCATTACGGCCGAGACGTGCACGCATTATTTGACGTTGAGCGAGGAAGATATGCCGCGGCTTAAGGGCAAAGGCAAGATTAATCCGCCGCTTCGCTCCAGGGAAGACGTCGAGGGGCTGTGGGAGCTGGCGCGCAAGGGCGCGATCGATATGATTACGTCCGACCATGCTCCGTGGCTGCTCGAGCGGAAAACGCACGACGACATTTTCAGCAACGCATCGGGCGCTCCGGGCGTCGAGCATTTGCTGCCGGTCGTCTACAGCGAAGGCGTGGCGAAAGGCAGACTCGCGATAACGGAGCTCGTGCGGCTGCTGTGCGAGAATCCGGCTACCGTATTCGGACTCGGCCACCGCAAGGGCAAAATCGGCGTCGGCTACGATGCCGATCTGGTCGTGCTGGACCCGGACGCAAGCTGGGTGATGGACGAGCGCAAGCTGCAGTCCAGCGCCGGATGGAGCCCGTATGACGGCATGGCGATGCGCGGCAAAGTGACGCATACGTTCGTGCGCGGCACGCTCGTCTATGACGGCGATGTCATCGGCGAAGCCGGCCACGGCCGGTTCGTGCCCGCGGCGCATAACCGATAAGCGGGAAGGAGTGGCCACTTGTGGATGTGGGAAATCGCGCGACAAGGCTGAAGCCTGACACCGACCGGTTGCGTTCGGACATCGAAGCGCTGTCGGGCTTCGTCGACGAGACGAAGCCCGGCTGGACCCGAAGGCCGTTCACCGTTTGGTATGACCGCAGCCGCGACTGGCTTGCGGAGCGTATGCGGGAAGCCGGCCTCACGGTGCGTGTGGACGCGGCGTCCAACCTGATCGGCTTGCTGCCGGGCAGCGATCCGAGCCTCCCGCCCATCATGATCGGCTCGCATACCGATACCGTAACCGGAGGCGGCCGCTTTGACGGCATTATCGGCGTGCTGGCCGGCATCGAAATTGCGCGGCTGCTCAAGGAGAACGGCATTGCGCTGCGGCACCCGCTCGAAGTCGTCGACTTCACGGCGGAGGAGCCGAGCGAGTTCGGCATTTCGACGGTCGGCAGCCGGGGCATGGTCGGCAATTTGCCGGACGAGATGCTGGAGCGGACGGACGCGTCCGGGCTTACGCTGCGGGAAGCGATCGCGCGGCAGGGCGGCTCGCCCGAGAAGCTGGCGGTTCAGGCGCGAAAGCCCGGCAGCGCGGCGGTTTACCTCGAGCTGCACATCGAGCAGGGACCGGTGCTGGAGCAGACCGGCCATAAGCTCGGCGTCGTCCTGGGCATCGTCGGCATCCACCGCTATCGCGCGACGATTGCGGGAGAGCCGAACCACGCCGGCACGACGCCGATGAGCATGCGCCGCGACGCGCTCGCCGGCTTTTGCGAAATAGGGCTCGCGTTCGAGCGGCTTTGCCGGCAAACGTACGCGGCGGATGTCGTCGGCACGATCGGAAAGCTGACCAACGAGCCGAACGCTTCGAACGTCGTGCCGGGCACGGTCGTCTTCGATATGGAAATCCGCTCGCTGGATACGAGCGTATGCGAGGAGATTTACCGCGCTTTCGCCGAGGAAGCTTCGCGGATCGCCGCTGCGAGAGGATTAGACCTCCGATTGGAGCCGCTCTCGAAATCGGAGGCGATTCCGGTGGAGCCGAAGGTCAAGGAGCGCATTTACGAAGCCTGCGCTAGCGTCGCGCCGACGGCGATGCTGCCGAGCGGAGCGGGGCACGATGCGAATCAAATCGCGAAAATCGCCCCGATCGGCATGATCTTCGTCCCGAGCCGCGGCGGAAGGAGCCATTGTCCCGAGGAATGGACCGATTTCGAGGACGTTGCGGCCGGCGTGGAAGCGCTGGCGCGGGCGGTATTGTCCTTTGACGACGATCCCGCGCCGGGCGGGGAGGCGTGAACGCGGTGGCGGACGCTTACGAAGTCAACAAGGACCGGCTGTGGAGCACCTTACAATTTCTTGGCAAAATCGGTCAAGATAAAAGAGGCGGCGTCACGCGGCTGTCGCTTACGGAGCCGGACATGGCCGCCAGAGCGTACGTCGAAGGCTTGATGAAGGAAGCGGGCCTGACGGTTCGCCGGGACGAGGCGGGCAACCTGATCGGGCGTCTGGAGGGCGACCGGCCCGGGCTGCCTGCGGTTATGACCGGCTCGCACATCGACACGGTCGTTCAAGCGGGCATCTTCGACGGAGCGCTCGGGGTGCTCGGCGGCATCGAAGCGCTGCGGACCGTCAAAGAGCGCGGCATCCGGCATCGGCATCCGCTTGAAGTCGTCTGCTTCACCGATGAGGAAGGCGTTCGCTTCGGCGTCGGCTACTTGGGAAGCCGGGCGATGGCGGGCGCGTGGACCGGCGAATGGCTCGACGCGGCGGATGACCGCGGCATTACGCTGCGGGAAGCGTTCGAACGCGCCGGGCTCGATCCGGAGCGGATTGCCAACGCGCGGCGCGAAAAGAAAACGGTGAAAGCGTACGTGGAGCTTCACATCGAGCAGGGACGGGTGCTGGAGGAGAGGCAAGCTCCCATTGGCATGGCGACCGCCATCTACGGCCACTGCTGGCTGCGCGTGACGCTGAAGGGCCGGGCCGATCATGCCGGGACGACGCCGATGGCGCTGCGGCGCGATCCGGCGGCTGCGGCCGCGGAAGCGCTGCTGGCGGCGGAACGGACGGCGCTCCGGTACGGAGGGGTCGCCACGGTCGGCACGATGTCGCTTGCGCCGGGCGCGATCAACGTGATTCCGGGGGAAGCGTCGTTTACGGTCGATTTGCGTCATGACGACTCCGCGACGCTGCAGCGCATGAAGCGCGATCTGTGCGGCGAAATCCATGCGGTGTGCAAGCGAAGGCGCCTGGAGCCGGTCATCGACGTGCTCGACGAGGAAGCGCCCGTAAGCTGCGGTCCGGCCGTTCTTGAAGCGATCGAGCAAAGCTGCCGCGCTTCCGGCATTCCCGTGCAGGCCCTTGTTTGCGGAGCGGGCCATGATGCCGCGGCGATCCGCGGCTTGTGCGAGGTCGGGATGATTCTGGTGCGTTCCCGAGACGGGATCAGCCATCATCCGTCGGAGTGGAGCAGTCCGGACGACTGTGCGGCCGGAGCGAATGTGCTGCTGAACGCGTTGCTAAAGCTCGCAAACCGTACATAACCAAGATGATGTAATTCCGATTGACTTTCTTGGTTTTATTGATTATTATATAAAAGTAATTAAATTATCAATAATTGATAAATTATACAGGCTGGAAAGGAGGGATTCGGATGGATGTCCTGACCGGGGCATACGAGTACGTGCTGAACAACGGCGACAGGTTCTGGGAAGCGGTGCGCGTCCATCTGTCGCTCAGCCTGCTCGCCCTGCTCATCGCGACGGCGATTTGCGTTCCGCTCGGGATCGCGTGCGCCAAGAAGCAATGGTTGACCGGCACGATCATGGGCGTGTTCAATTCGCTGAGAGTCATTCCGAGCTTGGCGATTCTCGTCATCATCTTGCCGCTGATGGGAACCGGCTTCGCGCCGGCGCTCGTTGCCTTGACCATCCTGGCCTGCCCGCCGATCCTCATCCATACGTACATCGGCTTTCGCGGGATCGAACCCTTCGTCCTCGAAGCGGCGGCCGGCATGGGGATGGGACCGGGCATGATTTTGCGCAAAATCGAATTTCCGCTCGCCATGCCCATCATGCTTTCCGGTTTGAAGACGGCGGCCGTCGAAGTGGTGGCCAGCGCGACACTGGCCGCTTTTATCGGCGGAGGCGGACTTGGGACGTTCATCATTAACGGTCTCGGAATGTACAATTTCTCGCTGCTGCTTGTCGGAGCGGTGCCCGTCGCGATACTGGCAATCCTGTCCGAAGTCGGATTTGCGGGAATCGAAAGAGCGGCAACCCGGTTTCAAAGATCCTAACTTGAGAGGGGCAAGTCAACCAACATGAAGAAAAAAGCATTCTCCCTGGCCGGCCTGATCCTGGCATCCGCGCTTGTCGTCAGCGCATGCGGATCGAAGAACGCTTCGTCGGACAAGCCGGAAATTACCGTCGGCTCGAAAAACTTTACCGAATCGCTCATTCTGGGCGAAATGTACTCGCTCGCGCTGGAGAACGCCGGCTACAAGGTCAAACGAAAGCTCAACCTCGGCGGCACGCTCGTTGCGCACGAAGCGCTCAAGAACGGCGATATCGACATGTATCCGGAATATACCGGAACCGGCCTGATCAACGTGCTTCAGCTTCCGCCGAAGTCGGACGCCAAGGAAGTTTATGATGAAGTGTCCAAAGGCTACAAAGAAAAGTTCAAGCTCATCTGGCTCGAGCCGACGAACGCCAACGACTCGCAAGGCCTCGTGACGACGAGGAAGGTCGCTGAGAAGTACAACCTGTACAAAATCTCCGACCTGCCGAAGCTGGCGCCCGAGCTCAGGCTTGCCGCGGTTCCCGAATTTGAAGAGCGCGAGGACGGCCTGAAGGGACTGAACGACTTCTACGGCAAAATGGACTTCAAAAGCATCAAGCTGTACGACTACGGCGTAAAATACCGCGTCATTCTGAACGGGGAAGCGGACGTCACCGTCGGGTTTACGACGGACGGCGATTTGACGAACAAGGACCTCGTGCTGCTGGAGGACGACAAGAAGTTCTGGCCTCCGTACTACGTCGCTCCGGTTATCCGCGAGGAAGTGCTGAACAAAGATCCGAAGATCGCGGAAGTGCTCAACGCAGTGTCCGCCAAGCTCGATAACGAGACCGTTCAAAACCTGAATGCCGAGGTCGACATTCACAAAAAAGAGTACGAGGAAGTAGCGAAGGCGTTCTTGGAAAAAGAAGGCTTGCTGAAATAAGGTAATCGTGATATTCGCGGGTCTCCTCCGTTATCGGGGGAGACTTCTCCTGTAGGAGTTGATTGATGATGAAGAAAGAAGCGATCGTCTTCGATCGGGTGACCAAAACGTTCCCGAAAGCAACCAAGCCTTCCGTAAACGAAACGAGCCTGGTTATCGAGCAGGGGTCGTTCGTCACGATCCTGGGCGCGTCCGGGTCGGGAAAGACAACGCTGCTGAAGATGGTCAACCGGATCATCGAGCCGACCTCCGGCACCATTTCGCTATTCGGCAAAAACATTCGGGAGATGCCGGCAACGGAGCTGAGGCGGAGCATCGGATACGTCATCCAGCAGGTCGGCTTGTTTCCGCATATGACGATCGAGCAAAACATCGCCACGGTTCCGAACATCCTGGGCTGGGACCGCCGCAAAATAAGCGAGCGCGTCGACTATTTGATGGACCTCGTCCATCTTCCGCCGAGCTATAAAACGCGATATCCGCGTCAGCTTTCCGGAGGGCAGCAGCAGCGCGTCGGGATCGCCCGGGCGATGGCCGGCGACCCGGCCGTTCTGCTGATGGACGAGCCGTTCGGCGCGATCGATGCGATTACGCGCACCAAGCTGCAGGACGATTTTCTCGAAATCCAGAAGAAGCTCGGCAAAACGATTCTATTCGTCACGCACGACGTAGACGAGGCCTTCAAACTGGGAGACCGCATCGTGGTCATGAACGAAGGTTCGATCCAGCAGTACGACACGCCGCTGAACCTCGTAACCCGTCCGGCCAACGAATTCGTCAGACGGCTCATTCAAGCCGACGATTTGTTCCAGCGGCTGCAACTGATGAAGGCGGAGGATCATATGCTCGCCTGGACGGAAGCGGACGCGGCGGCGGGGACGGAGAACGTTCCGCGCGTGCGCGGCCAGGACAGCTTAAGAACGGTCCTGCAAAAGCTGCTCCAGCACGATGCTCCTTATGTCGCCGTCGTGAACGGCGAGGAGAAGCCGGTCGGCAAAGTGACGCTCGAGCAGCTCAAAACGGCAAACAGCGGGTGATGGAGCGATGATGGACTATTTTCTCAACCATTACGACGAATTGTTCACGCTGCTTACGGAGCATTTCGTGCTGACGTTCGTCTCGCTGCTGATCGCGCTGCTGATCGCGCTTCCGGTCGGCTATTATTTGTCGCGCCACCGGCGCATCTCCGTTCCGGTCATGTCGGCGCTCGGCATCATCTACGCCGTTCCGAGCTTGGGCATGTTCGCGCTGCTGATCCCTCTCGTTGGCCTGGGGACGAAGCCTGCCATCATTGCGCTGGTCATCTACAGCCAGCTTATTCTCGTCCGGAGCGTCATTTCCGGGTTTCAGTCCATCGATCCGGCGGTCATCGAAGCGGGACGGGGCATGGGTTTTAACAATCGGCAGTTGTTTTACAAGATCCAGCTCCCGCTTGCGCTGCCCGTTATCCTTGGCGGTCTCCGCGTCGCATCGGTCTCGGTCATCGGCATCGCGACGATTGCGGCTTGGGTGAACGCGGGCGGCCTCGGCGTCGTTTTGTTCGAAGGGCTGTATCAAAACTCGGCGCCGAAGATTGTCTGGGGAACGCTGTTCGTATCGGCTCTAGCGGTTGCGACCAACCAGGTTTTGCTTTTATTGGAGAAGAGAGCGATGTTAAAAGCGCGCGGCGAGCATCGGGTGTGATATAATGAGGGCGTTATCAGACCATCGTTTTTTTCTGGGGTGTATATTTTGAGCGGAACGCAAACGTTAGGCCGCGCGATTGATATTTTATTCGTGCTGGCGGAGTCAAGGTCGACGCTTACCGTGAGCGAAATCGCCGAGAAGGTCTCGATCCCGGAAAGCACGGCGTATCGCTTCATTCAAACGCTCATTAAGAACGGCTTCGTGGAACGCAAAGGCAGAGGGCGGATCGGGCTGGGCTTAAGGATATTCGATCTGGCGCGCAGCCTGTCCCAGCAAATCGAACGGGAACTTCTGACCATTGCGCGGCCGGTGATGGAAGAACTGACGAACCGCACGAACGAAACGACCGTCTTGTTTGTCCGCGCCGGCTCCAAAGCGGTTTGCATCGAGAACGTGACAAGCCGCAGGCTGATCCGGATGTCGATCGAGAACGGCCGGGTTCTGCCGCTGTACTCCGGAGCCTCGGGCAAGGCGCTGCTGGCTTTCGAGAGCGAAAAGACGATCGAAGAAGTGTCGAAGATGTTTCCGGCGGAAACGAACAAACAGACGCTGCTGGCGCAGCTTGAGCAAATCCGAAAAGACGGTTACTGCATCACGCTCGGCGAGGTGGACACCGACGCGTTCGCCGTGGCCGCCCCCATACTCGATACGCAGCAGCGTGTGGTGGCGAGCTTATCGGTGGCGGGACCGATTCACCGTTTGAACGATGACGTCGTTTCCTCCACGATTCAATATGTGAAAGAAGCCGCGTCGCAAATCTCGCAGAAGTTGGGCGCGCTTATATAATCTTGCCGTTGCTTGAAGTTGGCTTGATTACAGAAGTTTAGAGAGCGGTTTCCGCTCTTTTTTTGGTTTGAGCATGAAGTAACCCGGTATGGATACGAATGATTCTTCGCCCAAAGACCACACGTTTCACGCCTTTGTTTACATTGCCGGTTAATCCATTTTTAATAAAAACGATCAACAAGCGTGTCTGTTCAGGACGAATTTCTGCCTGCGCGGACACGCTTTATTTAGTTTGTTTAGTTAAGTTCACTACTTGAAAATACAGGGGAACCCGAACTGTTGTTTATATAAACAAAATCTAAAATTATAACTAAAATACAGTTGACACAAATAAAATTGAGTGATAGGATGAAAACGCAAACAATTGGTTTGTGGTTGTGTATTGGCGAAACCGTGGTGTGTTTAGTTGTTTTTCAATTTTTGTTTAGTTTGTTTGAGTCCTCAATTGGCGGCAGGACCGCTTAACCCAGCAAACGGAGGCAATACGGGATGAAAAAGTTGAAACTTGGCTACGCGCCCACGCGCCGATTCGTGTTCAGCGCCGAAGACGCATTCAGGTACAAAGTGATGATCAAGGAGAAAATTCAAAGCTTCGGTTTGGATATCGAGATTGTGGATCTGGAAGGTCTTAATCCCGAAGGGCTTTTGTACGACGATCATATCCATGCCGACCTGATTGTCGAACGGTTCAAGAAAGAAGGCGTCGATGCGGTCTTTTTCCCGCACTGCAATTTCGGCACCGAAGACACCGTGGCCCGCGTCGGCAAAGCGCTTGGCAAACCGGTGCTGCTGTGGGGGCCGCGCGACGAGGCTCCGCTTGAAGACGGCATGCGCCTGCGCGATACGCAATGCGGCCTGTTCGCCACAGGCAAAGTGCTGCGCCGTTTCAATGTGCCGTTCACCTATGTGACGAACAGCCGGGTGGACGATCCGGTGTTTGAACGCGGATTCACCAATTTTATCGCCGCCGCGAACGTGGTTCGGCACTTCCGCAGCCTGCGGATTCTTCAGATCGGGCCCCGTCCGGCTTCGTTCTGGACGATGATATGCAACGAAGGCGAGCTGCTGGAGCGGTTCGGCATCGAAATCCATCCGATTACGCTTGTCGACATTCAGCGCGCCTCGAAGCGGATCGAATCGGGGAACTCCGCGGAGCTCAAGGAAGCTATCGATTATATAAAGGAAAAGCTCGACTACTCCGAAGTTACCGAAGCCGATGTGAAGCGCATGGCTTCGCTGAAAGTGGCCATGAAGCAATACGCGCAGCAAACAGGCAGTACGGCGATTGCGATCCAATGCTGGTCCTCTCTGCAGGAGGCGATGGGGATTATGCCCTGCCTGGCAAATGCCATTCTGACCGACGAGCGAATTCCGGTTACCTGCGAAACCGACATTCACGGAGCCATCACCTCCGTTATGGTGCAGGCGGCCGCGATGAACCAAGCGCCTACGTTTTTTGCCGATTTGACGATCCGCCACCCGGATAACCCGAACGGAGAGTTGCTGTTTCACTGCGGCAACTTCCCGGTATCGCTCTCCGTCGAGAACAAACCCAAGCTTCGCAAGCATTTCCTGTTCGACGATCATTCGCCGGGCACGCATGAAGGGGAAATCAAAGGCGGCAGCATGACGCTGGCGCGTTTCGACGGCGATCACGGGGAATACCAACTGTTCCTTGGCCGCGCCCGCGGCATCCGGGGACCGTACACACGCGGCTCCTATGTATGGGTGGAAGTGAACGACTGGCCGCTGTGGGAAGAGAAGCTGGTCACGGGACCGTACGTGCATCATTCAGTCGGCATTCATGCGAACGTCATTCCCGCTCTTTATGAAGCGTGCAAGTATATTCCGGGGCTTACGCCCGATCCGGTCGATCCGACGGAAAGCGAAATCCAGGCATGGCTGAGGGGCAAGGACCTGTGAACAAGGAGGACTTATGGAGATCAGGGAATTGAAAGCGAAAGCGATCCAAATCAGGATGGACCTGCTGAAGATCATCCATCGCGCCAAAACCGGGCACACCGGAGGCTCGCTCAGCAATACCGATATTTTGACCGCTCTTTATTATCGCGTGATGAAGATTGACCCTCGCAACCCGAAATGGGAGGAAAGGGACCGCTTTATAGCCAGCAAGGGACACTCGGTGGAGTCGCTCTGGTGCATTCTTGCCGATCTCGGCTTCTTCCCGAAAGAGGAGCTCGGAACGTACAGCCAATTCGGTACGAGGCTGATCGGCCATCCCAACAACAAAGTGCCGGGTATCGAGATGAACACCGGAGCGTTGGGTCACGGACTGGCGATTTCCGTCGGTATGGCGCTTGCGGCAAAGAGGGACGGCAAAAGCTATCGCGTGTTCTGCCTGATGGGCGACGGCGAGCAGGCCGAAGGCTCGGTATGGGAAGCCGCGATGGCCGGCGCCCATTACAAGCTGGATAATCTGGTCGGCATTATCGACCGGAACCGGCTGCAGATCAGCGGTTCGACCGAAGACGTCATGGGTTTGGAGCCGTTGGAGGAAAAGTGGAAGGCGTTCGGCTGGCATGTCGTGTCTATCGACGGCAACGACATGGCTTCGCTGATCGAAGCGTTTGAAGCGGTCCCTGAAGTTGCAGGCAAACCGACGCTGATCATGGCCAATACCGTCAAAGGCAAAGGCGTATCCTTTGCCGAAAACGTGCCTCACTGGCATCATCATGTGCCGAACGACGAGGAGCTTGAGAAAGCTCTAGCCGAGCTTTCGGCCGCCCTCGACCAATTGAAGCAGGAAGAGCAGGTGCAATAGATCATGAAGAACACCATACCGAACAGGCAGGTCATCTGTGAAACGTTGTTGGAGCTGGCCCGCCACGACCGGGATATCGTGGTGCTTGCCAGCGATTCCCGCGGCTCGGCCGCGATGGCGCCGTTCGCCAAGGCGTTCCCCGAGCAGTTCGTAGAGGTCGGGATCGCGGAACAGAACATCGTCGGCATTTCCGCAGGCCTTGCCCATAGCGGAAAAAAGCCTTTCGTGACCTCGCCGGCCTGCTTCCTGAGCATGCGCAGCATCGAACAGATCAAGGTGGACGTGGCGTATTCCGCCACCAACGTCAAGCTGATCGGCATCAGCGGCGGCGTCAGCTACGGCGCGCTTGGCATGTCGCACCATTCGCTGCAGGATTTGGCGGTGGCGCGGGCCATCCCGGGACTTTCCGTTATGCTGCCGGCCGATCGCCACGAGACCAAGAAAATGACGGAAGCGCTCGTGAAGCATGTCGGAGGCGTATATGTCCGCATTGGCCGCAATCCCGTGGAAGATGTCTATGAATCGGACGACTACGAATTTGTCATCGGGAAAGCGGTGACGATGCGCGAAGGATCGGACATCACGATCATCGCCGCCGGGGAAACCGTGCGGGTTGCCTTGGACGCGGAAGAAGCGCTCAAGCAGGCAGGCATATCCTGCCGCGTCATCAACATGCACACGATCAAGCCGCTGGACGAAGAAGCGGTGATTCGGGCCGCACGGGAAACGGGACACATGATTACCGTTGAGGAGCACAGCATTTTCGGAGGGCTTGGTGCCGCAGTGGCCGAAGTCGTCGCTCAGCACCATCCGGTGCCGATGCGCATTCTCGGCATTCCGGACGAACCGGCCATCGCCGGAAAGACGGCGGAAGTGTTCGCGCACTACGGCATCAGCGCGGACAACATCAAGCGGATTGCGCTTGAAATGCTCGGCAAGCAGGAGCGGCGCGAATGAATAAGGACTATATATTGGCGATTGACCAGAGCACGTCGGGCACGAAAGCGCTCGTTGTCGACAAGTCCGGAAGCATTGTCGCGCGAAGCTCGACCGGGCACAAGCAGATGTACCCCCATCCCGGTTGGGTGGAGCACGATCCGTTGGAGATCTATAGCAATGTCAAGAAAACCGCTCGCCAGGCGTTGGAGCTGGCCGGTATCGGACCCAGCCGGCTTGCCGCGCTTACCCTCACCAATCAGCGAGAGACCGCCGTCATGTGGGATCGGGAAACCGGGCTGCCGGTGTACCCCGCGATCGTATGGCAATGCCAACGGACGGCCGACGTTTGCGCCGCGTATAAAGCGTTGGGACATGAAGAAACGGTGCGTGCCAAGACGGGCCTGATGCTGGACCCTTATTTCTCGGCAACCAAATGGGCATGGATCTTGGAACACGTGGAAGACGCGCGCGTGAAGCTCGCTGAGGGGAAGCTGCTGGCCGGAACAATCGACAGCTGGCTGCTCTGGAAGCTCACGTGCGGCAACGTTCACGCCACCGATTTTACGAATGCCAGCCGCACGTCCCTCTTTAATATTCATACCCTTCAATGGGATGAAGAGATGTGCGGCTTGTTCGGAGTGCCTTGCGAACTGCTCCCCGAAGTGAAGTTTTCCGATGACGTATTCGGTTATACCGAAGATTCCGAGCTGTTCGATGAGCGGATTCCGATTTCGGGCGTTATCGGGGATTCCCAAGCCGCGCTTTACGGTCAATTTTGTTTTCAGCCCGGCATGGCCAAAGCGACGTACGGCACCGGCACGTCGGTGCTGATGAACGTAGGGGAGAAGTACGAGCCGACAGGGAAAGGGAACGGGCTTGTGACCGCCATCGCCTGGGGAATGCGGGGGAAAGTCACCTATGCGCTGGAAGCCGTCATCCGCACCTCCGGAGATAGCCTAAAATGGGTGCGGGACAATCTGGGGCTGTTCGGCACGTTCGAAGAGATGGAGCAGCTGCTTGCGCAGGCGCCGGACAATGAAGGCGTATACCTGGTTCCCGCGTTTGTCGGACTCGGCGCCCCCTATTGGAATCCATACGCCAGAGCGGCAATCGTCGGCATGAACCGGGGTACCGGCAAAGCGCACATCATCCGGGCCGCATTGGAGAGCATCGCCTATCAGGTGCGAGACGCGGTAGAGCTGATGCAGTCCGAATCCGGCATCCGGCTTCGGGAGCTGCGGGCCGACGGCGGCGCTTCCGAAAATGCGGCGTTGATGCAGTTTCAGGCAGACCTGCTGATGCAAACGGTCGTCAAATCCGATGTCGCCGAGCTTTCCGCGATGGGATCGGTATACATGGGAGGACTCGGCACCGGTTTTTGGGAATCTCCCGCTGACATCCCGGCGCGGCAAAAAGGGTGCCGAACATATGAGCCTTCCATGGATCCGGATAGGAGAGAGCGCCTTTACGCAGGATGGAAACGAGCGGTTAGCAGCGTGTTGAACATCGGATAAACGAAACGCCGGGAAAACCCGGTTTTGCCATGAGGAGGTGAGACCATCAGACACGTTCCGCGTTCATGAGGCCGTTAAGTTGTAGGGTACATTAACAATCGGAAAAAGGGAGAGGACAGTATGAGATGGAGCAAAGCGTTGACGATTTTTGTCATGACCTTTGTTGTAATCGGTTTCGCGCTGGTCGGCTGTTCTACGGGAAGCCCGTCCAACCGTGCAGGAACCGAGAGTCAAGGTCAAAAGAATACGCCGGATGCCAATACCGATTCCGGGAACAAACCATCCGCCGCGTCCGGACAGAATACCCAAAAGTCGAATTTGATCGTGATTATCACGCCTTCGCATGACAACCCGTTCTTCAAATCCGAAGCGGCAGGCGCCGAAGCGAAAGCGAAAGAGCTGGGTTATGAAACGCTTGTGCTGGTTCACGACGATGACGCCAATAAACAAAACGAACTGATCGATACGGCCATTGCCCGCAAAGCGGCGGCCATCATTCTCGATAACGCCGGAGCGGACGCTACCGTTGCGGCGGTCCAAAAGGCGAAGAATGCGGGCATTCCGTCATTTCTGATCGACAGGGAAATCAACAAAACGGGCGTTGCGGTTTCGCAAATCGTTTCGAACAACTATCAAGGCGCAAAACTGGGCGCGGAAGAATTTGTGAGACGGATGGGCGAGAAAGGCAATTATGTGGAGCTGGTCGGCAAAGAATCCGATACGAACGCGAGCATCCGTTCCAAAGGGTACCACGATGTCATCGACCAATATCCCGACATGAAAATGGTCGCCCGTCAAAGCGCGAACTGGAGTCAAACGGAAGCGTTTTCCAAAATGCAATCCATTATTCAGGCAAATCAAGATATCAAAGGGGTAATTTGCGGGAATGACACCATGGCTATGGGGGCGATGGCCGCACTTAAAGCAGCGGGCATGAAAGATGTCATTGTAGTCGGCTTCGACGGCAGCAATGATGTACGGGATTCGATTCTTGCCAATGAAATCAAAGCTACCGTATTGCAGCCCGCATATGACATCGCTCAGCTTGCCGTGGAGCAGGCGGACAAATATATCAAGACAGGTTCGACCGGAGCGGAAGAGAAACAATTGATCGATTGCGTGCTGATCACGGCAGAGAACGCAAAGCAATTGGATCATTTCGCCTTAAAGCGGCAATAAGCCGGATCCATGAGGGATGGGCGCATGATGCGCGCCATCCCCGAAAATTCCCATTACAGTTGGTGAAGATAGGATGAAGCGAGACATTGGCGGTACGGACAAGAGAAAACGGCTTGCGGCTAAAGGACGAAAACTGTACGGTGTTCTTCTCTTGGTTTGCTTCATGAGCGTCGTGTCGGGCTGCAAATGGTTCACCGTAGTGAAAATCGATGAGGCGGGCAATCCATCGGCGCATAGCGGCGCGGCCGCTGCGGAGGCCGGAGCCCTTGATGCGGACAATTACGTCGGCACGATATGGAACGATAAAGTGATTCCGTATATGACGGACAAAGCGGCGGATATCGTGGCGGTGTTAAAGGACATGAAAGCAAATCCGGATGCGGCAGCCGAAAAATATGGAGCCCGTCAAGGCAACTTTATCGTGAAGGGTCAAGGAAAAGCGTTGAGCGTCAACCGGGAGTCGCGGGCCGGCACCATGGACGTCGACTTGCCGCCTTTTGACGGCAGAACGGATGTAAAAATACAAATCGGTCCCGTCATTAAAGGAACGTCGATAAGGGATTGCCTGGAATTCATCAAGTTCGACGACTTTAAAAACCAGGTGGAATTCGCTCAACTCTCCAACTCCATAAACCAAAAAGTGAACGATGACGTGGTGAACAAGCTGGATTTCGACACCGTTCAAAATAAAACGGTTCAATTTATGGGCGCCTTTACCGCTGACAGCAGCGGAGAAATACTGATTACGCCGGTGCAACTGCAAATCGCGCAAGGAGGCAATTCGTAATGGCGTTATCGAACACCGGGGAAGTCTGTCTTTCCGCGAGAAAGATTACCAAAAGATATCCGGGCACCCTTGCGCTCGACCGGGTGAATTTTAACGTATACCGCGGAAAGGTGAATGTGCTGATCGGGGAAAACGGCGCGGGAAAATCAACGTTGATGAAAATAATCGCCGGCATCGAACGGCCGGACGAAGGGACGATCGAGCTGAACGGAAAAGAAGTGCATTTTGACGACACGAGACACGCGGCGGAAATGGGGATCGGCATTATCCATCAGGAATTGAACTTGTTTCCGAACATGACGGTTGCGCAAAATATTTTCGTTGCCCGCGAGAAGCTCCGTTACGGAATGATCGTGGACGACAAACGGCATATGGAGGAAGCCCGAAAGCTGCTCGAACGTTTGGAACATCCCCTCGATCCTCGAACGCTGGTGCGCGATCTTCGGGTCGGGCAACAGCAGATCGTCGAAATAGCCAAGACGATGGCGCAGCCCAATTTGCATGTGCTGATCATGGATGAACCTACCTCATCTCTGAGTACGGCGGAAGTGGAAGTGCTGTTCCGGTTGATTGACGAATTGAAAGAACAAGGCATTTCCATTATTTATATTTCTCACCGGATGGAAGAGATCATGCGCATCGGGGATTACGTTACCGTATTGAGGGACGGACGCCTTGTCGCGGAAGCCAAGGTGAAGGACATCGATATTCCCTGGATCGTTCGGAATATGGTAGGCCATGAAGCATCCGTTTCGAAACCGAAACCGGAAGCGGAACGATTCGGAGAAGAATTGCTCCGTGTAGAGGGGCTGACTTTGCCGGGTAGAAGCGGGGGCTTTGCTTTGGAAAACATCTCGTTTTCGCTCCGCAAGGGAGAAATATTGGGCATATACGGACTGCTCGGTTCCGGCCGCACCGAGATCCTTGAGTGTCTGATGGGGATGCATCCCGAGGCAACCGCCGACATCTATTTGGAAGGGAAAGAAATCAAGGCAAGATCGATCCGGGAACAAATCGAACGCGGTTTTGCCCACGTCCCGGAGGATCGCCAGCGCGAAGGTCTTGTGCAAACGCTTTCTGTCGCAAAAAATATTACGCTCTCCAGTTTAAACAAGTACGCCCGATGGTTCCATCTGGTTCAGAAAAAAGAGGAAGAGCATGTTCGGAATACGATAGAGGACTTGTATATAAAAGTTGCCGACAGCAATCTCCCTGTCCTGTCGCTGAGCGGAGGAAATCAGCAGAAAGTCGTCATCGGCAAAGGGATTCTGACGGGCCCTAAAGTGCTGCTTCTTGACGAACCGTCGCGCGGAATCGATGTCGGGGCCAAGGCGGAGGTGTTTGAGCTGATCCGCCGTTTCGCCTCCCAGGGACTCGGCATCATACTGGTCGCCTCGGAATTAAAAGAAATCGTTTCCATTTCGGACAGAGTCATCGTATTGTCCAACGGCAGATTGACCGGGGAATTTGCGGGCGAACAAATAACCGAAGAGGCTCTGGTTCTGGCTTCTGCCGAAGGTCAACGAGCGATCCGAGTATAAATTACTCTGTTTATAAAGGAGCACGTAATCCGATGATTGAATTAAAGCCAAAACGGAATCGGGAATCCCAAACCCATGTTGGAATCGGGATGATTTTGCTCAAATTCCGGACGTTTATCGCGCTTATTCTGCTGATTGTATTCTTCAGCTTCTCCGCCCCCAATTTCCTGACGTCGCACAGTCTTATTTTGATTGCGAGCCACGTCGTGTTGTATGCGATTCTCGGGATCGGCATGACTTACGTAATTGTGGCCGGGGGCATCGACTTGTCCGTCGGCTCGATTGTCGGTTTGTCGGGCATGATAGCCGGAGGACTGATTTATGAAGGTTTGGCGCTGCCGATGTTCGGTGTCAAGATTTTTTTCAACGTGTTTGTGGTCATCTTGATTACGTTGATGATGGGGGCATTGGTCGGAGCCGTCAACGGGTTATTGGTAACCCGCTTTCATGTGGCGCCGTTTATTGCTACGCTTGGAACGTTATACGTGGCTCGGGGAGCGGCAATGCTCCGTTCGAACGGGGAGACGTTTCCCAACCTGGTCGGAGATCCCGGGCTCGGCAATACCGGTTTTCCGGTGTTGGGGGCCGGAAATCTTCTTGGCGTGCCTCTTCCGGTCTGGATCATGGCGATCATCGGCCTTATTGCCGCTTATATCTTCAAGAAAACGCCCCTGGGATGGCATATTTTTGCGGTAGGCGGCAACGAAAAAGCGGCGGAGCTTTCCGGAATCCGCGTGAAGCGCGTCAAAATGTTCGTTTACATGTTCTCCGGCTTTTGTGCCGCGATGGTCGGACTGATCGTCTCCAGCCAGTTGGTGGCCGCACATCCCGCGACAGGGGAAACATGGGAATTGAACGCGATTGCCGCAGCGGTTCTCGGCGGAACCTCCCTTGCCGGCGGAAGGGGAACCATCGGCGGAACGATCGTCGGGGCGTTCGTGATCGGCGTCTTGAGTGACGGCATGGTCATGATCGGAGTCTCCGAGTTTTGGCAAATGGTCATAAAAGGAACCGTCATTGTGCTGGCCGTCATCGTCGATCAGATCCAACGGAATTTGCAAAACAAACTGGTTCTGCAAAGCAGAAGCGCGGCCTAATATGGGCCCAAATTCAAACAGTCCCGACCAATCGCTCAAGGTTCGACGAGTCGGGGCTGGTTTTGTTGTCAAACAACTTGAAGACAAATCACTTGCTTGCTTTCCGGGCCATCAAGAAATGCTTGATGTACCCGAATCCCATCAGTTTCTTGCGATTTTCGTCCCATATGCGGAAGTTGAGCGATTTCAGACTTGACCAAAGGGTGACCGGCGCAACATCCTGGAACATCGTGTTTTCTTTCTGAACGCGGTCCAGATAGTAGTTCGGCACCCGGGGGCTCAGGTGGTGAATATGATGGAAGCCAATGTTTCCCGTAAACCAATGCAGAACCTTTGGCAGCTTATAGAAGGAGCTTCCGCGCAAAGCCGCGCTCAAATGATCCCATTTGTCGCCTTTTTCAAAGTAGGTCCCCTCAAACTGGTGTTGAACGTAGAAGAGCCAGAGGCCGGCCAGACTGGAAAGCAGAAAGATCGGTCCATGAACCAATAAAAACGCTTGCCAGCCGATTGCCCAACAAAGCAGCCCGGCGACAGCGGCGATTCCGAAGTTGATCGTGTAGGTGTTAAGCCGTTCCTTCATCCGGGCTCCCTTCCGGTTAAACCGGTATGCAATGAGGAAAACGTAGGTGGGACCGAGTCCGAACATAATCAGGGGGTTTCGGTACATGCGGTAAGCCAGCCGTTTCAGCCGCGGCAGCGCCAAATATTCCTCCACTGTCAACGTCCAGATGTCCCCCATGCCGCGCCGATCCAGGTTGCCGCTGGTCGCGTGATGGACCGAATGACTGCGCCGCCACTGATGGTATGGGCAGCAGGTTAAGATGCCGGCAAGCGTTCCCAATACCACGTTGGCGGTGCGGTTGGCAAAGAAGGCGCCGTGGCAGCAGTCATGAAAGATGATGAAGATCCGGACCAACAAGCCGGCTGCCAGAACGGCCGGAACCAAGGCCAGCCAATAAGACACCGAAAGGCTCCAATAGGCAGCGTACCAGAGCGTAAAGAAGGGGACAAAGGTATTTGCGATTTGCCAAATGCTCCGCTTCAGGCTCGGTCTTTCGTAAGGTGCGATAATTTTGCGCCAGTTTTTCTTCTCGTTGTGTTCGATCGCCATAACTCCTCTCGCTGATTCAATAACTGAAATCATCAAAGCGTGTAAAATGTCCTTTTATAACAACGACCGCTAATGAAGATTAGCGGTCGTTGGGTACTTTGTAAAGTATAATGGATGTTCGCAGTGTTTCAGTTACAATAAGGATAACATTCCGGATAATGGAAGTCAACGTTTATGTTCCGGGCGTGTTATTCGTCTGTGATAATGTCACGGTGTAACTGTTCTGAGATAATGTCACTATGGGACAGGAGAAGATTACATTGATAAAAGCAGAACTGAAAAAAGTGTTGGTTATCGAAAAGCTTGTTGCTCGACAAATCAAGGTCGCTGAAGCCGCGGAGTTACAGCAGCTTTCTACACGGCAGGTTTTGCGCCTTAAAAAAACTTATCTCGCGGAAGGAGCTGAAGGTATTGCCCATAAAAATCGGGGGCGCAAACCTGTTCATGCGATTTCTGACTCGATTAAGGAGCATGTAGCCACGTTGTATCAAAACACCTACTATGGCTGTAATAACTGTCATTTTGCTGAGCTTTTGCAGGGACGTGAATCCTTGACTCTTAGTGTATCCACGGTTCGCCGTATCCTCTTGGAAAAAGGCTTGAAACAAGCCAAACAACGACGCCGGGGCAATGTTCATCGCCCCCGCAATCGCAAGCCTCAAGCCGGGATGCTATGGCAAATTGACGCCAGCCCTTATGCCTGGCTGGAAGATAGAGGTCCCCAACTTACATTGCATGCTGCCATTGACGATGCTACCGGAACTATCGTTGGCGCTGTCTTTCGCCCAATGGAAACACTGGAAGGCTATTTCACCGTTATGCAGCAAGGGATTGAGAAATACGGCCTTCCCCTTGGCCTATACAGTGACCGGCATACCATCTTCCGCTCTCCCAAGGAGTCGTTGACGCTGGAGCAGGAATTGGCGGAAGAGATCAAGCCGCTATCACAATTCGGCAAGGCAATGGCAGAACTCGGCATTACTCATATCAAAGCGATGACCCCGCAAGCCTAAGGGCGTATAGAACGACTGTGGGATACCTTTCAAGACCGTTTGGTCATTGAACTTCGGCTGCTGGGTGTAAGTACGCTGGAAGAAGCTAATCGAGCATTGCCGGAACTCATAGAAAAACATAACCGCACTTTTGCGGTTGAACCACAGGAGGCGGAATCCGCATACCGTCCTCTACCTGCGGAGACCGATTTGGAGTATGTTTTTGCTGTTCGAACTTATAGACAGATTGGTTCAGGCCAAACTCTTTCCTATGGGGGAAAACTTTATACACTAGCCGAAAAGCCTTCACAGCCCTTTGAGGCGAAAACAAGCGTGGAAGTACGGGAAACTATGCAGGGTAAGCTGGTCATTTGGCATAAAGGACAAGCATTAGAATTACGGGAAACCCAAAAACCATCCCGTCGTCAGGAAACCAAGCCAGAAACAAAAACAGCGAGCCCTGCGCCGCCACGCAAGCCCGCTGCTTCGCATCCATGGCGTAAACCATGGTCTCAAAAGCAAATCCAACGTAGCATAAATGTGTGACGATATGCAAGTATTTGGGATATTCCTTTTTTCCCCTGGCCTTCTCCTACTAAGACCCTATCCGAAAACCATTATGAACAAGTAGGAAAACGGTGGAAAATGTCGAATTCCTTCAAGAGAAGAGTTTGGAGAAGATCGTCATGGCAACCGCACCGAAACAGCAATCCTTTTCAATTCCCGATGAGTTGTGGAATAAAATCCAACCCTTGTTACCGGTGGAACCGCGAAACCGAAGGGCGGTCGTCCGCGTATGGACGATCATCAGGCGATGACGGCAATCTTTTACGTGCTCCGCACGGGTATCCAATGGAAAGCGTTGCCTCGTGAGATGGGCGCCGCTTGTACGGTGTTTGATCGTTTTCAATACTGGCAAAAGCAAGGCGTTTTCAAACGCATGTGGGAAGCGGGATCAACCGTTTCCGCCGACTGCTCGTTCGTTGGGAGAAGAAGTGGAGAACTACGAGGCGATGCTCCATTTTGCTTGTACTTCTCCATGCAGAGGTTTTCGGATAAGTTCTTAGAGGATCTGGTTGTAGAATACAGCGACGAGGCAACAGAGAGTGTGGCGGCCGCCCCCAGAATAATGCGGCACTCCAATATTTGCCGGAAGAAGTCCCCCGATGATTTGTCGAAACGAGATTAAATCAATGGGACGTGCCCCGATCAAGGATCCGTTAGCTTATGTTTCATATCCGGAACGGAAGGATTACACGGTCGATGAGATCCATAAAAAGCGGGAGCATGCTTTGAATGTTAGAAAGACACAACAAGGGAGGCACACTCCCTAAAGAAGGAAGGGGTGCAGTGGATTTGGAAAACATATTACTTCTCTTGACTTCCTCTAATTTTTCGGCGCTTGATATAACCATTCAACGTAGTGTATACCGTGAGTTTTACACCTTGGTCTATAGGGTGGTCATACAAATGGTCAAAGATCATGCAGCCACAGAGGACATTATACAAGAGGCATTTCTGAAGGTGATTCGAAATGTTCCAGTTGTTGATAATGAAACCCAACTGAAAAGCTGGTTAAAAGTTGTCGTTCGGAACACCACATACAACTACATCCGAAAAAATAAAAAAAACTGCAACCAAATTGACTCCGATAATGTTTTTTTAGATAACAATATTGCCTACGCTACTGATGCAGAAATGATCGAGGACCACATTGAGATGAAAATGATGGCCGACATGATTGGTCGGTATCTTCAGGACCTTAAACCAGAATTCCGCTGTCTAATTGAAATGCGCTGGAAAAACTGCATGTCGTATAAAGAAATTGCAGAGGAACTCCATACAAGCGAGGATTCAATCAAATATAAGTTGCACCGAGCTCGGAATTCGATCAAAAAGCGCTTTATCAAGGAGTGGGGTGAGAGTAAATGAACAAAGATGAATTTGATCGGCTCTTTGATACTGCTTTTGAAGAAGCAGTCAAAAAACAATTGCCGGTTGCAAACCCCGAACCTTCATGGCAGCGGCTTGAACCAAAATTGAAAGCACGTCGATCGCATAAACGGTTTTTGCTTTTACCATATGTAGTGGCCGCTTCATTTCTTATTGGCGCGTTCATCGTCGGATCACCGACAGCCACAAAAGCATTCAGCCCGTTCTTTCAGACCATTAAGCAAATTCAATCGGGTGTCGTGAGTTTTATTTTCGGGAACGATGCTGAACCGACCGGCAAGGCGAGAACAGCGCCTCCTCCTGACTCTCCACTCGAAAACGAAGGAAAAAGCATCGATTCCGGCGTGCTTCAAGAGCAGCATTATGAAACGTGGGAAGAAGCGGGCGACCACTTGCTATTTCCCGCTCCTAAAATCGGCTATATACCCCCGGCGTTCATTTTGAATGATGTCCTTGTTTTTTCAAAAGGCGGAGAGAACGCGAAGAAGGCCGTCCTTATCTATAGGGATCCGAATGCAGGAAAATCGTTCATGATAACTATTCGCATGTTGGAGAAAAACGAAACAGTGACTTCAGGATTTGATAAGGATGCTGGTGACTACAAAGAAGTTAACGTCAAAGGTCAGACCGGTTTTCTCTTCTTGACGAAGGATGGTCGTTCCAGTTTGGACTATATGACAGGTAACATTCTAATCTCGATCTCCGGCGGATTATCGGAAGACGATATTATTAAGGTAGCCGACAGTATTGGCTAAAATAAACACAGGGAGGGCTAATATCTGCCGCTCCCTGTTTGGTTTACTTGGCTAAAATCGTATTCGACGTGTAATTGCCTTGCTCATATGTGCCGTTGTTACTGACCCAATGCACCGTGCGCGCCCGGTAATAGTAACCGGAAACCGTGCCGAAGACCGCATATCCATTAAACAGCATCTTATTCGAAGCACTTACCGTTTGAGAGCCAACCTGCACCCAAGCGCTCCCCGTCCATTTATCGAAATATATGGTCGCCCCGATCGAGGCAACGGTTTGCTTCGCGATGGTTGTAACCGTAACTTCGGCCGTCTGATTCCCCTTGTCTACTGTGTTGCTATCGCCTTGATCGAGGTATTTGAAGGATGGGTCAAAAAAACCTTCAATCGTCATTTCGATTGGCGGAGGCGGTGTTTTCGCTTCGATTGTACTGGGTTTAGCGGCGTGTGTAACACTTGGTGGAACTAAAAGCATGGAACATACCACCACTGCAAACATATAGACCAGCGGTTTCACTTGCTTCATATTGACACCCTTTCACATGATTTTTCTACCATATTTAAGAACACCAACAGATTTGAGTTGGTTGCGATTCTGGAAAAAAATCTTGCAACCAAGACCACTCTTTTCGTGTTTTATTATTAAAGGGGTAGTTACTATCGTCAGGAGGCATTCTTATGGGGTTCATTAGCTTGCTTCTTATTATTTTAGGGTTGTTAATGGTAATACGGCCGTCGATTGTTTGGGCCATCATCGAAAGTTGGAAATCACATGATGCAACCGAACCGTCCGGACTCTATGTTGTGTCTGCTCGCATTGGAGGCGTTCTGTTCATACTTGCGGGCATTGGCGGGGTTCTAGGGTACTGGATACTGTAATCCATTATCGTGGTCTGAGGAACCGAGGGAAAAAGGTGATAGAGCCTTTCATCCCTCGGTTTTTGTCGAAAATTTTTTGTCATTTTTGCCAAATTATATGCAACCAGATCAATCCTTTGCGTGTTCAATAGAGTGTAAGGGCTGAATGTTTAATAGATTGAAATGCCGGCCGGCTTTCAATAAATAAATCTTTCCAGGAGGCTCATTATGAGAAAAGTGTCAATGCTCCTGACGTCCATCCTGATGGTACTTGTCTTCGCTTCATCGGCAATGGCGACCCCAGCAAAGAACACCCCAGCCCAAGATAAGCATAACGCCGCAATCGACGCCAAAAAGGAGAAGATCAGGGCTAAGTTTGAGGAGCTCGGTGAGTATCGGGCGAAAAAGCTGCTTCAAGCAGCAAAGAACGGTACAGACGTTGATCCGCAGCAACTGGATAGCACCGAGGTTCAACTGGAAGCAGATCTCCAGGCATTGGGTGTGAACGCCATTACGCCTGCGCAGGCTCAAGCCATCGCGAATGGAGGCAGCGATGTTAGCATCCAAGTGACGGTTCCTCCGTCTAACTCGAACGTTAAATGGTATGATATCCGTTATACTTATTACACTGGCGGTACGACGTATGCCGTTCAGGAATTGTATGCCCAAGGGCTTGCAGGAGGCACAAACCTCGCTGCAGGGCAAAACGGTGTGACCCTATACACCAACAAGCAAATTCTCGTTAAAAATGTGACTTATATCGCGCAGATGTATGCACAAAAGGCGATTGGTACAATCCCGATCGTACAATGGCTACCGTATGAGATGCTGTTCTCCGATAACAGCCAAGTAACCAATAACAGCCATGTTATTACGCACCGTAGCTTGTCTACTGTCTGCTTCTCATATGTAAAGCTGGACGGCCAATCGGACAACTATCAAAGCCTTTCCTATGTATCGAACATGGTTAGTGTAGCATCTTCACATACCCTTGCAGGATACAACAACGGATCTCCTTATTCGAAAACGACAGACAAATCGAATACGGATTACGCTACTAACTACGCCAGCCCCACGAGCGCGGTAAATGCGTACAAGGATCCGTACGCACCGAGGCAATCGTTTATCAGCTTCTATCGTTTCTACAACAACGACCAAACCGCGAGCCTGACGCAGTACATCATTAACCCGAGCTTCCCGGCACAAATCACGCAGTAATAATTTCGATGCTGGTCAAGAAGAATGTAATGGATTGGCGAAAAACAGAATAATAAGGAATCGAGCCGGGTGGGTTAAGCCGGCTCTTTTCTTTTTACAAAATTACCGTGCACAACACGTAACTGCATGATTACTTCTCTGCCCGTCGCCTAATCATGTTTGTTCAGCGGGTCATCGTCAAAGGGCGGCGCAGCCGTCGTCGTCAAACGATTGCCGATAGGCAACCCTTGACGGGGGATCCGCGCTTCCCGCATAATCCTTTAAATCGGCCAGGGGGGAATATGACATTTTCACAGAACAGTTAAGGTGACATTTTCACAGACGATTGACACGTTTATGATCCGGTCGGAGGCCTGTAGGGCAACCTCTGCCGAAACAGAAGAAAATTGGTCAAAATAACAATGCGCTAGTAGGAGATTCGGGGTATATATCGAAATATTAAGAGGTAGCGATTGCAGTTCGGAGTATCATCAGAGTATCAATCGAATGAAAAAGAAGTCCGATGCAGCATGGGGGATTCCTTAGCCGATGACCTATCAGAAAGTGAACATCTCTTCGGAAGATGATATCTATTTTGCCTTAAGCACGGTTCGTCATTTTATGAAGCAGCTCCCTTTTTCCGAGTCGGATCAACAGAGAATTTATGTAAGCGTTTCGGAGCTAACAAGAAACATTTTGGATCATGCTTGCGGCAAAGGGCTTTTTTATTGTGAATTAATCAATCAGGGAATCCGTTTTACCGTGACCGATGAAGGGCCGGGAATTCCCAATATAGATGAAGTGTTAAATGGCAAAAAGGGATCGTCTTCGCGTGGACTAGGACTCGGATTATCCGGTGTGAAGAGATTAATGGATGAATTTCAGATTGAGACTTCGACGAGAGGAACGAAAATCGTTGCAACCAAATGGACAGGAAAAAACTAAAAAAGCAACTCAAACGGACGATACATTAAGCCGTCTTGCTTCCATAGGTCAAATAGCTGCGGGAATCGCGCACGAAGTGAGAAATCCATTAACGGCAGTGAAGGGATTTCTGCAATTGCTGCAAAGGGAGGTTTCCCATAGTTATTTGGATTTTGCTTGTTCGGAATTGGAACAGGCAATCTCTACGTTGCACGATTTATTGCAGGTGTCGAAGCCCGACTTGGAAGATGAGTCCTGTATTGCGATTAATCTTTGTTCGGAATTGGAGTCTTTGCTTTATTTGTTTCAGGATCAAATCTATCGGGTTCAAATTGCAAAGAAATTTCGCAATAGTGATGAAATCATTTATGGGAAAAGAAATCAGTTAAAGAAAGCGTTTTTTAATCTCTTGAAAAATGCGTTTGAAGCCATTCCCAATGAAGGGACCATTACCATCGAGCATTACCGTATGGGCGACTTTATTTATGTCAGCGTTACGGATACAGGGGTTGGGGTACCTAAAGAAAAGCTTCAACTGTTAGGTACCCCTTTCTTTACAACGAAGGATGAAGGCACGGGAATGGGGCTGACGCAGGTCTATTCGACCATCTACCAACATGGAGGTACAATCGATGTAAAAAGCAGAGAAGGAATCGGAACGACATTTACCATTCAATTTCAAACGAAAATGATCGAACAGATTGGAGCGATGAATTTGGAACTGCAATATGTAAAAGGTCAAAGCTTTAAAGAATATTTTTTGCTGAACCAGGATCGTTTTAATGAGTTGTTTACTTCAGAGACCCGAGATACGATTCAATTGGTTAAAAATTCCATGTATAAAATCAATGTACATGAGATTTTCGAAAAAATGGCAAAGCTCTTGGTGGAAGATCGTCAGCATGAGCTGACTATGCTCGCCAAGGAACTCGGAAAGAATGGCGCACAGAACGACTTTCCCTTAGTCTTAAAACTGGAATTGCTTCAGGCGTTTCGTAAATTATATTGGAATTTCCTGCATAACTATCATAAGCACGTCGAGCTTGACATGGAGGGTGTGTTTCAACTCGGAATCAAAACCAATTTTATGTTGGATCATTATATTTTCCATTATTTTTCGAGCTATATCGAGTACAAGGATGAATTGCTTCGTTCCCACCGCGAAACGATCGATGAATTGTCCGTCCCCATTATTCCTTTATCCTCTTCGATGGCGGTGCTGCCCATTGTCGGCACATTGGACACCTATCGGGCTAAAAGAGTCCAGGAACGGACATTAAATCAAATCGCCACCTTGAAAATCCAAAAAATTATTATCGATTTGTCCGGCGTTGCGTTTATGGATACGGCTGTGGTGGGACATTTGTTCCGAATTGTAGAGGGAATTGGCTTGCTCGGATGTAAAGCGATTATCACTGGCATTCGTCCTGAAATTGCAAACACCATGATCGAATTGGGGATTCCCTTTACCGAGAAGGTCGACACCAAAGCATCGTTGCAACAGGCCTTGGAGGAATATCAATAGGCCATTTCTTGGAGAAGATCCCGGAGGTGAAACGTCATGAATATTCTTATTGTGGATGCCTTTACGAATAGGCCCTATCGCGGAAATCCGGCTGCCGTTTGCTTGCTTGATACGATCCGGCCGGATGAATGGATGCAGCAAGTGGCCAACGAAATGAATTGTTCCGAAACCGCTTTTTTATATAAGGAACGTCAAGGCTACAGGCTTAGGTGGTTTACGCCTCAAGCGGAAGTGGATTTGTGCGGGCATGCAACGCTTGCGAGCGCCCATATTTTATGGGAAGAAAAGATCTGCACGGAGACAGAAATCTCTTTCCTGACCAAGAGCGGGCCGATCGCCGCGAGAAAGGAGCGCGATTGGATTCACATGGACTTTCCGTTGGAGATCGCATCCGAGTGTCCGCCTCCGCGGGAACTCATTGAAGGGTTAGGCGTGCCGTTTGCTTACGTCGGAAAGAGCAGACTGGATTATTTGGTCGAGGTCGAGAACGAAGAAGTCGTACGAAATTTGAAGCCCGATTTGCATCGGTTAAAGAACGTTGACACGAACGGGATCATTGTGACCAGTAAATCCAGCAATCCGGAATACGATTTTGTATCCAGATGCTTTTGTCCCGCTGTCGGCATTGATGAAGATCCGGTTACCGGAGCGGCTCATTGTTGTTTGGGGCCTTTTTGGATGCGGAAATTGAACCGGAGGAATTTGAAGGCCATTCAATTATCCGCCCGCCAAGGCACGTTAAGATTATCCGTCGGGCAAGAAAGAATCAATCACGATCTCCGGACAAGCCGTAACCACCATGAAGGGCGTATTAGTATAAAGGTTGCCGTCGTGTCGGCCGCTGCCTCCCACCCGGTTTTTTCCACGAGAAATCCCTCCTGTGTCGACAGTTAGAGGTTTGATTCTCCCTGTCCGCGCAAGAGGGATTCTATCGTATTCGGGCCTCTGCTCGGCAACCGGTTCGCCGGAGGCGATTACTTGAGCCGGCTTTTCAAGAACCCGCCGGCTTTACCTGGCCGGCGGTATTCGTTTTAATGCCCTGGCGTAACGGAGGACCTTGCGCGGGATGCGCTTGTCTTTCAAATGCCTGAAAATATAAGGGTCGGGATTCGTGTTCAGTTCGATGATCCACGGGCGAAAATGGGCGTCCAAGCCAATGTCCGCCCCGATCATGTTCAGTCCGGGATACGTGCGGCTGAGAACTTTGGCGGCATCGTACCCGGCCCGGGAGAGGCGGTTCTCGATTCGGGCCAATCGATTGCCGGAAACGAGAGTATTCAACAAGGTCCGAACTTCCATCGGTTTGCCGCCGCTGTGGTAATTCGTGACGATTTTTCGCGGATGGGCCACTCGCCCGATGATGCCGGTCTTCTCCCAAGTTCCCTGAAGATTGCGCTGGACCATGACGCGGATATCGAATCGGCGGCCTTTGTACTTCAAGAGCCGGATGCCTTTTTGAACCAAATAGGGGCGTTTGCGCTTATGGCGAAGAATGGAGCGGTAAAGAGAAGCGAAGGAGCCGAACGTGCGCTTTTTTTCCCCCGTTTGATACGTATACACGCCGTTGGCGCGTTCCACGCGCATAACTCCATTGCCGTAGGTGCCCGCAACCGGCTTGACATAAACCATGGCGTAACGGTTCAGCATCGAACGGAGCGTTTTCTCGTTCATCCTGCGGGTTTCCGGCACCAGCTTGCGGATTTTCGGGTCTTTGAGGAGCGCCTTCGTTTTGAGCCACTTGCTCAAGACGTTCTTTCGCGCGGATGTTATCATGTTCTCTCACCTCCCACACTTCGCCAGTATATGTAATGCGGCGGCCTGCCCGATCGGGCATTCGAGGAGAATCCGAATAAAGGCTCGCGCCGTGGCGGCCGAATCGATTCTTCGCAAGGGATATGAACCGACAGATCCCCCTCTAATTTCGACAAAACCGCGCCGGAATGCTTAGCATCTTCTTTCCTAATTTAGGATTAACTACCTATTTTTATTGTTATGTCCCTCGTGGTACACTCAGGTTAGTGGAAGCGCTTCAAAAATATGGGATCAATTACATTTTGCGAAGGAGGTGGGGGGTTGCACGTCCTCTCACAACGCATACGGTAACCCGCAAGCTTTATCCCAAAACCATTAGGAGGGAAATTATGAACCGTTTATTCAAGGGTGCAAAGTCGTTTGTCTTTCTTACGGTGCTGGCGCTCGTGGCGACGTTATTCCCCATCTCAACGGCGAATGCGGCCTATAATCTGGTATGGAGCGATGAATTCAACGGACCCTCTATCGACACCAACAACTGGACGTTCGAGATCGGCACCGGTAGCGGAGGCTGGGGGAACAACGAACTGGAGTATTACACCAACCGCCCGGAGAACGCCAGAATCGAAAACGGAAACCTGGTCATCGAAGCCAGGAAGGAATCCTACGGCGGCATGAACTACACGTCGGCCCGCTTGAAGACGCAAGGGAAGAAAAGCTTTAAGTACGGAAGGATCGAAGCACGAATCAAGCTGCCGAAGGGTCAAGGCCTGTGGCCGGCTTTCTGGACGCTGGGCGCGGATATCGGAACGGTAGGCTGGCCCAAAAGCGGCGAAATCGACATCATGGAGCATGTCAACAACGAAAACAACACGCACGGGTATATCCATTGGGATGCCAACGGCCATGCTTCGTACGGCGGACCCAGCCATACGATCGACGTGACCCAGTATCACGTCTATTCCATCGAATGGACGCCCAGCGCGATCAAGTGGTTTATCGACGGCGTCCAGTTCAAGGAAGCCAACATCGAGAACAACATCAATTCGACGGAAGAGTTCCATAAGGAGCATTTCATTCTGCTGAACATGGCGGTCGGCGGCAACTGGCCGGGTTCGCCCGATGCTTCCACCGTTTTCCCGGCGAAAATGTTCGTCGATTACGTAAGGGTGTATCAAGACGGAGGCACGCCGCCGCCTTCCGGCGACATCGTCTCCGGTGGAACCTACAAGCTGATCAACGTGAACAGCGGCAAAGCGCTGGATGTCGCGTCAGCCGGAACGGCGCCCGGCACGAACGTTCAAATCTGGACGGACAATGGCACCGGCGCGCAAAAATGGACCATCTACCGCAACGCGGACGGCTCCTACAAGCTGATCAACGTGAACAGCGCCCTGGCGCTCGACGTGGCGGGATCGGGAACGGCCGACGGCACGAACGTGCAGGTCTGGACCGACCTAGGCAACGGCGCGCAGAAGTGGAACATCATCCGGAACGCGGACGGTTCCTATAAGCTCATCAACGTGAACAGCGGCAAAGCGCTGGACGTCGCCTCGTCGGGAACGGCCGACGGCACGAACGTCCAAATCTGGACGGACAACGGCACCGGCGCGCAAAAGTGGAATTTGATCCGATTGCAATAATCGTTCGGATCAGGCCGGCAGCGGCCGATTCCCGAAGGGGAGTCGGCCGCTGTTCCTCTGTACGCAAACGTACCGCATACATAAAGTTTTTGGGTATAGGTACCATATGAGGAAACAGCAGGCACCCCGTTAGGGTGTCGAGGGGGAATCGTGTTGGCAACGGTGGATTGGAGCCGCGGATTAACGGAGATGACGCTGGCTTTTCATATTCTGTTTGCGACGGTCGGCGTGGGCATTCCGGTATTCATATCATTGGCCGAATGGATGGGGATTCGGAAGAAGGATGCGCATTATTCGTTAATGGCCCGGAGATGGGCGCGCGGCTTTGTGATCACGGTGGCCGTCGGCGTCGTAACCGGAACCTGCATCGGGCTTCAGCTCAGCCTGTTGTGGCCGGAATTCATGCGATTGGCAGGCAACGTGATCGGTTTGCCGCTGTTTATGGAGACGTTTGCGTTTTTCTTTGAAGCCATCTTTCTCGGCATCTATCTCTATACCTGGAACCGGTTCTCCAATCCGTATATCCATTGGCTGCTGACTCTTCCGATTCTGATCGGTTCATCGGGTTCCGCGCTGTTTATTACAACCGTCAACGCTTTTATGAATACGCCGCAAGGATTCACGCTCGAAAACGGGAGGCTGACGCACATCGATCCGCTCGCCGCCATGTTCAATCCGGCGGCTCCGTCGAAGGTGGCGCACGTCTTGTCTTCCGCCTATTTGACAGCCGCGTTTCTGTTGGCCATGATTGCCGCTTTCGCGATGCTGAGGGGCCGAATGGACGATTATTACCGGAAATCGATTCGCCTGAACATGACGGCAGGCCTTCTCCTGGCGGCCCTTACGATCGGAATCGGGGATATGTCCGCCCGGTTTCTGGCCCAAGAGCAGCCGGAGAAGCTCGCTGCCGCCGAGTGGCATTTCGACACCGGCAGCCGGGCTCCCCTGCTTATCGGAGGCCAGGTGGACCCGGAAACGCAAGAGGTTACCGGGGCTCTTGAAATTCCTTGGGCGCTCAGTCTGCTCGCGACCCATCGTTCCGACGGGGTTGTGGCCGGCCTGAACGAATTTCCGAAGGACGAATGGCCTCCGCTCTATGTGCATTATTTGTTTGACGCCATGGTCGTTATCGGGTTTTATTTGCTGGCCGTCCCCGTTCTTTTTGTTGCGCTGCTGCGGCTGAAACGGCGCCATGCCTACAACCGCTGGATGCTGGCGGCCATTTTGGCGGGAGGACCGCTGTCCTTGCTTGCCATCGAACTCGGATGGTTTTATGCGGAGGTCGGAAGACAACCCTGGATTTTGAGGGGTTATATGCGCGTTTCCGATGCGGCGACGACCAATCCCCACGTTAGCGTTACGTTCTGGCTGTTTGCCGGCCTTTATGCCGTACTCGGCATCGTGTGCCTGTTCGTGCTTGTCCGCTTGTTTCGCAACAAGCCGGCCGAGCTGGAACTGCAGACGCGCCGCATCATCTTGTGAGGAGGGAGCCGGACATGTCGATCGAACAGCTTGGCATCACCGTTCTTTGGAGCTTTCTGTACGGCTACCTGATTGTCGCGTCCATCGATTTCGGCGCGGGATTTTACGCTTATTACAGCCGGATAAGCGGGTTGGAGTCCGTCATCGCCCCCGTAATTTCCAGGTACTTGTCCCCGGTCTGGGAAGTGACCAACGTTTTTCTTGTGTTTTTCTTCGTCGGCATCGTCGGCTTCTTTCCGGAAACGGCTTATTATTACGGAACGGCGCTGCTGATTCCCGGCAGCATTGCGCTCGTTTTGCTCACCATTCGGGGCTCGTTCTATGCGTTTGCGAATTACGGCGCGAAGCATAATTCCTTCTACCTGCTCGCTTACGGAGCCACCGGGCTGCTGATCCCGGCCTCGTTGTCCACGGTGTTCACGATTTCGGAGGGAGGCTTTTTGTCCGTTCAGGGAAATCGGGTCGTGTTGCTGCTGGAGGAGCTGTTTTACAGCGCGTACTCCTGGGCGGTTGTGCTGCTTGCCATGTCCAGCGTGTTGTTCATCAGCTCGACGTTTTTGACGTATTACGCGGCTCGCGCGAACGATGCGAGAGCGCTCGAACAGATGCGCCGGTTTGCTTTGTGGGGAGGCATTCCGACGATAATTTCCAGCCTGTTTGTGTTCATTGCGCTTCGAAACCACAATCTGGAGCATTTTCGGCGCACGCTCGACGTATGGTGGATGTTCGGGCTCTCGCTCGTCAGCTTCGCGATCGCGGTTTGGCTGATTTGGCGGCGAAAATCCTACGGCGTCGCGTTTGTCATGGTGATGCTGCAGTTCGCCTTCGCTTTTTTCGGTTACGGCATTTCCCATCTCCCTTATTTGCTGTACCCTTACTTGACGGTGTACGGCGGCGCGACGAATCCGGCTATGGGGCGCGCGCTGGTCGTCGCCTTTGTCGCGGGTTTCGTTCTGCTGGTCCCGTCGCTCATTCTGCTGCTCAGGTTGTTTTTGTTCAACGCCCGGTATGTGAGGGGGGAACTGTCGTGAACGCGTTTGATCGGCAAGAAAAATGGCTGACGCGCCTTTGTTTCGGCATCGCCTTGCTGCTTTTGGCGTCCCTCGCAAGGTATTTCGTTTAGCGGCTGAAATGTCCGTTTAAATGACGATCACGACTCTTTTGCCGTTAAAATCGTCGCGTTTCCATACGCTTTCAATGTCCTGGAGCGCGACGGTTTCAATGTCCATGCGGAGCTTCCCCGACTTTATCCAATCCCACACTTGCCGAGTGTCCTCTTGAATGGCCTCTGGCGTTATCCGCGCGCCCGCCCCGAATATTTCGAGTCCGGAAGTTCTGACGGCACCGGCTCCATAAAGTCCTCGTATCGGGGAATCTCCCCAAAATGGTGCAGTACCGCTGCTTTCATGCCCGCAACTCTCCTTTACACTGTTAAATTTAACAACGTTAAAGTACAACGTTTGTGTTATAATGTCAAGTAATACGTTTGACGTTAGGGAGAGGAATCGATGGCACTTAACAAGGAGGATATCCTCCAGGAAGCGTTAAGCTTGCTGAATGAAAGCGGTCTGGAAGGCGTTACCCTGCGAAAGCTGGCATCCAGGCTGGGCGTGCAGGCGCCCGCTTTGTATTGGCATTTTAAAAACAAAGCCGTTCTGGTCAATGAAATAGCCGAAGCGATACTCCAAAAGGAATTTGCCGAAATTAAGCCGCGGGGCGAGGGGGAGAGCTGGAAAGAATGGCTGATCGCTTTGCTTAATCGCTTGCGGAAAGCCATGCTCGCTTATACCGATGGGGGACGCGTTGTCGCCGGGGCTCATTTGTCGTTGACCATGGCCGATCTATCCGAGGCGGCCATCAAGACGCTTTGCGAGGCCGGCGTGAGTTTGAGGGAATCCCGCTTGATCGTGCTGACCGCCGTGCATTATACCTTCGGCCGCGTCATCGAAGAGCAATCGCCTCCGCCGAAGGAAGGATTGGAGCGCTTCGATGCGGAACGGTTCAAACAAGACCATCCCTACATGATGGCCGGCATCGAAGAATATTTCGGTTCCGGCCGCACGGTCGACGATCTTTTTAACGATGGGCTGAGGCTGATTGTCGATCTTCGGAACGCCGACTGACAGATCCCGTACCGATGCGATGATAACAGTTTCAATCGGCGATCCCCTTTCTTTGGACAAATATCGAAAAAATATTTATTTAATAAAGATTTATCGAAAAAAATTCCTTGCAAAATCGGATTCCGTTCCCCTATACTAAAAATAACCATTCCACCCAGGTTAGGAAGGTCATTTCCATATGACGGATCAAAACCTCAAAGAAAACGACCACGCTTCCGACGGTTCAACTGTTTTTTCCAAAATCCAAAGTTCTTACGGCAAGTTAAGCGCTACGGAAAAACGGATTGCCGATTTTGTATTGAACTATCCCGAAAAAATCATATACAACTCGGTTACGCAAGTGGCCGAGGAATTGCAGATCGCGCAGTCTACGGTCACGCGTTTTTCCCGGACAATCGGCTTGCACGGATTTCAGGAATTAAAGATCCGGCTCGCCCAGGACACGGAGCGGGTCAATGCCGCCAATAGCACGGAAGACGAAGCGGCGAGCCTTCCCAAGAAGATGGCGCAAATCGCCGCCAACAGCGTCCAGGACGCTGCGATGAATCTGGATCACGAAGCCTTAAAAGAGGCCGTGAAGAGCCTTGCGTCCGCAAGAAGAATCCTCATCTTCGGGCTGGGCGAATCCGGGCCGATGGCGCATTTGCTGAAAATCAAGCTAACGGGGCTTGGACTTTTGGTTGACGCGCATATCGATATTCACATGCAGTCGATTTCCGCCGCTCATCTGGACGAACGCGACGTTGCCATTGCCATCTCGCAGCAAGGCAGCACGAAGGATGTCGTGTCGGCATTGCAATCCGCCCGTATGGCGGGAGCGAAAACCGTGTGCATTACGGGACAGAGCAAATCCCCTATCACGGAAGTATCGGATATTCGGCTTGTATGCATGCAGCGGGGGTTGTCCTACATCGTGGAAAGCTTCAAAAGCAAAGCGTCCATCCTGTATGTGATTGAACTGCTGACGGTCAGCCTGACGTTGTATTTGGCGGAACAAAACGCGAGCGCCCCAAAAAAGTTCTGGAAAACGACGGAATCCATCTTCGACAAGCTGTACTAACTCCGGGCAGCGCCGGATTCCGATCTTCATTGAGGTGATCAGGGATGCTGGAATCGTTGAAAAACAAGCTCATCGTCTCTTGTCAGGCGTGGCCGGGGACGCCTTTTTACGGCGATCCCAAAATGATGCGAGCGATGGCGGAATGCGCGCTTATGGCTAACGCGGGAGGAATCCGGGCCAATGGGCCGGACGACATTCGGGAGATCAAGAAAACCGTTCCGCTGCCGATGATCGGCATTTTGAAGGAACGGGATAAGCGGGGCGTGCGCATCATCACACCCGATTTTGAAAGCGCTAAAATCCTGGCCGATGCAGGCTCCGACATTATCGCTTTGGATGCCACCTTTGAAGCCAGGCAGGATGAACAAGAGCTGCTCGAGCTTATCCAGGCGATCCGCTTCGAATTGGGGCTGCCTGTAATGGCTGACATTTCGAATGTGGAGGAAGCGGTGCGGGCGGAACGGTGCGGCGCTGACCTTGTCGCGACGACGATGGCGGGCTACACGCAATATACGGTCAAAACGGAAGGACCGGACCTGGACCTGATCGAACGGCTTGTGCAAACGGTAAGCCTTCCGGTTGTGGGAGAAGGGCGATTCTCCAAGCCGGAGGAAGTCCGGGAGGCGATCCGTGTCCGCGGCGCCCACAGCGTCGTGGTGGGAACTTCGATAACGGCGCCGTGGGAAGTGGCGGCGCGGTTCGTCCGGGCAATCTAGAAGCGCTGCTTCGGCGGAGGGATCAAAGAACATGTACCTGCTGGGAATAGACGGCGGCCAAACGTCGACGAAATCATGTCTTTACGATCAGGAGAACGGAAGTTGTCTCATCGCAAGCGGTCCGCCCATCGATCACATGTTGACCTTGGATGGGCAGATCAGGTCCAAGCAAGGCATCCAGCAATCCGTTCGGACGCTTCTTGGCCGCACCGCCAACCCTCCCCAAACGGTCGATATGGCGTTTGTCAGCATCAGCGGCGTTCACAGAGAGCATGAGGACATGATCAAGAACTGGATCCAGGAATGCATCCGCGTGGAACGGGTAGCGGTGGAGGGCGACGTGAAGGCCAACCTGGCGGGAGCGTCCGGCGGGCGAAACGACGGCGTTGTGATTATTGGAGGAGGTGGTAGTATAGGGTATTACTGCGACGGAGAAAACGAGTATGTTGCAGGAGGCTACGGCCATATCTTGGGCGACGAAGGCAGCGCGTACTGGATCGGTCTGCAGGCGATCAAGGCCGGTATCCGGTACGGCAACGGCTTGGGCCCGAAGACTGTTTTGTACGGCCGGATTTTGAATCATTTCGGAGAAGCGTCATATTGGGGCGTAAAAAAACAGGTCCATGCCGGCAACATTCATCGGGGCGATATTGCGGGCTTGGCGGTTCTGGTGGAGACGGCGGCAAACGAAGGGGATGCAGTCGCGCAATCCGTGCTTTGGCAAGCGGGATCGGAGCTCGGGCAGCTGGCGGTATCCGTCTTGACGCAAATGGCCGGTTCTCCGCGAGCGTCCCGCGTCAGGAAAGTGTACCCGACGGGAGGCGTGTTCCAATCCGCGTTGTGGGTTCGCCGCAGCCTGGAGGAAACGCTGCGCGCATACGACCCTGCCGTGGAGGTTTGCGATCCGCAATACCCGCCGATTATCGGCGCCTTGATTCTGGCGGCGCAAGCCTTGGCGACGGAAATCCATTTGCCGGCCATGGATCGGGCTTTACAAGGAGGAGAAGCATGAAGATCGGAGCGGAGTCTGTCTTTGAGACCATTTTGGGAATCGTCAACCATGTGCGTACCCAACAACTCGATGCGATTCGGGAAGCGGCCATACGGCTGGCGGATTGTCTGCTGCAAGGAGGGATCATCCATGTGTTCGGGGCGGGGCATTCCCGGGCGTTCGGAATGGAGATGTGCGGCCGCGCGGGCGGGCTTGCGCCGATGAAGCTTCTCGGTCTGGAAGATATCGCCTTGCTGGAAGGGACTCGGGGGATCAACCTGGTTGAATTGGAACGGGACCCGGAAACGGCGCACCGCCTTCTGCGTCTGCACGAGGTGCTGCCGGAGGATGCCTTTATCATCGTCTCCAATTCCGGGCGAAACGGCGCTCCCGTCGAGCTGGCTCTGGAGTGCAAAAAAAGAGGCATTCCGGTCATTGCCGTCACGTCGCTCGCGCATTCGGTCCGAACCGATAGCCGCCATCCGAGCGGAAAGAAGCTGTATGAAATCGCGGATATCGTCATCGACAACGGTTGCCCGTACGGGGACGTTCTTCTCGATATTCCGCATTTGCATGAAAAAACGGGCTCGGCTTCCAGTGTCGTCGGTGCCTTGATCGCGCAATCGTTAACGGTCGAAATCATTGCGCGTCTCATCGAAGCGGGCCATACACCGCCGGTGTTCATCAGCGCCAATGTCGACGGAAGCGACGAGCACAACCGAAAAATCGTAGAACAGTACGCCCACCGAAAAATCACGTACTAAACTCAGTCTATCATGGCGGAGGAGGTCCTTTCAATGATAGAGAGAAGAAAACCGGGATGGCTATCGCTGTTGGTCTTGGCGCTCATCCTTGCGATCGCGGCAGGATGCGCGTCCGGCCAAAATGAAAGCGCTTCACAGAATAACGGCGGCAGCCCGTCGCCTTCAGACCGGACGGACAGCCAGAAGAAAACCGGGGAAAAAATCGTGTTCTGGCATTATTTAAACGACCGTCACGACTTGCTCGTCGGCATGGCCAACGATTTCAAAAGCCAAACCGGCATTGAAGTCGATGTGCAATTGTTCGGGGGAGACGGCTTCAAGCAAAAAATCATCGCTTCCGCCCAAACGAACTCGCTGCCTGATTTGATGACCTATTTCGGCGGTGCGGGCGATCTTGCGAAGCTGATCGAAACGAAAAGCGTGATGGAGCTTGGCGGCAAAATGGGCGACACGTTCAAGAAATTCCCCGAATCGGTCGTCAAAGCGTACAGCTACCGGGAAGGCAACCCGTTTAACGTGAAGGATTACGGAACGTATGCGGTGCCAATGGACACGAACAACATGCAGTTTATTTACAACAAGGATCTGTTCGCCCAAGCCGGCATTACGGAGCCGCCCCAAACGTGGGAGCAGCTTTTGCAAGCTGTCGACAAGCTGAATGCGGCCGGGATCACGCCGTTTGCGACCGGTATCGGTTCATGGGTGATAGGGCCGATGGCGGCTCCTTATGAATTCGCCTACTTGGGAGAGGAGAAGCTGATTCGCGTCAAGGAAGGCAAGGAACCGCTGATCGGCTCCGGCTACGAAAACGTGTTGAAAATCTTCGAAGACCTGTACAAACATAAGGCGTTTGCCGAAGGAATCGCCACGATGGATTTGCCGAAAGCGGAGCAAATGTTCGTTAACGGAGAAGTGGCCATGATCTTTGACGGTTCTTGGGCGATCGGCGTATTCAACCAGATGGATCCGAACTTCCAACATTACGACGTGTTCATGCCGCCGAAGCCTGCCGACGCCGCGCATGAAGTGAAAATTACAGGCGGCATCGGCGTGCCGCTTGTCGTAAGCCAGAAAACGAAACACCAGGACGCCGTTTTGAAATTTGTCGACTATCTGGTGGCGAAAGAGCAGCAGCAAAAATACGCGGAAAAGAGCTTCAACCTGCCGGCCAACATGGAAGCGGCGAAATCGGAAGGGGAAATGTCCTCCGCGTTGCGCAACTTCTCGCTCGGCATGCAGCATGTCTATGAATCCGCCGGCATCTATCCGAGTCCGAACGTCGACACCGCCATGCAAAAAGGCGTCCAGTTGATTGTAATCGGGCAGTCGACGCCGGACAAAGTGTTGAAGCAAATGGACGAAGCGCTGCAAAAAGCGTTGAAAGAGAAGAAATAACTTCCAAGCGAGGGTAACGATGAATCCGATCAGCCTGCCTAACGCGCCAATTGTCAAACGGAAAAGCCGAAAGCTCGCCTGCCGCCGGTATTTCAACCTGCTGTACGTCTTGCCGGCTTTGGCGCTCTTTGGGGTGTTCTCTCTTTTTCCGATCGTCAAAACCGTGCAGTACAGCTTTACCGACGCGAACGGCATCAACCCGAATTTTCACTATGTCGGTCTGGCCAACTACCGCAGCGCGCTCACGGATTCGCAGTGGTGGCAGGCTGTCGGGAACGGGGGCGTTTTCGCTCTCCTGTCGCTGATCTTCATGAATTCGATCGCCTTGCTGCTTTCCGTGGCGGTGAATGCCAACATCCGCGGAAACCAAATCTACCGGGTCGTGTTCTACATCCCCCCGATTCTTTCCGGCATCGTTGTCGGTTACGTCTGGAAATGGATCTACGACCCGAAGGGCATTTTGAACGCGTTTCTGCAAGGCATCGGTCTTGGCGGCTATACACACGCATGGATCGGTTCGACGGACACGGCCCTGTATGCGGTAGCGGTCAGCTCGATGTGGCAGGGCGTCGGCGGTTCGTTCATCTTGTTTTTGGCGGGTCTGCAAGGCATCCCGAAAGAATGGTACGAGGCGGCGGAAATCGATGGCGCCAACCGCTTGCAAAAGCTCCGGTACATCACGGTTCCTTCTCTCCGCAGCGTGTACACGATGGTCAACATCTTAACGATACTGGGAGCCTTGGGCATTTTTAACCAGGTGTATGCGATGACGATGGGCGGACCGGGATATACGACGGAAGTTCCTGCGTTGCGCATCTACCGCGAAGCGTTCACGAATTCCGATTTCGGCATGTCCAGCGCGTTCTCGATCGTGTTCGGCGTCATGCTGTTCATTCTTTCGTTGATTCAGCTCAAATTATCCCGGAACAAAGAATAGCGGCGGAGGAGGGGAACCGCATGGGGAAAGCGGGCGAACGGTTGACCAAGGGCGCCATCCATCTGTTGTTGCTGGCTTGGGCGGTCGTATCGATTTTCCCGCTCGTATGGATGCTTTCGACATCCCTGAAGGAAAAGAATGAAATCTATACGAACAAAAGCCTGATCCCCCGTAATGCGTTGAACTTCGGCAATTACGTGGAAGCGTGGACGGCCGGAGGATTCAGCCGATATACGTGGAACAGCGTCCTCTACAGCGCCGTGGTCGTAACGGGGGTGGTCCTGGTCTCAACGCTGGCGGCTTACGGGATTTCACGGCTCGATATGGCGGGCAAAAAAGCCATCTACCTCGGCATGATGGCGACGCTCATGATCCCGATTCCGGGGGCGTTCATCTCGATCTATATCGTGGTCAGCCATCTCGGATTGGCGAATACGAGGATCGGCTATATGCTGCCGATGGTCGCGACGGCGCTGCCGGTCTCGATTTTCATTCTGAAATCGTTCTTCGATGAACTGTCCAGAGAGATTGAAGAAGCGGCCATCATCGACGGAGCGGCCAGCTTCCGCATTTATTGGAGCTTGCTGCTCCCGATCGCCCGTCCCGCCATTGCGACAATCGTCATCCTGAACACGCTGTCGGTGTGGAACGAGTTTATGCTTGCGCTCGTGCTGTTTTCGGAGACGAAGCTGATGCCGATCCAAATGGGACTTTCCGTGTTCGTCGGACAATATACGACCCAGTACGAACTGTTGATGGCGGCAACCTCTCTGATGGTGCTGCCGGTCATTCTCGTTTATATCGCGATGCAAAAGCAATTCATCGCAGGGATTACATCCGGGGCGATCAAAGGATGAAAGGAGAATGATTCATGTTCGGGAAGCCGGTCAAAGCGGTTGTGTCGGTGTTAAGCTTTTTGCTGGTGTGGACCCAAGCGGGCGTCAGTCATGCGCAGCCCTCGTATACTGATGTTTCCTCCTCGTCGGAGCTGTATGACACTATTCTGGAACAAGAAGCCGGCTGGATCGCCGGCTTGCCGTTTGCAAGCGGCGCCATTCCGACATACGGCGCGCCGATTGCCAATTATGACGGCAAGTACAAAGTCATTCCGTATTTTACGAATATGGGCTTGTTGGGCCTGTTGGAACAACCCGGCTATGCGCCGGTCGTCCGAAACTATATGAATTGGTATTTTTCCCATATGAACCGTACGGCGACCGAGACCGTGCCCGCCGGATCCGTGTTCGACTATGTCGTCGAAACCGACAAAACCACGGAAACCGCGACCCACGATTTCGATTCGACCGATTCGTACGCTTCCACGTTTATCAACCTGCTTCGCAAATATGCCGAAGCGACCGGCGATACGGCCTATCTTTTGGAGCATAAAGAAGACATTCATCTGGTCGCCGGAGCCATGCTGTCAACCCAGCAATCGGACGGCTTGACGTGGGCCAAACCGGCCTATCGGGTCAAATATCTCATGGACAATACGGAGGTTTACAAGGGCCTTCGGGACATGGAATGGATTTGCTCGAACGTCTTTGGGGACGAAGCGGCCGCGGCCCGGTACCGGCAGCATAAGGAAGAAGTATGGACGGGCATTCAAAACGGGCTTTGGTCCGAATCCAGAAACGCGTACGCCTATGCGAAAATGGAGGACGGTACGCTGCTCTTCCCGGATTGGAACAGCTTTTACGCCGATGCGGCCGCCCAGTTGTTCCCGATCTGGACGGGCGTGCTGGCGCCGGACAGCGAGCGCGCGCTGCAGCTGTACAATACGTTTAATGCGCATCACCCGGGTTGGCCCCAGTTAACCAAAGGCGATGCCTTTCCATGGGCGCTCTTGGCTTATACGGCCGCAATCATGGGAGATAAGGCGCGCGTCGACCTCTTTCTGCAATCGGTGAAGGATACCTACATCGACCGAAACCATCCTTGGCCTTGGTACGTGATGGAGAGCGGCGTCACCATGCTGGCCGCCGCTCACATGAAGAAACGGCAACCGGAACCCCAATCCTGGAGCCTGTCCAACCTGAAGGACGGGGATGCGCTGCTTACAATGCCGTATACCGTCTCCGGAACGGCCGAGGGTGTGCATGAAGTGGAGATGCAATGGAATCATTCGTTGACCCGGCAGACCCAAACGTTCCGGACAACGGTCCAAAACGGAACATGGCAAATCGCCCTCGACGGCTTGGTCAACGGAACCTACTTCGTCGAAGCGGCTGCCAAAGACCGCTTCGGCAACGCGGTTGCGACAGCCTCCCTTACCGTTCACGTGCAAGTCGGCAACGGTCCTAAGATCGGCAAAGCGGTCGTGCTAAGCGATCGGGATGTCTTGCATCGCGAGGAGTCCAGCAAGTTAAAAGCAGTTGCCTACGGGCAAGACGGGAAAACGCCAGTGGATTTGTCGGATGCGAAAATCGCCTATCAAACCGACCGACCGGACTTGGCCGAGATTGACGGACAAGGCGTGCTGACCTTGCTCGGCTTGGAGAAAGGACTCGACCGGATATCCGTCTGGGCGTTCATTACCCTCGGCCATGATGTGGTGAAGACCGCGCCCGCGTCCGTTTCCGTATCGCATGAAGCGTTGTCGATGGCCGACGATCTTATGGACCGTATGGCCGCGTGGATCGCGGATCGCCAATTGGCAGACGGAGCGGTCGCCCTTGACGAAAAAGGACAAAACATCGTACCGACCGCCTCCAATATCGGCATGCTTGGGTTGCTGCTTCGTCATGAGACAATACCTGACGTAAAGAAATACATCGATTGGTATACGGCCCACTGGAATTGGGGAGACCGGTACGGCATTTACGGAACGATGGACGAATTCCGCCTGAACCCGGAGACGGGCCAGTGGATGTCGACCGGAGGGTATGACAGCGCGAGCCCGAATCTGGCCACCTTCCTATCGCTGCTGCGGGCATATTACGAAAAAACGGGCGAGTTCAAGCTGCCTCAGTCCAATTTGGACCTGATGACGGGCGGAGTCGGGATCATGCGTTCCCAGGATGCCGACGGCCTGATGTGGAAGCTACCCGGAGAGAAGGTGAAGCGGCTTTCCGATAACGCGCTGGTTTCCAAAGGCATGTCGGACAGCGTCTGGCTGTTTGCGAACCGATTTCAAGCGGATGGGCCGGCGGCCTACTTCAAAAGCTTTCTGGATGCGCTGAACCAGGGAATCCAAAGACAGCTTTGGAACGGGGAAGAAGGTTGGTACTATTCCGCTTTGGACGAACGCCGGCAGAGAACCCCGCCCGATTGGACGGTCAAGCAGGATGCCGTGGAGCAGTTGGCCCCGATTTACACGGGCGTTGTTCCGATCGCAGGAGACGCTGCGCAGCGGTTGTATGCGGCTTACAACCGGAGCTTCCCGAATTGGGCGAAGCAAAGGATACTGTCGCCTTTAGATGCGTCCGTTGCCTATACGGCGGCTTTAATCGGCGACGTGACAAGCGCGTCGGACTATTTGGGCCGTCTGCTGAACGCCTGCAAAGAAGGCGAGCTGCCGGCAGGATGGACGGTCGAACATGCGGGCTATGCCATGCTGGCCGCGAATATCGTGAAGCATGCGCCTCCTTCCGCTGCCGTTTCCATTGATACACCCCGTGACGGCTCCCTAACGGCTGGACACAGGCTTATCGCCAAAGGAACCGCAAGCGGAACCGGATACGTGCTGATCGAGTGGCGGGAGAAATTTGGAACTTCGCTGGGCAGGGAAAAGATTCATGTCCGCAACAGTGGCAAATGGCAGCTTCCGCTCAAAGATCTCAAGCGGGGCTACGAGTATGAACTATCGGTTGCGGCATTGGACGAATGGGGGTATCCGCTGCCCGGCACGGTGAAGCGCGCCGTTTTCGCAATCGAAAAATAGGCCGCCCTCCTTCGCCGGTCTAACCGGCATACGCATGTCGAATGAGAAACTCTTGCCAAATAGAAGCGCATGAGCTATATTGTAACTAATTTCATATGACTACGGGGGCTGGATGAAGTCCGGCTGAGATTGGGACCGTATGTCCCTGACCGTTAATCTGATCCAGGTAATGCTGGCGTAGAGAATGTATCGAATTGTAGCCATTCGTGTATTTTCTCGAATGGTTTTTTTGTTGTCCGGCTCTGCGCCCAGCTCCAAGAAAGGAGTTTGGAAGACAGTGAAAACGCAAGATTCGATCGCGCTCGCGCAGCGCCAGGCGGAGGAAAGGCAGGACGAATTGTTCGCGCTGCTCGCGGAACTGGTCGCTTTTCCGACGGTAAGCCCGCCCGCGCGCAATACGTCCGAGGCGCAGCAATTTATCGCGCGGTATCTTCAGGCGTGCGGTTTCGAGACGGAGCTGTGGGAGGTGTATCCGGGCGACCCGAACGTGACGGCGGTTCGGCCCGGCACCCGAAGGGAGGCGTATCGCAGCCTGCTGCTGAACGGACACGTGGACGTGGCGGAGGTCGGAGACGACCGCCAGTGGCGGCGAAACCCGTTCAAGCTCGCGCTGGAAAACGGCCGCGCGTACGGCAGGGGAACCGCCGACATGAAGGGAGGGCTCGCCGCCCTGCTGTTCGCCGTCAAGCTGCTGACGGAGGCGGGGGTCGAGCTCAAAGGCGACCTGCTGTTCCAGTCGGTGATCGGCGAGGAGGCCGGCGAAGCGGGAACGCGCGCCTGCATCGAAAGAGGCTGCAGCGCGGATTTTGCGGTCGTGGCCGATACGAGCGCGCTCGCGATTCAGGGCCAGGGCGGGGTGATCACCGGTTGGGTGACGGTGGAGAGCCCGGTGACCTGGCACGACGGCATGCGCAGGCGCCTGATCCATGCGGGCGGCGGCGAGTTTGGCGCCAGCGCCATCGAGAAGATGGCGAAGCTGATCGGCGCGCTTCAGGAGCTGGAGCGCCATTGGGCCGTGACGAAAAGCTATCCCGGCTTTGCGCCCGGGTCGAACACGATCAATCCGGCCGTCATCGAGGGCGGACGCCATGCCGCGTTTGTCGCCGACCGGTGCGCGCTGTGGATTACGGTACACTTCTATCCCAACGAAGATTACGAGACGGTCGCAGCGGAGATCGAGGAGCATTTGCTTCGGGCCGCGCTGGCGGACCCGTGGCTGAGAGAGCATCCCCCGGCCTTCCGGTGGGGCGGAAGATCGATGCTGGAAGAGCGCGGCGAAATCTTCCCCGCGTTGGAGCTGAATACGGAGCATGACGGCTTCAAGGCGCTGCTGGCCAGCCACGAGGCGGCGCTCGGATCGGCGCCCGAAGTCGGGATGAGCCCGAGCGTGACGGACGCGGGCTGGCTGGGCCGGGCGGGCATTCCGACCGTCATTTACGGGCCGGGGCGGCTGGAGCAGGCGCATGCGGTGGACGAGAGCGTGGACATGCGCGAGCTTGTGGATTACGCGAAGGTGATGATCGGCTTTATCGCGGACTGGTGCAACCGGCCGAAGCCGGCATGCGGAGAGGAGATGAACGCGAAGTGAGCGGGAACCGTTTTAGCGACAGATTGTACCGTGCGGCGCAGCAGGTGTGGGAAAGCAGCCACCGGCACCCGTTTTTGACGGAGCTGCGGGACGGGACGCTCGATCCCAAGCGCTTCATCTACTATTTAAGGCAGGATTACGTCTATTTGATCGATTTTGCAAAGATGTTTGCCCTCGGAGGCGCGAAAGCGCGGGATCTGGAGACGATGGGCAAGTTCGCCGAGCTGTTCCATTCCACGCTGAACGTGGAAATGGAGCTGCACCGCCGGTATGCGGAACGCTTCGGCCTCTCGCGGGAGGAGCTTGCGGCGACGGTTCCTTCCCCCACGACGATCGCGTATACAAAGTACATGCTCGACGCGGCCCATAACGGTTCGCTGGCGGAACTGGTCGCCGCGCTGCTTCCCTGCATGTGGAGCTACCGGGAGATCGGCCGCGCCTTCGCCCGGGTTCCGGGCGCGCTGGACCATCCGCTGTACCGCGAGTGGATTCTGATGTACAGCTCCGACGAGTTCGGCGAGCTGACCGACTGGTGCATCGATCTGATCGACAGTCTGGCCGAAGGGCTGCCGGAGCGGGAGCTCGCCGTGCTGGAGGAACGGTTCGTCGTCGCCTCCAAGTTCGAATACCTGTTCTGGGACATGGCGTACCGGGAAGAGGAGTGGCCGGTATGAGCGGGTTGCAGGTGCAGGCGGAGGAGCGGGCCGGCACGCAACCGGGCGGGACCGGCGGCAGCGGGTCTCGGCTTTCCGTCCGTCCGGCTATTCTGTCGGTTCGCGGATTGACGTACGGCTTTTCGCGGGCGGAGCCTCTGTTCGCCGGGCTCGATTTCGATGTCAGGGAAGGCGAGTTTGTTTCCTTCGTCATGCCGAGCGGGATGGGGAAAACGACGCTGTTCCGGCTGCTTGCCGGGCTGCTTGCTCCGCAGGCGGGCACGATTGCCGTCGGCGAAGAACGCGCGGCGGCTGCCGAAGCAAGCCGGCTCGGCCACATCGGCTATATGCCCCAACGGGACAGCCTGTTGCCCTGGCGGACGGTGCTGGACAACGCCGCGCTCGGCCTGGAGCTGCGGGGAACGCCGAAGCGGGAAGCAAGGCACAGGGCGCTGGAGCTGCTGCCCGTCTTCGGGCTGGAAGGGACGGAAAGGAAGCATCCGCACGAACTGTCCGGAGGGATGCGCCAGCGGGTTTCGTTCTTGCGCGCCACGCTGGGCGGCGGAAAGCTGCTTCTGCTCGACGAGCCCTTCAGCGCTTTGGACGCCATGACCCGGGCCGGCATGCAGGAGTGGCTGCTGCAAATCTGGGAACGCCACCGCAAAACGATCCTGTTCATCACCCACGACGTCGACGAAGCGCTGCTGCTGTCCGACCGGGTGCTTGCGGCGTCGGCCTCGCCGGTTTCCGCTTTCTCGGAAATCGCCGTCGATTTGCCGCGGCCGCGGGACTGCGGCGCCGTTTTGGAAGAGCGTTTTATCCGCATGAAGCGCGAACTGCTTCGGCTGCTCGGAAGAGAAACGCGCGGCTCGGGAGGGGATCGCCGATGATGCGGAAAGCGTCGGCCGCGCTGCCGGCCGGAACCTTCATTCTGCTGATTGCGGCGCTGTGGGAAGCGGGAACGATGCTGCTCGGCATTCCGCATTACATCATTCCGAAGCTGTCGGACGTGTTCGTGTCCATGTGGGACAACCGGCAGACGCTGGCCGGGCACTTCGCCGTCACGCTGGGAGAGGCGCTGCTCGGGCTCGGGCTGTCGGTTGCGCTCGGCACGCTGGCGGCGGTGTGGATCGAAGGCTCGCGGCTCGCCCGAAAAACGCTGTACCCGCTCATCGTGGCTTCCCAGACGATCCCGATCATCGCGCTGTCGCCTATTATGGTCCTGTGGTTCGGGTACGAAGTGTGGAGCAAAGTGGCCGTCGTCATTTTGTTTACGTTTTTCCCGATTGCGGTCAATACGGCGGACGGGTTCCGCTCGGCCGACCCCGAGATCGGGGATCTGATGCGGGCGATGGGGGCGCGCAAACGCGATTTGTTTCTCAAATGGAAGCTGCCGTCGGCGCTGCCCGGATTTTTTACCGGCCTGAAGATGGCGGCCACGATCAGCGTCGGCGGCGCGACGCTTGGCGAATGGCTGGGCGGGGAGTCGGGTCTCGGCATGTATACGAAGCGGGCTTCCAACATGCTGCGGGCGGAGGCGGTGTTTTCCGGCGTGCTGCTGCTGTCGCTCATGGGCATCTTGCTGTTTCTGGCCGCAAGGCTGGCCGAACGGGCCGTTCTAAGCGGCCGTTTCCCCGGGGAGCAAGGGCGGTAAAGCCCCGGACGAGCGTTAAGAATCGAGAAAATCATAAGGATACAGGGGGATCTAGGCGATGAAAATCCGACTTCGGCAAAAAAAGGTTTGGCTGTCCGCCGTTCTGGCGGCGGCGCTGGTTGTTCTGTCCGGCTGCGGCAGCGGAGGCAAGCCCGCGGGTTCCGCCTCCGAAACGGCGGCCGGCGCGGGCGAGCCGACGGAACTGACCGTTCTGCTCGATTGGTATCCGAACGCCGTCCATTCGTTTTTGTTCGCGGCCGAGGAGCAGGGATATTTTGAAGAAGCGGGGCTTAAGGTCAACTTGCAGACGCCGGCGGACACGAACGACGCGCTGAAGCTGGTGGCCGCGGGCAAAGCCGATTTGGCGATCAGCTACCAGATGCAGGTGGCGATCTCCCGTTCGGAGGACATCCCGATCGTTTCGGTCGCCTCGATCGTCAGACATCCGCTCAATCGGCTGTTTGCGCTGGAGACGTCGGGCGTGCAAAGCCCGAAGGACCTGGTCGGCAAAAAGATCGGGTACCCTTCGATTCCGCTTGACGAGTCGATCGTCCGCACGATGGTCGAGTCCGAAGGCGGCGACCCGTCCAAGCTGACGTTCGTGGACATCGGCTGGGACCTGATTCCGGCCATGACGACGGGCCGGGTGGATGCGATTATCGGCGGCTACGTCAACCACGAAAAGCTGCTGATCGAAAAGGAAGGCGTCAAGCTGCAATCTTTCGATCCGGCGGACTACGGCGTGCCCGACTATTACGAGCTGGTGCTGACCGCCAGCGAGGAAGGCCTTGCGAACAAGCGCGAGGCGATCAAGAAATTTTTGGACGCGGCCGCCAAGGGACAGCAATATACGGCGAGCCATCCGGACGAGGCGCTTGACCTGCTGCTGAAGAAGGAAAGCAAGGACTTTCCGCTGGACCCGGACATCGAAAAGCAAAGCCTGGACATCCTGCTGCCGTTGATGGATGCGGGCGAGGAGCCGTTCGGCGCGCAGTCCGCGGATTCGTGGAAAGCCGTCATCGATTGGCTCAAGCAGCACGGCCAGTTGAAAAAAGACGTCAAACCCGAAGAAGCGTTCGTTCAATTATAACGGCAAGAATGGCCTAACGGAAAAATCGGCAATAACGGGAATACGGTAATAACGGCAAATTTAACGGCATATCTCACGGCAAAAAGGGGGGCGGCGCATGGAGGAACGCTACTCGAGGCAAATGCGGTTTGCGCCGATCGGCGAAGCGGGGCAGCGGAAGCTGTCGCAAAGCGCGGTCTGCATCGTCGGGATGGGGGCGCTGGGCACCGTGCTCGCAAGCCATATGGTGAGAGCGGGCGTGGGACTGGTGCGGTTTGTCGACCGCGATTACGTGGAGATGAGCAATTTGCAGCGGCAAATGCTCTACGACGAAGACGACGTCGCAAGCGGCTATCCGAAAGCGGTCGCGGCCGAGAAGAAGCTCCGCCGGATCAACTCGGACGTTCGGCTGGAAGCGGTCGTGGCCGACGTGACGGCGCATAACGCCGAGGAGCTGCTGGAGGGCATCGATCTCGTGCTGGACGGGACGGACAACTTTCAGACGCGCTACCTGCTGAACGACGTCTGCTTCAAGCTGGGCATCCCGTTTGCGTACGGCGGCGCGGTCAGCGCCCGGGGGATGAGCGCGATGTTCGTGCCGGGCTCGACGCCGTGTCTGCGGTGCCTGATCCCGGCGGCCGATTCGGGCGGCGAGACGTGCGATACGGTCGGCGTCATCGCGCCGGTCGTCGATATCGTCGCCTCCTATCAGGCGGCGGAAGCGCTGAAGTATCTGGTCGGCGCGCATGAGAAGCGGCGGCGCAGCCTCGTTACGTTCGACCTGTGGGACAATCATTATTTCGAGATGAAGCTGGGCCAACCGGTCCCCGACTGTCCGTGCTGCGGGCGCAAGGAATATCCCGCTCTCAATCCGAAAGAGCAGGATGAGATGATTTCCCTGTGCGGGCGGGGATCGGTGCAAATCGCGGGCAAAGGGCCGCTTGATCTCGAACGGTGGCGGCAAAGGCTCGAGCCTGCGGCAGTGAAGATCAAGGCCAATCCGTATCTGCTCAGAGCGGAATTGCCGGAGGGGGAGCGGCTTGTGCTGTTCCCCGACGGCCGCGTGCTGGTGCAGGGCACGGACGATTTCGCCCGCGCAAGAACGCTTTACGCCCGTTACATCGGACTGTAAACGGCGCGCCGTCAGCCCCCGAAGCGGGCAGGAGGGAGCGGGAGAGCTTGAATTCCAGGGGAGGAGGCCAGGACAGATGAAGGATTTTCGTTTGTACGCCATTACCGGCGAGCAGTTTCATCCGGGCCGGGATTTGATCGAAGTGATGGAAGAGGCGATCTTGGGCGGCGTCGACATCATTCAGCTGCGCGACAAGAAGAGCGGCAAGGACGAGCTGCTGCGCAAGGCGAAAGCGCTGCGCGAGCTGACGCGGCGGCACGGCGTCACCTTCATTGTCAACGACCATATCGATATCGCGCTCGAGGCGGACGCCGACGGGGTTCATCTCGGCCAAGGCGATATGCCGCTGCCGGAAGCGAGAAAAATCGTCGGCGACAAAATTATCGGCATCTCCACGCACGCGATCGAAGAAGCGCTGCTGGCGGAGCGGCAGGGCGCGGATTATATCGGCGTCGGCCCCGTGTTTCCGACGAAGACGAAAGAGGATGTGGTCGCCCCGGTTACGGTGTCGTATGTGCGCGAGGTGGCGCAGCGCATCCGCATCCCGTTCGTCGCGATCGGCGGCATTAAGCTGCACAATGTGGACGAAGTCATCCGGGCGGGAGCGACGCGGATTTGCGCCGTCAGCGAGATTGTGGGAAGCCGGGACGTCAGAGGGACGTGCCAGGCGTTCCTCCGCAAGCTGGAACAGGGGAGGAAGGCGTATGGAACTGGTGATTAACGGCCGGACGGCGAGCCTGGAAGCGCGGACGATTCAGGACGTTATCGACCATTACGGCCTGGCGGGCCGGCCGGTTGTCGTGGAAGCGGACGGCGAGGTGCTGACGGCGCCGCAATGGGCCGATACGGTGGTGCGCCCGGGCATGAAGATCGAGATCGTGCATTTCGTGGGAGGGGGATGACGCGGATGATATCGGATGTTCTGCGCATTGGCGGCCGCACGCTGTCGTCCCGCTTTTTTCTCGGGACCGGACTGTTTCCCAACCCGCTTGTTCAGAAGGAAGCGATCAAGGCGTCGGGAGCGGAGGTGCTGACCTTCGCCATCCGGCGCATCAACCTGGAATCGCCCGAGGACGATTCGATTTTGCAGCATGTGCAGGACGGGGACTTTATTTACCTGCCGAACACGTCGGGGGCGAGAACCGCCGAGGAAGCGGTCCGCATCGCCAGGCTGGCGCGCGCTTCCGGGCTCAGCGACTGGATCAAGGTGGAAATCAGCGTGAACGAGCGCACGCTGCTGCCGGACCCGGTCGAGACGCTCAAGGCGACGGAGATTCTCGTCAAGGAAGGGTTTACCGTGCTTCCGTACACGTCGGACGATCCGGTGATCTGCAAGCGGCTCGAAGAAGCGGGCGCGGCGGCGGTCATGCCGGGAGCCGCGCCGATCGGCACGGGTCTCGGCATTCTCAATCCGTACAATCTGAGCCTGATCGTGGAGGAAGCGACGGTGCCGATTATCGTCGACGCCGGCCTCGGCTCCGCCAGCGATGTCGCCAAGGCGATGGAGCTGGGGGTGGCGGGCGTGCTCATGAATACGCCGGTCGCCAAAGCGAAGGACCCGGTCGGCATGGCCAAAGCGATGAAGCTTGCCATCGAAGCGGGGCGGCTCTCCTACTTGTCCGGAAGGATCGAGAAGAAGCGGTACGCTACCGCCAGCAGCGGACTGGACGAATTTAAGCTGACCTAACGACAGAAGGACGGGGAGTGAAAACGGGATGAGCGAGCGCATTCTGATCATGGGCGGCGGCGTCATCGGGTTGTCGTGCGCGCTTGAGCTCGCGCGACGCGGACGCCGGGTGACGGTGCTGGAGGCGAACCGCTGCGGCGGCCAGGCTTCCGGCGCCGCTGCCGGCATGCTGGCTCCATTTAGCGAGAATACGGACGGACCGGACGCTTTTTTCCAGCTTTGTTTGCGGAGCTTGCGCTTGTATCCCGAGTGGCAGGCGGAAGTGAAAAGGCTCTCCGGCCTGGATTTCGAATATACGAATTCGGGCAGCCTTTATGTCGCGTATCACGAGGCGGATATGCTGGCGCTGCAAGGCAGGCTGCTGTGGCAGCGGAAGTACGGGTCGACCGGAAGAATCGTGGAGGGCGACGAGCTGTTCAAGCTCGAACCGCTGCTGTCGCGGAACGCGCTGGCGGCGCTGCATACGCCGGAGGAAAGCCATTTGTACGCGCCGGACTACGTGCGCGCGCTGGAGCAGGCCTGCCGGAACGCCGGCGTGGACATTGCCGAACGGCTGGGCAAGGTGACGGTGGCGGAGCGGGGGAACGGGATTTCGCTTCGCGCGGCGGACGGCCGGCGGTTCGAAGGAGACCGTCTCCTTGTCTGCTCCGGGGCATGGGCCGGAGAGCTGTCCGAAACGTTCGGCATCCGGATTCCCGTGTATCCGATCCGCGGGCAAATTTGCGCCTACGAGGCCGATCGCGCGCCGACCGGGGCAAGGCTGGTGGAGCACATGGTGTTCTGCAGCCAGGGCTACGTGGTCGCAAAGGAGAACAACACGCTTGTTTGCGGCGCGTCCGAGGATGTGGCCGGCTTCGACAGCACCGTTACGGAAAAAGGCATCGAGCGCCTTCGGAAGTGGAACAAGCGGCTGTTCCCTTTTCTCGAGTCGCGGGAGCCGTTCCACCGCTGGGCCGGCTTGCGGCCTTCGACGCAGGACGGGTTTCCGCTGATCGGGCCGCTGGAGGGCGACGAGCGCGTGATCTTCGCGGCCGGACATTACCGGAACGGCATCCTGCTCAGTCCGGTTACGGCCAAGCTTGCGGCCGATTGCGCGGAGGGCAAGCGGCTGGAGCCGCTTTACGAGGCGTTTTCGCCGGACCGGTTCGGACGCCGGGCCTCCGTACATTTTTCTTGAGGAGTGGATCGTTATCGTGGCGAACGAACAGATGCGGCGTCCGGCCCGCGCCTTGACGATCGCGGGATCGGACAGCGGCGGAGGAGCCGGCATTCAGGCCGACCTGAAGACGTTTCAGGAGCTGGGCGTTTACGGCATGTCGGCCTTGACGGCGATTACGGCGCAAAATACGACCGGGGTGCAGGCGGTGTATCCGCTCAGCGCGGAGGCGGTCGTCCAGCAAATCCGTTCGGTCGGGAGCGATATCGGCGTCGACGCGCTCAAGACCGGCATGCTGTTCAGCAGCGAGATCATCGCCGCCGTGGCGGAGGCGATCCGGTCGTTCGGCTGGACGAACGTCGTCGTCGACCCGGTCATGATCGCCAAAGGCGGCGCCGAGCTGCTGCGGGAGGAAGCCGTCCGGGCGCTGACGGAACGGCTGCTGCCGCTGGCGGCGGTCGTCACGCCCAATATTCCGGAAGCGGAAAAGCTGGCCGGCATGAAGATTTCCGGCCAAGCGGACAAGCGGGAGGCGGCGAGGCGGTTGGCCGGATTCGGCGCCCGGTACGTGATCGTCAAAGGCGGGCACGACCCGGGAGAGGAGGCGGTCGACCTCCTGTTCGACGGGCGGGATTTCATCGAAATGGCCGGCCCGCGAATCCCGACGCCGAATACGCACGGCACCGGCTGCACGTTTTCGGCCGCGCTGGCGGCCGGGCTCGCCTCCGGGCTTGAGGTCGAAGCGGCCGCGCGGCAAGCCAAAGCGTTTATCCAGGCGGCCATCGAAGACGGCATCCGGATCGGCAGCGGCCACGGTCCGACCAACCATTGGGCGTACCGGCTCCGCGCGTCCTCGGCGGCTCGGAACCATTAAACGCTTGCTTGTCCTTGTCTGAATCGCCGCCGCCAAAACGGGCGCCCTTCGGCGTCCGCCCCGGCGGCCGGATCGCAAGCCGATCAATAAATCTTCCCGGATAACCAGAAGGCGATGCCGGCGGCGGCCAGAGCGGCGAGCGTGACGAAGACGGCATATCCGGCTTTGCTTTTGGTAACGGAATGTTTGTCGTAAAAATCGGGACTTCGGTTGAACAAGCCGGTCCACAGCTCGCCCGCAAGGTTAAGGACGACAAGCGCGAAATGTTTGATCAAGGTCATGGCCGGTGACGCACCTCTTTTTCGTGCAGGAATTTACAGGGTTTATTATATGTGGATGACCGATCCAATAAGCGGTGACCAAAACAAGAGAACCTCCGGCCCGGCGAGCGGGAATCGGAGGTTCTTTTCGTTTCGGGCGTTACTTCAGATTCGCTTCGAACCGAACGTGATCCTTGAGCCCGTATTCGATCAAATCGTACTGCTCCGCCCTGGGCTGCCCGTATTTGGGGGCCCTGCGCCACCAATTCGGCCAGGCGGTGCGGCGGCTGCGCTCGGGGTCGTGATGAGCATGCTGCTCAGCCAGTTTTGTTACCGTTTATGGTTTACGAAAGATTTGCGCGTCCGGTGACTCAGGATACCGCCCGGCACAGTTCGGCCCATTCGGCCGCAAGCCGCCGCTCGTTCAGATCTATACCGATCAGGACAAGATACGGCGTTCCGGGGTAGGAAGCAGGCTCCCAGGCGATCCGCTTTCCGGCATATTGCAAAAATTGCACGGAAGCGTGGCCTTCGAGGCGGACGTAGCCTTTGGCGCGAACGATCTGCCCGCCCCAGCGCTGCAGAAATTCTTCCAGCCGCTCCCGGGCCAACCGGCGCTCTTCGGGCAACGTGAGCGTTACGGCGCGAAGCTGCGAATACGAGCCGGATTCGGCAGGCCGATGGTCATGCGCCGCTGCCGGCGAATGCCCGGAGTGACCGTGCAGCACGGGAAAATGGGCCCGGGAAGGCTTTAGGCCGGCGGGAGCGATGCCGTCAAGCAGCGGGGCGAGTCCGATTTCGCAGCGGACGGCATGGACAAGCTCCGCATGGCCGTTATGCCTGCGCACGAAGGGCTCGATTTTGGCTAATTTGCGGGGCGAGACCAGATCCGTCTTGTTGACGACCAGAAGGTCCGCGCCTTCGATCTGGCGGCGCAGCGTTCGAATCAGCCGGCGATCGGACAAAAACAAATTGTTGTAATCGAGCGTGTATTCCGCGTCCAAAACGGTAATGATCCGCTTGATGTCGATCCGTTCGGCCAAATCCGGATGCGCGAATACGTCCGCGATTTCCTGCGGATCGGCCACGCCCGTCAATTCGACGAACAGAACGTCGGGGCCGGTGCGCAGCAGCGCCCGGACCGCTTCCGCGAGCTCGCTTTTTTTGTCGCAGCAGACGCAGCCGTCCAGCAGCTTCTCGATCGCCCCGTCGGTATGCCCGCTGACCGCCAAGCCGTCCACGTCCTGTTTTCCCAGCTCGTTCATTAAAATGCCGGGCCTTGCGCCCCTGGCCTTGACCTCTTGAAGCAGCCGGATGAGCAGCGTCGTTTTGCCGCTTCCCAAAAAGCCGCTCAGAATAAATGCAGGAATCGGCATGCGCGTTTTCCTCTCCGTCTGAATTTTGGATATAATATACTTATTATTCATGGCAATATATATTCCATTCCGGATTGGCGGAAAGGCTTGGCTCCGCCTGCGCAGAATCGGTCTGCCAACAAAGGAGAAAACGTTATGCGTTCGAAAGCGGTCATCTGGAAATGCGCCGCTATGGTCGCCCTGTATGCCGCAGCGATGGCCGTTTATGTCTGGTATACGTCGCCCAACCGGGTGCCGGAAGCGTACCGGGGAACGGCGGCCGATCCGTCCGTGTTTTTCAGCGCGGACAAGCTGCAGGCCAGCGAAACGTTAAATGCGCTCCGAAACTGGATTTTCTTTATGAGCGGCCCCTGGGAATGGTTGATTTATTTGGTTTTGCTCGCTGGCGGCGCGGCCCGCAACTGGAAGGACAAGCTTGAGAGAAGCGGACTTCCGCCGTATATCCGGTTTCCCGTCTTCGTGCTTATGGTGGATGCCGCTTCGTTTCTGCTTTATTTGCCGCTGCGGGTATTCAGCTTTGCCGTTTCGAAAGCCTACGGCATTTCGACGCAGCCGGTTGCGGGCTGGCTTCGGGACAGGCTCGTCGACTTTGCGGTAGGCTATGCAATCATGCTGGCGGTCGCCGCCGTCGCTTTCTGGTTCCTCTCGCGCGGGGGACGCTGGTGGCTGAAGCTTTGGCTCGTTTCCATTCCGTTTACGATCTTTATGATGTATGTGCAGCCGGTGGTCATCGATCCGCTGTACAACCATTTTTCCCGTTTGTCCGATGCGCGGCTGGAAAGCGAGATTTTGGCGCTTGCGGATAAAGCGGGCATCCCGGCGGACCGGGTGTACGAGGTCGACATGTCGGCCAAAACGAACGCAATCAACGCCTACGTCAACGGCATCGGCTCCACGCTTCGCATCGTGCTTTGGGATACGATGTTGAAGAAGCTCGACGAACAGGAAATTTTGCTGATCGTCGGACACGAGATGGGCCATTATGTCATGCATCACCTGGAATGGAGCGCGCTTGGCGCGATCGGCTCTTCGCTGGTCATGCTCTGGCTGGGCGGCCGCTTGTATACGTTCATCGTCCGGCGCCGGGGAGAGGAGCTGGGCATCCGGAAACCGGCGGACCCCGCCGCGCTGCCGCTGCTGCTGCTGTTGCTGTCCGTGATGTCCTTCGTTTCGCTGCCCGTCAGCAACCTGGTATCGAGGCAGGCGGAAGCCGCAGCCGACCGGTACGGGATGGAATTGGTCGGAAGTTCGGAAGGAGCGGTCACGATGTATCAGAAAATGGCCGTCGCCTCGTTAAGCGACGTCAATCCGCCGCTGCTTGTCCGCTGGTTCCGGGCGAGCCATCCGAGCGATATGGAAAGGATCGTCGAAGCTGAGCGCTTCGAACGTCGGCATGAATAAGATAGGCTTGTACTTGCTGGCCGGCTTCCGGACGGCTCCGCATTTTATGGAGCGATTCCGCGCGGTCCTGCACGCTTGGCTGGAGGAAGAAGGCTGGACGGTCCATTCGGAGCTGTTGTTTCCGTACGGAGACTGGTCCCGGGGAGCGGTGCGGCAGCTGTGGGAGATCCGCCGCGACATCAGGGCGGGTATGCGCCGCCGCCGCGGCCGCTCCATCGGCGGCGGACGGACGCTGGGCAGCCTGCTTGCCCGGGAGCGGCGCCAAGGCGAAAAAACGATCCTGATCGGCCACAGCGGGGGAGGGCTGGCCGCCCTTCATGCGGCGGAGCGGCTGCTAGCGCTGGAAGGGGGCGATCCTTGCCCGGTCGTGATGATCGGTTCCCCGCGCGTCCGCATTCCCGACAGCCTTCGCCGCTCGGTGCTATACCTGTATGCGGGCGGGGAGCCGGCTTCGCCGGCGGGTCCGTTTAAGCCGGCTGACCCGGTCTGCCGGCTCGGCACCTTCGGCGGCTGGACGGCCGGCTCGCGGCGTTGGCCGCTCTGGGCGGCGGACAAGCACGCTCCGGCGCATATCCGGGCGCTGCCGATCATCGGCGGACACGCGGATTATTTCCGCGAGCGGGAGCCGTTCGTCAACGCCGAGGGCCGCTCCAACCTGGAGATTACCTTCGATGCGGTCCGCTCGTGGCTGAAAACGGCGCTGCAGCCGGCTGCCGTCGACTGAAGGTTTGCGCGTTTTCAGGCATTGCGCCTTCAGGCTTGCGCGGTTTTCAGGCTTGCACGCCTTCAGGTTTGACCGCCCAGCATGGCCCGGGCGATCAGCTCGTACGAACGGAGCCGGTCTTCGAAGTCGTACGCGTAGGAAAGGATCATCAACTCGTCCGGCCGGTAGGCGGCCTGCAGCGCGTTCAGCCGCTGCTTGACCTCGGCGGGAGAGCCGACGATCATCGTCTTCTCCAGCGCTTTGTCCAACCCGGCGGCCGTATCGAGGTTCCGGGCGGCCGCATACGCCGTCGCTTCCTCCGGAGAAGGGAGACCGTCGCTCCCGGAACCGTCCGCCGTCTGCAGCCTCCAGATATACGAGCTCAGAGCCGTCTTGCGCGCCTTGTCCGCCGTATCCGCGCACACGGCCGAAACGGCGAGCAGCACGTACGGCTTCGGCAGCGAACGGACGGGTTGAAAGTGGCGGATATACGTGTCGATCGCCCGGTGCGCGTTGTCCCTGTTCATGAAATGGCCGTAGGCGTAAGCCACTCCCTTTTGGGCCGCCAGCATGGCGCTTTTCTCGCTCGTTCCCAAAATCCACGGCTCGGGAGGGATCGCCGGAAGCGGATCGGCGGCTAAAGACGCGTAAGGGTGGTCGGCGGGAAAATCGCGGTCCAGAAAGCGCAGCAGCTCTTCGAATAATTCCGGAAGCTTCCACACCCGTTCCAAAAAGCGGTCCGACAGCGCCATCGACGCTTCCGCCGGCCCTCCCGGGGATCTTGCGACGCCCAGATCGATTCGGTTCGGAAAAAGCGAGGCCAGCATATGAAACGTCTCGGCGACTTTGTACGGACTGTAATAGGGAAGCAGAATCGCGCCAGCTCCGAGGCGGATGGTGGACGTTTGGGCGCCGATGTAGCCCAGCATAATTTCGGGAGCCGAACACGCGAGCCCGCCGAGATGGTGGTGCTCGGCCAGCCAGTAGCGGGCATACCCGAGCCGCTCCCCGGCCTGGGCGAGCTTAAGCGCCTGCTCCAGGGCGAGCTTCGGCGGCCGGCCTTTGGTGACCGGGGCTTGATCCAAGATTCCAAGCTTCATGAGCGAATCCCCCTCTTGCGTTGCCGATGCTTTTTTTCCTAACTATAGCACAAATAAGCCGCTGCCGCGGGCGGGCTTGTCCTGTCGCGTGACGGAGCGGCGACGCTCGCATGCAGGGGCGGCAAAGGGGATTTGCCGGGCTTTGTCTCTCCGGCGCACGCAAGCCTGGATCGGTCGGTCCCGATCCGCGGCACGTCTCCGGCCGATAGGCGGCAGCCCCGTCATAGAATTGCTATTTCAGCAATTGCAGCGGGTTGTTCTGCTGAGTGCCGCGTTTGAAGTGCCTTAAAAGCAATTAAATTTCGCTTTTCAAACGAAAATGCCGAGTTCCGGGGTTTTAATTGCTATAAAAACAACTGCGTGGGCAAAGGAGCGGCGATCGGCCCAAATCGTTGCTTTTTAAGCAACTGCAGAAGAAGACGGGGAGCGAAGAAATCGGCGGGAAGCGTTTGCGGGAAGCAGGCGACAGGTGGACCTTTAGAAAGGTTTCCTATAATATAGAATTTGCAAAAAGCAAACTTGTACACGATAAAATAAAAGTCGCGGTTGAAGTTCGCGGGGAGGGACATTTTTGGCAAATTTATTGGAAAACAAAGTGGTCGTTGTCATGGGGGTCGCCAACAAGCGCAGCATCGGTTGGGGGATCGCCAAGTCTTTGCACAAGCAAGGCGCGAAGCTGGTCTTTACCTACCGTCAGGAAAGGTCTTTGGAGAAGCTGGAGGAACTGCTCGCCGAGCACAACATCGAGCCGCTGCTGAAGGTTTCCTGCGACGTGCTGAGCGACGAAAGCATCGAGAAGGCCTTCGCCGAAATCGGAGCGAAAGTCGGGACGATTCACGGCGTCGTTCACTCGCTCGCTTTTGCGGATAAGGAGGAGCTGAAAGGGGAGTACGTGAACACGTCCCGGGAGGGCTACCTGCTCGCGCAAAATTCCAGCGCCTACTCGCTGGTGGCGGTCGCGCGGGAGGCGAGAAAAATCATGACCGAAGGCGGCAGCATCGTCACCCAGACGTACATCGGCGCGGAGCGCGTCGTCAAAAACTACAACGTCATGGGCGTGGCCAAAGCGGCGCTCGAAGCCAGCGTCCGGTATTTGGCGGAGGACCTCGGCAAGGACGGCATCCGCGTCAACGCCATCTCGGCCGGACCGATCCGCACGCTGGCGGCCAAAGCGGTGTCGGGCTTCAACGATATCATGACGACGATCGAGGAAAAAGCGCCGCTGCGCAAAAACGTCGATCAGGACGAAGTCGGCGACGCGACGATGTTCCTGATCAGCGACCTGTCCCGAGGCATTACCGGCGAAGTGCTGCATGTCGATTCGGGCTACCATATCATGGGCATGTAATTTTCTGAATACCGGATACATCGACAAAGGGATGTCCTGTTTTAGGCCATCCTTTTGTTTTGCCCGCATGCACCGTTTCGAAGGAAGACAAAGCGTCCGCATGCGCATTTGCCGAATCTTGCGGCGAAGGATTAACGTGTCCGCTTGAAATTTGCCGTCGGGATTGGGACAATAAAAGAACGGCAGACCAAGGCCGCGGAAGGAGTTGAAAGGATGAACGCCATCCAGGTCGAACAATTCAAGCGGTTCAAAAACGAAATTACCCGGTTTTTGATGATGTACAAATTCGCTTTGAGCGAAATGGAAACCAAAATCGAAATCCTGCAAGAAGAGTTTCAAATGCTCCACGACTACAATCCGATCGAGCATACGAAGTCGCGGCTCAAGTCTCCGGAAAGCCTGATCAAAAAAGTCATCCGCAAAGGCTGCGACCTCTCTTTCTCCAGCATTCGGGCCAATATCAAGGATATTGCGGGCATCCGCATCACCTGTTCCTTTATCTCGGATATTTACCGGATCAGCGAGATGCTGCAGAACCAAAGCGATCTGACCATTTTGACGATCAAGGACTATATTCAAAATCCGAAGCCGAACGGCTATCAGAGCCTGCATATGCTGGTCGAGGTGCCGGTGTTCATGTCGGACCGGAAGGAGCAGGTATGCGTGGAGGTTCAAATCCGGACGATCGCGATGGACTTCTGGGCCAGTCTGGAGCACAAAATCTATTACAAGTACAATCAGGCCGTGCCGGCCAGACTGCTCCGGGAACTGAAGGAAGCGGCGGAATCGGCCACCGCGCTCGACCGGAAGATGGAACGCCTTCACAAGGAGATCGAGCTCATCAAGGAGATTCGCGCCGAGGAGGAAATGAGCGAGCTGGACAAAATGATAACGGACAAGCAGCCTTTTCAGCTTCCGCCCGCTTTGCTGAAGATGCTGGGCGACGGAGGGCCGCAGTAGGCCGGGCAGGGTATCCATGCCGGGCCATCCATGCCGGACATCCGGGCCGGATACCGGTCCCGGCTTTCGGGCTGGCACCCGGCCGTATGCAGCGCCCGCGAGCTTTGGCGCCCCCGTATGAAGCCGCGGACGCCAAGGTTCGCGGGCGCGCGTCTTATTCCGCAGCGGCGGCCGACAGCCCTTCCAGCGCCGGGAACAGGAGGCGAAGCTTGCGTACGGGCATGCCGAGCAGAATGGGGAACAGCGGGCTTGCTTCGTCCACGTTCGCGTTGCGGAGCGCTTCCCTGATGCGGCTGGCGCTGCGATCGTCCTCGAGCCACTCCTTCAGGCTGTGGTCCGGCGTCAGCGGAAGCCGGGTCTCGTCGCCAGAGTGGAAGAAGACCGTCGCCGACAGGCGGATGTCCCGGGAGGACGAGCCGACGAGAATGGCGAATACACCGGTTTCGACGGCGAACCTTCTAAGATGCGGGCAGTAGTGGGAGAAGGCGCGCTCGTCCAGCTCGACGGTCACCGTCTTCGTCTCGCCCGGAGCGAGCCCGATCTTGGCAAATCCCTTCAGTTCTTTGTCCGGCTTGGGCACCGAAGCTTTGATGTCGCGCACATACACTTGTGCGACCTCTTTGCCGGCGCGGGCACCGCGGTTCGTGACATCGAACGTTACTTGCAGGGTGCCGCCGTTTTCAAGACGGTCCGCAGACAGCCGCAGGTTGGCGTACTGGAACTCCGTATACGACAGACCGTGGCCGAACGGATAAAGCACATCCAGCTTCTTCGTATCGTAATAGCGGTAACCGACAAAAATGCCTTCGCTGTAGCGGACGCTGGCAATGTCGCCGGGAAACGACAAGTAAGACGGATTATGCTCCAGCGCGAGCGGGAACGTTTCGCTCAGCTTGCCGGACGGGTTCGTTTCGCCGAACAGGATGTTCGCGATCGCCGAGCCGCCGGCCTGCCCCGGAAGCCAGGCGTGGACGATGGCCCGCACCGAGCGCTCGAACGGCCGGAGGTCGATCGCCGATCCGCTGTGGGTGACGACGGCCACGTTCGGATTGACGCGGGCGACCGCTTCGATCAGCCGCAGATGGCTTTCGGGCAATCCGATATCCGCGCGGTCGTAGCCTTCGCTTTCGATTTTTTCCGTCGTGCCGACAAACACGATAACGGCGTCTTTGCCCTTGGCAAGCTCCGCGGCTTCCTCGATCAGCTCCTCGTCGGGCGATTCGTCCGCATAACCGGCTCCATAGACGGTATGCGCGAACGCAGACAGGGCGTCCAGCGGAATGTCGAGCTTGGCGGGATTCATATGGGAACTGCCGCCGCCCTGGAAGCGGGGGATTTCCGCGAACTTGCCCAGCACGGCAATATTCGCCCCCTTGGCGAGCGGGAGCAAGCCGCCTTCGTTTTTCAGCAGCACGATCGCTTCCTCGGCCACCTTGCGCGCCACCTCGTGATGGCGGTCCGCCTCGAGCGCCGGAACGTCGCGCTTGGAAGCGGCAATCTTTTGGATGACGCCGAGAATGCGCCGCACGTGATCGTCAAGCTGCTCGTCGGTCACAAGCCCGTTCCGGTAGGCCTCCAGCACTTCCGCGTCCCGGGCGCCGGGACCGGGCATTTCCAGATCGAGTCCGCAGCGGACGGACGCCGTTTTGTCCTCGACGGCTCCCCAATCGGACATGACCAGTCCTTCGAAGCCCCATTCGTTTTTCAATACGCCGTTCAGCAGCCCGTCATGGTTGGCCATTTGCGTGCCGTTCACCTTGTTGTAGGCGCACATGATCGTCCAGGGCTGCGCGTCTTTGACGATCATTTCGAACGGAAGCAGATAGATTTCCCTAAGCGTGCGTTCATCGACCTCCGAACTGACGACCATCCGGTTCGTTTCCTGCTCGTTGGCGACAAAATGCTTCACGGACGTCCCGACGCCGCCGGATTGAACGCCTCTTACGAAGGCGCTGCCCATGCGGCCGCTCAAATACGGGTCTTCCGAGTAATACTCGAAATTGCGCCCGCCAAGCGGCGACCGCTTGCCGTTGACGCCCGGTCCGAGCAGGATGCCGACGCCGTAATGCTGGCATTCTTCGGCTATGGTCCGGCCCGCTTCCTCGACCAGACGCTCGTTCCAGGTGGCGGCCATCGCCGCTTCGATCGGGAAGGCCGTCGCCGGCTTTGCGTTCGCCAGAATGTCTCCCGTCTCGTCGGAGCCGCTAAGGCGCAGTCCGTGCGGGCCGTCCGTCAGCACGACGGACGGGATGCCGAGCCGTTCGACGGCGTGCGTGCTCCAGAAGGAAGCTCCGGCAAGCAGCCGGATTTTCTCCTCCACCGTCATGTTGCGGATGATGGCTTCGATATCCATGTTTTCGCCCTCCGGCCAATCAAATTCAATGTATCCGATTTCACTATACAAAAATGGCACAAGGTGTGTCAATTTAAAATTGCACATCCTGTGCCACCGATTCAGCCGTTTTTGAGTCCGTTAGTAATGAGCGAAACCAGCATGCGGATATCCTTCAGGCCGTAGTCGTACGTCCGTTTGAAGATATCCTGCCGCCCGACAATGCGCATGATCAAGGCGAACAGCGCGTGATTGACCGTCAAAATGACGCTGTTCACTTCCCGCTCCGACATCGGGCGAACTGTCCCGTCGGCCATGCCGAGATGGAGCGCCTTGTGCAGCAGGCGGTAAACGTCATACTGCATCAGCTCGGGCGTCGTGAATTCATAGTCCTCGGCGTTTTTGAACACGCGGTCGAATTCGTTCAAATATTCGATCTGCGGAATGCGGTTCAGATAATGCTCGAGCACAAGGTCCAGCATCGCTTCCGTTTTTTGCAGTCCCGTCGAATCCGATTCCAGAACGGCCTCAAGGCCGTCCACCGTTTGCAGCTCCCGGAGAAAATCCTGCTGGATGTCGATCGCGATTTCTTCCTTGGTGTTGTAATAGTGGTAAATCGTTCTTCTGCCCATGCCCGATTCGTCGGCGATCTGCTGCATCGAGGTTTCATGAATGCCTTGGCGGATAAAAAGCCGCTCGGCGATTTGCTTGATTTTCGTTCTTCGCTTTTGCTTGATCGCGCTTTCGCTGGCCAGCGTCTGCTTTGCGGAAATGCCGACAAACATGGAGGTCACCTCGTCTTCGGTTCTAGACGGATCATACCATCTGCCGGCTGGGCGTGTCTAATCGAAACAAAAAGTCCGCGCGGCGGAGGCCGGCGGACCGAACGGTCGATCAACATATTAGTGCCCGGAAGCTTCCCGGTCGTTGGACAGCTTCGCGATTTCGAACAGCTTGAACAGCAGGCTGAGCGCGATCGCGACGACGGTGGCAAGCGCCATGCCCGACAGGGAGAAGTCGCCCGCGGTGATTTTGGCGCCGCTAAGGCCGGTCGCGAGCACGACGGTTGTCAGGAACATATTGGTCGGCTTGCTGTAGTCCACCTTCGATTCGACGAGCATCCGAAAGCCGGAGGCGGCGATGACGCCGAACAGCAGCAGGGAGACGCCGCCCATGACCGGAACGGGGATGTTGGCGATCAGCGCGGAGAATTTGCCGAGGAACGACAGCAAGATGGCGATGACGGCGGCGCCCCCGATCACGAACGTGGAGTAGACCCGGGTAATGGCCAGAACGCCGATGTTTTCGCCATAGGTCGTATTGGGCGTGGAGCCGGTAAATCCGGAGATGACCGTCGAAATGCCGTTGCCCAGCAAGGAGCGGTGAAGTCCGGGGTCTTTGGACAAATCCTTCTCGACAATGTTGCCGGTTACGATCAGATGGCCGATATGCTCGGCGACGACGACAAGCGCGGCCGGAACAACGGTCAGAATGGCCGTCCATTCGAACGATGGCAAAGTAAAGGTGGGGGAATCGAACCACGGCGCCGCGGCGACGGCATCCAGCTTCGTTTCGCGCATGAAGTACGCCAGCACGTAGCCGGCAACGATGCCGATCAATATCGGGATGATGCGGAAAAAGCCGCGGAACAGCACGGAGCCGAGCACGGTAATCAGCAGCGTCACCGTGGACAGCGCGATGGAATTGGGGTCCGGTTTCCAGTCGGCCGAGCCGTCCGAAATCCAGCCGGCCATTTTCGCTGCGGTCGGGATCAGTTCCAAACCGATGACGGCGACGATCGCGCCCATGGCGGCGGGCGGGAAGACGACGTCGATCCAGCGGGTGCCCGCGATTTTCACGATCAGGGCGATGACAATGAACACAAGCCCGGCCGCGATAAAGCCGCCAAGCGCCGCCGCATAACCCGTCCCGGTCGAAGCGTGGGAGCCGATAACCGCTCCGGCCGGGGCGATAAAGGCGAAACTGGAGCCGAGATAGGCAGGGATCTTGCCCTGGCAAATCCATAAATACAAAAGCGTGCCGATCCCGTTCATCAGCAAGCAGACGGCGGGATCGACTCCCAGATAAGTGGGGACCAGCACGGTTGAGCCGAACATGGCGAACAGATGCTGAAGGCTGAGCATCAGGCTTTGCCCGGCGGGCGGTCTTTCATGTACACCGATGGTGCGCTTCATTCGAGGTTTCCTCCAATTTCGCCTAAATTCGCAACATATCCTTGTAGATTCTACCGATTCTCTTCGGCTTAAGCAAGCACTTCCTGAGGATTTGCGAGCGCTGCGGCAGGGATGCCCGGACCGATTCTATCCGGCAAATTTTGTGGTATACTTCTTTGTGACGCACTTCGTTGGAACGAATCGAACCAAGCAATGGACTTAGCAGAGGAGAGAACAGCTTATATGGATACGTTGGAAGCCATCAAGACGCGCAGAAATATCAAGAGCTTCAAGCCCGATCCGATTGACCGGGCGTTGATCGTAAGCTGGCTGGAAGCGGCGAGCTACGCGCCGAACCACCGCATGACCGAACCGTGGGAAATCAAGTTTGTCGGTCCTAAGACGCGCGCTCAGATCGGCCACAAGACGGACTTTAACGGCGCGCCGGTCGTTATCGCCATTACGTCGAAAGGGGCGGCGACCGCCGTCGACCGGGACGAGCATGTCATGGCCACGGCCTGCTTCGTGCAAAATTTCCTGCTCGCCGCGCACGCCTCCGGCGCCGGCGTGTTCTGGTCATCGATCGGCGCTTCGCCGCGCAACCGGGAAATTCTCGGCGTGCCGGAGACGGACGATGTGGTCGGCGTATTCGGGATCGGTTATCCGGCCGAGGTCCCGGCGGTTAAAGAGAGAACGCCGATCGTGGATAAAATCGCGGATTTGGCATGAGGAGACGTTTCGTTAGGCAAAGCCGGAAGGGGGAATCAGCGTGAGCAACGGGGCCAACGCGCTCCCGTCTTCCCGGCCGGCGCCCCCGAACCGCTGGCTCGTGCTCGCGAACGTGTCGCTCGGCACGTACATGGCCACGCTGGACGGAAGCATTGCGAATGTGGCGTTGCCGACGATGGCGCATAAGCTCGGGGCGCCCATTCACCTGATTCAGTGGGTGCTGACCGCCTATTTGCTGACGATCTGCGCCACGCTGCCCATCATGGGCAAACTGTCCGATTTGATAGGCAGGACGAAAGTCTACCAGGCGGGTTTTCTTCTGTTTGCCTTCGGCTCCGCGCTGTGCGGGCTGTCGCATTCGCTGGGCGCTTTGATCGTTTCGCGGATCGTGCAGGCGGTCGGGGCGTCTTGCCTGATGTCCAACAGCCAGGCGATCGTAGCCGAGACGTTCGGCTCCGGCGACCGGGGAAGAGCGCTCGGCATCGTCGGAACGGTCGTTTCGCTCGGCTCGCTGACGGGCCCCGGCATCGGCGGCATCCTCGTCGAGCATTACGGCTGGCCGACGATTTTCTGGATCAACGTGCCGATCGGCGCCGCGGCTTTTGCGGCGGGACTCTATCTGCTGCCGAAAAGCGCGCCCCGGACGCGCGAGCCGTTCGACTTCGCCGGTTCGGGCCTGTTCGCCGCGGCGATGGTCGCGTTTCTGTACACGTTGTCGAACGCCCAGGACTGGGGCTGGACTTCCGCCGCCACGATCGCCGGCGGCGCGGCCGCGCTGGCGGCCATGCTTGGCTTCTGGCTGTGGGAGAGGCGCGCGAAGTTTCCGATGCTCGACTTTCGCTTATACCGGATTCCGGCCTTCGCCATCGGCAATCTGACCGCGCTGCTCATGTTTACGGCGACGTTTTTCACCAACGTCATGATGCCGTTTTATCTCCAGAACGTGCGGCTGCTGTCGCCGGAGAAAGCCGGCTATTTGATGATGGTCGTTCCGGTTGCGATGGCGGTGATCGCTCCGCTGTCCGGGGCGCTTTCGGACCGAATCGGCCCGAACCTGCTGACGACGGCCGGAATCGTCGTCGTGGCTTCGGGCTTTGTCGGCCTGCTGTTTCTGACGCCGGATTTGAACCCGGTTCTGCTGGTCGCCATTCTGTGCCTGTTCGGCCTGGGCAGCGGGCTGTTCCAGTCTCCGAACAACGCCAGCATCATGGGCGCGGTGCCCAAGCCGCAGCTCGGCGCGGCCGGCGGGCTGAACGCCCTGGTGCGGAACGTGGGCATGGTGCTCGGAACGTCCGTGTCCGTTTCGATCTATACGACAAGCCTGCATCGGATCGGCGGCGCGTCCGGCGCCTCCGATCCGCAGGCGATGACGGACGCGCTCCGCATCGTCTTCGCCGCAGGCATCGCAGTCAGCCTGCTCACGCTTCTGGTGTCGGTCAGGCGCTGGCGGTTGAAACCATCCGACTGAGGTTGCATCCATGTCGCTTTCTTCCATTGCGCAGAACATTTCGTACCTGATCCTGCTCATCAACATCATTCTCGCGGTCAGCGTTATCTTCATCGAACGCCGCAACGTCGGCGTCACCTGGGCGTGGCTGATGGTGCTGCTGTTTTTGCCCGTCGTCGGCTTCGCGCTGTATTTGCTGTTCGGCCAGAACCTGAGCCGGATCAAGCTGTACAAAATCAAGAAAGAAACCGAGGAGCGCTTCCGGAGCATTATCGAGCGGCAGCGCAAGCAGTTCAGGCAGCACAGGCTGACGTACAACGACGATTCCGCGGCCGAATACGAGGATTTGATCTACATGAACCTGTCCAGCGCGATGTCCCTGTACACGCAGGATAACGACGTCCGCATCTTTACCGACGGGCAGGCCAAGTTCGACGCGCTGATCGACGAGCTGGAACGGGCGAAGCATCATATCCATCTGATGTATTATATCGTGCATGACGACGGAATCGGGCGCAAGCTGCTCGATTGTCTGGTCCGCAAGGCGAACGAAGGCGTCGCCGTCCGGTTTCTGTACGACCCGATCGGAAGCCACCGCCTGCACTCCCGGTTTTTCGAGCCGCTGGTCAAGGCGGGCGGGGAGGTGGCGGCCTTTTTTCCGTCCCGCATCCCGTATCTCAACTTCCGCGTGAACTACCGCAATCATCGCAAGATCGCGATCATCGACGGGAAAGTCGGCTATATCGGCGGGATCAACGTGGGGGACGAATATTTGGGCCTCGATCCGAAGTTCGGCTACTGGCGGGATACGCATCTTCGGCTGCAGGGTTCCGCCGTCAAGCAGCTGCAATCGCAATATTTGCTCGACTGGAATCTGGCGTCCAACCGGATGTTCGAAGGGGAGGCCTATTTCCCCGACTTTAAGGGCGGCGGCCAGGTCGGCGTGCAAATCGTGTCCAGCGGCCCGGATCAGGAAATGGAGCAGATCAAAAACGGCTACATACGCATGATTCATTTGGCGAAGGAATCCGTCTGGATTCAAACGCCGTATTTCATCCCGGACGAAAGCCTGCAGAGCGCCATCCGTCTGGCCGCCCTGTCCGGAGTCGACGTGAAGATCATGATTCCCGCGCGGCCCGACCACAAAATGGTCTATTGGGCGAGCCGCTCTTATTTGGGGGAACTGCTGCCGCTCGGGGTGCAATGCCTGCTGTACGAAAAAGGCTTCCTGCACGCCAAGGCGCTGGTCATCGACGGCAAAGTCGCGACGGTCGGGACGGCCAACTTCGATATCCGCAGCTTCAAGCTGAATTTCGAATCGAACGCGTTTATTTACGACCGCAGCGTCGCGGGGCGGCTCAAGTCGATTTTCGAGGAGGATATGGCGCACTGCCGCGAACTGACTTTGGCGGAGCATTTGAACCGGCCGCGTCTGCACAGAATCCGCGAATCGGTGACTCGCCTGCTTTCGCCTATTTTGTAAGGAGTGGCGATGGATCTTTTTCTGACGATATTATGGAACAACGTGCTGCCGCTGACGGTCATGATCGGGCTCGGGGCGGCATTGCAGCGGCTGTTCTCGCTGGATATCCGGACGCTGTCCAAGCTGAATTTTTACGTTTTTTCACCGGCGATCATGTTTCAGCTCCTGTACACGACGGAAATTTCGACGCGGCTGTTCGGCACCGTGATGCTGTTTTGCCTGCTGTTTATGATCGCCCAGTACGCGCTTGTGGAAACGGTCGTCCGCCTGCGCCGGCACCGGGCCGGCATGAGGAGCGCGATGCGCAACAGCGTGCTGTTCTACAACAGCGCGAATTACGGCATCCCGATCAACCAGTTGGCGTTCTCGGGCAATCCGCATACGCTGGCGGTGCAAATTTTGGTGATGATGGTGCAGTCGCTTATCCCGAATACGTACGGCATCTACACCGTGAACGCGCACAAGGCCGACTGGCGGCAAATTCGGCGCATCATTCTCGGCATGCCGGTCATTTACGTCATTCCGCTTGCGCTTATGATGCGGGGGCTGAACGTGCCGCTGCCCGAATTCGCGGACATTTCGCTCGGCTATCTGGCGAACGCGTTTATCGGTATGGCGCTGCTTACGCTCGGGGTCCAGCTCGGCAGCATGAAGTGGTCGTTTCACAAGTCGCTCGCGCTCGACATCGGCTTGTCCGTCATGCTGCGGCTTGTCGCAGGGCCTCTCCTGGCCTGGCTGATCACGCTGCCGCTCGGTCTGGACGCGCTGACCGCGTCGGCGCTCATCGTCTCGTCGGCCGTTCCGACCTCGCTCAGCAGCGCGCTGCTGGCGGTCGAGTTCGACAACGAGAAGGAGTTTTCCTCGCAGGCCGTCTTTTTCTCCACCGTCTTCAGCATCGTCACCGTCACCATCGTCATCGGACTCGTTTATACCGGATCCTAACTGAAAAACCGGTTCGCCGGATCGGACAGTTTCTCTGTCCGCAGGCGAGCCGTTTTTTTAGGCTTGTCCGAAGTTCTTTCCTGACGTCAGCGTCATTCGAAATCCAAATTCACCGGTCCGTCGGGCAATTCTTCTTCGTCGGGCACATCGGTCGTCGGTACCGTCTCGTTGACGACGTCGAAGCGGAGGGTGTCCGCCCATACCCTGCCTTTCCCGCAGAGCAGCACGCCGAAGGCAATGGCGACGCTGTCGCGCGGCACGTCCAGCACAACGGAATAGGGGTTCCACGCCGTCGTTCCCTTGACAGGACGGTTGGACATGTTGTCGAATCGAAGCATCTCCTGATCCTTCCCGTCGATCCGCATCCACAGTCCGCACCATTGCTCGACGTTCTCGGTCTTGAGGAAGCCCGTCAGGCGAAGCCGCGTTCCGCGGTACGCGTCGGCCTTGAACATCTGCATCATCGTGCCGAATCCGCCGGCCGAATCGCGGCGGGACCGCAAATAGCCCGAAGCCTTGCCTTGATGGACGATTTTCCGGTCGATGCCCATCTCGTAGTCTCCCGGATGGCTTCCCGCCAGCATCCAGCCTTCAGGTTCCCTCTCAAATTCATTCGTAGCCGTTTTGTCCGTTTTATCCGTTTTGTTCATTCCGGTCCTCCCTTTCTGCTCCTGTTGCCGCAAAATTTCCTTTACATACGTCCGATACCGGCCCGGCGTCATTCGGTACTGCTTTTTGAACGCCCGGGTGAACGTTTCCTGGGACTCGAAGCGATAATCGAGGGCAATTTCCAGGATGCGCCGGTCGGTTGTCAGCAGGTCGCCTGCCGCATTTGCCAGTCTACGCTTGCGCACATAATCGGCGGGGGTCATGCCGACGTGGTGCTGAAACAACCGGTGAAAGTGATATGGAGAAAAGGCGGAGCGGCTTGCCAATCGATCCAGGCTAAGGTCTTCCTTCAAATTCGCTTCCACGTACCGGAGCGCTTTGCCGATCGCCTCCGCATGATCGGTATAGATCATGTTTTTCGTCGTTCACCTGCCTTTGCCTGATTCAAGCTTAGCACCGCGTTCTAGATCGCGTTTGACTTTTCTTGCGAAAGTCGGTCTGTCCCCGCCGCCTTCACTTCGGGCGCTGCCATTTCCGCCGGTAGGCAAGCGGCGTATGGCCGACGCGATCCTTAAACAGGTTGATAAAGTGGGTGACGTGCTCGACGCCGACGGAACGCGAAATTTCGGATACGGTCAGATCGGAGTATTTGAGCAGCTCTTTCGCTTTGGTGATGCGGACATTGATCAAATATTCGCCGGGCGAAAAGCCGGTGTAACGCTTGAATTCCTTGGCCAAATGATACTTGCTGACGGCAAAACGCTCCGCCAGCAGATCGAGCGTCCACCGCTCCCGGAAGCTTCGGTCCAAAAGCCGCACCATGTCGCCGATGTACCCCGGGCGCTCCGCGGCGGGCGGCATCTCCAGTTCCTGCGCGGCAAGCGTCAGCTCGGTGAGCAGGTCGGTCAGCAGCTTGGAGGATACGAGCTCGGTCCGGTAATCCTTGCGCGAATGCAGCTGAATCAGTTCCCGAATGACGGACGGAACGTTCGTCCCGCGCGGCAGCCGGACGGCCGGATCGCCCGCGGAACTCCGAAATTGCTCGTAATAAGCCCTCGCCGCGCCTCCGTTCAGGTGCACCCACAGGATCTCCCATTGGTTGTTCGGATCGGCGGCGTAGCGCTGATATTCCATGCAATCGATGAAGAAAACGTCGCCCGGCTTCAGCGAATACGGCTTTTCCTTATACAGCAAATGGCCTAAGCCCGCCAACGTATAGACGACCAGGAACGAATCCAGCCCTTCCCGCTCGGTGAAATACGTGCTTAGCGTACGGAAATGCCCGACCTCCTGCACGTAATAAAGCGAGGACTTGGCCCATGCCGACGGCGTGGCGATCAGCCGGACGGAGTCGGGAGTCCAATCGTAGGTTGCGACTTCCCGGTACATGCTGCGACGCGCCTCCTTTTGAACGATGATTCAGGCGCAAACCGGGCTTCATGTGGAAGTGCTGGAGATGTGCGATCTGGACCGCATGCTGCGGGAGGTGACGCCGGAGCAGGTGAAGGCCAAGCTCGAAGAGGTTCACGCCATGTTCGAGATCAGCGGCGATTCGCCGTCCGATCCGATCGCGCGCAAGCCGACGGAGGAGCAGATGGAATGGTCCTGCAAGGTCGCGGCGGCGCAGGAGAAACTGGTTCGCGAATACGACCTCGACGCGCTGACCTACTACTATCACGGAGCGCCGGGCGGCGACTACGAGAAGCTGCAGGGCGGATTTATCGTCGGCCATTCGCTGCTGACGGCGCGGGGCATTCCCTGCTCCGGCGAAGGCGATTTGAAGACGGCCGTGGCGATGAAAATCTGCGACATTCTCGGCACGGGCGGCAGCTTCTGCGAAATCGTCGCGGTCGATTACGTCGACGAGACGATTTTGCTCGGCCATGACGGGCCGTTTCATATCGCCATTTCGGAAGGCAAGCCGATCTTGCGCGGCATGGGCCTGTACCACGGCAAGCAGGGGACGGGCGTTTCGGTCGAAGCCAAAGTGCGCCGCGGCGACATCACCACGCTGAACGTGACGCAAACCGGGGACGGCAAGCTGAAGCTGATTTCGGGCGAAGGCGTGGCGACGGACGGCCCGATCATGAAAATCGGCAACACGCAAACGCCGGTCAAATTCCGCACCCATCCGGACGAATACATGGAGCGCTGGTTCGCGGAAGCGCCGACGCACCACTGCGCGATGTCGGTCGGCCGCAACGCTTCGCTGTTCCGCAAAGTGGGCGAGCTGATGGGGATCAAGCACGTGACGCTGTAAATCCGGTCTCGGACGAGCCCCGGCTGCGGCGCATTCATCGCCGGAACCATGCCGACAAGCGCGGCAGGCTCCGGCTTTTTTGGTCATTCCGGCAGGCGATAAACGGCGAACGGCTCGCCGTAGCGGAACGGCCTGCTGATTTCGTCCAGCTCGCGCCAAACGTCATCCGGCAGTTCCAGCGCTTCGCTCGTCAGGTTTTCGTCCAACTGCTCCGTCCGGGTCGCCCCGGCGATGACGGTCGCGATGGCCGGCTGGCGGAGTAGCCAGGCGATCGAGAGCGCACCGGGCGAGCAGCCCGCCGCCTGAGCGAGACGGACGACCTGCTGTCCGAGCGCCAATCGGGCGTCGTCTTCCAGAAATCTCCCGAAGCCGGGATCCTTGTCCGCCCGCGAGCCCTCGGGCCTTTTGTTGTCGGCGGTGTACTTGCCGGTCAGAATGCCGCCGGCGAGCGGGAAGTAGGGGATGATGCCGATTCCCTGGTCGAGGGAAAGCGGAACAAGCTCCCGCTCGGGCGTCCGGTCGGCCAGCGAATAGCTGGTCTGGACGGACACGAACCGGTTCAGTCCGAGCCGCTCGCTGATGCCGATCGCCTTCATCAGCTCCCATGCGGCGTAATTGGAGGCGCCGATGTAGCGGACTTTTCCCGAGCGGATCATGTCGTCGAGCGTCCGCAGCGTCTCCTCCAGCGGCGTGTCCGGGTCGAACGTGTGGATTTGGTACAGATCGACATAGTCCGTCTTCAGCCGCTTGAGGCTTTCGTCGAGCTGCCGCATCAGATGATAGCGCGACGATCCGCGGTCGTTCGGCCCCGGGCCAAAGACAAGACCCGCCTTCGTCGCGAGCACCGCTTCCGACCGGCGGCCCTGCAGCGCTTCGCCGATGATGCTCTCCGATTCGGTTTTGGCATAGATGTTGGCCGTATCGATAAAGTTGATACCGCGATCCAGCGCCTGGTGCACAATGCGGATGGAGACGCTCCGGTCCGCGCGTTTGCCGAAAGCGTTCGTTCCCAGGCCGATGGCGGACACCTTTAACCCGCTTCGTCCCAATGGGCGGTACTTCATTTTGCGATCCCTCATTTCCGCGATGAATTCATGCTTGGGGGCACGTTCACCTTGAATATACCGTTCCCGCACCCGGAGCGCAAATGCGGAGCCGGCTGGCGGTAAAACGGAAAAACCCCCGCCGGCCCGCGGGAAGCGGGGAGGCGGGGGCGTACCGGCCCATAGAACGTGAGGGCGTTATACCAAAGCGGGGGAGGCGGACCGTTCGCGCAGAAGCTGCCGGATGATCTGCTGCTTTCGCTTGGAGACGGGCAGGCGTTTGCCGCCCGGGCTCTGATCCTCGAAATAGATATAATCGTCCACGATTGCCGAAATTTTATTCAAGTTCGCATAACAATCGGACGAAACCCTTACGAAATCGGGGTCCTGCATCAATCCGAGCCGCTGCTCGGCGGACATTCTTCTCTTTATATTGTAATTGCGTCCATGAAAGCTGATGAGTCCGTGCGAACCGACTCGAAAGTACAGCGTATCCTTCTTCGGGTCGATGACTTCATACCTGCTCATAGCTACGTCCATCTTTCCAAAACCCCCTTTAGAAAGTGTGCCTGGTAGCGCTTTCATTATATCACAGATTCCCGTTTTTTTAACCCCTTTTTCACCGAATTGGGCACTTTTTTTGCGGTGCGTTCAGCAGCCGGCTGTTCGGGGAAAAAAAAACTACGACGGAATAACTAACGCACTGTGTTTAGCTTCCAGCTCTTTAAGATACGCCAGCGGATTTCTTCGAAATCGGCGTCGTAAGACACTTTCGGTCAAACGGTTGCGCCATTGCTGTCTCTGTTGCTTGTAAGCGGCATAGGAGACGAGACAAAGTCTGGCGGGAAGATCGGGCTGCTTCAATGCATCGTCGACAAGTACGACATATTCGCCATTGCGAAGAATGTATTCGTTCCAACTGCGACGACCGGTCATCCGACGATGGCGCGTCTTCGTTTGTCGGAAGAAACGTTCGTGGTCATTGTTTGTTCGCGGTAAATACTTATGGTCATAACACGCAAACAAGCCTTTCCAAAAGCCTTTGGTGTAGCTGACGACATTCTTGACCATCGGGGCATCCGTGTGCTGATCGTACGTGCTTTGCAACCATTCGAGGATTTGCGTCATCTTCTCCCGGACCGTGTCACTTGTTTTCTGTTCGGCGGGTTCCAGTGCAGCAGCAATACGGCGAATAGGCTCCATCCAACGGCAGACTTCCCGATACGCTGACGCCAATGTATCAAGTTTGCTAAATATTCTGACGATGTTCCGAAGAAGCGAAGGCCCCTTTTTTACTCAGGCATTGTTCGAGGGATGCCCGAATGGCTTTGGCATTTTGGTAGATGCGCATGCCAGGCAGATCGAGCGGCGGGTTTCCGTCTTCGAGCAGCAGGGATCGAATGGCGGCGATGTATCCTTTCGCCACCTCGCCTTCGCTGGAAGCTTGTTCCTCTACTTTCCGTTCGATGTCCCGAATGCCGCGCAAGCTTTTTTTAAGTTCGGTTTTCAGTTTCCGATCCAGGTCGACCACCGGTTTGGCGATGTCCTTCAGGTAATGATACTGGCAGTATTGATACGGGACGTTCGGCAATAACTTCTCGAACGCCAGCCGAATCGACTGCTGGCCGTCAGTGATGATTCCGATGATCGGATAGCCGAATTCCACGATGGGTCGAATCAATTGCTGCAGTTCCTCGGACGATCCGCTCTTGAGGTTTTTGGCAGCGAGCACGGTTCCACTGAGTACTTCACGAATCACATACAACGTCTCGTTTCCTTTTTCCGGTTGAACACCGTCCATGGAAAGAACCAGGCCGCCGTGCTCTTCGGTGATGGTTTGCAGCACGCTGCGGTTATGGTGATCGATACTGGCGCCCAGCAGCGTGAGGTACCGTTCATACAGCATTTGTGCGTTGCGGTCTGTAGTCTTTACACCGCGGCGATTGAGCTCGTCGGCAATTTCTTTTCGCGTCAGATGGTGCTTGAAGCGTAGTTCCCCCACCAGACATAACACGTCAAATCCATAGGTGGTAAATTTCATACATAGCTTCTCCGCTTCGGCCGATCGGTAGCGCGCGTTCGGGTAAGGGCATTGCGAGTTGGAACAGCGATAAGCCATGCTCCAGGCAAAGATGACACCTTGTAGAGTCGCTATTTTCTTTTTCCACGCGGCATGTGCGCGAACCAGCTTGGCATGACAATGCGGACATGCGGTGAATTCGGGACGAAAGTAGATCGTTTTTTCCGGAATGATTCGATTTTTTGGACGCATGAAGAAAACCCCTGTTTTGTTTATGAATGAAATCGTCTCTGATTTTTTCGACAAACAGGGGTAAAACACCTTCGTTGTATGGTTATTCCGTCGTAGAAAAAAAACGCGCCCCCGGGATCGCATCGCGGGGGCGAAAGCGTAATCGCTGTACGGCCGGCGGGCTTGGGCAGCGTCGTTTAGGGCCTCTTCGCCGAACCGTCGTCCGGAAGGGGGGCCGCGGTCAGCTTTTGTTCCACTTTCTCCTCGTATTGCTCGAAAGCGCCGAGTGCGCTCCAGCCGCGTTCTTCCATCAGAAGCCGGTACCGGAGCCGCTTCTCGGTTAGCTGCCCGCGCAGCTCGCGGCGCTCCTCCTCGTCCCGGCAGCAGCGGAGCAAATCTTCCAACGCGACCATCTCTTTGCGCAGCTCCAGCTCCGGCGGAATCGCGCCGGCGTTCTTGAGCAGCCTGAAACCCATGCGCAACTCGTCCGGCACCGATTCGAGCGGGTCCGGCGGCAGCGGCTTGCCTTTGCCCGGCAGGCGATCGAATTCGCCTTTGAGCTGGGCCTCGACGATTCGTTCATTCGCGATGGATTCGAACCATTCCACGGCAGACCCTCCTGTCCAAGCGCGTGTGCGCGGTGTGATCCGATTGTACCATGAAACGCGCCGTATTTCAGCCGCCGCCGATTACCGGACGGATTCGGACAGCGGAACGGACCGGGATTTGCGGTGCATCGAAACGAAATACACGAAAGCGCCGAAGGCGACGACCGCGGCGGAAACAAGGTACATGGCGCGGGTGCCGGCCGCCGCCGCGATGCTGCCCAACACGACGGACCCGATGCCGGCGCCGCTGTCGAAAAAGATAAAATAGGTGCCGGTCGCTTTCCCCGTCCGGTGCGCGGGGGCGGCCTTGACGGCGACCGTCTGCAGAACGGGGCCCAGCGTTCCGAAACCGAGGCCGATTATCGCGGCCGACAGCAGGAACACGAACCCATGATGGGCGCCCGCCAGCACGACGAGCCCGACCGCGTATAGCGCGATGGTCGGATAGACCAGGCAGCGGGTGGGGACCCGGTCGAACAGCTTGCCGGTAAAAGGCCGGGACAGAAGGATCATCGCCGCATACACGACAAAATAATAGCCGGCGGCGGCGCTCAGTCCGATCTCCTTGGCGTAGACGGGCACGAAGGTCAGAATGCCGCTGTAGGCGACGGCCATCAGCATCGCCGTCAGCGAGATGGGAATCGATTTCGGCTCGACGAAATTCCGCCAATGAAAGCCGGGGACGTCGGATTCCGGGGATTGGGCCGCCTTCGCGGGCGCTTTCCGTTCCGGAACCCGGAAGGTTCCGCCCAGCGCCAGGGCAAGCGCGCCAAAAACGGCGAAGACGCCGAACAGAAGGCGGAATCCGCTGTGCTCGACGATGACAAGGCCCAGAAACGGCCCGAGAACCATAGCCAAGTTCATGGTCAGCGCGTAGTAGCCCATGCCTTCGCCTTTGCGGTTTTTGGGCACCAGTTCGATCGCGATCGCCCCGTTGCCGGTCGTGGCCACGCCGAAGCTGAGGCCGTGAATGAACCGAATCAGCAGCAGGATGCCGAAGCTGCCCGCCAGCGGATAAGCAAAGGTGGCGAGCATAAACAAGCATAAGGAAAGCAGCAGCACGATCCGGCGCTTCGGTCCGTCAAGCCAGCGTCCGGCGAACGGCCGCATCAGCACGGCCGCGATGATGAAGGCGGTCATGATCCAGCCCGCTTGCCCCGGATCGCCGTTTAACTGCTCGGTGACGAAGGCGGGCAGCGTGGCGGATAACGAATAAAACGTGATGAAAATAAAAAAACTGCTCAAGCAGACGCCGATAAAGTCTTTTGTCCATAATTTTTCCTTCAATCCGTTCGCCTCTTCTTGCTTTTATCATGTTGGTGCCGTTCGAGGGCCTAAAGCGCGCCGAACCCGTTCGGCCTCTGCGGTCAACCCTCGTCCGCCAAACCCAGCCGCGCGTTGGCGTTGCGCTCGATATGCCGGAGCAGCCGTTTAAGCTCGTTCAGCTCGCCGTCGGACAGCCCTTCGGCAGCAAGCCGGACGGTCTCTTGCTCGATCCGCCGCGTCCTTTCGAAAAGACGCTTTCCCTCTTCCGTAACCTGGGGGAGATACGAGCGCCGATCTTCGGGATTGGCGGTTCGCACAACCAGCTTTTTGCGCTCCAATTGGTCAAGAATGCGGGTCACGTTCGTCTGGTCCTTGCCGACGCGAAAGGCAAGCTCCTTCTGCGTCATCGTCCCTTCCTCGTTCAAACGGGCGAGCACCGACCATTGTTCCGTCGTTACATCGTAAGGGGCAAGCCGAAGCGCAAGAAGCTGCGATACCCTGCGTCCGGTGCGATTGAGGATAAACCCGATCGATTCGTCAATCGTCATCTCCCGTTTCCCGCCTTTCTCCCAATTAGTTGCTGTAGCAATTATAATGAAGCCAATTAATTTGTGTCAACGAAAAAAGGGTATGGGGCCGGCGCGGTTGGGGCTTGAACGAACGCCTTCCGATTGTTACGCTGTTGATAGTCCGCTGGCGAAGCGGGACAAAGGTCAGGGAGTGTTGACGAGACGATGATTACCCGCACGATTACCCCCTCGGAAAGCGGCAAACGGTTGCACCGCTATTTGCGGCAGCTCATGCCGAACCTTCCGCTGGGTCAGATTTATAAAATGATCGACCAGGGCAAGGCGAAAATAAACGGCAAACGAAAAAAACAAAACTACGAGCTTGCGGCCGGCGACGAGCTGACGCTGTACATGGAAGAGACGCAGTTCAAGGAAGCGTCCGCCGGGCGGCCGAAACCGAAATATGTCGGCGTCAACGCCAATATCGACGTCGTCTTCGAAGACGACGAGCTGCTGGTCGTCATGAAGCCTGCGGGCGTGCTCACCCATCCCGACCGGACGGACCAGAAGGACACGCTGATCAATCGCGTTCACGCCTATCTGTACCGGAAGGGCGCGTTGGACAGCGCGCTGTTTATGCCGGCGACGGCCAACCGGCTGGACCGGAATACGAGCGGCCTTGTGCTGGTGGGCAAAACGGCGGGCATGCTGCATCAGTTGAATCAGTGGATTCAAAAGCATGAGCTGGAGAAGTATTATTTGACGATTGCGGAAGGCAGGCTCGCGGGCGAGGGAACGCTGACCGGCAGCCTGATCCGGGACGAGCGCGGGAACCGGACGCGCGTCGTCGGGGAGCGGCCCGCCGGTGCGGAAACGGGCGCCGGCGGAAAGCGGGCGGCCGGCCCCGCGCCGGCGGAGAAGAGCGCCGTGACGCATTACCGGGCGCTTCAATACGGGAAAGGCTATACGCTGCTCGAAATCGAGCTGGTCAGCGGCCGCACCCACCAGATCAGAGCCCATCTGCAGAGCATCGGGCATCCGCTCCTGGGGGACGTCAAATACGGCGGCAAGCCGTTTGCGGGCGTCAACCATCAACTGCTCCACGCATGGCGCATCCGGCTGCCCGACGGCAGGGAATTCCGCGCGCCGGTTCCCGAGCTGATGCGCCGGACGATGGCCAAAGCGGGGCTGACGATGCCGCAGGATCTTGCGTGAACGAATAAAGAGCTGTCCCATAAGGAGTTGGAAACGATTGTGGGGCGGCTCTTTTTTATGTAAAAAAGGATGGGTCTGCGCAATAAGCATGGGAAGGGAAGTTGATCCCGTCTTTTGGCTTGTCTGTTTCGGTTTAGCCTTTTAATTCTGGAGTCTAAACCGTCAAAAATGGAGACATCCGAGAATTCCTTGCTTTTTCGCCGATATCGGACGAGGTTATAGGGACAGGGTCGGCAAGCCGGCTTCCCTGGGTGCGGATAATTACCGGGCGCCGTCCTCGAAAGGATGGGGACGCATTCCGTCCGATGCGCGTCCGGGCTTGCCGGCTGTCCGCTGGTTTGCATCTTGCGGCATTTTGCCAACGGCGGATCGCGGCTCCGGAGGGATACGGCTCTTGCCGATCCCTTGACGCTCCGAGGTGAGCGGGTATCGGCAGGGGCCGTTTTGCGATTGGGGGCCGGCCTTCCGCAAACCCGTCCGCAAACCCGTCCGCAAACCCGTCCGCAAACCCGTCCGTAAACCCGTCCGCAAACCCGTTTGTCCGGGAACATAGGACCACCGTTCCGTTATACGGCCCAAAAACCGCTGAAATCAAGCAGCCCCGGACACAGATTCCGCTATTTGCGAGAAACTTGCGCCTTTTTACGGTTTTCCGGGGGATTAACGGATCTCCTGTCCGGAACCATTCGTTTTTCCTGCCAAATGGCCTTCATAACGGATTGTCTGTCCGTTACCATCTTCCCTGCGCCGGTATCCTCCTGTGCACCCTCCCGTGCATACGCCCCTACCCCGTACATTTGCGTTCCTGTACGCCTCATTTGTCAATCTCTTTCACCGCGAGATCATCGGTTGTAGCAGCGGCGCGAGAAAAACAACTCGGTTGGTATATAGGGCCATCGCCAGCCTTTGCTTCTACGATAAGAGGCTTACGCACAGATGTGAAAGTTAAGGATTCCTCTATGAACTCCTATGTACTCCGAAAAGCAGGCACCTCCCACATTTGACTTGAGGGCAGCCCCGGGCGCCCGGCCGGTCTGGCGAGCCAAATACCCGATTTAATTGCCTTTTAGGCACTTAAAACGGGGGCGCGCGCGAAAGCGAGCTGTGCAGTTGCGGCGAAGGCAACTGCATTTCCGCCCGGCCGGTCCGGCGGGGGCGATTCCCGATTAATTGCCTTTTAGGCACTTAAAACGGGGGCGCGCGCGAAAGCGATCTGTGCAGTTGCGGCGAAGGCAACTGCATTCCCGCCTGACCGGTTCGGCGGGGGCGATTCCCGATTTAATTGCCTTTTAGGCACTTAAAACGGGGGCGCGCGCGAAAACGGACTGTGCAGTTGCGGCGAAGGCAACTGCATTTCCGCCCGGCCGGTCGGGGCGGGCAAGAGGCTTGAGGGCGCACGTAAACGGGCTTCTTTTGCGCTGGCGCGGCGGCCGCATGCTTGCGGCCCTCCCCAAAATGGGTGCTCTGCGAACCGCTTTTTTGTTGCATTAAGTGTATTAAGTGATATAATACACTTAAGTTGATTGATATGCGTAAGGGAGGTGTCCGCTTGAATGAAATCCGCATTGGGGGGTTGCGGTTCTCGCTCGATCTGAGCCAGCCGCTGTACGAGCAAGTGTTGGAACAGGTGCGAAGTTCGATTGCGAAAGGTGAGATCGCGTTGGGCGAGAAGATTCCTTCGGTGAGAGAAATGGCGCAGGCGCTGAAAATCAATCCGAACACCGTTATGCGAGCCTATCAGGAGCTGGAACGGGAACGGTTGACCGAAACCCGGCGGGGGCAAGGGACGTTCATCACGACGGACGCCGCAAGGGTGCAGGAGATCCGCAACAAGCTGGCGGAACAAGCGGTCGAGCAATTTTTGGCCAAAATGGAGAGCCTGGGGTTCGGGCTTAAGGATATCGAATCGATGATCAGAGCAAAAGGCGGTGTATCCCAATGACGCAATCGGCGATTTCGGCCGAAGACTTGTGCAAGCGGTACGGCAAAAAAATCGCGCTGGCCGATTTCCGGGTCGACATTCCCCGGGGAACGGTGACGGCGATACTGGGACCGAACGGCGCGGGCAAATCGACGTTTATGCGCATGATTACCGGCATGGTCCGGCCGGACCGGGGGACGGTAACGGTGCTCGGGCGCAAGCCCTCGTGGAAGACGAACGCCTCTATTGCCTATCTGCCGGATCGGGCGCGCTGGTTCGGCGGCCATACCGTCAGGCAGGCGGTGGAATGGGGATCGAAGCTTTTGCCGGGCTTCCAAACGGACCGGGCCTGGGAACTGATCGATATGCTCGGCCTCGGGGCGGATCAGGAGGTGGCCGGAATGTCCAAGGGGCAGGAGGCCAGGCTGATGCTGGCGGTGTGTCTGGCGCGCGACGTTCCTCTGCTTGTGCTCGACGAGCCGTTTTCCGGCATCGATATGCTTTCTCGCGAGAAGATCGTCGCGGCGCTGATCGATTCGTTCAGCGAGCGCAGCCAGACCGTGCTGATCAGCACGCACGAGATCGCGGAGACGGAGAGCCTTTTTGATTACGCGGTCTTCTTCGCCGAAGGGCGCAACGCCCTGTCGGGCGACGTGGAGGAGCTCCGGGCGCGGCGCGGCTCCGTGCAGGACATTTACAGGCAGCTATACGGATAGGAGGATGCCGATTGAATATCGGAACGTTTGCGCATTTGTTCAAGCACGAGTTTCGTATGGATATTCGCCGGGTGTACGCCCGAACGTGGTTTTGGGCTTACGCCGCCGTCATTCTGGCCGTACTTCTGGTTGCGCTTGGCGTCTGGGGAGGGAGAAGAGGCTTTAATCCCCAATATTTGATTTATTTCATGTACGCTTTTCCGTTCTTTATGATCGGCGTGGGACATCGGGCGCTCAATCGCGAATGGTCGGACCAGACGTACGGCTGGTGGCTCACGCTGCCTTACTCGCGTTTCAGGCTGCTGCTGGCCAAATTCGCGGCCTCCCTGGTTCAGGGCATGATCCTCGGCGTCATTGCGTTCGGCGTTCTGCTGGTTCTCGTCCTTTACACCTCCCTGCTGCACGGGAAAGGATTGGGCGAAGCGGCGGACTTTGTCCAAATCGAGCTGCAATATATGCTCGTGACGGCCGCGGCGGTGCCCTTCATGACGGCGCTCGGCATGGCGGCGGCGATCATTTGGCGGTCGAAGGCGAAAGGGCTGTTGCCCCTGATCTGGATTGTGTTCGGCACGCTCGGCAATATCTTCAATTGGATTAATCTGTATACGCGTCCGGAAAAATCGGAAAGCACCGTTCTGCTGTTTCAACACGGCATCCCGCCGGAGGTGTGGGCCGTCCTGGCCGGAATGTGGCTGCTTGCGGGCGGGCTGTTTGCGGTCGCGGTTTACATTTGCAAAAAACATCTGATCGTGTAACGGGAGGTTAATGGCTGATGGGTAACGCGATTGAAATCGAAGGGCTGGCCAAATCTTACGGGGACAAAACCGCGCTGCGCGATATCGGGTTTGCGGTTCGCGAGGGCTCTTGCTTCGGGCTTTTGGGGCCGAACGGCGCCGGCAAGTCGACAACGATGAAAATTTTGTCCGGACTGCTCGAGCCCGACAGCGGCCGCGTCCGCGTACTCGGGCTGGACCTGAAACGCGAACACGCGCGGATCCGGGAGCAGATCGGCTACGTTCCGCAAGGTATTGCCTTGTACGAGAAGCTATCCGCTGCGGACAATCTGACCTTTTTCGGCGAGATGAGCGGGGTGCGGGGCAAGGAGCTGAAGAGCAGAATCGCCGAGGTGCTGGAGCAGGTCGGGCTTGCCGACCGGGCGAAGGACCAGGTGGAATCCTTCTCCGGGGGCATGAAGCGGCGGATCAACATCGCGGCGGCCCTGCTCCACCGGCCCAAGCTGATCATCTTGGATGAGCCGACCGTCGGCATCGATCCGCAATCCCGCAATCATATTTTCGAAATGATCAGGGGGATGAAAAGGGACGGCGTGACCGTTCTCTACAGCACCCACTACATGGAAGAAGTCGAGGCGCTGTGCGACGACCTCGCCATTATCGACAGCGGCCGGGTTATCGCCCACGGGGGCTTGAACGAAATTCTCGACCGTTTCGGCACATCGGCGGTTTATTTGGAACTGGCGGCCGGACAACAGCCTCCCGAACTGCCCGGATTGGGCGAGATCCGGCCGAAGGACCGGGGCTGGACCGTCGAGACGGCCAAGCCGCTGGAGGTGCTGTCCGCCTGGGCGGAGGCCTGCCGCCGGCAGCAGCTGACGGTGAAGCAGCTCGAGATCGTGCGCCCGTCGCTGGAAACGGTGTTTCTGTCGCTCACCGGCACGACGCTCCGAGATGATTGAGATGGCGGCGCAAGAGTGCGCTCGAAGCGGGTTGAACCTGATGCCACGTTTCGAAAACAACGAAAATCGAAGTCGGAATCGTCCGACAACAAAACGCCGGAGGGAGATCCGAGCATGATTCTTAGCATTGCGATCAAGGAATGGAAACTGATTCTGAAAGAGAAAGGCGCGTTTTTCTGGCTGCTGCTGATGCCGATCGGTTTCATTGTGCTGTTCGGTTCCGTATTCGGGAGCATCGGCAAGACGACGGTAACCGTCCCTTATATCGATCTTGCCGGCACGGCGGAATCGCAAGCGTTTATCAAGGCGGTCGGAGAGCGGGGAGGCTACAAGCTGGAGCCCAAAGAAGCGGGGGCGCTGGACGAACAGATCACCCGCATCCGCGACGGCAAGCAGTCGGTGCTGCTGGTCGTGAGGGAAGGGTTTGGCCGCGGACTAAGCGGCGCACCGGACGGGAAGTCGACCGTAGAGCTTTACAGCGACGCCTCCTCGGAACTGACCGGTCCGCTGAATTCGGTGCTGGAGAACCTGGCGAACGAATACCGGGAAGCGAAAATCGGAAGCGCCCTGCAAGCGGCGGGAGTTGCGGAAACGGAGCGGAGCCGGCTGATGGAGTCGCCGCTTGTCATTGAGGAAAAGCCCCAAAATGCGACCAATGCCAATGCGATCACCCAAGTCGTGCCCGGCTACACGGTCATGTTCGTCTTTTTTGTCATCATTTCCATGATCCGCCGGTTCATCGGCGACAAAACGGCGGGGATCACCGCACGGCTGCAGACGACGCGGATGACGCCGGTCAGCTACTTGCTGGGCATTTGGCTTGCGTACCTGGGCGTCGCAATCGTCCAGTGCGCGGCGCTGCTCTCGTTCGGGCATTTTGCTTACGGCCTCGAGCTGGGGGATGCCGTCGCGACCGCCGTTCTCGTGCTGATGCTGGCGATCTGCGGCACCGGCCTCGGACTGGCGATTTGCATGCTCGTGCGCAGCGAAAATCAAGGGATGGCGTTTACCCAGCTGCTGACGATGGGCGGCGCGGTGCTGGGCGGGCTGTGGTTCCCGATCGAATTTATGCCCCGCGCGCTGCAGACCGTCGCCCGTTTCGTTCCCCAGTACTGGGCCCAAAAGGGATTCCAGGACATCATGATCCGCGGCGCGCATTTGTCCGGCATCTGGCCTTCGCTCGCGGCGCTGGCCGCATTCGCGGCCGCGGGCATCCTTGTGGCGCTGTTCAGGTACAAAGGGTTCATGAAATCGGCGCTGAGCGGATAAAAAAAAAGCCCCGGGCGGGGGCGGCGGATATTCCGGCGCACACCGGATCCGCCGCGCATCGCCTCCCCGGGCTTGGAAGGGCAAACGAATACGGCGTCTTAGAACAGAAGCTGGTCCGGGTCCGGGCCGAACCGGTGATTTCGGTTCAACGAGTCGATGCGGTCCATATCCTCGGCCGTCAGCTCGAAATCGAAGATGTCGGCGTTCTCGGCAATCCGCGACGGCGTAATCGATTTCGGGATCGTCACCACGCCGTGCTGAAGATCCCAGCGGAGGACGACCTGAGCCGGCGTTTTGCCGTACTTGGCGGCGATCTCCTTGAGCACCGGCTGGTCGAGGTTGCCCTGCATGAGCGGGCTCCACGCTTCGAGCTGAATGCCTTTTTCCTTCGTATAGGCCAGCAGCTCCTTCTGGGTCAGCAGGGGATGGAACTCCACCTGATTGACGGCGGGCACGATTTCGCTCGCTTCGATCAGCTTGTCCAGATGATGGATCTGGAAGTTGCTGACCCCGATCGCGCGGACGAATCCTTCCCGGTACAGCTTCTCGAACGCGCGCCAAGTGTCGATATACTTGTCTTTGCCCGGCCAGTGGATGAGCAGCAGATCCACCACGTCGAGGCCGAGACGCTTGCGGCTTTCTTCGAACGCGGCCAGCGTCTTGTCGTACCCTTGGTCCTCGTTCCAGATCTTCGTGGTGATGAACAGTTCCTCGCGGGGGACGCCGCAGCTTCGGATCGCTTGGCCTACCTCGGCTTCGTTCTTGTAGAAGCTGGCCGTATCGATGCTGCGGTAACCCGTTTGGACGGCGGCATGGATGGCGCGCTCCACGTCGCCCGGGTCCGTCACTTTCCAGACGCCCAGCCCGAGGCGAGGCATCTTCACGCCGTTGTTCAGCACTGCATAGTCTTGGATGGAAACAATCATGGAAAAGTCCCTCCGTTTCGATTTTGTTGCTTTATATCAGCAGACCCAGCCATTCTTCCCGTTCGACGGGACCGAAATAGTAGGTCAGGTCCACTCCTGAAAGCGCCGCTTCGATCGCTCCGCGCTCGTAACGGACGCCGATCAGCTTGCCGGTCACGTCGGACACTTCTCCGCGTCCGAAGAAGTCGCCGTAAATCGAAACTTGGGTGATGACGCCTTTTTCCACGTTCAGCCGGACATCGAACGTGCCGGCGGAAAGCCGTTTCATCTGGCGCACGTTAAAAGCCGGGGACAGCCCGTAGTTCCAGTCCCAATTGCGGTAGCGCTCGTCGGCGAGCTTGCGTACGGCCGCCCAGTCGTCTTCGGTCAGCGGGTACCGCTCGATTTCGCCGCCGCCGAAGATGGATTCAAGCAGGAACTGCTTGAACTGATCGATCGTCATCGGCTCGCGCAGAAACTCGACGATGTTGGCCACGCGGCTCCGGACCGATTTGGTCGCCTTCGATTCGAATTTGAGCGGATTGGGCTTGAGGGCTGCGGCGACATTTTCCATGCGCGAATCGAACAGCAGCGTGCCGTGGCTGAACATGCGTCCGCGGGACGAGAACTGGGCGTTGCCGGATATTTTCCGATCGCCGACCACAATATCGTTGCGGCCGGACAGCTCCGCCTCAACGCCGAGCTTCCGCAGCGCCTCCACGACCGGGGCGGTGAACTTGCGGAAGTTGTGGAACGATTCGCCGTCGTCCCGGGTGACGAAGCTGAAATTGAGATTGCCCAAATCGTGGTAAACCGCTCCGCCCCCGGAAAGCCTGCGCACGACATGGATGCCGTTGCGCTCGACGTATTCGGCGTTCACTTCTTCGGCGGTGTTCTGGTTTTTGCCGATAATGATGGAAGGCTCGTTGATATAAAAAATCAAGTAGTCATGCTCGGCAGGCAGCTTCCGCAGCGCGTATTCCTCGAGCGCGAGGTTGAGCGCGGGATCGTGGCTGTTGCCGTTGTCGATGAACAGCAAGGCGGTTTCCTCCTTGGGCGGTTTCGTTCTGCCTCCTATTTTACGCCAGCCTGCGGCGGAGAACAATCGGGCTCGGCTTCCGGGAAGGAATTTCTTGACATTTTTCGGGCCACGTAAGATGCAGTACATCAAGCCTGACGTATCGACGATTTGCGTCGGAATGGCGGCGTCGTTCGGCGCCGTGCTGCTCGCGGCGGGAACGCCCGGCAAGCGGTATCGCGCTGCCGAATGCGGAGGTAATGATCTATCAGCCATGACGGCGGCGGAGGCCGCAAGCTACGGGCTGATCGACCGCGTACTGCAATGACTCCGTTTGGAGGGTCGTGGCCGCGTCCGCACGTTCGGCCCGTCCCTCGTAAATAGGATGTTTAAGAGAAATAACGTGTTAAAACGAATAACGGTCAAAACGGCTGTTATTTTTCGTGATCGTTGCAACCGCGCTTTTTTCTCAAACGTTCGCTTCCTCCGTCCCGGGACCGAGTCCGGCCTCCATCCCGCGCCGCTATCCGAACTCCTGCCTTTTCATGTATTGTGCTTTTATAAAGCTTCGTTCATCAGCGATTTTCGCGTAGAAGTCGGACGGCGGGTTGAGTTATAATGCTATAGTCGTTGATTCCTTACCACTCAATTAACGATGTAAAGCTGTTTTGCCGCATTTTCCATTTCGTTTTTTTCTTGGGCTTTCGGTTTTCGGCACATCCAACGCTAACAGACGGGATTAGAGGAGTTGAAATCGGGACATGTTGAAGCTGTTTCGTTTTTTGCGGCCGTACCGGGCGACGATCGCGCTGGTGATGGCGCTCGTCCTGCTTCAATCGCTCGCCGAATTGTATTTGCCGACGCTGATGTCCGACATTGTCAACAAGGGCGTCGTCCACGGCGATACCGGCTATATTTGGCGGATGGGGGGCTTTATGCTGCTCGTGACCTTGGGGGGAACGTTCGTTTCGATTTTGGCGAGCTTTTACGCCGCCCGGGTTTCGTCCGGCTTCGGGCGGATCGTTCGCGGAAAGGTGTTCTCGCATGTGGAAAGCTTTTCCCTGCAGGAGTTCGACCGCATCGGCACGGCGTCGCTCATTACGCGCACGACCAACGATATCAACCAGGTGCAGCAGGTGCTGCTGATCATGATGCGGCTGATGGTGATGGCCCCGATGATGTGTGTCGGCGGCATCATCATGGCGCTGTCCAAGGATGCGAAGCTGACGCTGGTGCTGCTTGTGGCGCTGCCGGTTCTCGCCTTGACCATCGCGCTCATTGCCGGGAAGGCCATCCCCTACTTCAAAGCGATTCAGCGAAAGCTGGACCGGCTCAATCTCGTCCTCCGCGAAGGCTTGACGGGCATTCGGGTCATCCGCGCCTTCAACCGGATCGAGCATGAGAAGGAACGGTTCAGGGAAGCGAACGCGGACCTGACCGAAACGGCGGTGAAGGTCAACCAGATTATGGCGCTGCTCATGCCGTTCATGATGCTGATCATGAATTTTTCGACGATTGCGATCGTCTGGTTCGGCGGGCTCCGAATCGGCAGCGGTCATATGGAAGTCGGGGATTTGATGGCGTTTATCCAATACGCGATGCAGATTATGTTTTCCCTGCTGATGCTTTCGATGATGTTCGTCATGGTGCCGCGCGCCTCGGCGTCGGCTGTGCGGATCGACGAAGTGCTCCATCTGGAGCCGACCATCCGCAATCGTACGGAAACAAGGCGTACAAGCCCGTCCCCGGGCGTCGTGGAGTTCGACAACGTCACCTACAGCTATCCGGGCGCGGAGCGGCCGGCCGTCTCGGGCATCACGTTCAAGGCGAACCCGGGCGAGGTGACGGCGATTATCGGCGGCACCGGTTCGGGCAAGTCCACGCTCATTCATCTGATTCCGCGCTTTTTCGATGCGGATGACGGATCGGTAAGGGTCGGCGGCATCGACGTTCGCGAATGGACGCAGGAGCAGCTTCGGGAGCAGATCGCGCTTGTTCCCCAGAAAGCCGTTCTGTTCACCGGCACGGTGGCCGACAACATCCGTTACGGCAAAGAAGACGCGACGGACGAGGAAATCCGCAAAGCCGCCGAAACGGCGCAGGCGCTCGATTTCATCAACGCGATGCCGGACGGATTCGAATCGGTGCTCGCGCAGGGCGGCGCCAACGTTTCCGGCGGGCAGAAGCAGCGGCTGTCGATCGCCCGGGCGCTCGTCCGGCGGCCGAAAATCTACTTGTTCGACGACAGCTTCTCCGCGCTCGACTATAAAACGGACGCGAGGCTGCGCGCGGCGCTGCGCAAAGAGACGGCCGACGCGACCGTCATCATCGTCGCCCAGCGCGTCAGCACCGTCATGGACGCGGACCGCATCGTCGTGCTGGACGAAGGGAAAATCGCGGGAATCGGCACACACCGGGAGCTGATGGCCGATTGCGCGGTTTATCGGGAAATCGTGGCGTCGCAGCTTTCGGAGGAGGAGATCGCATGAGCAGGGAAACGAGACGCCCGGCTCCGGCCGGAGGACAACGGCCGCCCGGATTCGGTCCCGGAGGACCTGGCATGTTCGGCATGCCCGGCCAAAAACCGAAAAACTTCAAAGGCACCTTCCGCAGGCTTGTCGGTTATCTACGGCCGTTTCGCTTTAAGCTGCTTGCCGTGTTCGCGACCGCTATCATCAGTACTGTTTTTTCCATCCTTAGCCCGAAAATCATGGGGAAAGCGACGGATAAACTGTTCGAAGGCATGATGCAGAAGTTTCAGGGCGTTCCCGGGGCGAGCATCGATTTCCAAGGGATTTGGGTCATTATTTTGTACCTGGCCGGCCTCTATGTCATTAGCTCGCTGTTCAGTTACATCCAGCAGTATTTGATGGCGGGCGTCGCGCAAAAAACGGTTTACAACCTGCGCAACGAAGTCAACGAAAAGCTGGCGAAGCTGCCGCTGAAATTTTACGATTCCCGGACGAACGGGGAAATTTTGAGCCGCGTCGTCAACGACGTGGACAATATCAGCAACACGCTGCAGCAAAGCCTGACGCAGTTGATCGCTTCGATCGTCACGCTGGTCGGCGCCATTGTCATGATGCTGTCGATCAGTCCGCTGCTGACGCTGATTCTCGTGCTGACGCTGCCGCTGAGCTTCGTCGTGATTCGAATGATCGCGTCCCGGTCGCAAAAGCATTTCAAGGCGCAGCAAATGCATTTGGGCGAGCTGAACGGGCATGTGGAAGAAATGTATACCGGGCATGCGATCGTCAAGGCGTTCGGCCGCGAACGCCGGTCGATCGAACGTTTCGACGACGTGAACGGCAAGCTGTATGAGGCCAGTTGGCGGGCGCAGTTCGTTTCGGGCATCATCATGCCGCTCATGAACCTGATCGGCAACATCGGGTACGTGCTCATCTGCGTCGTCGGCGGCGTTCTCGTGGTGCGCCGATCGATCAGCGTCGGGGATATCCAGGCTTTTATCCAGTACTCGAAGCAGTTCACGATGCCGATCGCGCAGACGGCCAACATCGCCAACATCATTCAATCGACGATCGCCTCCGCCGAGCGCGTGTTCGAGCTGCTGGACGAACCGGAGGAAACGCCGGAAGCGGCTTCCCCGGTCAAGCTTGAGACGCCGAAAGGGGATGTCGAGTTCCGCGGCGTCCGCTTCGGATACAAGGAGGACGCTCCGCTTATCGAAGATATGAACATTCGCGTCAAAAGCGGGCAAACGGTCGCGATTGTCGGTCCCACCGGCGCGGGCAAGACGACGCTGGTCAACCTGCTGATGCGGTTCTACGAGCTGAACGGCGGCTCCATTACGGTGGACGGCGTCGACATTACGCGTCTTTCACGCGGGCATTTGCGCAGCCTGTTCGGGATGGTGCTGCAGGATACGTGGCTGTTCAACGGCACGATTCGCGACAACATCGCGTACGGCCGGGCCGGCGCCACCGATGCCGAGGTGGTGGAGGCGGCGGTCGCGGCGCATGCCGACCACTTTATCCGGACGCTGCCGGACGGCTACGACACCGTGCTGAACGAAGAAGCGTCCAATATTTCGCAAGGGCAGAAGCAGCTGCTGACGATCGCCAGAGCCATTCTGGCCGATCCGCCGATCCTCATCCTGGACGAAGCGACCAGCAGCGTCGATACGCGGACGGAAATCCTGATCCAGCAGGCGATGAATCGCCTGATGAAAGGCAGAACGAGCTTCGTCATCGCCCACCGGCTGTCGACGATCCGCGATGCGGACCTGATTCTCGTCATGAACAAAGGCACGGTCATCGAGCAGGGAACGCACGCGGAGCTGTTGGCGCGGGGCGGATTTTATGCGGAGCTGTACCACAGCCAATTCTCCGGCGGCGCGCAGGTCAGCGCCGTGTAGGGGCAAGGGCGGGAACGCGGTCAGGTCAAGAGCAAGCGGCCTTCTGGGCCGGTCATCATCATTTTGGCGTATGCTGCGGGCGGCGACGGCAGGCGGATGGTTCCGCGGCCGTCGCCGTTCGGCGTATTCGGGCGCCGGAGGGCGCCGTACCCGGATCAGCCGGTCCTTCCATCCGGCTTCCCGCCTATTCCGGCAGGCGAATCCGCCTTTCAAGGGCGGATTTTATGTTTTCCTCAGTTTCCGTTCATCGTCCGTTCATTTTCAAATGTTAATTTTCGGATATCGCCAAGCGGGAGGAATGATCTGGATGAAAAAATGGCATTTGATCTCGGTTAGCGCGCTGACGCTCGCCTTGCTGGCCGGTTGCGGAGACGGCGGCTCGAACGCCGCGGACGCGGGATCTGCCAACGCGCAGACGGACGGCGGGCAAGCTTCGCAAGCGCGGGGCGGACCGGGCGGTGGCTTCGGGATGACCGACGAAAACGGAAATCCGGCGGACCTGATCGGCAAAATCAAAAGCATTAACGGCAACACGATTACGGTGTACAAGTCCCGGCTCGATCCTTCGCAGACGGGCCGCGGCGGCGGCAGGAGCGGAAGGCAGGCGCCAAGCGGCGAGGGGCAGGCGCAGGCCGGAGACGGTCAGGCGCCAAGCGGCGGCGGACAAGCCCAGACCGGGGACGCCCCGCCGACGGGCGAAGACGGAACCGGCCGTCCTCAAGGCGGCACGAACATGGCGGATAGGTTCACGGACGAAACCGTGGACATTACCGTCACCGACGCGACGAAAATCCGGAAAATCGCGTTCGAAAACAACGAGCGCACGACAAGCGAGGCTGCGCTTTCCGATCTGAAAGCTGGCGAGGTGTTGACGATTTGGCTGAACGAGGGCACGCAGGAAGCGTCCTTGATTACGATCGGCGGCATGGGCGGCGGCTTCGGCCGGGGATCAAATGAACCGGGCGCTTCGTCTGCGCCCGGCCAACAGGCGGCCGACCAGGCGGGGACCGGCCGGGATCGGACGACGACCGGCCAGGAGACCTCAAGCCAGCAGGCTGCCGGATAGTCGGTTCAGTTCATCGTCGTGCCGCGAACCGAGCAGTACACGATTCCATAAGTTCGCAGCGTTAATAGACGGCGTTAAATAGCCTCAGAAATACGGCGTTCACCCGGTTGGCGTTTCAGCGGGGCGTCCGGACATGCTAAGATGGAAATGAAAGGTAGGAGATCCGCATGTCCGAACATACTGAATCGTCCGCTTCGCTGCGCCTGTTCGTCGCGCTGCCGCTGCCCCGCGAGCTGCGCGACGCATTGGCGGGGTGGAGCCGGGACAAGCTCCGCAAGACATTCCCCATGGAGAAGTGGGTGCACCCGGAAGATTATCACCTGACGCTAAAGTTTCTCGGCGGCACGCCGGCGGACCGGATGCCCGCGGTGCGGGAGGCGCTGGCGCTTGTGGCGGCGGGGACGGCGCCGTTCGGCCTGGCCCTGGACGGTCTGGGCACCTTCGGGCGTCCGGGCTTGCCGGCTGTGCTGTGGGCGGGCGTGCGGGCGGCCGAGCGGTCCGGGACCGGGGCATGGAGCGGCCTCGCCGATCGCCGCCGCCAGGCCGCCGCTTCCGGCGGCGGCCCGGACGCGAACGGACGGGCGCAACCGTCCGGCTCCGCGCCACCGTCCGCCCCGGCCCCGCTCGCCCGGCTCGCGGAGGCGGTCGAAGCCGCGCTTGTGCCGCTGGGCTACCCCGCGGAACCGCGCGCGTATCGCCCGCACGTTACGCTCGCCCGCCGCTGGTCCGCGCCGCATGCCCCTGACCGCGCCCTTCTCGCCGCTCCGCCGCCGGCCGCCTTGTCCGCTCCATGGGCCGCGGACCGGCTCGTGCTGTACCGCAGCCGGCTGGGCCAGGCGCCGATGTACGAACCGCTCGCCGAGTTTCTTTTCGGGAACCGGGACAGCGGGTAAAATCGCTCGCTTCGGATCGCTTTATCCGGATATCTCACAATTTCCCATAATCTTTTGATATTTGTGCCGAAATATCGTTGTATCCTTGTACTCGCAAGGAACCCATGCAACGTATGTAGGAGGATGAGACGAAATGAAACTTTCGAAAAAAACGTTGATTCCGGCGGCTTTGCTGACGATGGCGCTGGCGGTGCCTTTCGGCGCATCGGCCGCCACCCCGGAAAGCGCCCAACCGGGCACCCAGCCGAACGCGGCCGAGGCGCAAGCGATCGGCCCGGGCTCCAAAGGATCCGGATTTTTCGTGCGCCACGGCGGCGAGCTCTTCATGAAAGCGGGCGTACCGCTTGGCGGAGGCGTCCATCAGCAAACGTACATCACGCTGCTGGCCGAGAAGTACGCGCCCGACACGGTTCAAGCATGGAAAGACGCGTTCGCCGAACGCAGCCGCCTGAGCGAGGAATTCCAATCGCTTCGCGAGTCCGAAGGCTGGAAAAATATTCTCGGCGAATGGAAGCAGGACTTGAGCGGCCAGGCGAAAGACAAATTGGAAACTTTGAAAGAATTAAAAGAAAAAGTAAAGAGCGGCGAATGGTCCAAAGATCAGCTCAAAGAGGAAATCGAAAACCAACTCCCGGAGGAAGCGAAGGAGCGCAAGGAACGGCTTGAGAAGTTCACGGAAGCCGTAAAATCCGGCGACGCCGAACAAATCAAGTCCGCGCTGGCCGAACTGTTGACGGATTTCAAGGATCAAAACCATGAACTGGCCCAAAAGCTGGATGAATTGAAGCAGAAACTGCAACAGTCCCAAGCGGAAACGCAAAGTTAATCCGAATCGCCGGCCCAAGCCGCCGGATCGCCGGGACGGAATCGGCGCCGCCGCGGAAGAAATGCGGCGCACGGCCCAGCCTCCGGCTGCTGCCACCGAGCAAAAGCTCTCTCATTCCCTAACCTCCTTACGTTTTTGCGCAGCAAAACCGCCGCATTCCGGCAGAAAGGCGCCGTTATCCGCAACGGCGCCTTTCGTCGTGCGTCCGGCCATTCGCGCGCATTATGTTATAATGAAGCAAACGAACAAGCGTACTTGGATACGGCGGGGGGCGGACGATGTTTCTGAAATCGGTCGGCTTTCGGCAAGACGTTCCGGCGGACCGGCGGGGCTACCCGTTTTCGCTTGCCTGGCTGGCCGGTTTGGACCGAATCGAGTTTCGGCGGCCGGTCACCATTTTGACGGGCCGCGGATATGCAGCGCAGTCTCGCGGAAGCGGAGGAAGAATACCGGGACCGCTCCGCGTTCGCCCGCAGCCAGGCGGCGGCGCCTTACCGGAAGTCGATCGCGGAACTGGAGCGGTACTACGGCGAAGATCTGGACGCCCGTTCGCACGGGGAAAGCTTCCTGCGGCTGTTCCAGTCCCGCTTCGTCCCCGGCGGTCTGTACCTGCTCGACGAACCGGAAACCCCGTTATCCCCGACGAAGCAGCTGGCGTTCCTTTCCATGCTCAAAGAAATGACGGAGCAGGGGTCCCAGTTCGTCATCGCGACGCATTCCCCGATTCTGATGGCGTTTCCCGATGCCGATCTGCTCAGCTTCGACCATGCGCCGATCCGGCGGATAACGTACGACGAGCTGGAGCACGTGCAGCTGATGCGGGCGTTCCTGGAAAATCCGGGACGGTTCCTGCGCCATCTGTAATTCCCGGGGACGAAACGACGCGTTCGGGCCGTTTTCATCCGGTTGGCCGAAATCAGCAGTTGGCTTGGCCTCATAGGGAGGAGACCGCGCTTTGAGCTATACCGTATATCTGGTGGAGGACGAAGCGAACCTGAACCGGCTTTTGACTTCATATTTGTCGAACGAAGGATGGTCGGTCCGCCCGTTCGGGGACGGACAGTCGGCGCGTGCGGCGATCCCGCAGCCGCCGCATCTCTGGATTCTCGACATCATGCTGCCGGATATCGACGGGTTTCAGTTGATTCGCGAAATCAAAACAGCCGCGCCGCAGGTTCCCGTCATCTTCATTTCCGCCCGCGACGCCGATCTCGATCGGGTGATCGGCCTGGAAATGGGCAGCGACGATTATTTGGCGAAGCCGTTTTTGCCCCGCGAACTGGTCATTCGCGCACGCAACCTGCTTAGCCGCGTATATGGCGGAAACCAGCCGCAGAAGGCGGGGAAATGGCAGATCGACCCCTACGCGATCGACGCCGAACGGCGGCAGGTGGCCGCGAACGGACAGCCGATCGACTTGACGGCGAAAGAATTTGACCTGCTCGTCTTCTTTGCCGCCAACGCGGGACAGGCGTTCTCGCGGGAACATATTTTGCGGCAGGTGTGGGGCGACGACTATTTCGGCTCCGACCGGGTCGTTGACGATCTTGTCCGGCGGCTGCGCCGAAAACTGCCCGACCTGCGGCTGGAAACGCTGTACGGGTTCGGCTACCGGCTGGTGAAGCCATGAAGAGCCGGCCGCTGTCGTTTCAAATCTGGGTCGTCATCGCCGGCATCACGACCGGGATCGGTCTGCTTTTAATGCTGCTCCTGCCGGCGATTCTCGGCCAATTTTTTACCCGGGAAATCTTCGCGACCATCGAGAACGCCCAAGCCATCCGCTTTCCCGCCCGCGTGTTCGAAATGGTGCCGGACCAGGAAGAACTCCGACGGCGCGGCGCGGCCGACGAATCGGAAATCCAGAACAGCCGTACGGTGGCTCACCTGTTGGTGACCGGAAACGGCACGGCGATCGTCGGACAGAAACTGCCCCAGGAAGCCACCGCCAAAATCCGGCGGAACCTGCTCGCCCAAACCGCCGCCGTCGGCTACTACTCGGACACGATCAACGGGCAGACGCTGTATTACGTCATCCGCAAACAGCCGTTTCCCAAGCTGAACTTATCGATCGTGTCGTTCATGTGGGACACTTACCGCGACGAGCTCGTCCGAACGCTGTACAAGCGGATCGCGCTGATCCTCGGAGCGGTGCTCGTCCTGAGCTGGCTTCCCGCGATCTGGCTGGCGCGGTATCTCAGCCGCCCGCTGGTCCGGCTCGAGGGTCACGTGCAGGCGATCGCGAACCGCGAGCTCGACCGACCGGTAGTCGTCGACCGGCAGGATGAAATCGGCAGGCTGGCCGCCTCCATCGAACGGATGCGTCAGCAGCTGCGCAAGCAGGACGAAGCGCAGCAGTCGCTGCTTCAGCATATCTCCCACGAGCTGAAAACCCCGGTGATGGTGATTCGCAGCTACGCGCAATCGATCCAGGACGGCGTCTTTCCGAAAGGAGATCTGGCCAGCTCCGTAGAAGTGATCGAGAACGAGTCCGAACGGCTGGAAAAGCGCATCCGCGATCTGCTGTACCTGACGAAACTCGATTATTTGTCCGCGCGCCAAAGCGTGCGGGAACCGGTCCGGCTGGCGGAATTGACGGAATCGGTCGCCGAGCGGCTGCGATGGCGGAGGCCGGACCTGATCTGGGAGCTCGATCTCGAGCCGGCGGTCATCGTCGCCGATCCCGAGCAGTGGACGGTTGCGCTGGAAAACCTGTTTGACAACCAGATGAGGTACGCCGCTACCCGCATTTCCGTCCGGCTTCGCGCCGAACCGGTTCCCGTCCTTGTCATCGGGAACGACGGTCCGCCGCTTGAGCCCGGATTGGAAGCCGCGCTGTTCCAGGCGTTCCGCAAGGGCGGCAAAGGCGAATTCGGCCTTGGACTTGCGATCGTCAAGCGGATCGCCGATCTGCACGGCGCGGATGTCCGGGCCCGAAACCGGGAAGGCGGCGTCGACTTCACCATTGCGTTTGCCAAGGAGTGACTTCCGGTGGCGCAATCGAACGAACCGATCATAACGAACCGATCATACCGGCACATAGACCGACACCGCCGCCGGGCATCCGACCCGAAGCGGCGGTTTGCCGTTTGAAGCGTCTTTTGGCCCTGGAACATCCGGAGGACGCGCTGAGGCGCTTGACGGACGGCGGCATGCCGGCGGACGCGTTCGACGCGCGGTATAAGCTCGTTCGGCGGAGAATTCTTTTCAATGGGCGGCGCATGGTGGTAAACTGGTAGTAGTTGTCGGGCTTGCCCAATCCGGCATCGCGTTTTCCGATCCGGAGATTCACGAACGGGAACGAACGTTGCCGGGCAGCCGCAAAGCGACGAGGGAAGATTTCAACGCGGTCGTGGAAGCGGTTAAATCCGGTGTCGCGCGCGAAAGAAAGATAGCTACATAACGCACGTGGCCCCGTTTGCGGAGAAGACCGGAAGATTCGAAGATCGGTCCAAGCCCGAGACCAAAGTCACTAAAGCAAGGGTCGAGCTGCAGACGCACGAAAAGCTTGGCCGAAAGGAGTTCTTATGGCATCCAATTTATTGCAGGCATTGTCCGAGGAGAAAATCGTCGCCATCATCCGCGGCATTTCCGAAAAGGACGGAGACGCGACGGCCCAGGCGCTGGCGGACGGCGGCATCGTCTTTCTCGAGGTTACGCTGAATACCGACGGCGCGCTCGGCATGATCTCGCGGTTCCGGGAGAAATACGCGGGACGGATGCGGATCGGCGCGGGAACGGTGCTCGATCTCGGGCAGGCGAAGGAAGCGGTGGCGGCCGGCGCCGAGTATATCATTTCTCCGAACCTTGACGAGGAAGTCGTCTATTACGGGGTCGAAAAAGGGGTCGACGTATGGCCGGGAACGATGACGCCGACGGAAATCGTACGCGCTTACAAAGCCGGAGCTTCCGCGGTCAAAGTGTTCCCGCTGGCTTCGCTCGGCGTCAATTACTTGAAGGAAATCCGCGCTCCGCTGAACCATATCCCGATGATCGCGACGGGCGGCGTCAATTTGCAAAATATCCGCAGCGTGCTGGACGCGGGCGCGGTCGCGGTCGGCCTTGGCGGCAACCTGGTCAATAAGCAGCTCATTCAGGAAGGCAAGTTCGATGAACTGGCCAAGCTGGCGCAAGCGTTCGTCTCCGAGGCCAAAGGAGTGAAGTGAACATGGCGGGATTGAAACCGGCCGATGTCGTGACGTTCGGAGAAAGCATGGTGCTGCTGCAGCCGATGTCCGAGGGGCCGCTCGCCTACGCGCCCCTGTTTACCCGGTCGATCGCCGGCGCCGAATCGAACGTCGCCATCGGGCTCTCCCGGCTCGGCCTGAGCGTGCGGTGGATCAGCCGATTGGGCGCCGACCCGTTCGGCGATCTGATCGCTTCCACGCTGGCGGGGGAAGGCATCGACGTGACGCTGGTGGAACGCGATCCGGCCTATCCGACAGCCGTTTACTTTAAAGAATTTAAAGGGTACGGCGATCCCAACGTGTACTACTACCGCAAGGGTTCGGCCGCGAGCCGTCTGGCGCCGGAACACGTGAAGCCGCGCTGGTTCGAGAACGCCCGGCATTTGCACGTGACGGGCATTACGCCGGCGCTCGGGCCGGAGACGGCGGACGCGGTGCGGGCGGCGATGACCGAAGCCCGCAAGCAGGGGCTGACGGTTTCCTTCGATCCCAATTTGCGGCGCAAATTGTGGAGCGAGGAGGAAGCGCGGCGCACGCTGCTGTCGCTTGTTCCGCTGTGCGACATTTTCCTGCCGGGGCTGGAGGAAGCGGAGTTTCTGGCGGGCGAAATGACCGTGGAGCAGTACGGCGCGCATTTCCTCGGTCTGGGCGCAAAGGCGGTCGTGCTGAAGCTGGGCGAACAGGGCTCGGTCGGCTTTACGCCGCTTGCCGCCGTGCGGGCGCAGCCCCACAAGGTCAGCCGCGTCGTCGACACGGTCGGCGCCGGCGACGCGTTCGCCGCCGGGTTCCTGTCCTCGTGGCTGAACAACGAATCGGACGACGACGAGCGCAATCTCTTGGCCGCGCTTGAACGGGCCAACCTTCTGGGCGCTTTGGCGACGCAGTACCGCGGCGACTGGGAAGGGCTGCCGAAGCTTGCGGAAGTGCAGAGGCTGCAATCGGGCGGAAGAGAAACGACGCGCTGAATCCGAAACCTCCCTGATCTCGTGCGAGCATCCACCCTGAAATCCATTTTGCACGGATCGGGGGTTCTTTTTTTCTACGGCTAATCCGTTGACCCTTATTGGTATTTCGCCTTTTGACGGCCTTGCTTGGGATGGCTTCTGGACCGTCTTCGTCGGGGGCCTTTCGATAAACGGGCGGATCCGCGTTGTCCTCAGGGTTGAGGGCGGGAGAAGGCGGGGTGAAACGGCGGGTTATAGAGGCGTCGCGACCTGTTCGCAATAGGGTTGTGCTTGGTGGGGGCCGCCTCGGACGATAGGGATGCGTGCGGCGGTGTGCAGCGGCCAAGTAGTCCGCCCAGTACCCCACATCGCTGCCGTCTTTGCTGCCAACCCGTCATGTAGTCCGCCCAGTACCCTACAT
>NZ_KB899812.1:0-98873 GCF_000378425.1 Cohnella laeviribosi DSM 21336 | reverse complement strand
GCCGTCTTTGCTGCCAACCCGTCATGTAGTCCGTCCAGTACCCTACTTAATAACCCCGAGCAGCGATATTTGGACGTTGTGCAGGTTACGGGCTCCGCTCGCCCAATTCCGGAACGCATATTGGATAGAGACACGACATCAATGTCGGCTCGGCAGCCGGGTAGCCGTAGCCATAGCCGCGGTTGCTCATAAGCGACCGAGCGATTGAAATTCCACGTTCCGTAACGGCTCAGTCGGAGCCGTTTTTTTTGCCCGCATACCGGCCGCGATGGCTCGCGGCTACTTGTAAAGCTTGCGGAACTGCTGCGGCGGGATGCCCGTTTTGCGGCGAAACGTGGCGACGAAGTGGCTGGCGTCCCGGAAGCCGACCCGCTCGGCGATTTGCTTGACGGTGGCGTCGGCAGAGCGGATGAGCAGTTCCTTCGCTTTGCGCAGGCGAAGCTGCACGAGGTACGCGTACGGCGACAAGCCGAACGTGTGATGAAACCAGAGGTTCATCGTGCTGGCGGGCACGCCGAGCGTTTCCGCCATTTCGGCAAGCCCGATCCCCGAATCCGCGTAATGCCGCTCCAGCCAGTCCAGCAGAGGACGGAGCCGCTCGGAGCCGCGCACGATGTCCGTCCGGTTGTCGAACCGCCCGTATTGCCGCAAGGCAATCAGAAACCGGTAAGCGTCCGCGGAGGCGTTCAGGCCGAACAGGTCTTGATCTTTCTCCAGCCGATCGAGCATTTCTTGCAGCAGTCCGTTCAAAGGAGCGTCCGCATCCCAACGCACCGGCACGCCTTCCTGAAGCTTCAGCGTCAGCAGCATATCCGGTACCGACGGTCCTCCGAACGTCAAATAGGCGGTTTCCCACCCTTCCGGGGCCGGTTCGTACTGATGGGGAGTGCCGGCGTATACCAGCACGCCGCTGTGCACGGGCAGGGCGAAGGTGGCGCCGTTTACGGTGAAAAGCCCCTCGCCCTTGATCGTCTGCAGCCAGTGGAAATACGGATACCCTTCGGTCCGGACGATTTTGCTCCGTTCGTCCGCGATGCCGACCGTTTCGACGAACAGGGGCAGCGTCTGCCCGTTCCCGGTTGTAAAAGCGAATCTGCGCATGCCATGGCTCTCCTTGACGATTGCGGTTTCGCGGGTCCCGGGCGAGAGGGCGGCTGCGTTCCGTAGAACGTTGAGCATGCGGCGAAAATGCTCCTCAAGCCGTAACTCCTCGCATTCCCGCGTTGTTATTTTTTTATATACCCTTGATAAATGATTATATTTTACCGCATTCCGCCTTGCTTTAAAATAAGGATATCCTTATATAACAAAAGGAGTGCCCGTCATGATCAACCGAAAATTGCCGAAGATCTGGTACGGAGGAGACTATAATCCGGAACAATGGGAAGCGGATACATGGGCGGAAGACGACCGGCTGTTCAAGCTGGCGGGAATCGACGTCGCGACGATCAACGTTTTTTCGTGGGCGCTGAATCAGCCGAGCGAAGACGAGTACAACCTGGAGTGGCTCGACAAGACGATGGACCGGCTGCATGCGAACGGCATCGGCGTTTGTCTGGCGACGGGAACGGGAGCGCATCCGGCCTGGATGGCCAAAAAATACCCCGAGGTGCTTCGCGTTGACTTCCAGGGGCGCAAGCGGAAGTTCGGCGGCCGGCACAACTCCTGCCCGAGCAGTCCGGTGTACCGCCATTACTCGCGCCTGATGGCCGGCGAGCTGGCCCGGCGCTACAAGGATCATCCCGCCCTGCTGATCTGGCACGTGTCGAACGAATACAGCGGCTACTGCTATTGCGATCTGTGCGCGGAGGGGTTCCGCAGGTGGCTGCGGAAGCGGTACGGAACGCTGGAAAAATTGAACAAGGCCTGGAATACGCGGTTTTGGGGACATACCTTTTACGACTGGGACGAGATCGTGCCGCCGAACGCCCTCAGCGAGGAATGGGACGGCAACCGGACGAACTTCCAGGGCATCTCCCTCGATTACCGGCGTTTTCAGTCGGATGCGCTGCTGGAATGCTACCGTATCGAATACGAGGAGATCAAAAAGCACACGCCGGACGTTCCGGTTACGACGAATCTGATGGGCTTTTATCCGGAGCTGAACTATTTCGAATGGGCAAAGCATATGGACGTGGTGTCCTGGGACAACTATCCCGCGCTCGACACGCCGCCGAGCCTGACGGCGATGACGCACGACTTGATGCGGGGGCTGAAACAGGGCCAGCCGTTCATGCTGATGGAGCAGACGCCGAGCCAGCAGAACTGGCAGCCCTACAACTCGCTCAAGCGCCCCGGCGTCATGCGGCTGTGGAGCTATCAGGCGGTGGCGCGCGGCGCCGAGACAGTCATGTTCTTCCAGCTTCGCCGTTCGGTCGGCGCATGCGAAAAATTCCACGGCGCCGTCATCGAGCACGTCGGCCACGAGCACACGCGGGTGTTCCGCGAATGCGCGGAGCTGGGCCGGGAGCTGCAGCTGCTGTCCGACAAGCTGCTCGATTCCCGGGTGCAGGCGAAGGTGGCGATCGTATACGACTGGGAAAACCGCTGGGCGATCGAGCTGTCGAGCGGTCCGACCGTCGCCCTGAAATATGTGGACGAAACGCACAAATATTATGACGCGCTTTACAAGCTGGGCATTCCGGTCGATATGATCGGGGTCGAAACCGACCTGAGCGGCTACGATATCGTCATTGCGCCGGTGCTGTATATGGTGAAGACGGGATACGCGGCAAAGCTCGAGGCGTTCGTGAAGGCGGGCGGCACGTTCGTGACGACGTTCTTTAGCGGCATCGTGAACGAGAACGATCTGGTCACGCTCGGCGGCTATCCGGGCGAACTGCGCAAGCTGCTCGGCATCTGGGCGGAGGAGATCGACGCGCTGTTCCCGGGAGTCACCAACCAGATCGTCATGAAAAAGGAATACGGCGCGCTTAACGGCATGTACGAATGCGGGCTGCTGTGCGACCTGATCCATTCGGAGGGAGCGGAAGTGCTGGCGGAGTACGGCTCCGACTTCTACAAAGGCATGCCGGTGCTGACCGTCAACCGCTTCGGCCAAGGGCAGGCCTGGTATGTGGCGTCGAGCCCGGACGGGCGGTTCATGACCGATTTTCTGTCCAGCCTATGCGCGGACAAAGGCATCAAGCCGCTGGTCAACGCGCCGGCGGGCGTCGAATCGACGCTGCGCGTCAAAGACGGCCGATCGTTCCTGTTCCTGCTGAACCATAACGCGGAGGAGTCGGAAGTCGACCTGGCCGGCCGGCAGGGGACCGATCTTTTGTCCGGACAGCGGGTACAAGGCTCCGTGCGGCTGCCGGGCCGCAGCGTCATGATTATCGAGCATTGAAAAAAGGGGAGGCGAACGCGTGAAGCTGCAATACGATGCCCCGGCCCGCGCATGGACGGAAGCGCTGCCGATCGGCAACGGAAGGCTGGGCGCGATGGTGTTCGGCGGGGTGGAAACCGAGCGTCTGCAGTTGAACGAAGACACGCTTTGGTCCGGCAGCCCGAAGGACGGGAACAACCCGCGCGCCCGCGAGGTGCTGCCGGAAGTGAGGCGGCTGCTTGCGGAAGAAAAATACGAGCAGGCGGACGCCTTGTGCAAAGAGATGATGGGGCCTTATACGCAGAGCTACCTGCCGCTCGGGCATTTGACGATCCGCTTCGAACACGGAAATATCGCGTGGCCTTCTTACCGCCGGAGCCTCGATCTGAAGGAGGCGATCGCGCGTACGGAATACCGGATCAGCGAGGCCGAATATATGCGGGAAGCGTTCGTTTCCTTCCCGGACCAGGTGATGGTCCTCAGGATTGAGGCGAAGCGTCCGGGCAAGCTGAACTTTGTCGCGAAGCTGGATAGCCCTCTCCGGTCGCTCGTGCGGGCGGAGGGAGACGTCCTCGTGCTGCGCGGCCAGGCGCCGGAGCATACGGACCCGAACTACTATCACCGTCCCGATCCGATCCGCTACGGCGATCCGGATACGACAGATGCGATGCGGTTCGCCGGCTATCTGGGCGCCGCCCTGGACGACGGCTCGTTCAGCGCCGACCCGGACGGGCTGCGCGTTCGGAACGCGACGGGAGCTACGCTGGTGTTCAGCGCGGCGACCAGCTTTGGCGGCTTCGACCGGTCGCCGGGGCGGGACGGCGCCGATCCGGACGCGAAGGCGTCGGCGCTCCTCGGCGCCGCGCTCGGCAAGCCGTATGTAGAGCTGCGCCGGCGGCATGTCGAAGATTACCGGTCGCTGTTCGACCGGGTGGAGCTTCGGCTGGGCGATTCGGCCGCGCCGGAGGAGATGTCCACCGACAATCGGGTGCAGGAATACGGCGCTTCCGACCCGAAAATGGCGGAGCTGATTTTCCAGTACGGACGCTACCTGATGATCGCCAGCTCCCGGTCGGGCACGCTTCCCGCCAATTTGCAAGGCATCTGGAACGAGCATACCCGGGCGCCGTGGAGCAGCAACTGGACGCTGAACATTAACGCGGAAATGAACTACTGGCCGGCGGAGACGTGCAATCTGGCGGAATGCCACGAGCCGCTGTTCGATCTGATCGCGAATTTGGCCCGCAACGGCGCCGAAACGGCCCGCGTCAACTACGGCGCCCGCGGCTGGACGGCGCACCACAACACCGATATCTGGTGCCAGACCGCGCCGGTCGGCGCCTACGGCCACGGCGATCCGTCATGGGCGCTTTGGCCGATGGCGGGCGCTTGGCTCTGCCAGCATCTGTGGGAGCATTACGCGTTCGGCGGCGACCAAGAGTGGCTGCGCGAGCGGGCATACCCGATCATGAAGGAAGCGGCGCTGTTCGGGCTCGATTGGCTGATCGAGGACGGCCAAGGCCGGTTGATCACGTCGCCGTCCACTTCGCCCGAGCACAAGTTCGTCGCGCCTTCGGGCGCGCTTGCGAGCGTCAGCCCTGCGGCGACGATGGACCTGTCGCTGCTGTGGGACTTGTTCACCAACTGCATGGAAGCTGCCGAAACGCTCGGAATCGACGAAGCGTTCCGAGAGGAGCTGGCGAATGCGCGGAAGCGGCTGCTGCCGCTGCAGATCGGCAAATACGGCCAACTGCAGGAATGGTCCCGCGACTTCGAGGATCAGGATGTGCACCACCGACACGTCTCCCATCTGTTCGGCGTATACCCCGGCCGGCAGTTGACCGCGGATGCGACGCCCGAACTGTTCGCCGCCGCCAGGCGTTCGCTGGAGCGGCGCGGCGACGGGGGCACCGGCTGGAGCCTCGGGTGGAAAATCGGGCTTTGGGCGCGATTCGGCGACGGCAACCGGGCCTACCGGCTTCTTTCGAACCTGTTGCAACTGGTCCGCGAGAACGACGAGCGCTACGAGGGAGGGGGCGTTTACCCGAATCTGTTCGGCGCCCATCCGCCGTTTCAGATCGACGGCAACTTCGCCGCGACCGCCGGCATCGCGGAAATGCTCGTGCAATCCCATAGCGGAGCCATCCGTCTGCTGCCGGCGCTGCCAGACGCCTGGCCTGACGGATTCGTCCGGGGATTGCGCGCCCGCGGAGGCTTCGAAGTCTCCATCCGGTGGGCGGGCGGGCAGTTGGTCGAAGCGGCGATTGTATCTGCGAGCGGAAAGCTTTGCGCCGTCGACGCGGGAAGACCCGTCTCCGTCGAGCCGGAGGGCGAGGAGGCGGCGGGCGTCCGGCCGACCGGCGAAACGGCGGTTTCGTTTCCGACCGCCGCGGGCCGAACCTATATCGTTCGGCCGCTTGCACCCAATTAAACTTTCGTCAGTCAGGAGCGGGAAGGAGGAAGGGTTCCCAAGCCGTTTGCCCGGACCCGATTCACGCCCCCATTCGGTTGCGCGCCTCCGCCAAACGGCTGTCCCGAGCGGAACGGCGGGGGAGACAACTGGAGGGCACGGCCGCATCCTTTACGCGGGTTGCCGGCCGGACGCACCCATTTGCTTTCCTGATGCATAAAAATTCCTGCCGGACGCACCCTACCTCCATGGAGGTGTTGCGCATGGCCGAAAAAGTGGTTGCCGTCCGCAAAAACGGCGACGGCGACATTGTCGAGCTGAAGCTGTCTTCCGGGCAGGTCGTCGATTACAAGCAGGCCCAGCAGATGGCCAAGGACGGCCAGATCGAGCACGTCAACGTGTTCAAAGGCCGGGACGGCGACGAGCATTTGCGCTCGGACCCGGATGGACGCGAGGACAACAACCTGGACAACTTGCCGACGTTCTGAAGTCGGCGGCGATAAGCGGTTCGCCTTCCGCCTGGCGGGAGGAAGAACCGCTTTTTGCTGCTGTCCGGAGAGGATCGTGAAAGCGCCTTATGTTGTAAATACAAGTTATATGTTTTCATGAACGGAAATGGGCTCATTTTATTCTTTTAATAAAAACAATGCTTGAATAATAAGACCATACGAAGTAAACTTGAATTGCAATGATGTACGTACAAGTTACAAATTACAAGTTCAATCCAATTTCGTTCCAGGAGGTCGCACGATGCTGCAATTGAAACCGTATGTATTCTGGTTTGTCACCGGCAGCCAACATTTGTACGGTCCGGAGACCCTCGAGGAAGTAAGCGCCCATTCCAAGGAAATCGCGGAAAGTCTGAGCGCGGATGCGGCAATCCCCTTTCCGGTCGAGTTCAAGCCGGTGGTGACGACGCCCGAAGAGATCCGCCGCGTGTGCATGGCGGCCAACGCCGACGAGAACTGCGCGGGAATCGTGACGTGGATGCATACCTTTTCCCCGGCGAAGATGTGGATCGCGGGCCTGACCGAGCTGCGCAAGCCTCTTCTTCATCTGCATACGCAATATAATCGCGAAATACCGTGGGATTCGATCGACATGGACTTTATGAATACGAACCAGGCGGCTCACGGCGATCGTGAATACGGTTTCATCGGCGCGCGCCTCGGCATTCCGCGCAAAGTCGTGGTCGGCCACTGGCAAGATCAGGCGGTGCGGGCCCGCATCGGCGCTTGGACGCGCATCGCGGTCGCATTCAACGAGAGCCGCACGTTGAAGGTGGTCCGCTTCGGCGACAACATGCGCCAAGTGGCCGTCACCGAAGGCGACAAGGTTGAAGCGCAGATCAAGTTCGGCTGGTCGGTGAACACGCACGGCGTCGGCGATCTTGTTCAGCTTGTGAATGCCGTAACCGACGCGGAAGTCGCCGGGCTGTTGAGCGAGTACGAGGAGCGTTACGACATCGTGCCGGAAGGCCGCACGGCCGGGCCGGTCCGCGACGCGATCGCCTATCAGGCGAAGCTGGAAATCGCGATCAAGCGTTTTCTTGACGAAGGCGGGTTTACCGCGTTCACGACGACGTTCGAGGATCTGCACGGGTTGGAGCAGCTTCCGGGCCTTGCGGCTCAGCGCCTGATGGAGCAAGGCTACGGCTTTGCCGGCGAAGGCGACTGGAAGACGGCCGCGCTGACCCGGCTGCTGAAGGTCGCTTCCGGAAACGACCGTACGGTGTTTATGGAGGATTACACGTATCATCTGGAGCCCGACAACGAAATGGTGCTCGGTTCGCATATGCTTGAAGTGTGCCCGACGATCGCGGCGTCGAAGCCGCGCATCGAGGTGCACCCGCTCGGCATCGGCGGCAAGGCCGCACCGGCCCGCCTCGTCTTCAACGGCAAGGCGGGAGAGGCGATCAACGTCTCCCTTATCGATCTCGGCACGCGCTTCAGGATGATCGTAAGCGAGGTGGTCGGCGTCGAAGTCGGGAAGGACATGCCGAAGCTGCCGGTCGCGCGCGTCCTCTGGAAGGTTCTGCCTTCGTTGCAGGTCGGCGCGGAAGCGTGGATTCTCGCCGGCGGCGCGCATCACACGGTCTACTCCCAAGCGTTGACGACCGAGCAAATGCTGGACTTGGCCGATCTGTTCGGCATCGAAGCCGTCGTCATCGACAAAAACACGAACACGCGCCAGCTCCGCAACGAGCTGCAATGGGGCCACGTCGTCTGGAATCACCTGCGGTAAGCGAAGCCGCGCCGGTCGTTCCGGATGCGACCTGCTCCCGATCACCGGCCTGGGACTGTTCCCGGGCCGGTTTTTTAGCGCGACCGGCCATTAACGAACAAGCATTTCCAAACGCGCTGTCGGACTTGGGATGAGCCCTATTGGGCGGAGGTTTGGAGGATGCTCCCGCTCAAAAATCGCGTTGCATCCGGAAAGAGAGTCGGGAACGGCATGCCGGCAGAGGCCGAAGTTGCCCAAGATTACGCAGCGGCTGTTCGTTCGTTAAGAGAAACTCCGGCTATATAGCCGCCGTGGCTATATAGCAACTTCGGCAATTTATCGCAACCGTGACCATACAGCCACCGTAGCCGATGAGCAACCGCGGCCTATGCGTCTATATTGGAAATTTCCAATCAAATTCGCCGTTCAGGCGCCGAAAGCCGGTCTATGTTGGAATATATCCAATTTTCTGGTCCGCAGAAGCCGAATCCACAAGGTTCTCGGGCCTTTTCATTGGATCAAATCCAACATACGTTGCGGAAATGGACGAAAGGAACCCGTATCCTGCACAAAATCCAATATAGTCGCTCGGGGCTAGAGCTACATGGCGGCTAAGCACCGCGGATCGGAGGCATGTAGGGTACTGGACGGACTACATGGCGGGTTGGCGGGGGCGATGACGTTAAAGAGAGGTACTGGGCGGACTACTTGGCGTGCTGAACACTGCCGAACGTAACCCAATCGCCCGGGTAGGTCTTCTCCGAACGGAACTCCCGTCGCGAACGGGCTTCAACGCGCGGATTCCCCGTCTTTCCGTCTCAAGCCGGACGGCCAAAGGCGCATATCGTTGGACTTGCCGGAGTCTAGGAGCCGGATCACAGCCATGAAAATTGTCACAATATCGACAACAGGAAAAATTGGGAAGAAAGCGAATATTGACACAGTACAACCGGCACTTTTCGACAACAGTCAACGGGGGTCCTTTGTCATGAAGATTTCATTTGGCATCGTCAAAAAAATGGTACTCGGCATTACCGTCGTATCCGGAATTACGTATATGACGAGCGCATTTTTCCTGCTGGTGCTGAAAGACTGGTTCGACTTTCTTCCCAGTTGGTTGTTTGTCCTTCTCACATTGCTCGTAGGCGTGTTCTGGACCGGGCTTTTCGGTTTCTTCTTCTCCAAATGGCTGCTCAAGCCGCTGCTGTCGCTGACGGCGGCGGCGCGCGAAGCGGCGGAAGGGAATTTGCACGTGCACGTGGCGATCGGCCGGACGAACGATGAGCTGACGATGCTCAGCCGCTCGTTCGACCACATGCTGAAGCAACTGATTACGATCATCAACGGCATCCGCGACAATTCCGGCATAGCCGACCAGCATGCGGCGGATTTGCAGTCGGCGATCGGCGAGGCCGCCCGGCAAATCGAGCAGATTTCCGAGCAGGCGGAAACGATTACGGAAGGCACGCAGCGGCAGCATCAGTCAGCGGAGTCGATGCGGCTTTCCGTCGAGGAACTGTCGGAGGCGGCGAACGAGATCAACGGCCAAGCGGCGGAAGCGCGGGAGAGGACCCGCATCATGAACCGTTCCGTGGAGGAAAGCGAAAAAGTGTTCCGCTCGATGATCGACGGCATGCAGCAGCTTGCCGAGCAGAACCGCGGCGCGCTCGAAATCGTCAAAAAGCTCAACGAGCATGCCGACCAGATCGGTTCGATTTCGAACGTTGTCGGGGATTTTGCCGATCAGACCCACCTGCTTGCGCTTAACGCTTCCATCGAAGCGGCGCGCGCGGGCGAGGAAGGCAAAGGCTTTGTTGTCGTCGCCCAGGCGGTCAAGAAGCTGGCCGAGCAGAGCGGCAGCGCCGTCAAGGACATTCACCAGGTGATTACGCAGATTCAGGCGGAAATCGCCAATGCCGTCACGCATATCCAGCAGCAATCGCAGGTGGCGGAACGCGAATACAAGCAGGGTCAGGCTTCGGCCGAATCGCTCGCGACGGTTGCCCGGGAAGCGGAGCTTGTCAGCGAAATCGTGGAAACCATCGCCGCGCGGCTCGCCCGTCAGACCGAGAAGGTGGAGGGCGTGCTGAACGAAGCGCGCAATATCGCCCGGGAGGCGGAGGCGATTCGCTTGGGGGCGAAGGAAGTGTCGTCGGCTTCGCAGGAGCAGACGGCGGTGATGCAGGAGATTGCCGCATCGTCCGAGTCTTTGCGCGCCAAGTCGTCGGATTTGCAGACGAAAGTCGCGTTTTTCAAATAAGGCAGCAGCGGAGAGCTCCCTTTCGGGGGCTCTTTTTGCGTGAACGGCGACAAAATCGGCCTCAAAATATTTTGAAAATTCGGATGAAAACATCCGGTTGTTCCCGTATAATGAATGTAAGATACGTGTGATTTGTAAGAAATGTTGACAAAAAACTACCTCTTTCGCGTACGATGCCCAGCCATTTTCCTCAAAGGCGGTGACTCCCTGCATGACTATGTCCTCCCCCTTCGTTTCTTCCGAAATGTTGTATTTGTTTAATCGCGGCCAATTATTTCATGCATACCGCACGTTCGGCGCACATACGGTGGAATGCGGAGGAGAGACCGGCGTTCGCTTCGCGGTGTGGGCTCCCCGCGCGCGCGACGTTCGCGTGGCCGGCGCGTTCAACGGATGGAACGGGGCGAACCATCGGCTGGAGCCGGCGGGAACGACGGGCGTTTGGATCGGTTTTGTCCCCGGCATCGGGGAAGGCGAGATCTACAAGTACGAAATCGTAGACGCTTCCGGCAACCTTAAGCTCAAGGCCGATCCGTTCGCGTTTCACGCCGAGCTGCGCCCGGCGACCGCTTCCGTCGTCGCCCGTCTGGACGGGTACAAGTGGCAGGATCGGGAGTGGCTGGAAAGCAGGCGCAAGAGAGCGCCGTACGACAGGCCCATGCTTGTCTATGAAGTTCATCTGGGAAGCTGGCGGACCGACGGTCCCGGGTCGTTTCGGAGTTACGAACGGCTCGCCGAAGAATTGGTCGATTACGTCGCGGAGATGGGGTACACCCACATCGAGGTGCTGCCGCTGACGGAGCATCCGCTGGATCAGTCCTGGGGCTATCAGGCGACCGGGTATTTCGCGCCGACCAGCCGCTACGGGCCTCCGGAAGGGCTCAAGCTGCTTGTCGACCGCTGCCACCGGCGCGGCATCGGCGTGCTGCTCGACTGGGTGCCCGGCCACTTCTGCAAGGATGAACACGGGCTGCGGCTGTTCGACGGAACGCCCCAATTCGAGCCGGACGATTGGCGCCTTGCGGAGAAGCCGCTCTGGGGCACGCTCGCCTTCGATTTCGGCAAGCCGGAAGTGCAGAGCTTTCTCATTTCCAACGCGATCTACTGGCTGGAGGTTTATCATGTGGACGGCCTCCGGGTCGACGCCGTGGCCAGCATGATCGACCTTCATTTCGACAAGCCTGCGGAAATGCACACCTGCAACCGCAGAGGAGGAACCGAGCATCTGGAGGCGATCGAATTTTTGCGCAAGCTGAACGAAACGGTATTCCGCTATTTTCCGGATGCGTTGATGGTCGCCGAGGATTCCTCCGCGTGGCCCGGCGTTACCTCTCCGACTTATTTGGGCGGCCTCGGATTCAATTACAAATGGAATATGGGCTGGATGAACGATTCGCTGAAGTACATGCAAACCGACCCGTCCCGCCGTCCTTCCGTCCATTCGCTTTTGACTTTCTCTCTTCTGTACGCCTATTCCGAAAATTACGTGCTTCCGCTGTCGCACGACGAAGTCGTGCACGGCAAAGGTTCGCTGCTGGGCAAGATGCCCGGCACCTACGAAGAGAAATTCGCCAATCTTCGGCTGTATTACGGCTATTGGATGACGCATCCCGGCAAAAAGCTGCTGTTCATGGGCGGCGAATTCGGCCAGTTCGACGAATGGAAGGACGCCGCGGAACTGGACTGGCCGCTGCTGCGTTACCCGCTTCACGACGCCATGCGGCGGTATGTGCGGGATTTGAACGCTTTGTACGGAGCGGAGGCCGCGCTGTGGGAGCAAGATCATCATCCGGACGGCTTTCGCTGGATCGATGCGGACAATGCCGCCCAAGCCATGCTCACGTATGTCCGTTTCGCGCGGGACGAGCGGCGTCACCTCGTCTGCGTCTGCAATTTTTCCAAAACGTTTTATCCCGTTTACCGCATCGGCGTTCCCGGCGGGACGGCTTACCGCCCGATCATGAGCAGCGATTTCGCCGATTACGGCGGCTCCGGCTGCCGGATGCCCAGACAGGCGAAGGCGGAACGGAAGCCGCTGCACGGGCAGCCGTTCAGCATCGGGATCCCTGTTCCGCCGCTGACGTTTTTGCTGCTGGAACCGGAGCCGTATGCCGTCTTGTGACCCGCTGAAAGCACGGAATCTTCGCATAGAGAGGAGTCGTTCAACATGCGCCGCAACGAATGCATCGCCATGCTGCTCGCGGGAGGGGAAGGCCGAAGATTGGGCGTGTTGACCAAAGACCTGGCGAAACCGGCCGTCCATTTCGGAGGAAAATACCGGATCATCGACTTTACGCTCAGCAACTGCGTCAATTCGGGAATCGAAACGGTGGGCGTGCTCACCCAATACCAGCCGCTCGTGCTTAACCAATACCTGGGCATCGGCAGCCCGTGGGGACTCGACCGCCGGGACGGCGGCATGCATGTCCTCCCTCCCTATGTCCGCCAAAAGGGCGGCGTTTGGTACAAAGGAACGGCGAACGCCATCTATCAAAATATCGGATTTATCGAACGGTACGACCCCGAATACGTTCTGGTTATTTCCGGCGACCACATTTACAAGATGAATTACGAACGGCTCCTCCACGCGCACAAAAAAAACCGGGCGGACGCGACGATCGCCGTCATCTCCGTCCCCTGGGAGGATGCGGGCCGCTTCGGCATTCTGAGTGCCGACGAGGACGGGCGGATCGTCGAATTCGCGGAAAAGCCCAGCCAGCCGAAGAGCAACCTGGCTTCGATGGGCGTATATATGTTTTCCTGGCCGGCGCTGCGGGAGGCGCTCGTTCGCGACGAAGCCGACAGCCGCTCCTCCAACGATTTCGGCAAGGACGTCATTCCGAGGCTGCTGGCGGAAGGCTCGCGGTTATATGCGTACCGGTTCGGCGGGTATTGGAAAGATGTCGGGACGATCGAGAGCTTGTGGGAAGCGAACATGGATTTGCTGGAAGACGACCCGGGGCTGCATTTGGACGACAGGACGTGGCGGATTTATTCGGTGAATCCGAACCAGCCCGCCCACTACTTGTCGCCTCTCGCTTCCGTCCGAAACTCGCTCGTCAGCGAGGGGTGCGTCGTCGAAGGGCGGGTAAACCGGTCCGTGCTGTTTCACGGCGTAAAGACGGGGGAAGGGAGCCATGTGGAGGATTCGGTGATTATGCCCGGCGCGGTGATCGGGCCGGGAGCGAGGGTCATTCGCGCCATTGTCGGGGAACATGCGGTCGTCGCCGGCGAGTGCCGGGTCGGAAGTGCCGATTCCGGGCCGATCGCGGTCGTCGCAAGCGGCGAGCACATCGCTGCGGAAAATACGCTGGAGGAGGCGAATCCGTTATGAAGCTGCCGCTGATGGGCGTCATTAACCTGATCCACGAAACGGAGGAAATGGGCGCGCTGACCGCCGGCCGCTGTCTCGCCACGGTTCCGTTCGGGGGCCGCTACCGGCTGATCGATTTTGTCCTCTCCTCGATGGTGAATTCGGGCATTTCCAACGTATCGGTTTTTGCGCATACGAAATTCCGCTCGCTGATGGATCACCTGGGTTCGGGCAGCAACTGGGACTTGCACCGGAAGCAGCAAGGGCTGTTCGTGCTGCCCCCGGCGATAGAGGACCAAACCGACTTCGGCAAGGGAGACCTGTATCACTTCTGGCGCCACCGGGATTACTTCAAGCGCAGCGAACACGAATACGTCGTCATCGCCCGCAGCCATATCGTCTGCAACATCGATTTCGGGGCCGTGCTGGCGTTTCATCAGGCGCGCGGCGCGGATATTACCGTCGTATGCAAACGGTGGCCGGGCGCCCGGACCGGACTGGTCCGCAAAGCGCGGCTGGATGAAAGCGGCCGGATTACGGAGATGCAGGATCATTTCGGACGGCTGGCCAGCGAGGTGGTGTCGATGGAGATGTACGTGCTCGGCAAGGAACTGCTTGTCGACCTGGTTGAAACTTCGCTCGCGCAGGGCAAAGATCATTTCGTCCGCCACGCCGTATTGTCCCGTCTCGGGGAATTGAACGTCAGCGCGTATTTGCACGAAGGCTATCTCGGCGTCGTCAACAGCATACCGGCGTATTACCGCCACAGCATGGAGCTGCTCGACCAGCAAGTGTGGAAAGAGCTGTTTTTCGAACCGGGGTCCGTTTTGACCAAAGTGAAGGATGAGCCGCCGACCCGCTACCGAAGCCGCGCGGCCGTCGTGCAATCGCTGGTGGCCAACGGCTGCGAAATCGACGGGGAAGTCTACAACAGCATTCTGTTCCGCGGGGTAAAAATCCGCAAAGGCGCGGTCGTGCGCAACAGCATCGTCATGCAGAACGGCATCGTGGGCGAGGGCGGAATGCTCGAGAACTGCATTCTCGACAAGGAAGCGGAAATCCGGCCGCTGCAGCAGCTCAAAGGTTCGCCCGACATGCCCTTTCTGGCGGCGAAGCGGCACGTGATCTGAGGGACAAGGAGGGGTTCGATGAAGGTCTGGTTTGCGGCATCGGAAGCGGTGCCGCTTGTCAAGACGGGAGGGCTGGCCGATGTCGCCGGCGCGCTGCCGAAGGCGCTGGGGAAGCTGGGCGTGGACGTGACGGTGGTGCTGCCCAAATACGGCGCCATTCCGGAGGCGTTCACGAAGGACGCGGCGACGCTCGACACGTTCGAAGTCCAGCTCGGCTGGCGGCGGCAATATTGCGGCGTGCTGGAAACGCATGCCGACGGCGTGCGATATTTGCTGATCGACAACGAATCCTATTTCAAGCGGCATTATCTGTACGGGTACGGGGATCAAGAGGCGGAGCGGTTTGCGTTTTTCTGCCTTGCCGTCTGCGAAGCGCTCGTCCGGTCCAAGACGCCGCCCGACATCGTGCACTGTCACGACTGGCAGACCGGGCTCATTCCGATGCTGCTTCGCACCCGGTACGCGTACGATCCGGGGCTGAAGCCGGTCCGAACCGTATTCACCGTTCATAATTTGCAGTATCAGGGGGTGTTCTCCCGCGAGCTGCTCAAGGACCTGCTGTCGATCGGGGACGACTTGTTCGGCGAAGATGGGCTGGAATTTTACGGAGCGGGAAGCTGCATGAAGGCGGGGCTGCGCTACGCGGACAAGTTGACGACGGTCAGCCCCGCTTACGCGCAGGAAATCCAAACCGAGGCCTACGGAGAAAAGCTGGACGGCGTGCTGCGGCAGCGCGCCGGCGACCTGACGGGCATTCTGAACGGCATCGATACGGACAGCTACGATCCGCAGCGCGATCCGAACCTGGCGGTTCCGTACCGCCATTCGCTGGCCAAAAAGCGCAAAAACAAATCCGCGCTGCAGCGCGAATTCGGGCTGCCCGAGAGCGAGCGAACGCCCATGATCGGCATCGTGTCCCGGCTCGCCGGCCAGAAGGGCTTCGATCTGATCGGCGAGGCGCTGCCGGAGCTTCTGGCCGAGGATCTGCAGATGGTCGTGCTCGGGTCCGGCGACCCGCATTTCGAGGCGATGCTGCGCGACGCGAGCGGGCGGCATCCGGACAAGCTGTTTGTCTGGTTCGGTTTTAACGAGGGGCTGGCGCGCCGCATCTACGCGGCTTCGGACATGTTCCTCATGCCGTCCCGCTTCGAGCCGTGCGGGCTGAGCCAGTTGATCGCGATGCGCTATCTGGCCGTGCCGATCGTCAGGGAGACCGGCGGGCTGCGGGATACGGTCGAGCCCTACAACGAGTTTGACGGCACGGGCAACGGCTTCAGCTTCGGACCGGCCGCGTCCCGCGACATGGTGTTTACGGTCCGGAGGGCGCTGGCTTTTTACAAGGACGAAGCGGTCTGGGAACGAATCGTCAAAGCCGGCGCAAGCCGGGATTACAGTTGGAAGACGTCTGCCGACGCCTATCGGCGGATCTATCGCGAGCTTGCCCAATAAGGAAGGAGGATTTGCGCATGGCCCGGCATCTGGTGCTCGGAAACGGCAAATTTTTGGTGAATCTGGACAGGAACTGTTTTATTCGGGATATTTACTTTCCGTTCGTCGGGCAGCTCAACCATACCGGCGGGAACCCGTGCCGGTTCGGCATCTGGTGCGGCGGCAAGTTCGCCTGGCTGGACGATCCGTCCTGGCGCATCGAGCTCGGCTACATTGAGAACTCCCTGGTGACGAACGTCACCGCCCGCAATGAGGAGCTCGGCCTGGAGCTGTCCGTCAACGACGGCATCCACCAGCGGGAATGCATCTACCTCAAGCGGATCAACGTTCGCAACTTGACCGGCGAAGAGAAGGACGTAAGGTTGTTCTTCCACCAGGACCTGATGATCGACGACAGCGAAGTCGGGGATACGGCGGCGTTTTTCCCGGGCAACCGGACGGTCTTTCATTACAAACGATCCTCCTATTTCATGTTTAACGGCCGCTCTCCCGGCGGCGGCATCTTCCAGTTCTCGACCGGCATCAAGCGGTTCCATGCGGCGGAAGGCACCTGGCGGGACGCCGAAGACGGCGAGCTGATGGGCAACGCGATCGCGCAGGGCTCGGTGGACAGCACGATCAGCTTGCGCGCGGAGGTGCCGGGGGAAGGCGAGAGCACGTTCTACTACTGGATGTCGGTCGGCGCAGACCTCGAAGAAGTGAAGCGGCTGGATCAATACGTGTTGGAAAGCCATCCGGAAAAGCTGCTGAGCCGCATCGTCATCTACTGGAACCATTGGCTCGCCAAAGCGGACGCGCAGTTCGGGGATTTGCCCGATTCCGTCGTCCGGCTATACAAGCACAGCCTGCTGATCGTGCGGACGCAGATCGACGAGCGGGGCGCCATCGTTGCCGCGGCCGATACCGACATCCTGCAGTACAACCGGGACCACTACAGCTACATGTGGCCGCGGGACGGCGCCCTGATCGCCGACGCGTTGTCGCTTGCCGGCTATCACGGGACGATTGCGCCGTTTTTCGAATTTTGCAACCGCGCGCTGTCGCCGGAAGGATATCTGTATCACAAGTACAACCCGGACGGAACAGTCGGTTCCAGCTGGCATCCGTATGTCGTTCAGGGCAGCCCGCGGCTGCCGATTCAGGAGGACGAGACGGCGCTGGTGCTGTACGCGCTGTGGAAGGACTACGAGCGCCACGGGGAAATCGAGCTGCCGCAGGCGCTGTATCCGACGCTTGTCCGCAAGGCGGCTTCGTTCATGTGCGAATTCATCGAGCCGTCGCTCGGACTGCCGCTGCCCAGCTACGACCTGTGGGAGGAGCGCTTCGGCATCTGGACGTATACGGCGGCGTCGGTGTACGGCGGGTTGATGGCGGCGTCGTATTTCGCCGACCTGTTCGGCGATTATGAGCGGAGCGACCGCTACCGGAGCGCGGCGGAGCGCATGAAGGCGGGGCTGCTGGAGCACTTGTGGGACGAGGAATCCGGGCGGTTCGCGCGCGGCCTGGTGCAGCGGGACGGACATTGGGTCAAGGACATGACGCTGGAAAGCAGCCTGTTCGGCCTGTTCGAATTCGGCGTGCTGCCGGCGGACGACGATCGGGTGGCCGGCACGATGAAGGCGATCGAAGACGGACTGGCCGTACGGACCGAAACGGGAGGCATTGCCCGCTACACGAACGATTGCTACTTCAAGCAAAGCGACGATGTGCAAAGGGTTCCCGGCAATCCGTGGATCATCTGCACGCTGTGGGCGGCAAATTTTCAGATCGAGACGGCCAAGACGACGGAAGATCTGAAGAGGCCGAAAGCGACCCTCGAAAACGTGACGCGGCACACGTTGCAGGGCGGCAATCTGCCGGAGCAGCTTCACCCGCTCGACGGCAGTCCCTTGTCGGTGGCGCCGCTTACCTGGTCGCACGCGACCTACGTCAGCACCGTATGCAAGTATGTACGGAAAAGGGAGCAGCTTGCGGCTGCGGATCCGAAGCAGAGTCAGGAGCTTAAGGAAGACAGCGATTCCGGTTCTTGAAGCTTCTTGGCGCAACGGTATTCCAAACGGCCGCTTTGGAATGTTAGAATGAGTAAGACTATGGGATGGAAAATCGGGGATCACCATACGAATGAAGTTTTCGCATCTGGAGGTAGCCATGGAACTTTTGGAAGTTTTCAAAGCCTTGTCCAATGAAACGAGGCTGCAGATGCTGCAGTGGTTAAAGCACCCGGAAATTCATTTTCCGAAACCGCTTAACGGGGATATCCGCGAAGACGGGGTGTGCGTGAGCGATATTCACAAAAAAGTCGGATTGTCGCAATCCACCGTATCCCTTTACCTGTCCATGCTGCAAAACGCCGGATTAATAAAAGCAAAACGCATTGGGCAATTTACGTATTATAAAAGGGACGAGGAAAATATTAAAAAAATGACGGAACTGCTGGCCAGGGAATTGTAAATCCCGCTCGGGTCGGCCGCCGCTGCTTGATCCTTGCAGGAAACGCATTTTTGTTTTATGATTATATCGATATTTTTAGATATTTATTATTATAGATTCGGAGGGGACGCTGATGAACCGCTTTGAGCAGCATAGAGGGTATTCGCGCCTATTTAAACAAGACAACCTGACGCTCGGATTGTTCTTTCCGTTGGAATCGTACGAAGGCAGCGTTCCGGAGATGAACTTGGAAAAGCAAATGAAGCTGGCCAAAAGAGCCGAGGAGCTCGGTTTCGCCGCCTTGTTCGTCCGGGACGTTCCGCTGCACGACCCCTATTTCGGAGACGTGGGCCAAATTTACGATCCCTGGGTCTATTTGGGGTATCTGGCCGCCAACACCCGGGACATCGCGCTGGGCACCGCCAGCATCATTCTCACGTTGCGCCATCCGTTGCATGTGGCCAAAGCCGCCGCTTCCGTCGACCGCCTTTCCGGCGAACGGCTGATTCTCGGCGTGGCGACCGGGGACCGTCCGATCGAATTCCCCGCTTTCTCGGTCAACCCCGGCGAGCGCGGCGCTTTGTTCCAGGAAGCCGTTTCGGTTATGAAAACGGCGTGGAAGGAGAGCTTCCCGACGATTCAATCGCCGCGCGTCGATATGACGCAGGGGGATCTTCTGCCCAAACCGCGTCTGGCGGATATTCCCGTGCTGGTAACCGGCCACAGCCTGCAGTCCGAGGAATGGATTGCCGAACACGGCGACGGCTGGATGTATTATCCCCGAAATGTGAAATTCCAGGCGGAGCTGATTAAAAATTGGCGGTCGCACACCGATCAGTTTAAACCGTTCACCCAATCCCTGTATATCGATTTGACCGAGGATCCGAACCATCCGCCGGTTCCCATCCATTTGGGGTTCCGAATCGGGCGCAATCCGCTGCTTGATTTCATTCGCTTTTTGAAGCAAATCGGCGTCAACCACGTGATCATCAATCTGAAATACGGCCATCGTCCGGTGGAAGAAGTGATCGAAGAGCTGGGCGAAGAAGTCGTGCCGCATTTTCCCGCATTGACGGGCAAGCAACAGGAACATTCGTAAGCGGACGAACCCCGGCTGTCTCGCGGCCGGTTGGCTTCGCCAAAATCCGTTAAGGAGTGGCTGCTGTGAAAGTGCTGACGATCGTTTCGCATCCGAGAAGAAATTCCCTTACGTTTGCCGTTGCCGAACGCTTCGTTCAAGGCCTGACCGATGCCGGCCATGAAGCGGAAGTGGCGGACTTGTACGGGGAGGAGTTCGATCCGCTTGTCTTCGAAAAAGACGAGCCCGATTGGGACAACCCCCAAAAGCGCTATTCCGCGCGCGTTCACGCCGAGATGGAACGGCTGAAACGAAACGAAGGGCTGGCGTTTATCTTCCCGTTGTGGTGGTATTCCCTGCCGGCCATGGTCAAAGGCTATATCGACCGCACGTGGAACTATGGCTTCGCTTACGGCGGATCGAAGCTTCCGCACAAAAAAGTATTATGGATTCCGCTGGTCGGGGAGACGGAAGAAAGCTTGAAAAAACGGAATTTCGATACGATGATTTCCCATTATCTGAATGTCGGTCTGGCCGGGTATACGGGCATTTCCCAATCGGAAGTGGCGTTTCTGTACAACACGCTGGCCGAGGATATGGAGAGCGGGGAAGAGATCGGCAAGCATTACGACAATCTGCTGCAACGAGCGTATGCGTTGGGGCAACGCTACGGCGATTCCGTGGACGCGGGAATCGGTTCGGCGGGAAGGAGGAACTGACGCGATGGCTTACCGTGTTTATGCGATGGATTTTTCCTTTTACAACTCCATGGGCATTTACAGCTTTGAAGCGCGGTGCGAGATGCTGAAAGAGATCGGGTACGACGCCATGCATATGTCCGTCTGGCACGGAGAGCGGTGGCGGGATGCGGCGAAGCTTGCCGGCGTCAAGGAAAAATACGGGCTGGACGTCGCGGGCGTGTACGTCGTGCTGGATTTGTCTTTGGGCGAGGACCATCCGAAAAATCAAGGCATCCTGAAACTGCTGGAGACGATCGAGGGATGCTCGACGGTCGAACTGGCGATCCAGTCCGTAGGCGGCCGTCTGCGTCCGTCGGACCCGGCGGGCGACGACATCGCGGCGAAGTGGCTGGAAAAAGCGCTTAAGATTTGCGAGCGGCGGAACATCGACCTCCTGCTGTATACGCATCTGTCTTTCTGGATCGAACGCCACGAGGATGCGGTGCGGCTGTGCCGGCGGTTGAACCACCCCAATCTGGGCATCGTGTTCTGCGGCTACCACTGGTACGCCGTCGACGGAACCAACCTGACGGGCATTCTGGAGGCGGCTGCGCCGTACCTGAAGCAAGCGAACCTGTCCGGCAGCCGCCGGAATCCGCACGGATTCGGCAACGTGGCGACGATCGAGCCGCTGGACGAAGGCGAGCTGGATAACTTCGCTTTGCTTGGAGCGCTGAAAAAGATCGGTTTTGATGGAATGATCGGTTTTCAGGGCTGGAGCGAGGGGGGCGACGCCTACGCGAAGCTGAAACGGTCGCTCCAGGCTTTCCGCGACATGGAACGGCGCCTTGAGGCTCATCCGCATTGGGCGGAATTGAAATTGCTGCCGTAACCTGACCGCTCCGTCTCCGCCGGAGGACGCCGATTTTTTTTCGGTGGCATATTCGGGAGGGTTACGATATAATGTGACATTATACGTTTGCAGCTCAATGCGATTATGCGCGCCAACGCTGCAACGTTTCACAATTGAATACTTTGGGAACAGGTGCTTTGGACCCTTCGTCCAAGGCTTAAAAGGGAAGACCGGTGCAAATCCGGCGCGGTCCCGCCACTGTAACAGAGGAGCCGCAGCGCTTGGCCACTGACCGCAAGGTTGGGAAGGCTGCTGACAAGGCGTAGATTCTGGAGCCAGGAGACCTGCCTGTTCTAACAACACTGCTTTGACCTACGGGAGATAGGGAGGTGTTAAAGATGGCGTCCGTCTTATGCGAAACAAACAAGAGGGGCATCTTTATCCTGCTTATTTTAGGATAGGGATGCCTTTTTTATTTGCGGCCTGCTGCTATCACTTAAACCTTGCGAGGAGTGCTGAACATTGATCAAAAGCGGTAATTTGGGTTACCCCAGAATCGGAAAAAATCGCGAATGGAAAAAAGCGCTTGAAGCGTTCTGGTCCGGCAAGCTGGATGAAAAAAGCTTTCTCGAGCAGCTGGCGGAAATTCGGCTGGACGGCCTAAAGCGCCAGCGGGAGAAGGGCATCGACCGGATTCCGGTGGGCGACTTCACCTTGTACGATCATATGCTGGATACGGCCGTCATGTTCGGATTGGTTCCCAAACGGTTCGACTACAAAGGCGGCGCGGTTCCGCTTTCCGTCTATTACGCCATGGCCCGCGGCGACCGGGAGGCGACGGCGTGCGAAATGACGAAATGGTTCAACACGAACTACCATTATATTGTGCCGGAATTGGCGGATGCGGCGCCGGCGCTGACCGAGAATCGCCCGCTTTCCGCTTACCGGGAGGCCAAAGAGAAGCTCGGCATTGCCGGCAAGCCGGTGATGGTCGGCTTGTACACGTTTTTGAAGCTGTCCAAAGGCTATGAACCGGAGCAGCTCGGGGCATGGATCGACCGGCTGCTGCCGCTCTATGTCCAGGTGTTCAAGGAACTGGAAGCCGAAGGCGTGGAATGGGTGCAGGTTGACGAGCCGATTCTCGCCACTTCCTTGACGGCGGAGGACATGAAGCGCGTAAGCGCCGTTTACGAGGCGCTGGCCCAAGCGGCTCCGCGGTTGAAGGTCATGCTGCAAACGTATTTTGAAGCCGTCGATCACTACGAAGCCGTCATTTCCCTCCCCGTTCGGGGGATCGGACTTGATTTCGTTCACGGCTCGGAGCAAAACCTCCGCTCGTTGACTGCCTTCGGGTTCCCGGAAGATAAAGTGCTTGGCGCGGGCGTGATTGACGGGCGCAACATTTGGCGTGCCGATCTGGATGCCAAGCTGGAGCTTCTTGCGCAGTTGTCCGCGGTCGTTCCCTACGAGCGCATGATCGTCCAGCCGTCTTGCAGCCTGCTTCATGTTCCGGTTACCACGGAGCCGGAAAACAAGCTGGACCCGGTTCTGAAAGCGGCGCTGGCCTTTGCGGACGAGAAGCTGGACGAGCTTGCGCTGCTCGTCAAAGCCGTTAAGGAAGGCAAGGCTGCCGTCGCGGAAGAGCTTACGGCCAGCAGGGAGGCAAGAGAAGCGCTGCAGCAGTCGCCGCTTCGCAACCGTCCATCCGTTCAGGAAACGGTCGCCCGGCTCGACGCCCATCCTTCCCGAAGGGCGAGCAGCTTCGAGACCCGGCGGAAGGTTCAACAGCAGAGATGGCAGCTGCCGCTGCTGCCGACGACGACGATCGGCAGCTTCCCGCAAACGCCGGAAGTCCGGCAAGCCCGGCTGAAATGGAGAAAAGGCGAGTGGAGCAACGAGCAGTACGAAACGTTTATCCGGGAACAAATCAAAACGTGGATCGAGCTGCAAGAGGAGCTCGGACTCGACGTATTCGTTCACGGGGAATTCGAGCGGACGGACATGGTGGAATTTTTCGGGGAGAAGCTGGACGGATTTGCGTTTACGTCGAACGGATGGGTGCAGTCGTACGGCTCGCGCTGCGTGAAGCCGCCGGTCATCTACGGCGATGTCGCGTTCGTCAAGCCGATGACGGTTGCGGAAACGGTGTATGCCCAATCCCTTGCGAACAAGCCGGTCAAAGGGATGCTGACGGGCCCGATTACGATTTTGAACTGGTCGTTCGTCCGCGACGATATGCCGCGCGAGCAGGTGGCGTATCAAATCGCGCTTGCGCTGCGCAGCGAAGTCGAGGCGCTGGAAGCGGCGGGCATCGGTATGATCCAGGTAGACGAGCCTGCGCTCCGGGAAGGGCTGCCGCTCAAACGCGACAAATGGGCGGATTATTTGGATTGGGCGGTCCGGGCTTTCCGCCTGTCTACCTCCACCGTGAAGGACGAGACCCAGATCCATACGCATATGTGCTACAGCGAGTTTCACGATATTATCGACGCCATCCGCGCGCTGGATGCGGACGTCATTTCGATCGAGACCTCGCGCAGTCACGGCGAGCTGATCGAAAGCTTTGAAAACAACACGTACGACAAGGGAATCGGGCTCGGGGTATACGATATTCACAGCCCGAGGGTGCCGTCCGTCGAGGAAATGGTCGCCATGATCGATCGGGCGCTAAGGGTTCTCGATCCGGCGCTGTTCTGGATCAATCCCGACTGCGGGTTGAAAACGCGCAAGCAGGAGGAGACGGTCGCTTCGCTGCGGAATATGGTCGAGGCAACCAAGATTGCCCGGGAAAAATATGCTGTGAAGTGCTGAGGTTCATAAGAAAAAGCCGGGTCATCCTGACGGATGCCCGGCTTTTTTCGGGGAACGAGTTTTTAGTTGCCGGTGAAGCGGGCAATCTCCTGCTTCTGGCCGTTGATGACGAGTTGAAACACGTCGGGCCGGCTATAGTGGCCCGTCACATCAAAGTCGAAGCGGCTTTGCGTGACTTGGGACAGGTCAAGCTCGGCTGTCAGGATGCCTTCCCGGTTGTAGAGCGGCTCCGCCACATAGTCTCCAAGCGGGCCGACGATGGCGCTGCCGCCTCTGCAAAGAATGTCGGGATCGGACCGAATGTCCTCGTAGCAGGCCAAGTCGCCGGGATACGAATCTTTCGTCACAAACTGGTTGCAGGACACGACAAAGCAGCGGCCTTCGCAGGCAATGTGCCGCAACGTGGCCTGCCAGGTGTCGCGCGCATCCGCGGTCGGCGTAATCAAGATGTCAATGCCTTGCGCATACATGGCCATGCGGGCAAGCGGCATATAATTTTCCCAGCAGATCAGACCGCCGATCCGGCCGAAAGGGGTATCGATCACCGTAAGCGTGCTGCCGTCCCCTTGTCCCCACAAGAGCCGTTCAGCCCCTGTCGGCACCAGCTTTCGATGTTTTCCCAATACGCTTCCGTCCGGCCCGATATACACGATGGAATTGTATAACGTGCCGGTGCTGAATTCCCGATCCCGCTCCACAACGCCTACAACCAGATAAACGCCGGTCTCTCGGGCCAGCTCGCCCAGCTCGTCCGTTTCGGCGCCCGGCACCTCGATCGCGCTGTTCCAGTAGCGTTCCCAGTCTTGTCTGCCGGCCGAATCCCGGCTGCCGACGCGCGTGCCGAAATACAAGCCCCGCGGGTAGCCCGGCAGGAACACTTCCGGAAATACGACGAGATGGGCGCCTTGCCCGGCCGCTTCCTTCGTTTTGCTTCTGATTTTGTCCATCGCGGACCGCTTGTCGAACAGAATCGGCGCCGCTTGCACGACGGCGGCACGAATTCGGCGCTGTTTCATTCCATCATCCCCTTTAGCGCAGATTGGTTCCGGTAATAATGGGCAAGCTCCACGATCATCGCGCCCATCCGTTCGATGTCCGGCGCCAGCACCCGGCTGACGCCTTCTTCCCGCAAAGCCTCGGCCGTGACTTTTCCGACCGCCGCCGCGAGCACCCGCCGGTTCAGGCTTTCCGTAATTTGCCGGTCCAGGCCGTTCTGTTTGGCAAATTGATAAAAATAACGAACCTGCACCGCTGACGTGAAGCAGACGGCATCGACGGACGCGTCCGCAATTTCCTGGCACAACCGGCGCGACACCTGAGCGTCCGGCGGAACATGCTTGTACGGCAATATCGCCCGGACTGCGGCCCCTTTTTGTTCGAAAAAGCCGGCCAAGGACGGCATGGGCTCGCCATGCAATTGAACGGTTACCCCTTGACCTTCGAAATCGTAAGCTTCAAGCTTCCGGATCAGTCCTTGCGTCGTCCCGTCGTCGTCGGCGACAATCGGCTCGATGCCAAGCTGCTTGAGTTTCGCCAAGGTTTTATAGCCTCTTGCCCCGACTTTGGACTGCTTCACAATGTCGAGGAGCGGCGATCGGACACCGATCCGTTCCGCCTGATCCAGCAGGGTTTCCAGTCCGGTTCCCGTCGTGAAAATGAACCAATCGGTCCCGCTTTCCAGCACTTGAAGCAGATCGCGCTTCACTTCGTCTTCTGCCAGCACCAGGGTCCCTTGCTGCGGACGGACGACGGGAACGCCGCCTTGTCTCTCGATAATTTCGCTCATTTCGCTTATTTTGCGGGACCCCGCAATGACAATCCGTTTTCCCTCCAGCGCTTTGGCCATCCCGGGTACTCCTCCCAGCCCTTGATCTTACGCATGATTCGCGCTTCCGTTATGCGTTCCCGGCGCTTCGGAACCGTTCCAAGCCAACGCGGCGCCAATAGCTGCCGAAGTCCTCGCCTTGTTCCCGCTCATGGGCGAACGCTTCCAGCACAGGGCGAACCGCTCCGATTCGGCCAGGGCGAGTCCGCATGTGGGGAGCGCGACGCACGCCATCGTATTTTGCCGGACCGTAGACAGCTCCTGCGGAAGCGGCACGCCCGCGGAGCGCAGCCGCTCTTCGACCGCCGGGCGAAGCTCGTCCGGGATGCCGCTCAGGATCACGTTTTGCTGCGCGGTGAAGCGAACGGTCGGCCGAAGCTCAAGCACAAGGTCGCGAAGAACCGATTTCAGTTGCATGTTCTCGGTATCCTTAATGCGGCCATATGGAATAAACAGGCCCAGGAAACTCGTTCCGTCGCGCTCGCGATGCCAACCGAGATGGTCGTGCCCGTTATGCCATTGCAGCGTTCGCGGCGGCTCCAATTTCCGTCCGAGTCTGGCCTCGACCTCTTGCCGGAACCAGTCCAGTCCTCGCTGGTCGATTAAATATTTCATGCGGGCGAACCGGCGGTTCGAGCGGTCTCCGAAGTCCCGTTCGATGGTCACGATGGCCACGCAGGTGTCGAGGATCGTATCGACGACATCCTTCCTGGACACATAGCAGAGCGGGCTCGCCAGCCTCGGGTAGGTCGACTGATCGACCGCCGTCCGGCCCATGCCGCCGCCTGCCAGCACGGTGTAGCCCGCGACGCGGCCGTCCTCGATATGCGCCACAAGGCCGATGTCGTTGTCGTAGACATCGAGGCAGTTGTCGCCTTCCGGTACGATCGCAACCTTGAACGGATGCGGGCGCGGATCATCATGGAGTAATGCTTCTCTTTGCCTTCCTTCACCAGCTTGGACCGCAAGTCCCGATCGTCCTGTTGGTACACGCCGTGGAACTTCAGCACCTGGATGTCCTCTTCCGAGAACATCGGCTTGCCATCCTGAAGGGCTTCCTTGATGGTGCCCCGCAGGTAGCGGCTTTGCCGCTTAATCGCTTCGATCTTCGATTCTTTTTCCTTGCCCTGAATGGTCAAGAACGATCCCTCCCCGCAGAATTCCGATTTGTTGACTATGATAAAAGAAAGAAGTCAAAAACAAACCATCCAATTCGAGGCGAAAAACACCATCCATGTTCAACGAATCGACAGACATTTGTCATGGCTTCGAGGAAAAACGCGCCTTCCGCTTTCGAAAATGGTGTATGATAAAAGGCGCAGATGATGGTTTATTCGATATCCAAACCGGAGGAGGCGGAGATCGTGTGGAAGCCCGATCGCCAAAGCAAACAACCTCTCTATCAACAAATTGCCGACGATCTCGAACGGCGCATTTCCTACGGCGAATTTCCGCCGGGCAGTTTGCTTCCTTCCGAACGAAAATTGGCCGAACAGTTGGGCGTCAACCGCAGCACCGTCATTATGGCTTTCGCGGAGCTTCGTTCGCTTGGCATCATCGAAAGCCGGACAGGCAGCGGAACGCGGGTCAGCAAAACAAAATGGGGAGCCACGCCCAGGCATACCCCGAACTGGCGCCGGTATGCGGAAGGCGGGAGTTTCCTGCCCAACCTGCCTTTTTTGCGGCGCATCCGCGAGGCGCTCGCGCAGCATCCGTCGCTCATCGATTTTGCGAGCGGCGAGCTGGCGGCGGACTTGTCTCCTATTGAGGAAATCGCGGCGCTCATGAGCGAAAACCGGTCCATTCCTTATTTGGGCTATGACAATCCGCAAGGGTATATCCCGCTCCGGCAGGCGCTGGTCTCGTATCTTCGCGACTATCGGGGCATACAGGCGACCGAATCGTCGATTCTCATCACGTCCGGTTCGCAGCAATCGTTGTATTTGATTACGCAATGCCTGCTGTCCCCGGGAGACGCGGTGGCCATCGAAGATCCTTCATACTGCTACTCGCTGCCCATGTTCCAATCGGCCGGGCTGCGGTTGTTCCGGCTTCCCGTCGACCGCCAAGGAATCCGTCCCGAGGACATTCGTTCCTTATACAAAAAACATCGCATCAAAATGGTGTTCGTGAATCCGAACTTTCAAAATCCGACGGGCACGGTGCTTGACGCCGAACGGCGGAGGCGGCTGCTTGACGTGGCGAGCGAACTGGGGCTTCCGATCGTGGAAGACGATCCCTTCAGCTTGACGGCCTTCGAGGGGAACCCTCCGCCGCCGCTGAAATCGATGGATCCGGTCGGTTCGATCCTGTATATCGGTTCCTTCTCCAAAATCGCGGCTTCCGGGCTGCGCATCGGATGGATGGTCGCTCCGCACTCCGTAGTCGATCGGCTCGCCGATGCCAGACAGCAGATGGATTTCGGCCTCAGCATCATTCCGCAGCAGGTTGCCGCGCAGTTTCTGCGGTCGCTCTATTTCGGTCCCCATATGGAGCGTTTGCGCACGCAGCTTCTCTATAAACGGGATTTGCTGATCGAAGCTTTGCAAAGAGAATTGCCGGGACTGGTCGAATTTACGGTTCCTCAAGGCGGATTGCACTTGTGGTGCAAGCTGATTCCCGAAGTCCACGACGGCAAGCTGCTGGATGAAGCGATCCGAAGGGGAGTCGTCTTCGTGCCGGGAAGCGTCTACGGATCGGATTCCGGCTTTGTGCGGTTTACGTTTGCAAGACCGGAAACCAAGGATATCGTTCCGGGGATCGCGAAGTTTGCGGAAGCGCTGCGGAAAATGATCGGTTAACCCTGCCGACAAGAACAACCGCCGGACAAGCGTTCCTCGGCGGTTGTTCCTTCGTTTTATCAGGTTCGAATCGCGCCTTACCTGTTCAACAACGCAATAAAGATAATGACCACCACGACAATGCCGACGACATAAATCCCGCTAAGACGTATCCATTTCCTCCCCGTATGCCGGAAATAATCGGGGTTTTCTTCCTTGTTGCTTTTCGACAGGCCGATCATCAACGTCCCGATAAGACCCGAAACCATGACGATCACGACGGCGGCCAGCAGCCAAGTTGTATTCATCTCCGATTTCCCACCTGCCATCTGGATTTTGCTCGCGGCGCTCAACATGGAACGCCGCGCGTTGTCCGCGCTCAACCTTGTTCCATTATAAAGAGCAACCGGCTTTGCTTTCACCAGCCAATTGCGCGTCAATCCAACCCATCCAATTGCCCTCCGGCGAAAGCGGCCGATGGTATCATTTTCTCCATTATAGACGTTCTTACACTTTGAAGCTGACCTGGGAAGCGGCATACACCAAATCCTATAAAGATATCAAGCAGACGAAAAGCCAATCTTACAAAACGAACGTTTCGTAAGATTGGCTTTTGTTTTCCCGCCCCTGATTCGACATAACCTTACAATTTCGGAGCGGATTGACGGCCGTTCCGGGCCCAACCCCCCGCGAAAGCCAAGAAGCTTCCTTTCAAATGGAAACGGACGGCCGCATCCAAAAAAACAAAATTATCATTTTGTTAGGTTAGTGGAAAATGGAACCATGATAAACACATTCATTATAGTTCAATAGAACCAAAAAATCCAGACGTTTCTTCCACATTATTCTACAAAATTAGACATAAAGGACTAGAGAGAAAATGACTCCAAAGCTTCATCGACCATGTCGTCATTGATTCCAATGTACCGCAAGGTGACGGACGGGCTGGAATGCCCGAAAATGTATTGCAGCATCGCTACGTCTTTAAAACGCTGATAAAAATGATAACCGAACGTTTTGCGCAAGGTATGGGTTCCAATCGCGCCTTCGACGTTGCACGCTTTTGCGGCGTCGTGGATGATTTGCCATGCCTGCACGCGGTGAATCGGCTTTCCCCCTTTTCTGGACGGAAACAGATAATCCGAATCGGCAAGATTTTGGGTATATTTCTCGATTTCTTTCCTCAGCGCGTTTGTAATGACGATTTTCCGGGCGTTTCCCGTTTTCTTCTCCCTTACTTTCAAGTGTTTCGTGTGCAGCACGTCCAGAACCTTCAAAGGGAGGATGTCGCTGATCCGCAGACCGGAGTTGATGCCGAAGACGAACAGAAAATAATCGCGATAAGAACGTGCCAGCAAATAGTTTTTGATTTCCTGAATTTTGTCCAAATCGCGTATGGGTTCAACCGCATTTGCTCCACGTCTTGTTGCCATGATCGAGAACACCTCATGATTTCGAATAATGCAATATATAATTCAATATGTTAGATTGAATTCCCTTTCGGGAGCGTCCGAAATGACCGTAAGCCTTTATTTTAAAGGCTTTTTTTTGTTTTTTGAAGCGTTTCCCGGACCTAACAAAATGATAATTTTGTTCGATTCGCAAAAGGGGGGACCTTGCGTCCGGCAGGAATGGCTTCCCGATATCGAGCGTCCCGGCGCTACCGCCGCCTAAACCGACACATCCAGAACGAGGGCTGAAAATGCAACTGACGACCGATGAAGAATTGTTGAAGCTGTTGAAGTACAGCGAAAACGAGTTGTTTACGTTAGCCGAAATCCATAAGGCATTAGCGCAAAACCATATTCTAACGACGATAGAGGACTTGCGCAAAAGGGTGCATTCGTTATTTCGCGACGGGTACTTGGGGAACGAACCGACCGGAGACGGAGTGCATGTCTACTATTTGATTTACTGCCCGGAGCACGATCCCTTGACGAACGAGCCGTCTTAGGTTCGGCCCGTTCCGGATGCGACCGTTCTGAACATTTAACGCCAGGAGGAACATCGATGGAAAAGAAACTTGCGAAACCGGCCGCCGCTCAAGGCAAAGGAGGCGCGCCGCGATCCGTTCATGCCGATCAGATCGAGAAAAAGAGAGAGTTCGCCCGAAAGCAGGCGCTGGACAAGGTGAAGGCGAGAACATTGGCCAAGCAGCAGCAGCTCGCGGAGCGGATCGCGACCGCGACCGAACAGCTTGCCGCAGGGATAGAAGAAGCGAGCGGCGCGGCGGAAGAGCTTAGCGCAAGCGTCGGGCAAATTGCGAAAGGCGCCAGCGAGACTTCTTCGGCGGCGGAGGAATCGAGGGCTGCCATTAACCAGATCGAGAAGGCGTCCGTCGTGGCGGACGCGAACGCCAGGGAGTCCCTTCAGCGCGTGGATGCGGCGAAAGAGCTGATCGAGAATACGTCCAAAGACATTGAAACGATGATTCGGGGAATCCAGACCGCGGCCGAAGCCAACATCGAGTCGGTCAAGCTGGTCGGCGATTTGGAAAAGCAGTCGGATGAGATCGGCGATATTGTGCAGGCGGTCGTGCGAATCGCCGACCAAACCAATCTGTTGGCCTTAAACGCCGCGATCGAAGCCGCCAGAGCCGGCGAGCATGGCAGGGGATTTGCCGTCGTGGCCGACGAGGTCCGCAATCTGGCCGAAATATCCGAGAAGTCCGCAAGAAACATCCGGGAATTGGTGACGGAGATTCAAAATAATGTCAAGATCGTCGTGAGCGACATCGAAAACGCCGGGAAAGCCACGAATGCGGAGGTGGAAAAAGCCAAGAAAACGACGGAAGATCTGATCAAGATCGACGAGGAAATCGTGGCGGTCAAGAACGGCGTCGCCGAAATCTCCCAGAATGCCGCCGATGCCAGCAAGGGCGCCTCCGAATTCCTTCGCCTCGTCGAACAGATTGCGGCGGCAGCCGAACAGCAAAGCAGCGCCACCGAGGAAGTGGAGCAATCCTTGCAGCTGCAAAACCGGGCTTTCGACGAGCTGAATGCGGCCGCTTCCGAATTGGCCCAGATGGCGGAAGAGCTAAAGGTCTCGACCGACACCCAGAAATCGTCCGAAGCTCTCGCCGCCGCGGCGGAGGAATTGGCCGCGAACGTGGAGGAGGCCCATTCCACATCCGGCGAGATTATGAAGGCGATGGAGCAAATTTCGGCGGGCGCGGAGATGCAGGCGGAGCTTACCGAGAAGTCTTCGCTGTTTGCCGAGAAGCTTGTGGTGGCGGCAAGACAAATGAACGAAAGGGCGCAGGTCTCTTCGGAGAAGGTGGCCGAGCTGCAAAAACTGATCGAAAGCAACAAAATCGCGGTAGAGGACATGATCGCCGGCATTTCGGCTTCGGCCGACGCCAGCCTGGTCGCGGCCCGAAACATCAAAAATCTGGAGGAAACCGTCCGCAAGATCGACAAAATCGTGGACGCGATTGTCAATGTGACCATTCAGACCAACATGCTGGCGGTAAACGGGTCTATTGAAGCGGCCAGGGCAGGGGAATTCGGCAGAGGCTTCTCGGTAGTAGCCGGAGACATACGGGCGCTGGCCAATGAATCCGCCGAGAATACGGACAAGATCAAGGATCTGGTAAGAAGCATTCAGACCCAGATTCAAAGAGTCGCAGCGGATATCGACGTTTCCAGCAAGACGTCGTTCGCCGAAGTGGAGAAAGCGAAGAAGATTACGCACAATCTGAACGTGATCGAAGAAAGCATGATCCGAATCAGCGCGGGAACGAAGGATACGGAAAGGGGCTCGGAAGAATCGCTGGTCGCGTTGGAACAGGCCAGAAAAGCGATCGAGCAGATTGCCATTGCCGCTCAGGAGGCCAGCAGGGCTACGCAGGAGGCGGCAAGCGCGGCAACCGAGCAGGCAAAAGGCATGCAGGAGTTGGCCGAAGCCATTGAGGAAATATCCGGACTTGCGGACGAACTTCAAAATATGTAGCGGGCGGGAGGAGAGGCTATGGCGTCTTCCGAAAGAAATGCGGGTTTTCACGAATGCCAACTGGTTACCTTCCATCTTGGGGATGACGAATTCGGTGCGGACATCGTACATGTAAAGGAGATCGTAAGAGTTCCCGAAATCACCAGAGTGCCGAATGCGTTGAGTTACGTCGAAGGGGCCTGCAACTTAAGGGGCCATGTCCTGCCCATTATCGACGGAAGAGCCCGCTTCCATATGGAGAAGAAAGAAAGGAACGAAAACAGCAGGGTATTGGTCGTCGAGGTAAACGGCAAAGCGACCGGAATCATTGTCGATCGCGTGTCCGAAGTCGTTCGGGTCAGCGCTTCGGACATCGAGGCGCCTCCGCAAATCGCACAACATGCAGAGGCGGATTACGTGAACGGAATTGTCAAGCTGGATAACGGAAACCGGCTGATCATGCTGCTTGACATCGTCAAAGCCGTTAGCGGAGACGGCGGGGCAAGGGAGCAAACGGCGGAGCAGGACGCTTCGGGCGGCCGGTTTTGGGAGCCCAGCGTCGAGCCGGCGTCGGATGCCGCCGCCGATGAACAATTGGTGTCCTTCCTGCTTGGCAAAGAGGAATACGCGATCGGGATCATGCAGGTCAAAGAAATCATTCGCGTCCCCGAACGAATGAAGGTTCCGAACTGCGAAGCCTATGTGGACGGGGTCGTATCCATCCGGAACCGTCTTCTTCCCATTCTCAACCTGAGAACCTATTTTGGCATGGAACCCGAGGCGATCACCGATCAGACCCGAGTGCTGGTTGTGGATATGGGAGGCTTTTCGGCCGGCATGATCGTAGATAAGGTGTCCGAGGTGCTCAGGGTGCCCTCCGGCCTGATTCAGCCCCCTCCAAAGTTCCTTGCGCAAAGCGGCGAGCAGCTTAAAGGGGTGGCCAAGCTCGATGGCGGCAAACGGCTGATCATGCTGCTCGACCCGTCGAAAATCATGTCTGCCGATGCGTACAGGCTGATCGGCGGTCTGGAGGAAGCGCCGCAAGAAGCCGGCGAGGCGGAAAGCTTCGAAAGACAAAATATGGATGAGGAACAGTTGGTCGCGTTCAAAATCGACAATGAAGAATACGGGATCAAAATCAGGGAAGTGCAGGAAATCAACCGGATGACCGAAGTCACCAAGGTTCCCCGCGCCCCCTCCTTCATCGACGGCATCGTGAATTTGCGGGGGAACATCATCCCGGTTCTGAATGTAAGAAAGCTTTTCGGCCTTTCCGATAAAGCCGTGACGGATACGACAAGGATCATCATTGTCGACTCGGCCGGGGAAAAAACCGGAATCATCGTGGATTCGGTGTCGGAAGTGCTGCGTTTTGAAAAAGCGCTGATCGAGCCGCCGCCGGAACTGTTGAAGAGCGGGATTGACAGCAGCTATGTAGAAGGCGTCGGCAAACTCGACGAGGGGAAAAGGATGGTCATGATCCTGCGTCTGGATAAGGTGCTGGGCTGCGCCCAAATTTCCGCATAATGCGGCCGGTTGCGCCCAGGCGACGTGCCGTTGTCCTGGGCCGGTCCTATGTCGGCCTTATTTCTGCAGGTGATGGTTGTGAAGAACAAAATCAAAGTATTGGTTGTAGATGATTCCGCATTGATGCGAAAAGCATTGCGTGAATTAATTGCGACAGACCCGGCTCTGGAGGTGGCGGGGGTGGCAAGGGACGGGAAGGATGCCATTGAAAAGGCCAGGGAAATCCAACCGGACGTCATCACGATGGACATCAACATGCCCGAGATGGATGGCCTCACCTCCATGCAGTACATCCTGAACGAAAACCCTGAAATCCCGGTGATCATCATCAGTTCCTTAACCCGGGACGGGGCGCTTGCCACCTTCGAGGCATTGGCGCTGGGCGCGTTTGATTTTGTGGCCAAGCCTTCCGGAACCGTATCTTCGAACCTGTATATTGTCGGAAAAGAGATTATCGAAAAGATCAAGCTCGCCTACAAGCATGCCAATCGAACAAGCCTGAAGAACAGAATCCGGACCCGAAGCTCCTTCTCGAAGGCAAGGGACGCCGAGGATTGGGCGAAATCCGGTGCGGACCGAAGCCCCGAATTGTCCAAGGTTGTCGTAATCGGCGTGTCCACGGGCGGGCCGGGAACGTTGATGGACGTTCTGCCCATGCTGCGGGCGGACCTTAGGGCTGCGCTTATCGTTGTTCAGCATATGCCGCCGACTTTTACTTCTTCTTTTGCCAAGAGGCTGGGAAAAGCCTGTCCTTTTCCGTTCAAAGAAGCGGAGGCCGGCGATGTGCTGGCGGACGGAAGAGGGTATCTGGCGCCCGGAGGCTACCAGCTGCTTGTTCACAGGGACGGCAGAATGCTTCGGCTTTCGGCCAGCCCCGTGACCCCATTCATGCCCAGCGTGAACGTGACCATGGAATCCGTGCTCAGGGCATACGGCGGCAAAAGAGTGGTCGGCGTCCTGATGACCGGCATGGGCGACGACGGAGCCGACGCCATGGTGAAAATCCGAGCGGCCGGAGGCGTCACGATTGCGGAAGATGAATCCACGGCGATCGTCTTTGGGATGCCGAGGGCGGCAATCGAAAGAGGCGGAGCCGAAATCGTCGTTCCATCCTACCGGATTGCCGACGAAATTGTTAAGGCTGTTCATCTATGCTGATGGTTGCAGCGCGAGCATGCATCAAAATGGCCGTTGGCGGCTTCGCGAGGGCGGTAACATGATGGATTCGCTATATATGACCTATCTTGAGGAAACCGAAGAATGGCTTCAGCAAGCGGAAGAATGCCTGATCCGGTTGGAAGCCGGCTACTCGATCGACGATTTGAACGCGTTGTTCAGGATCTTTCATTCCGTCAAAGGTTCATCGCAAATGATCGGATACGAGGATATAGGCAGCCTGACGCACAAGATCGAGGACATGCTGGACATGGTCCGAAAGGGCCGAATCGGCCTGGACGGCCAGATTCTGCAATTGTGTTTCAGCGGGTTGGACCATGTCAAACAACTGCTCGAGTCGAAAAAAACCACGACCGGCCACGAAAGCCGCGACGAATTCGCTCATGCCGCCGGTCTGCTGGAAGAGGAAATCGATCGAATCCTGAACGCAAATCCGGAAACGGGAAGCGGCGGAACGAATCCGGCCCGGGAAGATCGGTTGGTCAGCTCATTAAAAGGAACGGAGCGGGCGGGGGCCAATCGCTACGGCGTCTGCATTTCGTTCAGCGACGATATTCCGATGGTTTCCCCTATCCTTTTCATGATTTTTAACCAGGTCAAGGATGTCGGCTCGCTTGTCTATACCAATGTATCCGACGAGGATCTATACGGAGCTTCGGCCGACCCGAACCTTTCGTCTCTGTTCATGATTATAGAGTCGGACTTGGAAGAAGCCGAATTATACACCTATTTCGATGTGACCTATGTCGAGAAAATCGCCATCTCCGACCTCACCGAGCATCGGATGCTGAATCGGGCGGATTCGTTCGGACTGGAAAGCCGCCGGTTTTTTGACGTTTTTTTTCAAGAGTTCCCCCAAATGCGTCCCGTTCTGTTTCAGGATCCGGGCAACCTCGCTCGGGAGGAATATGCCGAGCTCGTCCGCGAGCAATATCGAAAAAATCTGGAAGCGGCCGGCCTCATCCCGCCCGATGCAACGGGTTATGACCTGAAACCGGAAATCGAATCGTTTTATAGCCTGTGTCTGGATGCGGCGGGCGGGAAAAGGAGCTTAGACGGCAAGCTTGTCCAAACCCTCCGCCAAAAATATGTGGAGCTGTTCGAGAAAGCATACGGTTATGCCAGAGGAAGATACTTCTACAAAATTTACATAGCCAAACATGCCTCCTTTATGGAGGGTCTCGAAGGATTTGTCGAACGGATGGACAAATCCGGCACGCGCAGCTTGTTATTGGACTTCAGCCGGCTTGAGATGATTCATGAATCCGAACTGAACCGGCTGATCGGGCTGAAAAGGCGCCTTCGGGACATGGGGATTGCGGTGCGCCTTATTGTTCGCCATTCCTTGCGGAAAAGGCTGGTCAATATATTCGATTCCATTCGTGCGATCGAACCTTTCGAGCTGTTCGATACGGAAACGGACGCGGCGCTGGGGGGCGGTATTTCGTTTGCGGCAGATGAAACGTAATGGAGGCTTGGGAAATGAGCGGATACAGCATCATGATTGTGGATGAGGATACGGCAATATCGGAACGGCTCCACGAAACGTTCGTTTTGGCCGGATACAGCCAGGTCGAGCTCTGCGCGGATCCCGCTCATGCCCTGGACATGTTCCAAAAGAAGAAATACCACATCGTGCTTGCGGATATGACGATGCCAAAGATCGACGGCATGGAATTTCTGAGGAGGATCAGGGAATACGATCCTTTGACGCAGGTGATTGCGATGGCGGCACATTCGACCTTGGACCGGATCTTGACTTGCCTGGAGCTCGGCGCGAACGGCTATCTCGTCAAGCCGTTCAAAAGCAACGAGCAGGTATTGGAAGTCGTGAATGATTCGGTCAAAAAATTGGAACGATGGCGGGAAGCGATTCGAGAGACGATTGCAGCCTCCCGGAGAGATCGGTGATGAAATGGTTTTGTCCGACGACCTTTTCGATAAATTCGTAAAGTTGGTTTATAGAAAAACGGGAATCTTCTACGAGCGGAATAAAAAGTATTACGTCCAGAAACGGCTTGAAAAGCGGGCCGAAATGCTGCAGTTGGACAGCATTCACGATTACTACCGCATGCTGAAGTTCTCCACGGATTCGGCCGAATTCGACAGACTGATCAACGAGCTTACGGTCAATGAAACGTATTTTTTCCGGGACTATCCGCAGCTTCGAAATTTCGCCGAAGAAGTGCTCCCGATGGTCGTAAGGGAAAAGAACAAGAGCAACAACCGTAACCTCAAGATCTGGAGCGCCGCCTGTTCGACGGGGGAGGAGCCGTACACCTTATCCATCATCCTTCAGGAAATGCTGGACGAACCCGAAACCTGGAATTTGCAAATCGTTGCCTCGGATATCAATACGGACGTGCTTCGTACGGCAAGGATCGGCGTTTATGAACACAGGTCTGTCCGGGATGTGCCTCCCGAATATTTGAAAAAATATTTTACGAAACAGGATGGATCGTATCGGGTCAATCCCGACGTCAAGAAGTTCGTCCAATTCAGGAAAATCAATTTGATGGATTCGGATGCCGTCGGCCATATTACGGGCTGCGATTTTATCTTTTGCCGAAACTGCCTGATCTACTTTGACGACGAATCGAGAAAGGCGGTTTTGGCCGATTTCTACGAAAGCCTGAATCCTGGGGGCATCATCTTTTTGGGCCATTCCGAATCTGTCGGAAGGATCTCTTCGGCCTATCGCATGCAGAGGATCGGAGACGGCATCGTTTATTCAAAACCGAGATGACCGAACAAGGGCAACGTCCCTCGTCGGGTCATGGAATCGATGATGCGTGCAGTTGGGAGAGTGCATATGATGCGATATGCTTTTCATTCCGGGGATGCGGGCCTGTTAAGGACGCTTCTGGACGAGTGGAAGACAAGCCGGGAAGATCTCGAGAAGCTGGTCCTCAAGCTCGAGGTTTCCGACGATCCCGAACTGGCGGATGACCTATACAACAGGGTGCACGGGATCAAAAGGGGTTCTTCCTTTATGGGGTTGGACTTTATCGTCAGGCTCTGCCACGACATGGAGACGCTGTTGGTTGCGGTTCGGGAGAAGAACGTTGAGGCGGATGCCGAACTTATCGATCATCTGCTGATCAGCGCCGATTTGTTAAGCCATTCCCTGATCCGGCTGGCCCGGAAAGTCGAAGAGCACGATCCGGCAACGGAACTGGTCGTCGAATTTGACGATGAACGCAGCATGGATGAGATTGCCGGCAAAACCAATGCGATCTTAAACAAGCAAAAACAGCGGGAAAGTTCCGCCGGCGAAGCGCCTTCCGTGGAATCACCGGCGTCCGGGGAGCCGACGGGAGCCTTATCCGGGGAGTCCGCTTTGGAAACCGGCGGCATGGATTCGGCGCCCGATTCCGGGAGATTCCATCCTCGTCCCGAGCCGCCGCAAAAAGCCGCGTTGACGCCAGGCATGCAGAGCATACGGGTCAGCCAGGACAAGCTTGACAAGATGATGAATATGATCTCCGAATTGCTGATCGCGAAAAATGCCTTTATGCACATCGCCGCCAAATTAAACGTCGAATACGACCTTCCGGAAATGTCCAAGGAAGTGAAAAGGGTCGGCGCTTCCATCAACCGGATATCGGATGAATTGCAGAATGCCATCCTGTCCATGAGAATGATCGAGGTCAAGACGGTATTTCAAAAAATGCCCCGAATCGTTCGCGATATTTCGCAAAGCACCGGCAAGAAAATGGAACTGCGCATGGAAGGCGAACATACGGAGATCGACAAAACGATCGTCGAGCAGATCAGCGATCCGATCGTCCATTTGATTCGAAATGCGGCCGATCATGGGATCGAGCCCCCGGAAGAAAGAAAAAGGAAGGGAAAAAGCGAAACGGGGAAAATCACCCTGAGGGCGTACCATAAAAACAAACATGCCTATATTGAGATTGAAGACGACGGAAAAGGAATGGACGCCCGGCTTCTGAAGCAGAAAGCCGTCGATAAAGGCTTGATTTCAAGAGAAGACGCGGAAAACATGACGGAAAGCCAGGCAATCAACCTGATCTTTCTGCCGGGGTTCAGCACCGCCGGCCAAATTACCGAGGTGTCGGGCCGCGGGGTCGGGATGGATATCGTGAAGAGCAATATCGAGAAAATCAACGGAAGCATCAGGATTGACAGCGAAGTGGACAGGGGCACGAAAATGGTCATTCAGCTTCCGCTAACGCTTGCGGTATCCAGAGGACTGCCGGTCCGCGTATTAAACGAAACGTACATCATTCCCATCGATTACATTTCCGAGACCGTCAAAATCAAACCCGAGGAGATCCATGCGTTCAACGGCAAGTATTTCGCGCATCTCCGCGGGGATGTCATCGGCATCGAATGGCTGAGCAAGCTGTTTCTGCTCGGCGAAAGAACGACGGACCATGAAGAGTTGAATACGGTTATTGTCTCCAATGGGCCGGAAAAATTCGGCCTTGTCGTGGACAAGCTGAAAAACGAACAGGAATTCGTCATGAAAACGTTGGACGGGCACCTGGCGGGCATACCCGGCATTTCCGGCTCCACCTTGCTGGGCGACGGACAGGTGGTCTTAATCGTGAACCCGATCGAGCTGGTGCAGCTGGCCAAAAAATAACCTTGCCCCCCGGGATTTCCTCCGGGGGGCGTTCCAACGTAAGGGCTTACATAAACCGGGTGACGCCGACTGCCGGTCAGCCTGCCATTCGGTCTTCGTTCAGAAGAACCGTTTTATTTTTCTTGTGCAATCCTTTTTTGTAGTATACCCCGATCAGAATGGCGTACCAGACCGGGCCGACCACCAGGGCGATCCGGGTTTCCGGCGAGAATGCCATCAGGACGATGACGAGGGCAAGGAACGCCAATGCCAGATAAGAGCTGTAAGGCGCCCAGGGCATTTTGTAGACGAGCTGGTTCTGTTCTTCAGCGGACAAGGATTTGCGGAACCGAAGCTGCGAAATCAGGATCACCGCCCACGTCCATACCGCGCCGAACGTGGCAATGCTGGTCACCCAGGTAAAGACTTTTTCCGGAACCAGGTAGTTCAACACGACGCCTACCAGCAGCGCCAAACCGGAGACGATGATGGCCGTGCCGGGCACTCCGCTCTTGCTCAGCCTGCCGAATTTCGGAGAAGCTTCCCCTTGCTGGGCCAGGTTGAACAGCATGCGGCCGGTGCTGAAGATGCCGCTGTTGCAGGAGGACAATGCCGCCGTCAGCACGACGAAGTTGATGATGCCTGCCGCATACGGAATGCCGAATTGATCGAAGGTCATAACGAACGGGCTGCCTTTCTGCCCGATTTCGTTCCAAGGATAGATGGACATGATGACGAACAGAGCGCCGACGTAGAAAAGGAGAATTCTCCAGAAAACGCTGTTGATGGCGCGGGACAACGTCTTTTTGGGGTTTTGCACTTCGCCGGCGGTCACCCCGATCATTTCGATCCCCAGATAAGCGAACATCACCATCTGCAAGGATAGAAGAACGCCCTTCCAACCGTTCGGCAAAAATCCGCCGTGCTCCCACAAGTTGCTGATGCCCGTAGGGGTGCCGCCGTTGCCGAGCCCGAATGCGATCATGCTGATTCCAAGCACGATCATCAGGATGATGGCGACGATTTTGATGAGCGCAAACCAGAATTCCAGCTCGCCGTAGGCTTTGACGGCAATCAGGTTGACGGCGCTCATGATGATCAGCGCGGCCAACGCCCAGATCCAGCGCGGCACGCCCGGGAACCAGAATTCCATATACACGCTGACGGCCGTAATTTCCGCCATGCAGGTGATGACCCACAAAAACCAATAGTTCCAGCCGGTCAAGTATCCGAACAGGGGTCCCATGTAATTGCGGGCGTACCGGCTGAAGGAGCCTGCGACCGGGTTCTGAATCGCCATCTCCCCAAGCGCGCGCATGATAAAGAAGATGGCGATGCCGCCGATGGCATAGGAGAACAAGATCGCCGGTCCCGCCAATTTGATGGCGGATGCGGAACCGAGAAACAATCCGACCCCAATCGCCGCCCCTAAGGACATCAGGTTGACGTGCCGCTGTTGAAGCCCCCGGTTCAACTCGGTTGTTTTTTGCTGATTGCTCATGTTGAAACCCCTTTCATCATTTTTGAAAGCGCTGCCAATTCGGGGAGAAACGTGCCGAAAAAAACGGAAACGTTGCATTTCATTTCGTTCGGCTCTCTTATCGTACTGCAAAAAGATCCGTTCCGATTTGTTTCATAGTGAGAAATTTTCTTGCCGTTTTTGTGGTATTCTACAAACGTTACCCTGCCGCTCGGGCGTTGCGCCCGCTTTTGGGAAAAATTGATGCTTGGGGGGTCTGAGGATGAATCAGAACGCAAATCCGTTTGACCAAACTTTCGACAATCTGGATACGCTGGCGGATGCCATCTACGGCGCGCTTCGCTGCCCGGTGACGATCGAGGACGCCAATCACCGGCTGCTTGCGTACAGTTCGCATGAAGACATGTCGGACCCCGCCCGAATCTCGACCATTATGGGACGCAAGGTGCCGGAAAAAGTCATCAGCACGCTGTGGAGGGACGGCGTGATGAAGCGTCTGCTGCAAAGCGAGCTTCCGATCCGGATTTCCGCGATGGAGGAAATCGGACTGGGCGACCGGGTGGCCGTCGCGATCCGCAGAAATCAGGATGTTCTCGGTTATATATGGCTTCTGGAAGTGAACGGCCCTCTCGGCGATCAGGGATTGCATCAGCTCAAGCGAGCGGCGGATGCCGCCAGATCGCAGTTGATCCAGCTTCAGATGAAGACCCGCAAAGAAGAGAAAAGTTATCATGATTTTTTCTGGCAGCTTCTGACCGGTCATCTGCAGCCGGACGAAAGGGTCCGGGACCGGGCGAAGCAGCTTGACGTGCGGCTGCCGGAACGGTATCACGTGACGGTGCTCCAGTTCGAAGAAGCCATTTCCGAAAAGCTTAAACAGCAAATCCGCTATACGCTGGAAACAACGCCTTTCGTGCGGATCGTCCTGCATGCGGTGACCGATGCGCAATTGGTTCTGCTCGCGGCGGCGCCATCCCCCTCGGTTGACGATGAGGAGGAGCAGAAGGAAGCGTTATTTCGGATGATCCGCCAAATGAAGCAGCGTTTCGGAATTTCGCCCGTTGAAAGCGGCAGCGGAATGATCTACAGCGACTACGCGATGGTGGAGCGAAGCTACCAGGAAGCTCTGACGCTCCTGCAAATCAAGCGGCGGTTCCCCGAGGAAACGAGCTCGGCATCTGCTTACCCCGATTTGGGCTACTACCGCTATCTCCCTCACATTTTGCAGGAAAAGCAGCTGCACCGGTTCGAAAATCCCGCTCTGCAAAAATTGCGGAAATACGATCGCGAACACAACAGCGACCTGCTGCAAACGCTGGAGCTGTTTTTAAGCCACGACAGCAATGTCAAAGTCACGGCGGATTTGCTTCATATTCACATTAATACGCTTACGTACCGTCTGAAGCGGATCGCCGAGATCGGGGGCATCGACCTGAACAACATGGATCAGAAAGTTACGCTCTATCTGGATTTAAAAGCGGAAAAAATGACGGAGTAACCGGACGCTTTGTTGATTTTCACAAGGACCCGGACAACTTTTCTGGAATCCCGACAACGAAATAAAGCGCTTTCTCCCTTATACTAGCGGTAGACCGCACAAGACAAAGGGGAGATTGGACATGAAAATCGGAATTCCCAAGGAAATCAAAAACAATGAAAACCGGGTGGCCATCACGCCGGCGGGTGTAGACGCTTTCGTCAAAGCCGGACATCAGGTGATGGTCGAAAGCGACGCCGGATTGGGAAGCGGTTTCACGAACGAGGACTACGCCGCAGCCGGTGCGACGATTCTCCAGAAGGCTGCCGACGTCTGGGCGAATGCCGATATGATTATGAAAGTGAAAGAACCTTTAGCGTCCGAATACGGCTATTTCCGCGACGGATTGATCCTGTTTACGTACCTGCATCTGGCGGCGGAGCCGGAATTGACCCGGGCGCTGATGGACAAAGGCGTTACCGCCATCGCCTATGAAACGGTGGAAGTAAACCGCACGCTGCCGCTGTTGACGCCGATGAGCGAAGTGGCCGGCCGGATGGCGCCGCAAATCGGAGCGCAGTTTTTGGAAAAGCCTTACGGCGGCAAAGGCGTTTTGCTCGGAGGCGTGCCCGGCGTGAAGCGGGCGAAAGTGACCATCGTCGGCGGAGGCATCGTCGGCACCAATGCGGCCAAAATCGCGGTCGGGCTTGGCGCGCAGGTGACGATTATCGACCTGAATCCGGAACGTCTGCGCCAGTTGGACGATATTTTCGGCGGCGACATTCAAACGATGATGTCCAATCCGTTCAATATTGCCGAAGCGGTATCGGAATCCGATCTGGTCGTGGGAGCGGTGCTCATTCCGGGTGCGAAAGCGCCGAAGCTGGTTACGGAGAACATGATCCGCTCCATGAAACCGGGTTCGGTGGTCGTGGATGTGGCGATCGACCAAGGCGGCATCATTGAAACCGTAGACCGCATTACGACCCATGACAACCCGACGTTCGTCAAGCACGGCGTCGTCCACTACGCGGTCGCGAATATGCCGGGGGCGGTTCCGAGAACGTCGACCATCGCGCTGACCAATGTGACGCTGCCGTACGCATTGCAAATCGCCAATAAAGGCGTCATCCGCGCCGTGCAGGAGAACAAGGCGCTGCTTCAAGGGGTCAATGTCGCAGCGGGCAGCGTTGCGTACAAGGCGGTGGCCGACAGCCTCGGCCACGAATACGTCCCCGTCGAAAAAGCGCTGGAAAAACTTCCGTTTGCCCTGTAATCCTTCCCAACCCCCTTGGGTTCGGCTTGCCCATACGGAATGGACAAGATGCCTGCTTGCCGGCTTCCGTATGGGTGCCGCGAAAAACGGGTTCGCTCCGGTCAGGGCGGCGCGGCCGCTTTACCCGGAGGGGGGGGGCAACATGCCGCTGCGGAAAGCAGCGCGGCCAGAACGGAGGCGGCTCACATCGTGTTCAGTCATAGGGAGACTTGGGCCGAAGTTTCGCTCGACGCCATCGCGCATAACGTAAAGACGATCAAGGCGGGACTAAAGCCTTCCTGCCGCTTCATGGCGGTAGTCAAGGCGGACGGTTACGGCCATGGTGCCGTCCAGGTCGCCAAGGCGGCGCTGGAAGCCGGGGCGGATTGGCTTGGGGTGGCCCTATTGGACGAAGCCTTGCAGCTTCGGGCGGCAGGCATCGAGTGCCCCATTCTCGTGCTGGGATACACGCCCCCCGCATCCGCCGAAACGGCGGTAAAGCACCGCATCGCCGTGACCGTGTTCACCGAGAAGGAACTGGAAGCTGTGATCGCTTGTGCGGCACGCCATCGGCTGTATGCCAACGTACATTTGAAAACGGATACAGGGATGTCGCGGATCGGCGTGACCGATCCGGAAACGGCCCTGGTCTTGGCGCGAAAAGCGGCAAGCTCGCCATGGGTCAGGCTGGAGGGCGTCTTTACGCATTTCGCCAGCGCCGACAGCCCGGATGAAACGTATACCCGTAGGCAATTCGAGACGTTCCTTGCCTATATCGATTGCCTGGAGCGCCACGGCATCCGGGTCCCGCTCAAGCACTGCTGCAACAGCGCGGCGAGCCTGCGTTTTCCGGACATGCATCTGGATTTGGTCCGGGTGGGCATCAGCTTGTACGGTCTGTTGCCTTTTTCCGACCCGATGCCGGGGGTGCCCGAGCTGCGGCCGGCGATGAAGTGGAAAACCCGAATCGCGGCTTTGAAGCAGGTGCCCGCCGGGCAGCCCATCAGCTACGGCTGCACGTACCGGCCGGAACGGCCGAGCTGGATCGCGACCGTTCCGGCCGGATATGCCGACGGGCTGTCCCGCCGGTTGTCCAACCGGGGCAGCATGATGATCCGCGGCCGCAAAGCGCCGATCGTCGGAAGGGTATGCATGGACCAGACGATGGTTGATGTCAGCGCCATACCCGGCGTCCGGGCGGGGGACGAGGTGCTTCTGTTCGGCCGCGACGAAGAAGACGGCTTGCCCGTCGAAGAGATCGCATCCCTTTTGGATACGATCAACTATGAAATCGTCTGTTTGGTTGGCAAGCGGGTTCCCCGCGTTTACCTGCGGGACCGGGCGGTCGTCGAGACCGTCAACCATGTGCTCGCGAAGACGTAGTCGGCTCATCTTACGGATCGGAACTATGCACCAAGGAGGTCATCATGAACCAGCAGGTGGGGATCAGCGGTACGGGCAGAATCGGCCGGCTGTTGATCAGAAAAGCGTTTACGGCCGGCATTCCGGGGGCGCAAGTCAAGGCGATCAATTCGACTAGCCCGATCGAGACGGCGGCGCATTTGCTGAAATACGATACGGTGCACGGCAAATGGGACGCCGACATCCAGGTCGAAAAGGACAAGCTGGTAATCAACGGGCAGCCGGTTGCTTTCGTCTCGGAGCGCGATCCGGCGTTGCTGCCGTGGGACAAGTACGGCATTGACATCGCGATCGACGCCACCGGCAAGTTCAACGACCGCGCGGGAGCGGTCAAGCATCTGGCGGCGGGCGCAAAGCGCGTCGTTGTGACGGCGCCCGGCAAAGATTTGGATTTGACGGTGGTGATGGGCGTCAACGAAGCGAGCTACGATCCCGACAAGCATGCGCTGCTGTCCACGGCGTCGTGCACGACGAACTGCCTGGCGCCGGTGCTGCACATTCTCGACCGCGCGTTCGGCGTCGAATCCGGCTGGATGACAACGGTTCACGCCTATACGAACGATCAAAACCATCTCGACAATCCGCACAAGGATTTGCGGCGCGCGCGGGCCTGCACGCAGTCGATCGTTCCGACTTCGACCGGAGTCGGCAAAGCGCTGTCCGGGGTGCTGCCGCACCTTGCTCCCGTCATTCGGGGCTTGTCGCTGCGCGTGCCGACGCAGGACGTTTCGCTTGTCGATTTGACGGCCGAGCTTCGCCGTCCGGTCACGAAAGAGGAAGTGCGGGAAGCGTTCAAGACGGCGGCGCAGGGGACGCTCGGAGCCTACGTCGAGTACAACGAGCTGCCGCTTGTTTCGTCGGACTACATCGGCAACGACAAGTCGGCGGTCATCGACGCGCTTTCGCTGATGGCGTCGGGACGGCAAACGAAAGTGCTGGCATGGTATGACAACGAATGGGCGTACGCCTGCCGGGTGCTTGATTTCGTTGCTCATGTCGCCAAAAAAAACGAGATGAGGGTGAACGAACCATGGAGCAAAACATTCGTTTGATGAAGGAACCGGGGCGGGCGCCGCTGCATCTCGGCACGCTTGTCTGCCGTCACTGCGGGGAAATCATCGACACGCTGCCGACAAGCGGAGTCAAGCTGTTTTACGGAGAATGCGGGAGCAAACTTTGCAGCCCAACCAAAGGAGAACGTGCGGATGAATTCAACTAAATGGGTGTACCGTTTTCAAGATGGAAGCGCTGGCATGAGAGAACTTCTCGGCGGCAAGGGCGCCAATCTGGCGGAAATGACGAAGGTCGGCCTGCCGGTTCCCCCCGGCTTTACCGTAACGACGGAAGCGTGCCGCGCTTTCTACGCCGGCGGCCGCGTTCTGCCGGAAGGCCTGCTGGATCAGGTCGCTGCCGCCATGCAGGCTCTCGAAGCGGAAAAGGACCAAAAGTTCGGCGATCCGAAGCAGCCGCTGCTCGTCTCCGTCCGTTCCGGTTCGGTCACTTCGATGCCGGGCATGATGGACACCATCCTGAACCTGGGGCTTAACGACGAAACGGTGCAGGGCTTGGCGGAAGCGACGAACAATCCGCGTTTCGCTTACGATTGCTACCGCCGTCTCATTCAAATGTACGGCAACGTCGTGCTCGGGATCGAATCGTTTTTGTTCGAACGCGAGCTCCATCGGATGAAAGAAGCGTTTCGCTTCGCCGAAGAACGGGACGTGACGGTCGAAGGCTGGAAAAGCCTGATCGAACAGTACAAAAAGTTGATCGTAAGCCACGCGCGTGTTCCGTTCCCGCAAAATGTATACGAGCAGCTGGAAAAGGCGATCGAAGCGGTGTTTCGGTCCTGGAACAATCAGCGCGCCATCTTTTACCGGAAAGTGCACCAAATCCCGGACGACCAGGGGACGGCGGTCAACATCCAGGCGATGGTGTTCGGCAACATGGGCGACGATTGCGGCACGGGCGTCCTGTTTACGCGCAACCCGTCCACCGGGGAGAAGGCGCTTTTCGGCGAATTTCTGTCGAACGCGCAGGGGGAAGACATCGTGGCGGGCATTCGCACGCCGCTGCCGATCGAGCGGCTCGACCGGGAGCTGCCGGACGTATTCGCCCAGCTCGCGCGCACGGCGGAACAATTGGAGCGCCATTACAAGGACATGCAGGACATCGAATTCACCGTGGAAAAACAGAAATTGTTCATCCTGCAAACCCGCAACGGCAAACGGACGGCGCAGGCGGCGGTGAAGATCGCGGTGCAGCTCGTGCAGGAGGGCATTCTGACCAAAGAGGAAGCGCTGCAGCGCATCGAAATGTCGCATTTGGACCAATTGCTGCACCGGGCGATCGATACGTCCGCCGAGCTTGACGTATTGGCTTCCGGCTTGCCCGCCTCGCCGGGAGCGGTGACCGGACAGGCCGTGTTCGACGCCGATACGGCGGAGCAGTGGGCGAAGGCGGGCAAACGCGTCATCCTGGTGCGTTCGGAAACGACCCCGGAAGACATTCACGGCGTGCTGGCAGCCGAAGGCGTGCTGACCAGCCGCGGCGGCATGACGAGCCACGCCGCCGTCGTGGCGCGCGGCATGGGCAAACCGTGCGTGTGCGGCTGCGAAACGCTGCGCATCGACGGCAGCTCGTTCACGGCCGGGGAACGCACCGTCCGCGAAGGCGACTGGATCTCCATCGACGGCGCGACCGGGCGCGTCATCAACGGCGTCATCGCCTTGAAAGAGGCGGAAATTTCCCCCGAACTGGCGCAGCTGCTCGCTTGGGCCGACGAGGTGCGGAAGCTGCGCGTCCTGACGAACGCGGATAACCCGGAAGACGCGCGGAAAGCGCGCGAATTCGGCGCGGAAGGCATCGGCTTGTGCCGGACCGAGCATATGTTTTTTGGATCGGACCGTCTGCCGGTCGTGCAGAGCATGATTTTGGCCGAGACGGCGGAGGAGCGCGCGGAGGCGCTGGCCAAGCTGCTGCCGATGCAGCAGGAAGACTTCGAAGGCCTGTTCCGGGCCATGGACGGCCTGCCCGTGACGATCCGGCTGCTTGATCCGCCGCTGCACGAGTTTTTGCCGAATCTGGAGGAGCTGCTGCAGCGCAGCATCCGCTTGTCACTGCTCGAAAAGTGGGGGGCGGCGGACGGCGGCGTATCGCGCAGCACCTTGGAGGCGCTGCCGGTCGCCGCTGCACAGGGAGAAGATTCGGCGGTTACGGTCGCCGCTGAAAAAGCGAAACTGGAACAGTGGATCCGCAAAGTCCGTTCGCTGCAGGAAGCCAATCCGATGCTCGGCCAACGCGGCTGCAGGCTCGGCATCGTTTTCCCCGAAATCTACGAGATGCAGGCGGAGGCGATTTTCCGCGCGGCTGTGAAGTGCCTGGCGGAAGGCGTGCGCGTCGTGCCGGAAGTCATGATTCCGCTGGTCGGCCACGTGAACGAGCTAATCGCGATGCGAAAGCTGATCGACCGCGTGGCCGGGCGGATCCTGGGCGAAGCGGAGAGCGGACTCGCGTACAGGGTCGGCACGATGATCGAGGTGCCGCGCGCCGCGCTGACCGCCAGCCAAATCGCGTTGCATGCCGACTTCTTCTCCTTCGGCACGAACGACCTGACGCAAATGACGTTCGGCTACAGCCGCGACGATGCGGAAGGCAAGTTTCTGACCCATTACGTCGAGCATAAGCTGCTGCCGCATAACCCGTTCCAAACGATCGACGCGGAAGGGGTCGGCCAATTGATCGTTTGGGCAACGGAACAGGGCAGGGCGGCGAAGCCGGACTTGAAGGCGGGCGTTTGCGGCGAGCACGGCGGCGACAAGCAGTCGATCTTTTTCTGCCATAAAGCAGGCCTCGACTACGTAAGCTGTTCTCCGTACCGGGTGCCGTTGGCGCGCATCGCCGCGGCCCAAGCCCAGCTTGTGCTCGGGGACAAAGAGCGGGATAAATAAAGAAAGCCGGTCAAGAATACGGACCTTTGGATGCCGGGCGTCATCTCGCGCAAATCGTTGCCGATGGTGACGCCCGGTAAGTCCGTCCGCTTCGTAGCGGCAGGCCGCGTCAGGGTACGCGGATTGACGAACGAGATGGAGTCTGTTTCACTACATACCGTAAAAATTACTATTAACAAGAAAACGCACCCGGAGCGTTTGGAGCTCCGCAAATATTGTCCGCGTCATGCCGACATCGGCGCGCTCGACGGGATCCGAGGTTCAATCGAGCTATAAAGAGGCATGCCTCACGCTGTTCCCGCGAGCCTGACGATTGTATCCGCATTCATCGGACAAACGCAGCGTTTTCGGCGTTTTTTCGTTTCATTTGAAGTTTTACAGAGACCGATTGGAGGAATATGATCATTCCGTCGAGTCATAAACCAAGATCGCTGAATTTCCGGAAGGAAAACGGGGGAACCAACCGCGGCGAATATGCTTTGCCGCCTGGGGTGAATCCGCGACGTTGGATGGGAACGTCGCAGTAGGGCGACTCTAAACGCCCGAATCCGTCAGCTAACCTCGTAAGCGTCGTTAGAGAGGTGAAGCAACTTCGGTTCCATGGGGCCGCAGGGGGATACCTCTGCGTTTTTTTGTGGCGTAAAAAACAAAAAAGTTGGAAACCGTACAAGCAACGGTTATTCCATCCTGAACATTTCTCACTACTTGGCGGTGACGTGAATGCTGACGAATCTAAAGCGGATGTTAATCGGGCGGCCTTTGAAAACAACGGAATTGGGGGAACAGAAGCTCAACAAGACGAAGGCGCTCGCCATTCTTTCTTCGGACGCCTTATCCTCCGTCGCTTACGGCCCGGAACAGATTTTGTGGGTGCTGGTCACGGTCGGCGCAGCGGCCTTCTGGTACTCGATCCCGATCGGAATCGGTGTGCTGGTTTTGCTGATTGCCCTTATCTTATCGTATCGGCAGATCATCTTTGCCTATCCGCACGGCGGAGGCGCGTATGTGGTATCCAAGCAGAATCTGGGGAGATACCCCGGGCTGGTGGCCGGGGGCTCCTTGCTGGTGGATTACATTTTGACGGTGGCCGTCAGCGTGTCGGCCGGCACCGACGCCATTACGTCCGCTTTCCCAAGCCTGCATGCGCATGCGGTGCCCATCGCCGTCGCACTTGTCCTTTTATTGACTCTCCTGAACTTAAGGGGTGTCACGGAGTCGGCTTCGATTTTGGCTTACCCGGTTTATTTATTTGTTTTGGCATTGTTCATTTTGATTGGAACCGGCCTATACGACATTGCGAGCGGCGGCGTTCCGGCGGATTTGCACGCGCCCATCGGCACGCCGGTTGAAGGCATCGGCCTGTTTCTGCTCCTGAGAGCCTTCGCTTCGGGAAGCTCGGCTTTGACGGGAGTCGAAGCCATCTCGAACGCCATTCCGAATTTCAAGGACCCTGCGCCCAACAACGCGGCCAAAACGTTAATAGCGATGGGCGTCTTGCTGGCGCTGCTGTTTTCGGGAATCGTCTATTTGGCCTATTATTACGGGATTACGCCCAAAGCGGAGGCCACGGTCGTCTCCCAGATCGCCGAACAGACCTTCGGACGGAACGCCATGTATTTCTTCATTCAGGGCACGACGGCCTTGATCCTGATTCTGGCGGCCAACACCGGATACTCGGCGTTTCCGCTGCTTGCGGTCAACCTGGCCAAGGATAAGTTCGTTCCCCGAATGTTCACGGCCCGGGGAGACAGGCTGGGTTATTCCAACGGGATCATCATGCTCGGCATTTTATCCATTTTGTTGATCGTGGCTTTCGAAGGGCAAACCGAACAATTGATCCCGCTGTACGCCGTGGGCGTGTTTATTCCCTTTACCTTGTCGCAAACCGGCATGATGATGAAATGGATCCGGGAAAAACCGAAGGGCTGGATTTCGAAGCTGGTCATCAACACGACGGGAGCCCTTATTTGCTTTACCGTCACCATGATGTTCTTTTTGACCAAATTCCCGCAGGTGTGGCCGGTTTTGATCTTCCTGCCGCTTATCGTATATGTCTTCCATCGGATCCGAAAGCATTACGAAGACGTAGGCGAGCAGCTCAGGCTTTCGACGTGCGAGCCGCCCATGCCGATCAAGGGGAATGTCGTCATTCTGCCCGTAGCCGGAATCACGCATGTGGTCGAGCACTCCGTCCGTTACGCCCAATCGCTGTCACCCGAACAGATCATCGCCGTTTACGTTCCTTTCGAAAGAGAAGACGAAGCCCAGTTCGAAAAGAAATGGAGCGAGTGGATGCCGGATGTGAGGCTGGTCACGCTGTACTCTCCTTACAGGAGCATTATCCAGCCTTTGATGAAGTTTATCGATACCGTGGAGCGCAAAGCCAGGGAATCGAACTACCAGGTTACGGTGATCATACCGCAGTTCATTCCCAAGAAAGGCTGGCACAACATTTTGCATAACCAAACGAGCTTCATCATCCGCGCCCGCTTGCTGCGCCGCAAAGACGTCATTGTTACAACGGTCCCTTATCATTTGAAGAAATAAAAAACAACGCCGCGGTTCGATCCTTCTTTCAAAGCCGCTTGACGCGCTTTGGCGGAAGCCGTGCCGCGGCCTTTTTTTGTTTGGGAGACCGGAAGGCTCGGACTTGAGGCTAAAAAATTCCGCATGCCAAGTTAAATTATTCCCCCGCTTTCCGCTTGAAACTTTTCTATACTTATTGAAGGCGCTTACAACCCTTGGGTGTCCGGCATTCGAACGGAGGTGGTGTCCCTTCAGGATCGCTCGCCCGACCAAGAACCGCTCAATAAAAGAACCGGAGACAATCTGACTTCGCGCAAGACGCGGATGGGGGCTTTAGCCATGAGAAAACGTTCATACGCAGCGGCGGTTTTATTGCTTGTGTTCAGCTTGAGTCTGGCCGCTTGCGGTAAGGGTAACGGGGGCAGCGCTGCCAATGAGTCGCCGTCCGCGCCGGACGGCCCGGCGGCAAGCGGCGGGGCAACCGCTTCCGGGGCAACGGATGGCCCGATTACGATTAATCAGAGCCTGCCGGAAAAAGAAATCTTAAGCAAAGGACCGGACGGCGAAAACGCCGTTTCCGCCAAAACGCTGCAATTGACGGAGGAGGAGCTTGCCAAGATTAAGGCCGGCCGTTACAAGGCGGCCATCTCCATGCACTACGCCGGCAACGACTGGTCGGCGGCGCAATTGAAAGGGCTTAAGGATACGTTTGCCAAAATGAACATCGAAATCGTCGCCACGACCGATGCGAACTTTAAAGCGGAAAAGCAAGTATCCGATATCGAAACGATCCTCGCCAAAAAACCGGACATTCTGGTCAGCATCCCGGTCGATGCGGTTTCGACGGCGGGCGTCTTCAAGAAAGCCGCCTCTCAGGGCGTGAAGATCGTATTCATGGATAATAAGGCGGCCGGGCTTACGGCAGGCAAGGATTACGTCAGCGTCGTCTCCGCCGACAACTACGGCAACGGGGTTGAAGCCGCACATATTTTAGCCAAAGCGATCGGCGAAGAAGGAGAGGTCGGCGTTATTTTCCATGATGCGGACTTTTTCGTCACGAAGCAAAGAACCGAAGCGTTCGAAAAAACGATCCGGGACGAGTATCCGAACATCAACATCATCGCCCGCGGGGGCATCACCGGCCCGAATGACGGCGAGAAGGTGGCGTCGGCCATGCTGACGAAGCATCCGAACCTGAAGGGGATGTTCGTCGTATGGGATGTGCCGGCGGAGGGGGCGCTTGCCGCCGCGCGATCCGCGGGACGGACGGATTTGGCGATCGCTACGATCGACTTGGGCACGAACGTTGCGCTGGATATCGCCAAAGGCGGGATGATCAAAGGGCTCGGCGCCCAACTGCCTTACGATCAAGGCGTTGCGGAAGCGATTCTGGCCGCCTATTCGCTGCTGGGCAAAGAAGCGCCGGCGTATGCAGCCGTTCCGTCCCTTCAGGTGAACCGGGACAATATTTTGGAATCGTGGGAGACCGTCTACCATGCGGAGCCGCCGGCGCCGCTTCGGGATGCCGCGAAGTGAAAGGAGATTATGCGATGCGTACATTAAACGTTGGAATGATCGGCGGAGGGTTTATGGGAAAGGCCCATTCGCTGGCTTATGCGGGAATGCCGATGTTTTTCTGGCCGGCTCCGGCCGTTCCGTTTCGCAAGACCGTCGTCGACATCAACGACGAGCTGGCCCGGGAAGCGGCGGCAAGGTACGGGTTCGAATCGTGGGCGTCCGATTGGCGCAAGGTGGTTGAGGACCCGAGCATCGATATCGTCGATATCGTGACGCCGAACCATACGCATGCCGAAATCGCCATCGCCGCGGCCAAAGCCGGCAAGCATATCATTTCCGAAAAGCCGCTTGCGCGGACGACGGAAGAAGCGAAGCGGATGCTGGATGCCGCAAGCGAAGCCGGCGTGAAGCATATGGTGGCGTTCAACTACCGCCGAACGCCGGCCGTTTCGCTCGCGAAGAAATATATCGAAGAAGGCGCGATCGGCCGTATTTTGAATTTTCGCGGCACGTATTTGCAGGATTGGTCGGCGGACCCGAATGCCCCGCTGTCCTGGCGTTTCCGCAGGGAAGTGGCCGGGTCGGGCGCGCTTGGGGATATCGGCACGCATGTGATCGATCTGGCCCGTTATCTGGTCGGAGAAATTACCGAAGTCATGGGGATCGCCAACACATGGATTCCGGAACGTCCGGTTTCGTCCGGTCCCGTCGACAAGCTCGGAACCGTGAAGTCTTCCGGCGATGTGAAGAAAGCGGCCGTCGACGTGGACGACGAAATCAACACGCTGCTTCGCTTCGAGAACGGAGCCGTAGGCAGCCTGGAAGCGACCCGCAACGCATGGGGGCGCAACAACTTCCTGACTTTCGAGATACACGGCGACAAAGGCTCCCTGTATTTTAATTACGAACGCCGCGACGAGCTTCAGGTCTGCTTCTCGGACGATCCGGACGACAGGCGCGGATTCCGGACAATCTACACCGGTCCCGCCCATCCGAACGGCGCGGCGTTGTGGCCGATTCCGGCTCTGGGCATCGGTTACGGCGAGACGAAGATCATCGAAGCGCACGATTTCATATCCGCCATCGTCCAGGATACGGAGGTTTCGCCTAATTTCTACGACGGGTACCGGATTCATGTCATTTGCGACGCCATCCTGGAATCGGCAAGCAGCGGCCAATGGGTGAAAACCGTGGAGCAGCTGCCGGCAGCCCGCTGATCCGCCTAACCGGCGCTCGGAAAGCCATACGAAAACAAGAGGTAGCCAGCCGGTTACCTCTTGTTTCCGTCCTTCGCGCGCCGGACAGGCAGAAAGTCTTGCCGGTCTCCGGCTTACGCCGGTTCTTGTTTGTGAGCGGGGCAGGGAATTTGGAAGGAAAAAACCGTGCCGCGCTCCGGCGAGCTCTCCACATGGAACCGGAGCCGATCGCCGTAGACCAGAATGAGTCTGCGGTAGGTGTTGAGAATGCCGGTATGCTTGCGGAAGTAAGGGTCCTTGGACTCGCCTTTGGCGGCGATCAACTGGCGAAGCTTCTCCAGCACGTCGGCGGATATTCCGGTTCCCGTATCGCGTATCGATACGGTGAGCGTTGACGCTTGGGCCTGGACGCTGACGACGAGCTGAAACTGCTCGGTGCTCATATTCGGACTCCAGCCGTATTTGATCGCATTTTCGATAAAGGGCTGGATGCTGAGCTTGACGACCGGAACGTCGAGGAGTTCGGGGGCGATCTCGAACCGCGCGTGAACGTCCTTTCCGTTCCGATAGTAATGAATCGTCAGGAAATTGCGGATATAAGCGATCTCCTCCCTCAGTGCCGCCCATCCGCCGTCGTTGCGAATGGTGTACCTCATCATGCGGGAAACCGATTGCACCATATCGCCGACCGCTTCGCCGTTGTTCCGGACCGCGTAGGACTCGATCGTTTCCAGGGTGTTGAACAGAAAGTGCGGATTGATCTGGGCCTGAAGCTGCAGCAGCTCGCGTTCCTTCTCTCTCATATTGGCCTGGTACACTTCCCGTTCCATGTACTGAAGCTTGTCGAGCGTCTGGTTATAGCTTTGGATCAGGAAGCCGATTTCATCGTGGTTGTGCTTCATCGGTACGGGAACGTAGACGCCGCGCCCCAGGCTTTGCATGCCTTTCTTCAACCGGTACAGCGGCCGAAGAATGCCGCTCATGACGGGGAAGGCGACGATCAACGCGGTGACCAGGCTGATGGCCGCGATCAGCAGGGTGAGCTGATACGTTTGCCGAACCCCCTGGTTGATGCTGCTGAGCGGAGCCGCCCATACGATGTTCCAATCGCTGTCCGGAAGCTCCGTATAGATCGCCTGATATTCTTTCCCGTTCGAAGCGAACAAGAGCTGCTTGCTCCCGTCGGGTGTCGACAGCCGGGCTTGCCGAAAATCGCGCAGCCAATCCGAAGGAACGGGCGCTTCGGAAACGGCCGTACCGTCTTGCTCGCGATACAGGATGACCTGGCCTGCCGTGTCCTTGGGGTTGCTGCTGAGCATGCTCTTTATTTTTTCTTCATGGATTTCCATAATAAATAACGCTTCCGTCCGCCCTGTATCCGTATTCAAAATCGGCCGGATATAAGAGAATACGTCCGTATTGTTGTACAAAATATAAGGCAGCGGATGCGGAGCGGTCAGCATCGGCTTGTTGACGGAAAAAAAGTCCCGGTACAGCTTGTCCGTTTCGAAGGAATAGGCGGGATCGAGCTGCTTTTGGTACGAATCGAAATACACCTTCCCGAGGCGGTCGACATACAGCACGCCGAGCACTTCGGGATGAAACTGCAGCGAATTCCGGACGAGCGGCCGGAAACGGATCATTTCATCGGCTTGTTCGGACAATTGATCGGGCCGGGTATCCAGGAAATCGCGAAAGCCGGCGCTGATAAAGACGCTGTCGAACGATTCGTTCAAGTTCTGCAAATAGTCGGACAGCTCCTTGGAGATGAATTCCACATATTGCGTCGAGATCGATGCGGAATATTCCGTGCTGGAGCGAAACATAAAGTACTCCGAGCTGTAGCTGACCAATGAAATCGGGATGATGGAAATCAGAATCAGCAGCACGAAAAGTTTGAACTTGAGCGATCGGCGTTGTAAGATACGCTTTAAAGATGGGAAGCGCGACAATCGGGAGTTCCTCCTCGTTTGCATTTTTTCCGGATGAGGCTTCGTTTTAGGATCTGCGCGAAGGAGCTGGAGCATGATGAAGATCTGCGTCGTGGACGATGAAAGGGAGGTGCGGGTCAGTATTATCCAAAAGCTGACGGCGCTTTTTCCCCATGACCAAGTGTTTGATACGGAGTTTGGATATGAAGCCCTTCAGCGAATCGAACTCATCCAGCCCGATCTGGTGTTTCTCGATATCCGGATGCCGGAACTGGACGGTCTGCAGATCCTTCAGCACTTACATGAGAAGTACCCCTCTATTTATGTGGTTATTATATCAGGGTACGATGATTTTGAATATGCGAGGAAAGCGCTCACGCTCGGCGCGACCGACTTTCTGCTTAAGCCCGCGGACCGCGGCGAACTGATGGATATCGTGCTCAAAATACGGGAGAAGCTGAAGCAGACTTTTATGAAGGAGCTTGGCCAACTGCTCAACATCACGCCCATTCCGAATATCAGCCTGGAGCAGATTCATCCGTTCAACGTCAGTTTGTGGTTCGACGAACGCGAATGGAAGCGCATCGAATTCGGCGACCGCGCATCGGTCATGGAACGCTGCGAAGCCGCTCCGCAAGACATTCTGCTCACGGTGACCGTGGATGCCGAGACCGAAGGGATCGTCGTGAGAGCGGATTCGGAGCAGCCGGAAACCGGATTCCGGGAAAAGCACGACTTTCTGAACGTGTTGAGGTCGCAGCTTCGGAAGAAACGGGAGAGCCGGTTTTTTCAGACGGCCGATCCGGACGCCCGCGGCAATCGCCTGCAGCGAAAAGAACGGGTCAAACAAGCCGCCAGGATCAGGCAGCAAATTATCCATTATGCGCGAACGGGCGATATCGGGGAACTGGAAAAATCCCTGGATGCCTGGTTCGAGTGCCTGGCGAAGCTGAATTACGACGATCTCCGGAAGGAAGTCGCCCAATTGATGGCCGTGCTGGACGAAGGACTCGGCAAAAACGAAATCATTTTGGTGGACGAGGATACGCTGTATTACTGGCATGATTGGATAGGGCACCATCAGACGTGGAATGATTTAAAGCGGCGGATTCGCCATATGGTCATAAATGGCGTCAAGGCGCTCAAAAATCTGGAGCAAACGGGACGCGAGACGCTGGATACGAGCAGTTGGTTCAAGCAGGCGCTGCATCTGATCGAAAACTCGGCCGACATGAATTTGAGCCTGGAGGCCGTATCGGAAGCGGTCAACGTTCACCCCGTCACGCTAAGCCGCATGTTCAAACAGCAAATGGGCGTTACATTCGTTCGGTATCTTACGCGCAAACGAATGCAGCACGCAAGCCATCTGTTGCTCCATACGAACAAAAAGGTGAATGAAATCGCGGAAGAGGTCGGGTATGCCGATTATGCGTACTTCAGAAGCTTGTTCAAAAAGGAATTCGGTTATTCGCCTTCCGATTTCCGGAAGAAGAACGGCATTTTGAACGTGCCCGACGAAGGAGAGTAAGAAAGGAAGAAGGAGCGGCACCATGAAAAAGCGAAGGCTTGCCACGGCATTGCTTGTCTTCTTGCTGCTGATCGGTTGTGCCGGATGCCTGGGGGTGCGGCCGGAAGACTCCGGTGCGGCTCCGGTTTCGCCCCCGACGTTAAAGGTGCTTTACGCCACGGTGGAAGCGGGCTCCGAAGCCGTCGTTCATGCGGCCGAGAATTACCGGCGGAAGACGGGCGTCCACGTGGAGGTCAGTACGTTTCCTTACAACAGTCTGCAGGAAAAAGTGTTTTCCGAGCTGTCCCGCATGAGCGGCGAATACGATCTGATCGCCGTCGACACGCCGTGGATCCCCAAAATCATCCGGCACCTGGAGCCGCTGACGCCTTATATCCGGAACTCGGCTTCGGCCGGCGACATCGACGATTTCATTGCGAAGCTGTTCCTGGATACGTCGGTTTTTGACAAGGACAAGCCGCAAAGGGCGCCGGTCGCCATGGATACGATCGATTTGGACCGCATTACGGCGGCCGGCTTCGACGTCTGGAGCCTGCCGATTCAATCGAACGTGCTTACGGTCAGCTATCGGAAAGACCTGTTTCGGAACGAAGCCAACCGGGCCGCATTCCGGCAACGATTTCACCGCGAACTCGACATCCCGAATACGCTGGATGAATATTTGGACATTGCCAAATTTTTTACCCGCGATACGGATCGGGACGGCATGATCGATCTTTACGGCACCACCTTGATGGCCGGCAAGCACGAAGCCAACTTTGTCGACTACAAATCGTTCCTGAGCGATTTCGGAGGCGAGCTGTTCGACGAGAAGCTTCAGCCGGTCTTTGATTCCGATGCCGGAGTGAAGGCGCTTAAGACCTACGGAAAATGGATTCTGACGGAGAAGGTGACCCCGCCCGACGTTCTTTCCTATTCGTGGGACGAGGTCGAGATTGCGTTCGGTTACGGGAAAGCCGTCATGGGGATGAATTACCACGATATGAAGCTCCAGCCGAACGTCGGCGGCCAAGTCGGCTATTTCATGTTCCCCGGCGTCAAGCGCGGCGATACGCTCGTGCGCGGACCGCATTTCGGGTCGTGGGGGCTGGCCGTCAACAAGTATTCCGAGCATAAAGCGGAGGCTTTCGCCTTGGCCGGCTATTTGACCAGCGCCGAGGTGCAGCGGGACTATTTGCGGTTCCGGCAGCACGTGACCCGAAAATCGGCTTATGCGGCGGCAAGGGCGCTGCCGGACGAATCGCTCCGGGAGTATTACGATGTGCTTGGCCGGTCCTTGAACGTGGGAGTGGGAAGGCCGAGAATCAAAAATTACGACCAGGTGTCGGAGGCGGTCCAAACGGCGGTGCAGCAGTATTTGACCGGGAAGAAGCCGGCCGAAGCCGCGCTGCATGACGCTGCCGAAAAGGTTAAAATCTCGATGCGGGAAAACGGCTATTGATCCTCGGACGAATGAGCCGTCCGGCCGAAGAAGGCTGCGCGATCGAACATCGCGCGGTCTTTTTTTTATCGTTCCGTTCGCTAAAAACTTCCCCCCTGCACGTTAAATTCGTCGTCTATGGGGTTCACCCCGTCCGCCCTATACTGTGGGTAATCGAACGTTTTGCCAAACGGACGATTGAATCGACAAACAAAAAGAGTGAGGGGTTCCCGAATATGAAGAAAAAATGGACATCATGGCTTGCTTTGCTGCTCGTATGCGGGATGACGATCGCAGGCTGCGGAAACGCCGAAAAGGAAAACGCGCAAGCGCCGCAAGAGCACGAAGGGTACACGGCATCCGGGCCGCTGACGATCAATCCGAACATCCCCGACCTGCCGGTTCAGGATATCGGGCCGAACGGCGAAAAGGCGGTCTCGGCCAAAAGCCTGAAGCTGACGGAAGAAGAACTGCAAAAAATCCGGGACGGCAAATATACGGCCGCCATCGTCATGCACTACTCTGGTACCGATTACATGACGGCCGCCGTCAACGCGATGAAAAATACGTTTGCGAAGATGGGCATCAAAGTCGTTGCCGTCACGGACGCCCAGTTCAAGGCCGAGAAGCAGGTCAGCGACATCGAGACCGTTCTGGCGAAAAAACCGGATATCATGATCTCCGTTCCGGTCGATGCCGTATCGACGGCAGGCGCGTACAAGAAAGCCGTCAACCAAGGCGTGAAGCTGGTGTTCATGGACGGCGCGGCGGAAGGGCTCGTTCCCGGCAAGGACTACATCAGCATCGTATCCGGAGACAACTACGGCAACGGCGCGGTAGCCGCGGATATTATGGCGGAGAAGCTCGGCGGCAAGGGCAAAGTCGGCATCGTGTACCACGACGTCAACTTTTTCGTCACGAAGAACCGCTCCGACGCGTTCGAAGCCCGGATCAAGGAAAAGTATCCCGGCATCCAAATCGTGGCCAAAGGCGGCATCACCGACCCGAACAAAGGCGAGGAAGTCGCATCCGCCATGCTGACGAGACACCCGGATATCGACGGCATCTTCGCTCCGTGGGACGTGCCGGCCGAAGGCGTCATGTCGGCCGCGCGGACGGCAGGACGCAACGATCTGATCGTCACCACCGTCGACCTCGGCACGAACGTCGCGCTGTCCATCGCTTCCGACGGCATCGTTCGCGGTCTCGGCGCGCAGCTTCCGTACGACCAGGGCGTCGCGCAAGCGATTCTCGCGGGATATGCGCTTCTGGGCAAGGAAGCGCCGGCCTATGTCGCTTCGCCGGCCATCAAAGTGACGAAAGAAAACGTCCTCGAAAGCTGGAAGCTGATCTACGGCGTCGACGCGCCGAAGAGCGTGCAGGACGCGTTGAAGAAATAAGGTTCCCAACTTACGGAGGCTGCCGTCCGGCAGCCTTCTTCCAAAGAAGGTGAGTGCAAGTGGATCGACCGATCCTCGAAATGAGGAACATCTCCAAATCGTTTAACGGCGTGAAGGTTCTTCATGATGTCAACTTCTCGGTGAATAAAGGCGAGGTTCACGCGCTGATGGGCGGGAACGGGGCCGGCAAATCGACGCTCATGAAAATCCTCACCGGCGTCTACACGGCCGACAAAGGCGAGATTCTGATCGAAGGCAAGCCGGTCAGCATCAAGAGCTACGAGGATGCGAAGGCCAACAAAATATCGATGATTTTTCAGGAATTCAGCCTGATTCCCACGCTGACCGTCGCCCAGAACATCTATCTGACCCGCGAATCCAAAACCCCGTTGGGGCTGCTCGACGACAAGGAGAACGCGCGCAAAACCGAAAAGCTGCTCAAAGAATTGGGGGTTGACATCAAACCGTCCGATATTGTGCAGGATCTCGGGGTCGGGTATTGGCAAATGACCGAAATCGCAAAGGCCTTGTCGCAGGAAGCGAAGGTTCTCATCATGGACGAGCCGACCTCTTCGCTGACCAAACGGGAAACGGAAGTGCTGTTTTCGTTTATCAACCAGTTGAAGGAAAAAGGCTATGCGATCATCTATATTTCCCACCGGATGGATGAAATTTTCCGAATCTGCGACCGGATCACGATTTTGCGGGACGGCCGCAAAATTACGACCGAGGTCATTAAGGAAACGACGCTCGATACGGTCATTCAGCATATTGTCGGGGCGGAATTCGACAAGCTGTTCGAATGGGTCGAACGCGATGTTCCGACGGATGTGCCGCCTGCGTTCGAGATTCGGAACGTCAAAGCGGGAACGAAGGTGGACGATGTCAGCCTGAAAATCCAGCCTGGCGAAATCGTCGGTATTGCCGGCCTTATGGGCAGCGGACGGACGGAGCTGCTTAGGACCATCTTCGGCATCGATCCGATGGACAGCGGCGAGATCTATGTGAACGGGAAGAAGCGGAATATCCGCAGCGCACGGCATGCGATCGACGCGGGCATTGCCTTGATCCCGGAAGACCGGAGGCTTCAGGGGCTCGTGTTGCAGCACAGCGTCAAAGACAATATCATTCTCCCGATTCTCTCCAAGCTGAAGAAAGGGATGCTGCTCGACAACAAGAAAGCGACCGAAATCAGCAAGCGTCTCGTCGAACGGTTGAACATCAAGACGGAGAGCATTGCCAAGCAAAGCGGGCTGCTGTCCGGCGGCAATCAGCAGAAGATCGTGCTGGCCAAATGGCTCGCGAACGACCCGGACGTTCTCTTGTTGGACGAACCGACGATCGGCGTGGACATCGGCGCCAAAACCGAAATTATCGACATCGTCCGCGAACTGGCGGCAAGCGGCAAAGCCATACTCGTGGTTTCTTCGGAGCTTCCGGAGCTTCTTGCCCTCAGCGACCGCCTGCTGATCATGCACGAAGGTAGAATCAAACGGGAGATCAAGCGCAAGGAGATTCAATCAGAGGAGGAACTGCAATATGCAATCCAGGGATATTAGGGTGACCGGTCCGTCCCTGCTCCATTCCATAAAAAGCTTTCAATGGCGGGACTATATCGTCTATTTGGCGTTTGTCGGCGTGCTCATCTATTTCTCGATTGCCTTGTATGACGAAGGCTTCCTGACGACGGGCAACCTGCTCAACATCGTGCGGCAGACCGCCACCATCTCCTTGATGGGTCTGGCCATGACGTTTGTCATCAGCACAGGCGAAATCGATCTGTCGGTAGGCTCCATCGCGGCATTATCCTCGCTGACGGGCGCGCTTGCCCTTCAATCCGGATTCGGAATTCTCGGCGGGCTTGCCGCCGGCGTAGGTACGGGTCTTGCGATCGGCCTCATCAACGGCCTGCTTGTAACGAAGGCGGCCATTCCGTCCTTCCTCGTGACGCTCGGTTCGATGGGAGCCGTCAAAGGGATGGCCATGTGGATCACCGATACGGCGCCGGTTCCGATCATCAACGACCGCTTTAATTTCATCTTCGGCGCCGGCGATATCGGCCCGATTCCGGTTCTGCTGCTGTGGGTTCTCGTATTCACCGTGATCGCGCATGTACTGCTGCGCAAAACTTCGTTCGGCCGGCAGACGCTTGCGACCGGCGGCAACGAGAACGCCGCGAAGTTCTCCGGCGTCAATACCGCGCGCATCAAGCTACTTGTCTTTCTGGGCACCGGCTTGATGGCGGGACTGTCCGGGCTTCTCTATGCAGGGCGCATGAATGCGGGGCGCTTCTCTTTCGGCGAAGGGGACGAATTGTCCGTCATCGCGGCCGTCATTCTCGGCGGCACCAGCTTGTTCGGCGGAGTGGGCACGATTATCGGCACCGTCGTCGGCGCGCTGATGATCGGCACGATCAACAACGGATTGATCATTATGGGGCTGGACGTCAGCCAGCAAATGATGATCAAAGGCCTGATCATTATTCTGGCGGTCATGTTCGGCAAGAAGGCGATCAAAAAGTGACAAGCGGATTTTGCCGCCTTTGAAGACGGGCATCGATCCATGTACATCATGGAAGCCATTTGCAAAGCCACAAAGAAGAACGATGGGTGAAAGTTCAAGCCTAACGGAGGGGAACAGCAATGACGATGAAAGCGGTCGTTTTTCCAGGCGACAAACGGGTAGAGATTCGGGAGGTGCCGGTCCCGGTTCCGGGCAGCGGCGAAGTGCTGATCAAAATGAAAGCATCGGCCATCTGCCGCAGCGACATGAGCCTGTATTACGGCAATCCGGTTGTAGGCGGCGATGCGGCGAAGTCGGGCAGCATTTATCCCGGCCACGAGCCGGCCGGCGAAGTTGCGCAAGTGGGAGAAGGGGTAACGCGCTTTAAGCCCGGCGACCGCGTTGCCGTCTACCTGGCGGTCGGCTGCGGCGAGTGCTCGCATTGCAAGAGCGGGTACAGAATGTTCTGCAAGGAGTGGAAATGCGTCGGATTCGATATCCACGGCGGCGATGCGGATTACCTCGTCGTTCCGGAAGAGAACTGCATGCGGATTCCGGATGAGATGAGCTTTCTTGTCGCGGCGGTTTCCACGGATGCGGTCGGCACGTTGTACCATGCCCAGAAGCGATTGAACATCAGCGGCAGGGACACGCTCGTGATTTTCGGAATGGGACCGATGGGCGGAGCGGGCGTCATGGTCGCCAAAGGCTTGGGCGCAACGGTCATTGCGGTCGATATGCTGGATGAGCGCCTTGAAGTCGCCAAAGAGCTGGGCGCGGATTACGTCATTAACGGCAAAGAAAACGTGCTGGAACGCATTATGGAGATTACGGGCGGCCGCGGCGCCGATGCGGCGATCGATTGCTCCGGCAGCCCGCATGCGCAGAATACGGCGCTGAACAGCCTTCGCCCTCACGGCCGCGCTGCCTTTATCGGCGAAGGCCGGGAATTGACGATCAATCCAAGCAACCAGCTGATCCGCAAGCAAATCACGGTCATGGGCTCGTGGTATTTTCCGATTTTCGAGTACGACGAAATCGCCCGCTTTATTATCGAAAGAAAACTTCCGGTCGAGAAGCTCGTGTCGCATACGTTTCGGCTGGAAGAGGCGGCGACCGCGTTCCGGATGTTCGATGAGAGGCTGACGGAGAAAGCCGTCTTCGTGTGGGACTGACCGGTCGTCCGGCAAGCGGGCAATGAACGGATCACAAAGAGAGGATGTGTTCAAGGTGAAAGGAATTTCGTTTAACACATGGGTGTACAGCAGCTTTCCGGTATGGGTGCCTTCGTATCCGTTGGAAGAAGTGATCCACCGGCTGGCATCGTTCGGGTATGACGGTATCGAAATCGGCTGCGCGAGCCCGCACGCATGGCCGGACCACGTATCCCCGCAGCGGCGCAAAGAGATTTTGAAGCTGCTCAAGAAGGAGAACCTTCGCGTTTCGTCCATGCTCCCGGCTCCGGGGGGCGGCCCCGGCCACAATCCGAGCTCGCCGATCGCCGAGGAGAGGGCGTACACGATCAATCATTACAAGGAAGTGCTCCGCCTTGCCCATGAATGGGAGTGCCCGACGGTTATTTACCTGGCCGGCTGGACGGTGTTCGGCCTCTCGAAGAAGGAGGCTTGGAACTACAGTCTGGATGCGCTCGTGCAAGTCGCCGCTTACGCCAAAGAATTAGGCATTACCCTGGTCGTCGAGCCGACGCCTACGGACAGCAACCTGGTCGAATCCGCGGACGACGCGCTTCTGCTTAGCGAGGAGTCCGGCCAGGACAACGTAAAAGTCATGTTCGACACGTTCCACGCCTTGTACCGCAACGAAGTGGCAAGCGATTACGTGTACCGCATGGCCGATAAGCTCTATCACATTCATCTCTCCGACAACGACCGGCTTCCGCCGGGACACGGCCGCTGCGACTTCGACGGCGTGCTCCGCGCCTTGAAGGACGTCGGCTACCAAGGCTACCTGACCGCGGAAATCGGCTTCCACACGCGCCAGGCCGATCCGGACTGGTACGCGAAGGAGAACATCGCCTTCTTGACATCCAAGCTGGCCGAGCTGGACTGGAAAAAAGAATAATGCTCATCAGGGCCGGCCATAAGGGGAACACCCGGAAGCCAGTCCCAATAGAAGAACAACCGAACCTCCAAACCCGCCGCAAAGCGGGATTTGGGGGTTCGTTTTTTGGTCTAGTGGATCATAATCGCCGGATCGCGTCCGGACCTCTTTAGCCCCTTGACCGCTTGAACACTTCAGCCTCCGTTCCTTCGTCCGGGACGCCGACCTTAACGCTCCCGCATCATGTGTCGCATCGGCCTTTTTCCCGGTATCCCGTCCCTTCAGGTTCGTATTTGCGCATCCTTTATCTTTCCGTCCCGGTACGGCCTCTTTCGCTCCGCTCCCGAGCCGTTTTGTTCGGTTTCGCTTGCATGCCGGATTTGACTGTTGCGCTTTGGCGCGCCGGATTCGTTTCACGGAGCCGCGAAAAAAGTTGCGCAAAAAGCAATTGCAAGGCTCTTTTTCTGCTTTTCGCGAGAGCAGTTGCTTTTATAGCAATTGGAAGGCCCGTCCGCTCGAACGGCCACCCGAAAATGAGCTGTAGTTGCGCAAACAGCAATTGTATGGCACATTTCCCGTTGATTTGCGAGAGCAGTTGCTTTTATAGCAATTGGAATGGCCGTCTTCTCAAACGGCCGCCCGAAGCGGGGCATGAGTTACTGCTATATCTAGGTTGGTTTAACGGATTGGCGGCAGAGGGGCGGATTATAAACGGACGATGGTTCGGCCGCGGTGCCGGCCTTCCAAAACGCTCGTCAGAACGCCCGGCAATTCGTCCAGGCCGACTTCGCTGATGACTTCGTCCAGCAGCCCATCCGGTTTCCAATCGCTTGCCATTCGCTGCCACAGCCGAACGCGCAAATCCATCGGGCAGTACACCGAATCGATCCCGAGCAGATTGACGCCCCGCAGGATGAACGGATGCACGGTCGTCGGCAATTCGGCCCCGCCCGCCAATCCGCTGACGGCGACGGAACCTCCGTATTTCGTTGTGCTTAAAATATAGGCGAGCGATTTGCCTCCCACCGGGTCGATCGCCCCGGCCCAAAGCTGCCGGTCCAACGGACGAATCTTCTCCGGCGATAGGGACGAGCGGCTCACGATGTTTGCGGCTCCAAGCTTTTGCAAATACGCATGTTCCGAATCTTTGCCCGTACTTGCCGTTACCTCGTACCCGATTTTGGCGAGCATGGCGACGGCTAAGCTTCCGACTCCGCCCGTTGCGCCTGTCACCAGGACGGGGCCCTTCTCGGGCGTGACTCCGTGGGCCTCCAATCGGTGAATCGACAGAGCTGCCGTAAATCCCGCTGTTCCGTAAGCCATTGCTTCCTTTAAAGTGAGACCTTCGGGAACCGGAACGACCCAGTCGGCCGGAACGCGCGCGTATTGGCTGAATCCTCCGTGGCGCGAAACGCCGAGCTCATAGCCGGTCGCAAGAACCTCGTCTCCTTCCTTAAAGCGCGGATCCCGCGACGCGACCACCGTTCCCGCCAGGTCGATCCCCGGCACGATGGGATAGGTCTTCACGACCCGCCCTTCGGGAATCGCCGCCAGTCCGTCCTTGTAATTCACGCAAGAGTAGGCTACACGGATCGTCACCTCGCCTTCCGGCAATTCTTCGAATGTCATTTCGCGAATGTTTGCGGCCACCTTATCCTTTTCCCGATTGACGACAAGCGCTCGAAAGGTTTGCATGCCGGAATCCCTCCATGGGTTTGATTTACCAACGGACAGCGCCTAGGATGCCTCTAACGATAAAGCAGCTAGTTTAAATTCGCAATAGGAAGATGGGCGGGTGCGCTTTATAATCCAGAGCTGTTCATAATTCGGATACATTTGGGAAAACGTATCGATGTGATTTTCTAATGAAAGGTGCACTCAACATTGAACTGGATGGCGATGGCTGCGGCGCTGATGCTGCTTCGAACGGATGCTCCCGACAGTTTGTCAATCAAGCATAAGGAACAAGTGGTGGAAAGCGTAAACCGCGCCGACTTTCAGGTGCCCGCTTTGCCGCTAATTGACATGGACAAATTCGAGAAGCTGCTCGACCGTCTGGAGCGGCAAATTGATCAGCCGCCCCAAAATGCCGTTATCGGCAATCGCGGGGAAATCGTGCCGGAACGGATCGGCTACAAGCTGGACCGAAGTCGATTTACAGAGGAATTTTACGCGTACTTTTTCGGCAGCGGCCCTTCCGCGATCGAGGTTCCGCGCAAGGCGATCTACCCGAGAATCGACAGCGAGCTGCTGGCCCCTCTCCGGGACAAACCGATCGGCCATTACGTCACGTATTTCAATGCCGGCAACAAAAACCGTTCCCACAATATCGCCCTGGCCGCCAAGGCCATCAACAATACCGTTATTTTCCCGGGCGAGACGTTTTCGTTTAATCAAACGGTAGGCATGCGTACCCTGAAAAAAGGGTATTTGCCGGCGCCGGTCATCGTCAGGGGAGAACTGTCCGAAGGGGTCGGAGGCGGAATTTGCCAAGTGTCTTCAACCTTGTTCAACGCCATCGACCGGGCAGGGCTGAAAATCGTGAAGCGCTACTCCCACAGCCGGCACGTCCCCTATGTGCCGCCCGGACGGGATGCTACGGTAAGCTGGGGCGGACCGGACTTTGTTTTTCAAAACCAGTACAATCAGCCGGTCTTGATCCGCACCTTTGCGGGGGGAGGCCGGATATTTGTCACGATTTCCTCATCCGACATGATCGAATACAAACCGCGGGAAGTGCCCGGCATGTCCAAGCGATTGCCCGAGGAAATTTCCATCGAAACGCACGCTCAAAAACCGAAATCCGATTAGGCCGGCCGGATACTTCACAATGCGTCTTTCGTTCCTTGAAAATCGAATGTATAATTGTATAATTATGGAATATATTTTTTCCGAATGTGGTGACAGGATGTTTCAGTTCAGGGATGCGGTGCGGGAAGATTTTCAATGGATCGCAACCTTTCCGCAAAACCGGGAGGAAGCCTATTTTATGTATCCGCGCGGGGGGTATCCCTTCCGTCCCGATGAACTGTGTGAAATCCGTTTAACATTCCATTGTTCCTCCCCTACGATCCTCTGCCGGGCAAGGGGTTGGACTGGGATCATCAGACGAAGGGCTTCTCCATATTCGGACTAGATTTGGAAAAGGAAGACCAATACAGGTTTTCAATCAGCGCCGGAAAGAACTGCTATTACGTATAAGAGGAGAGGATCGGCCAGCGAAAAGACAGCGGGAATCCGAAAAGGTTAGTCTAGCTAAAAATGCATACGGAATCGACAGAGGTGAAAAGCAGTCATGACGGAGCAGCTATTCGAGCAAATTTTGAAGGAGATCGATACCTCTCTTGCGCCGCAAGGATTTCAAAAGACGAAACAGCACCATCAGCCGCAATTGTTCGACACCCGTTATGCCGTATTCGAGGCGCCCGGGCATCTCGTTCGCGTCATATGGGACGGAAAGCAGAGGATGCTGATTTTGCGCATCTATGCCAAACGGAAATGGATCATGAAGCTCGCCAAAGTGCTGATCGGCCAAAACGATACCGAAAAACTGATCAAGGAATTCACGATTCCGCGCGATGAGATGATGGCGCTCAGCGACGAGCAGGTGATCGGGAAATGCGTTCAGACGGTTCGGGACTTTAACCCGTAAGCCGAGCGGCTGCCATCGAAAGCGGCATCACGGTTTTATCTCGGTAGGCATCGTGGCGGGCATAATCGCTTTTTTCTTGAAAAAATAGCATAGCAGGGATCGTTTGAAAAAACACGCCGGAGCGCTTCGGGCTTTGCGGCCGATCCCCGGTTGAAAGGATGAGCTGACATGGGTGAACAAGGAGGCGTTTTCTTCTGGCCGTTTTCGTTCTTTTTCCTGCTGATTTATCTGGTCCTGATTGGAGTCGGCATTTATTGCATTGTTTTATTGATCAAGCTTGCGCACCGCGGCATCACGGCGCTGGACATTTATATTCAAAAAAACCGGGACCGCCCGGACTGAGTTTGCTCCAACGGGGCCGCTTCCCGAGCGGGAGCGGGCACCGCGGCCGAGACGGCCGCGAGGAAGCGGCGGTTTCGGCCGCAAGAAACGGCAGGGGCGCACACGGGAAGGCCCGGCGCAAAGCCCCGGAGGACAGGCGTCTGCCTGTTTAGCCGCGTCCGCTTTTGAACGCGGACGAAGCGATTCGCTTGGCCAGCTCCGCTTCGAATAGGTCTTCGTCCAGCGGCAGTTCCGCCCAGTCGTCCGTCCAGCCGGACAGGTGCATCGCGTTGGACAACGACAGGCCCAGAATGCCTTCTTCTCCCGGCGCGATCAGCTCGCGGCCATGCAGGACGGCATCGGTGAAATTCTGCAGGATGCCGACATGCTCGGGACTCGGTCCGAGGTCGGGAAAACGGATTTCCCAGCACTCCGGACTTGCAAACGGTTCCTTGTTGCGGGCATTGAACGCGGGCTCCGGCTCCCGCAGCCGCCAAAAAGTCAAACGGCCGTTCTCCGCCACGAGCTTGCCGCGGTCGCCGACGATTTCATACCGGTTCGTTCCCGGCGCTTCTCCGGTTGTGGTGACGAACACGCCGGTCGCGCCGTTCGCGTATTCGGCATAGGCGGTAACCTCGTCTTCGACCTCGATGTTCCGGTACTTGCCGAAATGGCAGAAAGCCCGCACGCGGACGGGCATCATGCCGGTCGTCCATTGCCACAGATCGAGCTGGTGCGGACATTGGTTGATGAGCACGCCGCCGCCTTCGCCCGCCCAGGTTGCGCGCCAGGAGCCGGTGTCGTAATACGCCTGCGAACGGTACCAGTCGGTGACGATCCAGTTGGTGCGGCGGATGGCCCCCAATTCTCTCGAAACGACAAGATCGCGCATTTTCCGGTACAGCGGATTCATCCGCTGATTGTACATAATGCCGAACACGTTTCCGCTGGCGCGGGCGGTCTCGTTTAATCGCCGCACGCGGCGAACCGATACGCCGGCGGGCTTCTCGATCAGCACGTGCAGGCCGCGCTTCAGGGCGGCCTCGGCATCGTCAGGGTGCTGGTAGTGCGGAGTCGCCGTCAGGACGGCGTCTACGAGACCGGAATCGAGCAGTTCGGGGACGGTTCGGAATACCGGAATCCCGGGCAGAAATTCCTTCGCCCAGGCCTCCCGGCGTCCGGTCACGTCGCAAACGGCGGCGAGCGTCGCATCTTGTACGGCTCCCTGAAGCAAATTAAGCGCATGCTCGCCGCCCATTTTGCCGATGCCGATAACGCCGAAGCGAAGCCGCCGGCTCATTCGAGCTCTTCCTCCCAGGCCCGGATTTGCCGGACGAAGTTCGCCAGCATTTCTTGGGAGCCGTAGGCAAGACTGAAGTCCTCCACGCCCAGCCAGCCGTTGTAGCCGACCGACTTCAAGGCGGCGAGCACGCGTTTCCACGGGACGGTTCCGCTTGCGATCGGGCGCCAGACGCATTTCCAGTTCACCGGCGTCAGCGGATCGGGTTCCGGGCCGCCTGCGCCGGAGGCGGTCGCCGCATTGGGATGGGGCTGACCGTCGGCCAAGTCAACTACCGGATACCATGCCGCGTTCTTGACGTGGACGTGAGCCAGATACGGCCCCAGCACTTCCATGCCGAGCCGCCATTGCTCCATTCCCTCGTGAATCATATTGCCCGGATCGTACAGCACGCCGAACCGGTCGGGCGAATAGCGGGACACGAGGCGCCAAGCGGCGGAAGCGCTGGCCGCGATGGTTTCGTGATGCGTCTCGACGAGCGCCTTGATGCCGTAGTCGCGGGCCAGTTCGTCCACCTGGTCCATGTAGGCGTAGGCCGATTCCAGCAGCTCGCTGTAGCGGGAATCGGCGCGATAGCCGGGCACTCCGATTCGCACCATGGTCGCTCCCAGCGAGGAGGCGAGGCGAAACCGCGCTTCCGTGCCTTCGATGTCGCCGCAGGCCAAATACGGAACGAGGGCGATGTTCTGAAGGCCGTGAGATGCCGCGGTATCGCGGATGAGCGCGGCTTCCCGGTCCGACGCGCCGGGCGCGATCGTGCAGCGGTTGTTTCCCCAGAACGAAGGCGGTTCGCTCAGGAGTTCGGCCGGCGTTTCCTTGCATCTCCATTCAACTCCCTGGATTCCGGCGTCCCGCGCTGCGGCGCACAGCTCCGCCGGTTCCAAGTCGGGGGTGGCAACCGTAAAAACGGACAATTTAAACATATGAATGGCACTCTCCTCATGGCATCCGTCCGCAAGAGGACGATAAGCGGTATACGCTCACATTCTAGCACAACGCCCGCGCATCGGCGGACGGCGATATCCAAAGGCATAACGAGAGTCAAATTTCACTGGAAACTTCGTTTTTCCGGTCAATTCGTATCGAAGAAGGGTTGCCGCAACTTTTTCCGGAGAAAAGCGGTATGTTAAGATAGGGATCATGCGGAAAGGGGAGGTGCATGCCGGTGAGCCGGATGAGAACGTCATCGATTGCGGGATCGCTGGGCGGGCCCGCCGTTTCCATTCTGGGCGGCGCGTCGCTGCTGTGCGTGCTGCTGTTGACGGTTCGCGCCTATCAGGTGGAATTCGTCAAATACGCCTTTTTGCTCTGGAATCTGTTTTTGGCGTGGATTCCCCTGTTCGTCTCGATGACGGCGGTCGGACTGGAGCGCAGCCGAAGAAGCCCGAAGCCGGGGCTCGGCTTTTTGATCCTGGTCTTCGCGTGGCTGCTGTTTTACCCGAACGCGCCTTATTTGACGACCGATTTCATTCATCTGATTGCCGACCCGTCTTACAACTGGCATCGAATCGACGAATCGCTGATCGTCTGGTACGACCTGGTCGTGTTTTTTATTTTCTCCTGGTGCGGGCTTCTGCTCGGTTATGTGTCCATGCGCCACTTCCATATGCTTGTCCGCCACTACGGCGGTCCCGTCGCGGGATGGGCTTTTGTCGGCTGCACCTCGTTTTTGGCCGGTTTCGGCGTCTATTTGGGCCGCGTCGTCCGGCTCAACAGTTGGGACGTGCTGTTCAGCCCGTTTCGGCTGATTAACGGCATTCTGGGCGGTCTGGACCATCGCGGCGCGATTTTTACGCTTCTGTTCGGGCTTCTGATCCTGATCGTGTATTTGTCGCTTTACAGCCTCGGATCGATCACGCTGCATACGCGAAAACGCCCGGAACCGGACGGGGAACGAAGCGCCGGAACCTGACCCGCAGCGGGGCCGGCTACGGACAAGGAACAAACGAAAGAACCTCCCGATCTCCGCCGATCAAGCGGAAATCCGGGAGGTTTTCGTTTATCGCCGGCTCGCTTACGGAACGGCCGCGGGCGTTCAAGCTTTAACGAAAAGCCGGAAGCCAGTCGCCGTGCGCTTCGATCAGATCGTCGCAAAGCGCCACGATGTCGTCGATGGACAGTTCGGCGGAAGTATGCGGGTCCAGCATGGCCGCGTGGTAAATATGCTCCTTCTTGCCGGTTCGGGCCGCCTCCAGCGTGAGCAGCTGCGTGTTGATGTTGGTGCGGTTAAGCGCGGCGCACTGCGGCGGCAGATCGCCGACGTACGTCGGGGTCACGCCGCTGGCATCGACCAGGCACGGCACTTCGACGCAGGCCTCCTTCGGCAGATTCGGAATGAGCCCCGTGTTCATCACGTTGCCGCCGATTTTGAACGGAACGTTCGTTTCCATCGCTTCGAAAATATAGGAAGCGTATTCATGCGAGCGCTCGTGCGTCAGGTTGCGGTTGTTCACAAGCGATTCCCGCATCTCCTTCCACCGGGCGATCTGGTCGACGCAGCGCCGCGGATACTCGTCAAGCGGAATGTTGAAGCGCTCGATCAGCTCCGGGTAGCTGCGCTTGATAAAGTACGGATGATATTCGGCGTTATGCTCGGACGACTCGGTGACGTAGTAGCCGAAACGCAGCATCAGCTCGAAGCGGACCATATCGTGGTGCTTTTCTTTCTGCTTCTCGGCCGCTCTGCGCTTGATTTCGGGATACAGGTCGACGCCGTCCTTGCTCACTTCGAGCAGCCAGGCCATGTGGTTGATGCCGGCGATTTTCGCCTGAACGCCCGTCGGGTCCATGCCGAGGCTTTCGAACAGGTGGGGAACGCATACCTGCACGCTGTGGCACAGACCGACCGTGCGGACGCCGCCTAGCGTGTTCATCGCGTTCGTGAGCACCGCCATCGGGTTGGTATAGTTAAAGAACCAGGCGTCCGGGCAGACGTCCTGAATGTCGCGGGCAAAGTCCAGCATGACCGGAATCGTGCGCAGGTTGCGGAAGATGCCGCCGATGCCGACGGTATCGGCGATCGTCTGGCGCAGGCCGTATTTTTTCGGAATTTCGAAGTCGGTGATCGTGCATGGGTCGTATCCGCCGACCTGAATGGCGTTGACGACGTATTTTGCGCCGCGCAAAGCCTCTCTCCGGTCGGCGTAGGCTTTGACGGTGCAGGTGCTTCCGGTCGAGGCCTTGAGGTTGTTCAGCATGTTGGCGGAATCGGCGAGCCGCTCGGCGTCGATATCGAACAGGGCGAGTTCGAATCCTTGAAGCGCCGGGGTCAGCATGCAGTCCCCCAGCACATTTTTGGCGAAGACGGTGCTTCCCGCACCCAGAAACGTAATTTTCGACATGACCGACATCCTTTCGTGATCTATCTTGTTCGAAGGCCTTCTGCGTTCTAGAATAGTGGAGCGGGCATGCTTCGGAATATGGATGGAAGCAAGCTTAATATGGAATTTTGTAGTCGGATGCTCGGAGGTGACCTGCCTGTGAAGCCGTTTACGGAGCAAATATCGGTGAATCCGCACTCCGGCGAGAACGGGGAAATCACGGTGCTGTTTTCCGGCGTTTCGCAGACGAAGCCGGACCACCGCGTCGGACCGCAGGTGCTGGATTACGTGCTGGTGCATGTCGTCGAAGAAGGGACCGGCTACTTCCGCTGCCGCGATACCGAATACGAGCTAAAGCCCGGCGACAGCTTCTTCATTCTGCCGGGCATCCTCCATTCCTACCGGTCGGATGCCGACGATCCGTGGAAATACCGCTGGATCGCGTTTCGCGGGCCCGCCGCGGACGGATGGGTGCGCCGGGCCGGCGTGACGCCGGAGCGGCCGGTCATCCGCCAGGAGAGCGAAGCGCCGCTTAAGCCGCTGGCCTGCGCGGAGCAGGCGTTCCGGCGGGGCGGAGCCGCAGCCGACATGGAGGCGGAGGGATGGCTTAGGCTTGCTTTCGCCTCCTGGATCGAGGCGAACGGCTCGCCGGCCGAAGGCGCAGGCAGCGGCGGCAAGTCGGGACATAAGGCGCGGGAAGCCGAACGGGCGGCGCGCTGGCTGCAGGCGCAATTGGCGTCGCCGATCACGATCGAACGGATGGCGCAGGAACTGGGGTATCACCGCACGCATTTGTCGAAGCTGTTCCGACAGCAGTTCGGGATGCCGCCGGTCCGGTATTTGCAGAAGCTGCGGCTGGAGCGGTCGCGGGCGCTTCTAGCCGAGCCGCTCACGGTGGAAGAAGTGGCTGCCGCTGTGGGCTATGCCGATTCGCTCTATTTTTCCAAGTCGTTCAAGCGGATGTTCGGGGTTACGCCCACCGAATTCAGACGGCAGGAGCAAGCGAAAACGCGACTTGCGGGACGATGACGGGGCGGCATTCGTATGAGATAATAAGAAGTACTGGGAGGCGGTCACGATGAGTTTTTTGAAAAAAATTACCGAAACCGTCAGCAAAGGCGTTTCGACGGCGACTGAGAAAGCGCAGCAAACGGTCGAAATCACCCGGCTGAACGCGCAAATATCCGCGAGGAAGAAAGAGATCGAAAAGAAGCTTGCGGCCATTGGCGAGGCCGTGTTCGACGCTTATCTGGAGAAGGATTTGTCCAAGGCGGAGCAGACGATCATCCCGATCTGCGAAACGATCGTCGGCCTGCGCAAGGAAATCGCCGGGATGGAGGATCGGATTCGCGAACTGCGCAACGAGAAGGAATGCGTCTGCGGGACCAAGGTTCCGTTCGACACGCGTTTTTGTCCGAATTGCGGGCGCAAGTTCGAAGAGCCGGTTCATGCGGCCGTCGAGGTGGTGGAGACGGTCCCCGAGCGGGCGCAGGCTGCGGAGCTGCCCGAAGAGGAGCAGGCCGCGGAATCGCCGGCCGGGCATGCGGAAGCCGCCGAGCCGCAGGTACTGCCGCGTTGCGGCAATTGCGGCGCCGATCTGCTTGCGGACGCCCGGTTCTGCCCCGGCTGCGGCCATCCCGTCCAATTCCCGAACTGAATATGCCGCGATTGCGTTTTCCCGGTCATCCCTGGCGATGGCCGGGATTTTTTTGTGCGATCCGGCAGAGAGGCATGGCAAGACAGCATGATTTTCCAGCGGCTTGCCCATATGCCTGCTAATATGTTATAAAATATCACGCTTGGAACGTAAAATGAAATTTTTTGTCCTAAAATATGTTATTATTAGTAACATGAACACCCGATGCGATGGGGAGCACGTGCGACGGCTTCTTTCGTTTCAACTCGTTGCACACAGGAGGGACCATGATGGCCGCTATATCTCGCAAGGGACCGTCTCCCGGCGGCAGGCCGGATGATGCGTCGTTTACCGTTAGGGAGCTATTGAAATTGCCGCAGCTTGAGCAGGCGCGATTGGCGGCGGGAGAGAAGGGGTTGCATGCCGCGGTTACCCGGATCAGCGTGATGGCGACGGCGGATGTCTCCTCGCGGGTCCGTGCGGGCGAATTTCTTCTTGCGGCCGGCCGGACGCTGCGCGAGCATCCGGAACGGTTCAGGCTGCTGATAACCGAACTGGCGGCGAAAGGGGCTTCCGGGATTGGCGTCAGGAAGGATCGGGCGGCGGAGGAGATGCCGAAAGAGGCGGCCGAGGAGGCGGAAAAACACGGATTCCCGCTGTTCGAGCTGCCCCCGGATCTGTCTTTCTCCGACATGATCCGCTCGGTGATGGAGCGGCTGCTGGCCCGGGAATCGGTGCAGCTGAACGAACTGCACGGCCGCATGCAGGCGATGACGCGATTGCTGCTGGACGGCAGCGGGCTTTTCGCTTTTTTGGACGCGATGGAGCGGATGCTCGGCAATCCCGTGGCGATCGTAAGGGAGCAGGATAAGCCGCTGCTGTCCGAAAGCCTGCGGAGCGCCGATTCGATCGAGTCTTGGCCGATGGTGCAGATGCTCGCCAGATGCCAGCCCGGCAAGGCGGCGGGCGGAGGGATCACGCTGCTGCAAAGCGCCTGCCGGGTTTACGCGAGCCCGCTTCCGGCCCGCGGGACCAAACCGGCATGCCTCGTGCTGCTCGAACGCAGCCGCGACATCTCGCCGCTCGACGCGCTCACCGTCGACCGCCTCGCGCAGCTTGCGGGGCTCGAGCTGGCGAATATCGAAGCGGTCCGCGCGGTTGAAGGGAAATACGTCGATCAGTTTTTGCAGGACTGGTTGTCCGGCAAGCTCTTTTCCGATCACGACTGGAAACTTCGGGCCGAGGTTTGCGGCTGCGCGCTGCCCGAGCAGACGCCGCTTTGCGCCGTTGTGGCCGGCTTAAGCGAACGGGAGCCGGCTCCGGATAAGCTGCGGGAGATGGCGCGCATCATCAGGTCCGAACGCCTGCAGACGGCGGATGCCGTTCTGTCGGCGCCGATCGGCGGCGACCTGGTGCTGGTCGTCCCGGTACCGGAGCCGGGAGCGCTTCATCGGCTGCTGGACGAATTGCGGCCGCTGCTTCAGGACGAAGGCTTGCGCCTGTTCGCGGGGCGCCCGGCGGAGCGGCCGGAGCTGCTGCCTTCCAGCCTGTCGCAGGCGCGGCGGGCCCGGCAAGCGGCGGAAGCATGCGGGCTGGACGGGGAGATCGTGACGTACGACAGGCTGGGCGTCTATTCTTTGCTTTACCTGATTCCCTCGGGCGAGGAAAGAGACCAGTTTCTCCAACGCTTCTCGGTTCCGCTCCAGCAAGCCGACAAGCGCGGCGGAGGCAGGCTGGTGGAGACGCTCGAGATGTTCTTCCGCTGCAACGGCAACATCAAGCTGACCTCGGAAAAGCTGTACGCGCACTACAACACCGTCGTCTACCGGCTGGAGAAAATCCAGAACATCCTGGGCATTTCCCTGGACGACCCCGAGGACCGGCTGCAATTGCAGCTGTCGCTCAAGCTGTGCCATATCACGCCGAGTCCTTCCGGGATGGGGTAAAAAAGCAAAACCAGCCTTGCCGGAGTTGCCCGGCAAGGCTTCTTTCGGTGCTGAAAAGAAAAGAAAATCGCTTCCTTAGATCCAAACTGCGCGAAGGATGATGACCAGCAATATGAAGAGGACGAGAACGAACGCAGCCGATCCGAAACCGCCGTAACCGTGACCACAGTGACCACCGTAACCTACGCCTGCAACCGGATAACTCATCACGATAACCTCCCGCATCATTTGATGTGTGATGGCGAATCACAATGACAGGATATGCGGCAGGTAACCAGTATCCTGTGCGTTTGCACCGGTCTCACGGACATAAGCCCGAAAATCAGCGGATGTCCCGGTCGCCGGATGCTTCGGTTAACGGAATCCGGTTGTTGAAATGCCGGATGTGGAGGATTCTCGCTTCTGCGGTATGAGGACCTCCGCAGCCGAACCGCAGGATCGAGGAAGCGGTAACGCCGATGACCCGCACGTCGCCGATGCGGATCGTGCCGTCGTCCGAAGACGAGGAGAGGGAAGCGGACGGCTTCCCGACCGGCCTAAGCAGCGGCTTATAGAAGAGGGCATACGCGGCGAATCTCGTTTCGTCGCCTTTGAAAACCGGAACGGCCCGCTGCACGGCGATGACGCGGTTCACCTGGGACGAGACGTCCTTCGTGTCTCCGAACTGCACGATGCCCGAATGCGAAACCGTATTGATGAACGCTGTCCCGGCCACGGTCTTGCGGCATTCGATCATTCGCTTTCCTCTTCCGGAAGCAAGGGCAGCGGGACGAGGGGACCGAAAACGACGGATTCGGGAGGCGTGTCGAAGTAGGAGTACAACGTCAGCGATTCGGTATCCCCAAGCAGCAGCGAGGACGAGCTGGTGATGCCGATGACCCGGATCGAGCCTATCTCGACCGGCCCGTTGCGGACGTTCAATTCCACCGCCGGCGTCATGTCCGGTCTCCCTCCTTGGTTTCGGGCGTTTTCTTCAATCCGTTCAAATACGCGGCGATCGCCTTTTCGACGTCGCGTTTCGTTTTTTCCATTACCGTATTCCCCCATATCTGCCGTTCCTCTTCGGCGCCGTCCGCGGGATAGGAAACGGTCTTCGCGTAATAGTGCACCCTTGCGTTTAATTGGGACTTGATATCCTTCAGGATCAGGTTTCGATGCGCTTCGTCGAGCGGCGTTCCGCTTGCCTCCGTCATCCGGACGAGCAGGGCCGGCGCTTCGTTCTCCATAAAGGCTGCGGCTTCCCGCTGCAGGGCCCGAACCCGATCGGCGTCATCGTCCTGTTGGCCGCCGTCCCCCGCCTTCCACATGCCCGGGGCGGGAACCTCGAACGATTCGGGGGGCTGCATGCCCTGGGGGCTGAGGCCGATATTCAGGGTGCCTTCGAGCCGGGACACTTTAAGCTGATCGAAATGATATTCCACGTGAATCGGCGTCCGCTTTTTCAATTCGTCGATTTCGCCGTGCAGCGAATCCAGCTGCTGGCGAAGCCGCTCCAATTGCTGCTCCAGGCTTCGGATATGCTGCAGGCACGCCTGCCATTGGGCGGGGGAGGGACCGTACCAGAAGTTCGTCATGCAGATACTCTCCTTTGCCCTTTCTGTCTAGCGTTTACGGCTTGCAGCGCGCGGACCGGCGGCCTAGGTCGGATTGGGCAGCGGAACGAACGTAACCTCCGGCATTTCCCCGGCCGCTTCGGTCAAGGGGGGCGCAGGCCCGGCAAACCCTCCGGTGTTGTAGAGCTGGGAAAGCGATTGGATGCTTCCCGCGCTGCCGATTTGGAGAACGGACGAGTTCGTCACGGCGTCTACGCGGAGCTGCTGAATGGTGATTTGCTGGTGAATATTCCACTGGATCATACGACACCACTGTTTCCGACTGTGCTATTGGAAGAATCTTTGACATCCGGGTCATTCGTGTTGGTGGCGCTGACGGCGTTGTTCGTCCGGGACAAATCGCCGGTTACGAACGATCCGGCGCCAGCGTACGTTTTGGAAGTGCTCCTCGGGTTGTTTTGCAACGTGTCCCCGAACTGTACGATCGCTCCCGAGCCGACGCTCAATATTTTGACAGCTCCGACGATGGACGGCATTGGCGCAACGACTCCTTCGCAGGCATCCTGCTCCATTGTATGAAGGCGATAGCCCAGAGGTTCATCCCGCCGGCGCGAAGGAACAAGCAAAACGGGAACGGCATATGCTGACTAGAAGCTCTGTTTTGGGGAGGACAAATCATGAGTTCGTTTTTTGACAGCGGTCCGCTTCCGGATTTCAAAGAAATCAAAAAATGGCTGGGCAAAGAACTGCCGTGGGAGCTGGTCGAACAATGGGACAAGGCGAAGAACGACACGTGGCTGAACGATTTTATCCAAAAGTTAATGAACAGCGTGAAGCCGGACGCGAAGCAGCCGAGCGCAGAAACCGCAAGCCACAAGCCGCTGCGCATCGACATCTCCAAAAGCGACAAATATGTGAACGTATCGTTGTGGCTGCCTCCCGGCGTGCCGATCAAGGAGCTGCGGGTGTTCGCCACGCCGGACCGGATCAAACTGACCGGGCTGCCGAACGACCGCAGCCAGACGGTCAAGCTGCCGGTTCTCGTCCTGCCGCGGTCGGGGAAGGCGGAGCTGAAAGGGGAGCGCATGCTCGTCCGTTTCCGCAGGCGTCCTGCGCAGCGCGACGAAGTGGAATTGTTCCTCCGCGAATGAACCGTTATAATCAGGTTAATGTCGCTTGATTTCCGCAACCGGCGCGGGCGGCGATCGTCGTACAAGGGAGGATAGCTCAAGTGGGCGTTACGGACGTATCCTACGTATCGAGCGGATTGTTCATCACGGGGGTTTTGTTTATTTTGCTGATCGGTTCCCTGCTCAGTCTCGGAATCCTGAGGTTGTTTCAGCAGCGCAAACGGCAGGGCGGCCTGTACCTGTTGGGGTCCGTTCTGGCCTTTGCCGTCATGGTGTTCGTGGTGGAGCGCTGGTTCTCGTAGCTTCGGCTTCCCGTTATCGGCGCGCGGCAAGCAGGGAACCTTCCGGAGCTTTCCGGCTTACGGCCGGAAGGCTTCTTTGGCATGGGCAAAAAAGCCGCTTCGGACGGTCTCCCCAAGCCATGGCGCGATCTGCATCTTCGGGGGTCCGAAACCTTTATTCCGTCAAAAGCGCAACTTTTGGCCGATTCGCTCGTCTACATGATCAGTTGCCAGCAATCGCGCATTTCGTCGCTGCACCTTTCGTCCTACTTTATCGAATCGAACAAAAGGAGATTTTGCGGAATATGAAGAAAAAATGGCTTGTTTTGCTCATGTCCTTGTCCTTATTCCTGGCTTCCATATCAATTGCCGGAGCGGAGGGCCCACAGGCCGGAGGCAATACGCTCATTCTTTATACGGGCAAAGCGAACATATCCTATAACGGAGTTACATATACGGCCGCGCAGCCCACGGTGATCAAGGCGGGCGTGACGTATGCGGCCTTCAGCGCGTTGGCGGCGCGTTACGGCTACAAGGTCAGCTACGACGCGGCGGCGAAGGAATCGGTTGCCAAGCTGGGGAATACCGAAATCCGCTTCAAGGCGGGTTCGACCGTGTACAAAATGAACGGAGAGTCCAAAAGCGCCGCCGGCAAGCCGTATGTGAGCAACGGCTCGACGATGATTCCCGTTCGGGCGTGGGCGAACGCCACCGGCTCGACGCTGACGGCGGCCAAAGGCCAGATTACGCTGTCCTGGAGCACGGCGCCGACGGCCAACTTCCGGGTAACCCCCGATGTCATTTACGCCAATCAAACGACGGTGACCTACATCAGCGAGTCGGCCAATCCCCAAAACATCGTCGAAGAGTATTGGGAAGGCAACCAAACGATCTTTACGGAGCCGGGGGTCTACACGATCACCCGATCCGTCCGGGACGCCGAAGGCAATTGGAGCGCACCGTATTCGGTCACCATTACCGTCCGTCCGGAGAACCAGCCGCCGATCGCGTCCTTCCAGACGGATAAGCAGGTTTACAAAATCGGCGAGCCGATCAAATATATCGATCTGTCCTCGGACGACGAGAACGCGATTACGGAAACCGTCTGGGACAACAACAAGCCGGCCTTTTTCACGCCGGGAGAAAAGACGATCTCCCTCTGGGTGACGGACCAGCACGGGCTGACCTCCCAGGACGTCAAGACGATTACCGTTACCGACGAAGTGATGTATACCGAGGAGCAATTCAACCAGCGGTTTACGCCGCTGGGCGACAAGTATTCGATCGACGGTTCGAGCGTGCTGAAAATGGCGACGGTGCCGTACACGTTCACGGTATCCGACCGCTCGCTGATCGCCTCCAACAGCCCGGAAGAGCTGACCCGGGAAGGGATTTTGTACCGCGACGAAATGAACGGCGATTTCCGCCTGTTCCTCTACCATATGAACAAAAGCCCGGACCGGCTTAGCATCTATTTGGCCGCGACCAACGAAAACGACTATCCCGTAACGGTCAATACCGGAGCGTTCGGCAAAGCGGGACCGGACGTTTACGGTTCCTGGACGGGCAAGCAGGCGGCCATCCGGTATCTGGATTCCGCGAAGCTCGGCGAATCTTCTTCGCTGACGCTCGCTCCCGGCGAGACGAAGCTGGTGCTGGCCGAGCTCGGCAGCATGCCGCTCAAGCCCGGTCAGACCTATTCGGCTTACGCCGATCTGAGCGCCTCGTCCACGGTCAAATTCACGCTGTTCGCCGTCAAGCAGGACCGCAATCCGCTGGAGGCGCTCCCGACGCTCGGCATCATCACGCGCGACGCCAAGCATATCCGCGGCACGTTCCAGGGGGCCGACCGCGATTTCCAAATCTCGACGGTGCTCGGAACCGAGCCGCAGCGCATTCTGTTTGGCGACAACAACCACGATCCGTCGCTCGACGGACGCGACATGCTGAACGGCGTTTATGAAAACAACTGGGGCAACTACGGGGTCGTGTACCACACGGTCGTCAAGGTGAAGGCCAATACGCTGATCTTGGCCAACGGGCGCGGCGGCGAATATTCGGGCGCCTTCCAGATCAACGGCACCGACGTCATCGTAGCCAACAACAGCATGCTGAAAAATCCGAACGAAGTGGCCGTCCTGTACCGGACGGGACCGTATGACGAAATCGTCGAAATCTCGTTCATAACCGCTCTCGGTTCCTATTTGCCGATGAATTTGCTCTTTATCCCGATGGAATAATAGCCAGAAAGGGGAACCTGCCCGGATCGACCGGGCAGGTTCCTTGCCGTTTGGAGCCGGGTTCGGGTCAATGAATGCTTTTCTTTTGAAAGTTGCCGCCCAGCACCTCGTAAACCGGCTCGATGGCGATGAACGCTCCGGGATCGATTTCCTGGACGATCGAACGCAGCTTGGCAAGCTCAAGACGGGTAACGACGCAGAACACCATCAAGGTGTCTTCTTTCGAGTATCCGCCTTTGGCGTAAATCAGCGTCGTTCCGCGGCCCAGCCGTTCGTTGATCGCGTCGGAAATGTCCTCGTGCTCGCTCGACAAAATGGTGACGGATTTGGATTCGTTCAACCCTTCGATCACGATGTCCATCACTTTGGTGGCCAGATAATAGGTAAACACGGAATACATGGCGGAATCCCAGCCGAAGACGAATCCCGCCGCCAAGAAAATAAACAGGTTGATGAACATGATGATTTGGCCGACGGACAGGCGTCTTTTTTTCGAGACGATAATCGCGACGATTTCCGTGCCGTCGAGCGAGCCGCCGAAGCGCAGGACGAGGCCGACGCCCGCTCCGAGCAGAACGCCGCCGAAGGAGAGGGCGAGCAGCTTCTCGCTGGTGAAGGCGGGGACCGGGTGCAGCAGCGAAGTCGTGACGGACAGAACGGCGATTCCGTACAAGGTCGAAAAGGCGAAGGTCCGGCCGATCTGCTTGAAGCCGAGCAGCAGAAACGGCAGGTTGATGAAAAACAGGAAGATGCCGAGCGGCAGTCCCGTAAGCTTGGCAAGGATGATGGAAATGCCGGTGATGCCGCCGTCGATCATCTGATTCGGGACCAGAAACAATTCGAGCGCGACGCCCATCGCGGCGGCTCCCGCCGTCAAAAAGACGAACTTGAGGACGTGGGCGAGCTTGGTCCGTTTACGGTGCTGTCTGGGCATGTTTCATCACTCCCTTGTCAGACTGTCCGTTACGTACGGGAGTGTTTGTCAATTCGTCCGGGCTTATACCTCTTTTTCCTGCCGAACGGAGCGGATTGACTTTGCGCATGCGAATCCTTCAAGATAAGAGCAGACGGGAATTCATTTACGGACAAGAGAGGTCGGGATCGAATGATACGCCGGGCTATGCAGGCTCCGATCGTGTTTTACCGCAAATTCATTTCGCCGCTGAAACCGCCCACCTGCCGGTTTTATCCGACCTGCTCCGCCTATGCGCTCGAAGCGCTGGAAACGCACGGGGCCGTCAAAGGGACGTGGCTGGCCGTCAGGCGGATATGCAAATGCCATCCCTTTCATCCGGGCGGCATCGATCCCGTTCCTCCCAAGAAGTGCCCGGCGAAGAAGAAAGCCCGCACGCCCTTGCGATAGAGCGTCTCCTGCATTCGTGCGCCCTGTCCGGCACGCGGCTTGACATTCAACCGCCCGGTCCGGTATATTGAGGCCAACAGCAAATATTGCATATTTCCGTCGAAGGGATAAGTACGAAAAAGCGGGCTGCCACAGAGAGCCGGGGGAGCTGGAAACCGGTGCGCGCCGCCTTCGGAAGATGGTCCTGGAGGAATCGCTTTCGAGCAGCGGGAGCAAGCCGCCCGTTGCAAGGGAGCGACGCATTCCGGCGTTATCGGATTGCCGGCCGTTCGGCAGGAATGAGCCCTGGATGCGTTGGATTCCGGGGGAAATTGGGTGGTACCACGTGAGCGCCTGCTCCCGTCCCATGAGGACGGGGGTTTTTTGCGTTTTGGGGAAAAGGGCGGAACGCCCGTATGGACAAAACCGTTAAAGGAGCTGATTCCGAATGTCCGAAGTGAAAAAGACGTTTTACATTACGACTCCGATTTATTATCCGAGCGACAAGCTGCATATCGGCCACGCCTACACGACCGTCGCCGGCGATGCGATGGCCCGGTACAAGCGGCTGCGCGGCTACGAGGTGCGGTATTTGACCGGGACCGACGAGCACGGCCAGAAGATCCAGCGGAAGGCGGCCGAAGCCGGCAAGACGCCCCAGCAGTTCGTCGACGAAATCGTCGCGGGCATTAAAGAGTTGTGGCGCAAGCTGGAAATCTCCAACGACGACTTTATCCGCACGACGGAGCCCCGGCACAAGAAGGTCGTTCAGGACATCTTCGACCGGCTGCTTCGACAGGGGGACATCTACAAGGGCGAATACGAGGGCTGGTACAGCATTCCGGACGAGACGTATTATACGGAATCGCAGCTGGTGGACATCGAACGGAACGAGCGGGGCGAAATCGTCGCGGCCAAAAGCCCGGACAGCGGACACCCGGTTGAGCTGGTCAAGGAAGAGTGCTATTTCTTCCGGATGAGCAAGTATGTCGACCGCCTGCTGGCCTTCTATGAAGAAAATCCGGACTTTATCCAGCCGGAGTCGCGCCGCAACGAAATGATCAACAACTTCATCAAGCCGGGGCTGGAAGACTTGGCGGTTTCGCGGACGACGTTCGACTGGGGCATCCCGGTTCCCGGCGATCCGAAGCATGTCATTTACGTCTGGATCGACGCCTTGTCCAACTATATCACGGCTTTGGGCTACGGCACGGACCAAGACGAGCTGTACCGGAAATTCTGGCCGGCGGACGTCCATCTGGTCGGGAAGGAGATCGTGCGGTTCCATACGATTTACTGGCCGATCATGCTGATGGCGCTCGGCCTGCCGCTGCCGAAAAAAGTGTTCGCGCACGGCTGGCTGCTGATGAAGGACGGCAAAATGTCCAAATCCAAGGGCAACGTCGTCGATCCGGTGACGCTGATCGACCGCTACGGCCTCGACGCGCTTCGCTATTACTTGCTGCGCGAAGTCCCGTTCGGCGCGGACGGCACGTTTACGCCGGACAACTTCATCGAGCGGATCAATTACGATCTGGCGAACGACCTGGGCAACCTGCTCAACCGCACGGTAGCCATGATCGAGAAATATTTCGGCGGAGTCGTGCCGGACTACGAGAGCGGGGCGACGGCGTTTGACGGCGAGCTGGAGCGGACGGCGGCCGAGACGGTGAGCAAGGTCGAAGAGGCGATGGACAACATGGAGTTTTCCGTTGCGCTTACGGCCATCTGGGGGCTCATCGGACGGACGAACAAATATATCGACGAAACGCAGCCGTGGGCGCTCGCGAAGGACGAGGCGCAGCGGCCCCAGCTCGCATCGGTGATGGGGCATCTGGCGGAAAGCCTGAGAATCGTCTCCATTCTCTTGCAGCCGTTCCTTACCCATACGCCGCGCAAAATGTGGGCGCAGCTCGGCCTGGCCGAGGGCGACGCCACTTCGTGGGACAGTCTGCGCACGTTCAGGCGCATCCCGGCCGGTACGCGCATCGCCAAAGGCGAGCCGCTGTTCCCGAGGCTTGATATGGAAGAGGAAATCGCCTGGATCGCGGAAGCGAATAAAGGCGGACTGCAAGGTTCCGCCGCCGCCGGGGCCCGTTCCGAAGCGGGAGAGTCGAAGGCCGCGGATGCGCCGCAAGCTTCCGGGGCGGCGGTAATCCGCAAGGATGAAATTTCGATCGACGATTTTGCCAAAATCGAGCTGCGGGTGGCGCAGGTTTTGGCCTGCGAACCGGTGCCGAAGGCCGACAAGCTGCTCAAGCTGCAGCTCGATCTGGGCTTTGAGACGCGTCAGGTCGTCTCCGGCATTGCCAAGCACTACAAGCCGGAGGAGCTTGTCGGGCGGAAGGTGGTCTGCGTGACCAACCTGAAGGCGGTCAAGCTGCGGGGAGAATGGTCGCACGGCATGATTCTCGCCGCCTCGGAAGGCGACCGTCTCGAGCTGGTTACCGTTCCGGACGGCATGCCGAACGGGGCCGTCGTCAAGTAACGGACGCCTTGACGGAACAAGAATCGACAGACTGGAGAAGTTCGGGCATGAGAAAACGGATATACCCGCTGCTGCTGACGGCTCTGGCGCTTGCCTTGGCCGGCTGCGGCAGCGGCAAGCAATCGCTGGCGGAGGGCAAATTGAACGTCGTGACGACGTTTTACCCTCTTTATTATTTGGCCAAGGAAATCGGCGGCACAAAGGCCCACGTCGTAAATCTGATCCCCGCGGGGGTGGAGCCGCACGAATGGACGCCGAAAAGCAAAGACCTGGTCACCGCTTCGAAGGCGCAGTTGTTTCTCTATAACGGCGCCGGATTGGAAGGCTGGGCGGACGATTTTCTCAAAGGCGCGGGCTCCGGAAAAACGCTGAAGACGGTGGAAGCCAGCAAGGGCATCGAGCTGATTGCAGGGCACTCGGACGACCATGGCGGCGGCGATCACGGCCACGCCCACGACGGTTTGGACGTCGATCCCCATACATGGGTAAGTCCGAAGTCCGCGATCGTGATGGCGCGCAATATTCATGCGGCGTTTGTCGAGGCCGATCCGGCGAACCGGGCGGCCTATGACGAGCATTACGCTTCCCTGGCGGACAGGCTGGAAGAGCTGGACCGGAAGTACGAAACGGGGCTGGCGAATTTGACCAAACGGGATATCGTCGTATCGCATGAGGCGTTCGGCTACCTGGCCCGCGATTATCGTTTGAATCAGATTGCCATTATGGGCCTGTCCCCGGAAGCCGAGCCGAGCGCGCAGGACCTGCTCGACATTTCCAAATTCGTCAAAGAGCATGATGTCAAGGTCATCTTCTTTGAGGAGCTGGTGAGCGACCGGCTCGCGGAGACGCTTGCCAAGGAAACCGGGGCCGAAACGATGGTGCTCAATCCGCTTGAGGGCTTGACTCCCGAGCAGGAGAAGGCCGGCGAAGATTATTTGTCGCTGATGGAACGCAATTTGCAAAATTTGCGGAAGGCACTGCAATAGGAGGGGGTTCTTATGTCCGGCATACCGGCCCGGGCGGATTCCTGCCACCGGGAGATCGTGGCGCTCGAACAGGTTTCGTACGCGTTCGGATCGCAGCAGGTGATCGAGAATCTCTCCTTTACGGCGCGCGAACGCGATTTTGTCGGCCTGATCGGGGCGAACGGCGCGGGCAAGACGACGCTGCTGCGAATGATCGTCGGCCTGCTGAAGCCCGACCGCGGCCAAATCCGCCTGTTCGGAACGCCCGCCAAGTCGTTCAAGGATTGGCATCTGATCGGCTATGTGCCGCAGCGCAAACAATTCAACCCGCTGTTTCCCGCGACGGTGCGGGAGGTGGTGCTGTCCGGGCTGTACGGCCGGGGCAAGCTGCTGAAGCGCCTGTCCAAGGCGGACGCGCTGCGGGCCGAGGACGCCATGGACACGCTGCACATCGGCGAGCTGGCGGACAAGCGCATCGGCGCTCTGTCGGGGGGACAGCAGCAGCGCGTCTTTCTGGCGCGGGCGCTCATCAACAATCCGAAGCTGCTGATCCTGGACGAACCGATGGTGGGCATCGACGCCGAGACCCAGCAAAACTTTTTTCATTTGCTCCGGCACATGCACCAACGCCATAACATGACGTTTCTGATGGTATCCCACGATATGGAGATGGTCCGTTCGTATTTGGGACAGGAGCCGAAGCAAGTTTCCGGGAAGCTGTCCTTTTACGTCCGGCATTCGCACGATCTCGAGGACTGCGTGGAGACGGATCTGCTGCACACCTTGCGGAAGGAAGGTACATGAGGCTTGGAACTTTTGACGGCGGAATTTTTCCAGCGCGCGCTGATCGGCGGCGCGCTCATCGCGGTGACGGCCCCGCTTATGGGGTTGTTTCTCGTATTAAGAAGGCTGGCGATGATCGGGGATACGCTCTCGCACGTCAGCATTGCCGGGGTGGCGCTCGGCTTTCTCATCAACGTCTATCCGGTCGCGGTCGGGCTTGCGTTCGCAATTGCCGCCTCGTTTGCGATCGAAGCGCTACGCAGGACCTACCGGACGTTCGCGGAGCTGTCCATCGCCATCATCATGTCGGGGGGCATCGCGCTCGCCTCGATTCTGTTCACCGTCGGCAGAGGCTACAACATGAACGTCAGCTCGTACCTGTTCGGGAGCATCTATACGCTCGACGGAACCGATCTCATCGTCATCGCCGCCGTGACGGCGGTTGTTCTGGCCGCGGCCCTGCTGCTCAAGAAGGAACTGTTCCTGCTGACTTTCGAGGAAGAAGCGGCTGCGGTCAGCGGGCTTCCCGTTCGCTATTTCAACGTTCTGATCAGCGTCCTTGCCGCTCTTGTCATCAGCGTCTCCATCAAGATCGTCGGGGCGCTGCTCGTTTCGGCCTTGCTGACGATTCCGGCCGCCTGCAGCCTGGCTTTGGCCAAGAGCTTCCGCCAAGCGATTGCGCTCGTTGTCATCGTCGGGGAGGTTTCCGTCATCGCCGGTTTGTGGATCGCGGGAATATGGAGCCAGGCGCCCGGCGGGACCATCGTGCTTGTGATGATCGCGGCGCTGCTCCTGTCGCTGGCCGCGCGTAAAATCAGGGTGTAGCGCAAGCCCCAGGGGAAAGGAGAGATCGGCTTGAATGAACTGAATATCGGGATTGCGTTCATGGGGGGACTCGCTTCGTTTATATCTCCGTGCTGTCTGCCGCTCTATCCTTCGTACCTGTCGTACATTACCGGCATTTCCGTGACGCAGTTGAAAACGGACTCGAGCCGGGAAGTCCGGATGAAAACGATGGCGCATACGTTCTTTTTTATTCTGGGCTTCTCGCTCGTTTTCTTCACGTTAAGCTATACGGCCAATGCGTTTGCCGCCGCCTTTCGCGAATATCAGGATCTGATCCGGCAAATTTCCGCCATCCTGATCATTCTGATGGGTTTGTTCCTGATGGGCATTTTTCAGCCGCAGCTGCTGCTCAAGGAACGGAAGCTGGATGTAAGCTGGCGGCCGGCGGGTTATGTGGGCTCGTTTATTTTCGGCATCGGCTTTTCGGCCGGATGGTCGCCATGCGTCGGTCCGATCCTGTCGTCGATTTTGCTTCTGGCCGGCAGCCAGCCGGGAACGTGGCTGCAGATGACGGCGGCCTACTCGCTCGGCTTCGGGGTGCCGTTTTTTGTGCTGGCCTTTTTCATCGGTTCGACCAAGTGGATTTTGCGCTATTCCGCACGGCTGATGAAAATCGGCGGCGCGCTGATGATCGTGATGGGCGTGCTGCTCTTTACCGACCGGATGACGTATATTACGATCTGGCTGAACAGCATTACGCCGGAATGGCTGAAGTTTTGATCGCGTTACGTAAAATATTCGATCCTGGCTGACGGAAACGCGGCGAAGATCCGCTCGGTGATGAATTCGCGCAGCGCTTCCGCCTTTTCGTCGGGATACACATATTTGTGCTGCCCCCAACGGCCCCATTTCTTTTTCCGGACCGCTTCGTCCATTTCCAGCTTCGTCTTCGGATACCGTTTCTCGATCGTGGCTTTGGCCGTTTTGGTAAAACGGTGCTGAATGAGTTCGAATGTCAGATGCTCTTCCGCCTCGGGCGGAAGCTCGGCCGCGAGCCGTTCCAGCAGCTCCGCATAGCCTTGCTGCCAGCCGTCATGCCAAATAATCGGGGCGATGATGAACCCGAGCGGATAACCGGCACGGGCGATGCGGCCGGCGGCCTTGATCCGCTCCTCGAACCGGGAGGTCGCCGGTTCGAAATGCCGGATGACATATTCCGCATTGACGCTGAAGCGGATTCGCGTGTGCCCGTTGTGCCTGAGGCCGAGCAGCGGATCTACGTGATGGTACTTGGTGACGAAGCGCAACCGGCCAAGCGGCTGGTCCGCCATAAAGGCGATGGCGTCGCCCAGCGATCCGGTCAGGTGCTCCAGACCGACCGGATCGGATGTGCAAGCCGCTTCAAACCGCGTGATGTCGGGTTTGCGTTCTTCGATATAACGCCGGGCCGCCTCCAAAATCTCCTCGATGTTGACGTATACCCGGACATAGGGCTTGGCGCCCAGCGTCGTTTGCAGGTAACAATAATGGCAGTGGCCCATGCAGCCGGTGGACAGCGGGAGCGCGTATTCCGCCGATGGCTTGGACGTATCGAATTTCAGCGTTTTTCTTACGCCGACGACAAGCGTGCGCTTTGCGATTTTGTACTGCTCCAGCTCCGTTTCGCCGGGCAGGCCGGTGATCCGATTGTGGGAGGAGGTCATCCGGTACGGCAGGCCCCGCTCCCGAACCCAGTTCAGAATCCGCAGTCCTTTCGGATAATCGAGCGCCGCAGGCTCGAAATAGACAAGCTCCGGCACGAAAAGCGCTGTTTCCCGAACGGCTCGGGGGGAAGAAGCCTTGATGTCCGTGTCCATGAACGATCGCCTCCTGTCTGCGTATTCAAAGTGTGCATCGGCCGGCGGACTTCGATACGCCGCATGCGGTATTCTTTCCGTTAAAGCTTGCCCCTGGCCCCCGCTCCGTTGTATGATACTTAAGAGCAAAACGTCGGGAAAGGGGATAACGCGGTGCCGACCCCAAGCATGGAGGATTATCTGGAGCGCATCTACCGGTTGATCGACGAGAAAGGATACGCGCGGGTTTCGGACATTGCCGAAGGATTGGACGTGCATCCTTCATCGGTGACGAAGATGATCCAGAAGCTGGACAAGGACAACTACCTGATTTACGAAAAGTATCGCGGCCTCGTCCTGACGAGCAAGGGCAAAAAGATAGGCAAGCGGCTGGTAGATCGCCATCATCTTCTGGAGTCGTTCCTACAGACGATCGGAGTGCAGGAGGAGAATATTTACCGGGATGTCGAAGGGATCGAACACCATTTAAGCTGGGATTCGATTACTTGCATAGAGACGCTGGTCGAATATTTTCGCCGTGACGAAATGCGCATTGCCGAATTAAGGCGCATTCGCGAGGAACTGGATAACGAGTAGGCAAAAGCGCGCCATATTGGCGCGCTTTTGCTTTGCGCCGCGATTGCCCGGCGGTCGGCCTCCTTTTGACGCAAAACGCCGCGACCGCAGAAAACGGGCAGTTCTTTTGCGCCCATCCCCGCATAAGCTGTTCATCGAAAGCATGCGATGGGGGGAAACGGATGAAGGTCAACGGCGTTTTCGAAGGGGGAGGCGTGAAAGGGATCTCGCTCGTGGGAGCCGTGCGTGCGGCGGAACTGAACGGCATCCGCTTTCACCATGTCGCGGGAACATCCTCGGGCAGCATTATCGCTTCGCTGTTGGCTACCGGATATACGGCGCCGGAGATCAAGCTGCTGATCGAATCGGCACCGTTTTCCTCCTTTATGAAGCGGTCGCCGATTTTCAACCTGAAGCCGTTCGGTCCGGCGGCGCGTCTGATGCTCAAGAAAGGGCTGTATTCGGGGGACGCGCTGGAAGAATGGATCGACCGCCTGCTCCGGTTGAAGGGCGTCGCGACGTTCGGCGATCTGGAGAAAGGCAAGCTCAGAATTATCGCTTCCGATATTACGAACGGCAAACTGATGGTGCTGCCTGACGATATTGCCTCCTACGGAATCGCCCCCGACCGTTTCGGGGTGGCCCGCGCGGTTCGCATGAGCACGAGCATCCCCTTTTTTTTCGATCCGGTTGCGATTCCGCAGCGTCTGTCCGACGCATCCGGCGGCAAGCGCAAAAAAAGACGGGTGTTTGTCCGCAACGTTTACGTCGTCGACGGCGGGCTGCTCAGCAATTTTCCCCTGTGGCTGTTTGACCGGGAGCCGGAAGGGACGTCCAGCGTGCCGGTCATCGGCTTTCAACTTGTCGGGCGGACCGAAGCCAGGCCGAGAAAGATCGGAGGCCCCCTCTCGATGCTTCAAGCCATGTTCGAAACGATGCTGGGCGCGCATGACGAGCGCTATATCGAAAAGCACAACCGGATAAGGACGATCAAGATTCCGGCGATGGGCGTAAGAACGACCGATTTCCACCTTTCGGCCGAAGACAGCGAAAAGCTCTATTTGTCCGGACTGACGGCGGGACAGCAGTTCTTCAGGCACTGGGACCATAAGACCGGCACGGTGAACCGCAAGCCGAACGGACCGCAGGTGAACTTCTCGGGCAATAATTAAGCAGACGAAAGCCCCGGCTCAGCTCAGTGAAGCCGGGGCTTTCGTCTGTTTCAGTGATAAGGAGGTCTCGGTTCGTCATCGCGGTTTTTGCTGCCTTCGATGACCTTGAACGGAAACGACTTGCGCTTGGACTTGCCCGTCTGGCGGGGCGGATGGCGCCGCTGGCTTTTGATAGCGGCTTCACGGAAGCGCGCCGCTTCGGAAGATTTGGATCTCCAGCGATTCGGCGGGAACTTGTAGAGCAGAAACACGACGGCGACCAGAACGAGCGGAATGAGCAGCCTGCCGGTGCTGATTCCGTTCAAGATGGAATCCATAAGCCCGATGACAAGCAGGACCAGAATCAGGTAATGCCATGGACGGTAAAGTCTGCGCATGCGATCACTCCTCGTATTTTGGTATCTTGGCCGGGTGTCGCCGCACCGTGCATGCGCGCACCTTTTATACAGGATTATATTGGCGTTCCAACTCTCTCATACGGTTGAAAGAAGCGATGGAAACCGCGACCTGATCGTCGGTCGGCTCTTTGGTCGTGAGCAGTTGAAGCCACAGGCCGGGGTAGCCGAGGTAACGCAGAACCGGCACGTTCCGCAGCGCGTTGGTCACTTTCAGCACCTCGTAAGAAACGCCGAGCACGACCGGAAGCAGGACGATGCGGATCCAGATGCGTTCCCAGATCGTATCCCAATTGAAAATCGGGAAGGAATAAATGACGACGCCGACGATGACGGTAAAAATAATAAAGCTGCTGCCGCACCGGTAATGGAGACGGCTTTGTTTTTGCACGTTTTCTATGGTCAGCTCGAGTCCGGCTTCATAGGCGCTGATCACCTTGTGCTCGGCGCCGTGATATTGGAACAGGCGCTTGATGAGCGGCGTCTTGGCGATCATCCACAAATAAAAGAGCAGAAGCGCGATCTTGATGACGCCCTCGAGAAGGTTGTGCAGCACCTTATTGTCGAAAGCCCATTCGAACAGCAGGCTTTCCAGAAACGCCGGCACCGAGGTGAAAATAAGCTTGCCGAAGACAAACGAAAGCACGCCGACGACGGCGACGCCCAAAATCATCGAAAGGCTCCATTTTTCCTTTCCCTTGGCGGCTTCCTCGGGCGACGCTTCGTCTTCCGCATAAGCCTCGGCGGAAAAGTTCAAATGCTGGGAGCCTTTGGCGGCGGATTCGATAAGGCCGACAACCCCGCGGACAAACGGAATTTTTTTGAGCCACTTTACGATATTCGGCGTAGATCCTCTCGGTACTTCGTAAAAAGCGATTTCCTGATTTTTGCGCCGGACGGCCGTTACGTTCACGTTTCTGCCTGCAAACATGACGCCTTCGATAACAGCCTGTCCCCCGTATGCCGTAAAGGGCTGCTTTGCCAAGCCATTCACCTTCTTTGAATGATCGATAAGTACAAATAACCGCTATTTTATTTTACAGGATAACCCGCATCAATGCCACAGGCAACGTATGCCGCCGTCGCGCCGGTTACAATGCCCTTCCCGTGACCATACTATGGGAAAACGTTCAGGAGGCAAGAAAAATGGCCAACGATTCGCAACAGGCGCAAAAGCGCAACGGAAACGGCAATCCGGACCGGCAGGCGGAAGGCCAATCCGCTCAGCCGTACCGCTCGATGCATCCGGCGGCTTATTCGCTCTGGATCGGACTTTTCGCCGGCATCATCTGGGGGCTTGTCCGCTGGTTTGCGGTCGGGCTCAAGTTCACCGACGTGCCGCAGGCGTTTCTGGCCGATCCTTGGATTCGCAGGGCCGAACTGGGCAGCGGGTTCTGGCATTTTATCGGTCTGCTGCTGTTCATTTTGATGTCGGTTGCGGCAGGTTTCGTCTACTGGGCGCTTCTGGGCAAGCTGAAGGGACCGTTGCCGGGCCTGTTTTTCGGGGCGGCATGGTGGGCCCTGATTTTTTTGGTCGTCGGCCCGCCGAGCGGAGCGGTTCTACCGGCGTGGTCCATCGGCTGGAAAAGCCTGATTACCGAGCTTTGCCTCTATGTGATGTGGGGGCTGTTCATCGGCTACAGCATTGCGTTCGAATACCACGACGATTATGCCCGGGAGCCGGACCGTTCCGGACAAAACGGTTCCGGCGCCAAGCCGGCCGTTTCATAAACGGCTGGCCGTTTCTCCTCCGCTTATGGTAAAATAAGCGAGTGAATTTGGGCCGGCGCCGACCGGGATTGATCGGCCGACCGGAGTTTTTAGGAGTCGGAGGAGAACGGATATGCCCAGCATTTTGGTTTTGAACGGCCCCAATCTCAACATGCTCGGAATTCGCGAGCCCGGCGTATACGGTTCGGAAACGCTTCAGGAGATCGAAGCGTCGCTTCGTTCGCTGGCCGGGCGGCTTGGCGTCCATCTGCAATTTTTCCAATCGAACCACGAGGGCGCGCTGTTGGATGAAATCCATGCCGCTTACGGCAAGCACGACGGCATCCTGATCAATCCGGGCGCTCTAACGCATACGAGCTACGCGCTGCGAGACGGATTGGCCGCGGTCGGTCTCCCGGTTGTGGAGGTGCATTTGTCGAACATTCATAAGCGGGAAGCGTTCCGGCACGTGTCGGTGACGGCCCCGGTGGCGATCGGGCAGATTGCCGGATTCGGGGCATACGGCTACGAGCTCGGACTGCTCGCGCTCTGCCGGCATTTGGGGATCGCCCATTAAACGGATGACAGGGGGAATTGGAATGCCGAATTCGCGGGTTGCCAAACTTCGCTCCTTGCTCAAGGAGCGAAACGAACAGGCGCTGCTGGTGACGAACGCCGTAAACCGCCGGTATCTAAGCGGGTTTACGGGCACTTCCGGCGCCGTGCTCGTTACGGAAGACAAGGCGGTGCTGCTGACCGATTTCCGTTACCGGATTCAAGCCGGACAGCAGGCGGCCGGATTCGAGATCGTGGAGCACGGGCCGGACGTGAACGAGTCGGTTGCGGAACTGCTTCGCCAATGGGGCGTATCCAGGCTGCTGTTTGAAGACCGGGATGTCACCTTTGCGGCATATGAGGCGATGAAAGAAAAGCTGCGGCCCGTCGAATTGGTCGCGGCCGGCGCGATCGTGGAGCGGCTTCGGATCGTCAAGGACGAGCAGGAGATCGCCGTCATGCAGGAGGCGGCCGACCTTGCCGACCGGGCGTTCGCGCACATTCTGCCGTTTATCAAGCCGGGCGTGACGGAGGCGTCCATCGCGCTGGAGCTCGAATATTTTATGCGCAAAGAGGGAGCGACCTCCTCATCTTTCGATACGATTGTCGCTTCCGGAGAACGCTCGGCTTTGCCGCACGGAGTGGCCGGCGAGCGCAAAATCGGCAGCGGCGAATTCGTCACCTTGGATTTCGGGGCTTACTACAAAGGGTACTGCTCCGACATTACGCGCACCGTTGTGGTTGGACGTCCTTCCCCCAAGCACAAGGAAATTTACGACATCGTGCTCGAAGCCCAGCTTTACGCGCTTGAGCATCTCCGTCCGGGCCTGACCGGAAAGGAAGGGGACGCCTTGACGAGAGATATCATCACGCGGTATGGTTATGGTGATCATTTCGGCCACGGAACGGGCCACGGGCTCGGCATGGAGATCCATGAGGCTCCGCGCCTGTCCCGGACGGACGATACGGTTTTAACCCCTGGTATGGTCGTTACCGTCGAACCCGGCATTTATTTGCCGGGCTTCGGGGGCGTGCGAATCGAAGACGATATCGTGTTGACCGACGCCGGGATTAAAATACTTACTCATTCCCCGAAGGAACTTATCGTTCTGGACTAAGGGGACTACGTTTCCACAGGAGGGAATTTTTACAGTGATTTCGGTTAACGATTTCAAAACCGGCCTGACGATCGAAGTGGATGGCGAGCTGTGCACCGTTCTCGACTTCCAGCACGTCAAGCCTGGCAAAGGCGCGGCTTTTGTCCGCTCCAAACTCAAAAATCTGCGCAACGGCAACATCATTGAAAAAACGTTCCGCGCAGGCGAAACCGTCGCCCGCGCGCATGTCGAAAACCGCGCCGTCCAATACCTGTACAACTCGGGCAGCGAATATACGTTCATGGACAACGAAACGTTCGACCAATTCACCCTCGACAAGAAGCAGCTGGAATGGGAGCTCAATTTCCTGAAGGAGAACATGACCGTCAATATCGCCAGCTACCAAGGCGAAATGATCGGCATTACGCTGCCGAACAGCGTGGAGCTTAAGGTTGTCGAAACCGAACCCGGCATCAAAGGCAACACCGCTACCGGCGCGACGAAGAACGCCAAGCTCGAAACCGGGCTGAACGTTCAGGTGCCTCTCTTCATCAACGAAGGCGATGTGCTGCTGATCGATACCCGCGAAGGCAAATACATCTCCCGGGCGTAACATTCCCGGATTTCATCCTTGCTCCTTTGCACACGGTGCGGCGGAGCAAGGATGTTTTCATTTATGGGCATTTGATCTTATGCTATAATATAATGCTGTATGCAACTGATGATTTGGTGAGGAGTGGAGGCGCGTTGTCGTTAATCGTAATGAAATTCGGCGGCAGCTCCGTCGGAACGACGGAGAGAATGCAGCGCGTGGCGCAGCGGATCGTGGACAAAAAGCTGCAGGGCCATCGCGTTGTCGCCGTCGTTTCCGCCATGGGGGACACGACGGACGATTTGATTGACAAATCGAAGGAATTGAACGATTCGCCTCCCGCGCGCGAGATGGATATGCTGCTGACAACCGGCGAGCAAATTTCCGTTGCGCTGCTGGCGATGGCTATTCATAAACTCGGACATTCGGCCAAATCCTTTACGGGCTGGCAAGCCGGCTTCGTGACGGAAGCCGTCCACGGCAAGGCCCGGATTCTGGACATCAAGCCGGACCGTATTCACGAAGCGCTGGACCAAGGCGAAATCGCCATCGTCGCCGGGTTCCAGGGCTTGACCGAGGACGGGGAAATTACGACGCTTGGCCGCGGCGGGTCCGATACGACCGCCGTTGCGCTTGCGGCCGCATTGAAGGCGGACGTGTGCGAAATTTATACCGACGTGGACGGCGTATACTCGACCGATCCGCGCGTCGTCAAGTGCGCCCGTAAGCTCGACGCGATTTCGTACGACGAGATGCTGGAATTGGCGCATCTGGGGGCTGCGGTGCTTCACCCCCGCGCCGTGGAATACGCGAAGCACTACAAGGTGAACCTGGTCGTCAGGTCCAGCTTTACGCAGAATGAAGGCACGTTGGTGAAGGAGGAAGCGGCAATGGAGCAAGGAGTCGTCGTGAGCGGCATCGCATTTGACAAAAACATTACGCGGGTCAGCATTATGGGAGTGGAAGACGTCCCCGGCGTGCTGGCCAACGTATTCGGGGCGCTTGCGTCCGAGGGCATCGACGTGGACATCATTGTTCAAAGCGGCGTGCAGGACGGCAAGGCCGACTTTGCCTTTTCGGTTTCGACCGCCGACCGCGCGCGGGCAATGGCCGTCATCGAGAACGTCCGCAGCAAGGTGCCCTACCGCGAAGCGGCTTACGAGGACGGGCTTGTCAAAGTGTCCATCGTGGGCGCAGGCATGGTATCCAACCCCGGCGTAGCCGCCAAAATGTTCGAGGTCATCGCCGGCCTTGGCGTCAGCATCAAGATGGTAAGCACGTCGGAAATCAAATGCTCGTGCGTGATTGCCGCGGATGCGCTTAACGACGTGGTGCGCGCGCTCCATACCGCATACGGTCTGGACACGACCGAAACCGCCTTCGTCGGCGGCCCGCAGGAACGCCGCTAACCGAATCGTCCGTTCATAACCCGCCTTCGGGGAAATGGGATTTCCCGGGGCGGGTTTGTTTGTACGCCCAGCATGGACGTCATCTTTAGGGTGAAAGTCCCGAGCGGGGGCTGGCGAGCGCCTACCGTAGCCAAGGGCAAGGGTGTCCGTCGTGAGGCGGAATCTGAAGGAAGCCGGAGGCAAATGCACGGGCCAAGGTACACGAACCCAATTGGAGGCAGGGTTAGTCGGATGAGTTGCCAAAACACAACGAAATCCAAAGCCGCCAAGGGCTAGTCCTGTAGACTTGGGTGGTCGCGGGCAGACAGATGACGTTCTTATCTGGGGAG
>NZ_KB899811.1 GCF_000378425.1 Cohnella laeviribosi DSM 21336 | reverse complement strand
CGCTCACTAGTTTCCGCCGCCGACTGCCGATCACACTAAGCGCTTCTCCACAACAAGGTGAGGGGACCAACTCTGCACATCGAACTGAAAACGCCGGGAGTCTTCTCAACCAGCTCATACTCTGTTACAATGATCATGTTGGGTAGGGGATGCATCCCGTGAGCCTGTTGCTGCAGGCCCACATAAAAGGGAAGCATCCTTTTCCTTTTCTGTGATACGGTCATTATATTCAGCAACTTCCGGACAGGCAATCCCATCAGCAATTGGACGTTATGCTTCAGCGGTAACAATATCCGATTGCTTGGCTTTTTGCACGTTCGTTTGGGTGCAGCCTGCGCTCACGCATACGGCCAACAGGCCTGCGATCAGACAACGGTGCTTCATAATGACCTCCTGCGTTTCGTTTTTCCTTTAGAGATGTAGAATTCCAAGAATGCCGAGATTTATGCGGTTTCCGATATTCCGGCCGGACGAGCCGAATAATTTGGATGGCCGATGCAAAAAATGGACCTGGTTCCAAAACCGGCAGAAGAGACTGGCAGGTGCAAAATGGCAAAGATGCGAAAAATGCGAAGGCTCGTTTTAACCGGCGCGATTGTTTTGGCGCTGCTCTCGGGATGCATGAGGAATCAAGCAACGCCAAAAGAACGCGACCTTCTTCGAATCCAATCCAAAAAACCGGATGCCAAAAAAATCATCTTGATTTGCGTCGATTCGCTGATGAGCCAATCGATCGACAAGGGGATCGGGGAAAATAAGCTTCCCGCTTTTCGGTTCCTCGTCGAACGCGGTCAATACTATAAGGATGTCGTCACCTCTTTTCCGACCATGTCCGTGTCGATTGACAGCACCCTGCTGACCGGAACGTATCCGGATGCGCATCGCGTACCGGGACTGGTCTGGTATTCCGCGAAAGAGAAAAAAATCGTGAACTACGGCAGCGGGCCTCTGGAAATAAGCCGAAACGGAATCAACCGCTTTCTGGGCGACGCGTTGATCCGCTTGAACGGAAACCACTTGAATCCGCACATTCCCACCCTTTACGAAGAACTGGCCCATAAGGGGCTGAAATCGGGTTCCGTCAACGGTCTGATTTACCGGGGAAACTCGGATCACCTGCTGACGTTTCCGCTTTGGGCTCGCATGTCTACCGCATTGCCCGAGGAACTCAAAGTGAAAGGACCCGATTTATTGGCGTATGGCGCTCTCTCGAACCCGTTGGAAGGCGTAAAGGACTTGCCGGACAACCTAAACGACCGGTTTGGCTTCAACAACGAATACTCCCTTGAAGTGGTAAAGCACCTCATTCAACATAACAAACTCCCCGATTTTCTGTTTGTCTATTTTCCCGATTTGGACAGCCGAATCCACAAAAAAGGGCCTTCGGATTTGGAGGGCGTGATCCGCACGGATCGGCAACTGCAGTCTTTGCTGCAGGCGTTTGGTTCGCGGGAGGAGGCTTTGAAAAAAGCCGTGATCCTGATTGCAGGGGATAACGGAATGGCGCATATCCTGCCGGAAAAACAGCAACCGGTGATCGACTTGGGCGAATCCTTAAAGGGGTATAACCTCTTACGGCCGGGAGCCGCCGTTACGGATCAAACGGAGATCATTGTTGCGGCAAACGACCGGATGGCTTATCTATATAAGCTAACTCCCCGATTGTCGTTTGAACCGATCGTCAAAGCCTTGAAGGCCGATCCGCGAATCGATATCCTGGCTTGGAAAGACAAGGGATGGATTCGCGCCGTTCGAGCGGGATCGTCCAACGAATTCGCCTACCAATCCCAAGGAGGATGGGTCGATCCCTACAACCAATCATGGACATTGGCCAAAGACCCGGAAGTGTTGGATTTGCGGATCGATCTCCGAAAGCGCACATTGGACTATGGCCGATATCCCGATGTTTTGCGGCGATTGTCCGCAGCCTTGAATTCGCATCAAGGCGAATTTATGGTGGTCACCGCCAAGCCCGGATATGAACTGAAGTACGGCAGCTCGCCGACGCATGAAGGAGGCGCGGGCCACGGCGGCATCAGTCAAGTGGAGTCACTCGTCCCGCTTATTGTTGCCGGAACCGACCGTAAACCGGAATCCTTGCGGATCGTCGATTTAAAGCCTTTTCTGCTTCAACTTTTAAAGGGTTAGCGTTGTGAGACCTGCGAAACCGAAACATCCATTTGGAGAGACAGAATCATGATTACGGACGAATATTTTTCGACGAGCAAAAAAGTGAAATTGTATATCCGGTATTGGCTCCCTGAATGCCCTAAGGCATTCATGATGTTCATCCATGGCGCGGGAGAGCATTCGGGGCAATACTCCCATCTTGGAATGGAGTGTTTGCAACGACAGATTGCTTTTATTGCCCCTGATGTGCGCGGATTTGGAAATTCGATCGGGCCGCGGGGGCATATTCGCCGATTCCAGGATTATCTGGACGACTTGGACCAATTGGTCGTTCATTTGCATGCGCGGAATCCGGAATTACCCGTTTTTCTCATGGGCCACAGTTTCGGGGGGCTTATTGCAATCCGCTATGCTCAACAATTTTGCAAAAAGATTCATGGAATCATCTTGACTTCGCCTGCCTTGGATATTGCCCCTGGAATCCCTAAACTCATCAGAAAAATGATCGGTCTTGTTTCCTTTGTAACACCCGCTTTGCCGCTTGAACTTGTCAAGTGGAATGAATCTTTGAGAAAGTTCAAATGGTTTCAGTCGAAGTCGCCATATAGGACTGCGGATCTGCTGAACGATCCTTTGGCCACGATAAAGTATACTCCTCGTTGGGTAAGTGAACTGATACATAACGGAACAAGAGCTCTATCGGAAATCAATCCTTTTCAAACTCCGACATTGTGCTTTTATGATCGTTATGATCCGTTAGTAAGTCCGGATCTGATTGAGCGATTTATCGGAAATATCGTCTCCCATGATAAAAAATTGACCGTATACGCTGATGGAAAACATCAGTTTCTACATAACCGCGAAGTGCTTCAACATATTTTTCAATGGTTGTCCGTACGTTTGGAATAGTACACAGTTAGGCATATACGTCTGGGTATCCATCCGTGTCAAGGACAGGAATATTTAACATAGTCTACTCCAGAATAAAATGAAGGAGATGCTTATGGATATTCCAATTAAGGGTTTCATCTTTGATTCCGACGATCCCAACGGTCAACACTCTCACAAGTTGTACATTACGTCTTGGGACGGCAGGCCCGTTCACGTCCACTCTTTTGCCGGCGTCACTTCATTTGATGTCGGGCACTCCCATGAATATGCTGGGGTTACTGCACCAGCCCCTTCAGGTGTTCCGCATGTACACGAGTATCAAGCTGAAACAACGTTTAACGACGGCCATACGCACTTTATCCGCGGCACAACTGGCGAAGCAATTCCCATTCCCGGAGGTGGCCATTATCACTATTTTGAAGGGGTCACAACAGTTAACGGAAGACATCCGCATGCTCACGGATATCAAGGTAGAACCGGTAACGAGGTAACATAGAAAAGAAAGCCGCTAGTTAGTAAGACTCTGTCACATTGGAAATTGAAGTTGAGCATAAACATGCCTATTTCGATGTTCATTTTTTCTTGGTTTATTAGCATCCGTACGTCGGCCGAACGTATCATGGGAAGAAGGGCGGGACGGCGATCGGCCGTTATCTGATTGGAGCGGATCATGCTGCCGGCATGTTCACTAAGGGTGGTACCGCGAGAGATCGTCCCTGTCTTTGATGACAGGGGCGTTTTTTCATTTCATCACCTGGGAAGATCTGGAGTACCGAAGCTTGATATACCAGGTGACGAATCGCGAGGGGCTGGAAAACCGCTCAATGTTATCACCTTTCTGCGATTGAGCGTGAAATATCCTATAGAGGAGTGGATTCTTTTTCCACGGGTAGGAATCGTGGTTGGCGAGGTGGATCTACATGCCCCAAATCATTATTAACATATACTGCCAAAAGAATAGAAGACTAAAATGTAACTGTGATAAACATACAAAAAAAAGGTACGCCAAGAAGAGAAGAAGATGTAGAAAAAAAACAGCATACAAGACCCTATACGAAGTAAATCGAATAAAAATAAATTGTCCCATGCATCCCTCAATTAGCGTTAGACCTATAGTTAAACGATATTTTTTTGTCGCCCCCTATGATATAAATTTAACAGACGAAAACGTTATTTATTCCAATCAGTTTGTCGATGATCATGGCGAACCCATCACCGAATTTTCTGATTTCGGTCAACAGGGTTATTTCAATTTGTATGTCAATGGTGTATTGCAAGAGGGCAAAATGTATCACGTGAATTCCAATGCACTAACGCTTGCCGCAACCGGACAACATATTTCTAAAGGAACCCCCATTATTGTTGAATCGGTTGGATTTACCACGGAACTAGTATACAAATAGTCATATGAACCAGAAAGTTCGCCCACCCCCTTCATATAATCTCGAATAAAATCTTATCGTAGTCTATCTTACGAGGAGGTTTTTAATCATGGCACTACAACTTATGAAGTTATTTGTTACGGCAACAACCACGACGGAAACGGTTCCAACTCCACAAAAATTTTTTTATGTAACAACGGGTGAAACCGCAGCGGGAGCTACCTTAACGATTGATGCGGCTGATTTTTTCGACGATACTGGCGCAGCAGCAACTGAACTTCCTCCGCTGGCGACAAATAATAGCATGTATCGCGTTTACATTAACGGTGTATTGCAAATGCAGGGCATTTCGACCTATACTCCTGGAGCTACTGCTGTTGGATCGCTAGTGATTAACGTGCCGGCAGGAGGAGATCCCATTCTAGCTAATTCGCCGATTGTATTGGAAATCGTAAACTTTGCTCCATCCTCTACAACAACGGTTATAACATAATTCATAGCCGTATTTCCGTGGGCGGAAGGGATGAGCCGGGAAGAGACGGCGGCGTATGTGAAGCACCACATGGAGAGGCAAAGCTAAAGCAACCGTCTCTGTTGCATAAAAATTCCTTGTTCCCGTTTACTCGCCGCGAATCACACGAAAACCTTGATCGGGTCCAATGCCACTCGCCTCGAACTTGCCCCGAAAAGAGATCTCGTTGTTGACGACGTCGCCGATCCAACCGCCGCCCTTCACAACCCGGTAAGAGCCGCTAGTAATATCCAAGCCGTCTCCGTACCAATTCCAGCACCATTCCCTTACATTACCTGACATATCGTAAAGTCCTAATTCGTTGGGTTTCTTGGTACCGACAGGTTTTGTTTGATTATGGTTGTTTTCGATGATAGGCCAGTTCCAATCTCCTGATAAGTACTTATCTCCGGCGTTTCTCCAATACCATGCTACTTCATCTGCATTATTGCTTCCGCTGTATGCGTAACTCTTGCTTTTCTGACCTCCGCTTGCAGCATATTCCCACTCCGCTTCCGTCGGCAATCGATAACCATTCGCTCCCTCGTTGATCGTTACGGTCCATTTTATATTATCGTAATCACTCTTATTATTCGGGTCTATTTTATTCTTGTTTATATTGTAGTACGGTTTTAAGCCCTCTTTTATACTCCTTTTGTTGCAGTACTCAACAGCGTCATACCAACTGACCATTTCTACCGGCAAATTGTCGCCTTTGAATGCTGAGGGATTACTTCCCATTACCTCCATCCACTCTTTTTGAGTTACTTCATATTTGCCGATATAAAAGTTCGATAGGGTTTCACTTTTTCCATAGTAGTTGGACTTTGTGTTTATAAAAGTCCCGCCTTTGACCAATACAAAGTTATCATTTTTTTCAATATTTTCATTATTTTTATCGCTTCCATTCTTTCCGGTCTTTTCCTGTGAACAAGCGCCGACAACAAATATTATGGCGATTAGAAGGAAAATGAACAGCTTTCTCATGGGTAGCTCTCCTTTAAAAGGAATCGGTTTCCTCCATAATATCTTTTGTTGAAATATATAAGGCCGCCGGCTGTGAGACCGGCAGGCCTTAGCAATATCAATGATTAAAAGACTTTCTCAATATTCCGGAAACGGTCTAGTTGCCCTGTTTGCAGTTGACCTGTTACCACACCGTTACGTTAGCGCTCCCGCTACTTTGATACCCTTCTACTGCCAACACCTGGTAAGCCCAACTGCTTCCCAGATTCATGCCTGCATTTCTCCATGCGTTAACGTGGTTGCTAAAAGTGATAGAGACGTTGCTTCCGGTCGGTCTCTTCGACTGACGGACACTCCAGTATTGGGGGAAAGTTTGTGTACCGTCAATGGAAGGTGCGTTGTATCTCATCGTCGTATAGATGTCATAGGTGCCCCCATCACTGGTCACGGTGCCTTTATACGTTCCAGTAGGTCTATAAGTGCCCCAACTGTCCACGACATAATATTCGATGAGCGAGTTTCTCGTCCACCCATAGAGAGTCAAATACCCATTGCCGGACGGCGCCCAGACGCCGGCATTGTAGTTCACCGTTCTAGTTGGCGATCCGGTTCCCCAGCCTTTACCGACAACAAAATTCCCGACATTGCTCCATGTAACACTGTAATTGCCGCCGGATCCATTGGTAGCATTTACTGTCCCGCCGCCATCGGTCCAATATTGCCAATAGTCTGTCGCTGCATTTGAGGTTGCTGCAAACAAGCTAAAACTCATTAATGCTGCAATACATACCGTCAAAAATTTCTTTTTAGACTTAATCATAATTTACCTCCTAAAAAATTTTTGATTACTGCTTGCCTGCACACTACCTGCTTGTCGGTTGTTTCTCGTTGAAGTTCATAACTTATCCTGTGTCAGGATCTTCCGCGAACTTCTTACTTTCACCTCCTTTTTAGTAAATTATAGAATGTAAGCGTATACACAACAACTTAACAAATTAAAGATTTTACCCCGTTTTTTTAATACTTTTAAATGCATAGAAACCGTCGAGGAACCGAGGTTATAACGGGTTCCGTAACATTGGACGGTTGTGTTCGAACCGCTATGCACTTTCACCCATTTCCTGTCCATCTTTCTAAGGTTAATTGAACATCAAATTTCATCGACATGTACGGTCCCAAAGGGTTTCCCCACATGTTAATTTTCTGATTATCAAGATCAGATATGTAACGACCGCCCTTTTCGAGGTAATCATAATCCGGATCAAATACAGTCATGGGTCGGAAAAAAGCAGGTGGCGGCGGTAAAGTTAAAGCTCCTGGTTCGGTTCTTGAAAAACTTGAGCAGCCGCATGTCCTTGTACGGGATAAATTGAAAGGCAAAGTAGAGCAAATGCTGTCAAGGTAAAAAATATCTTTCTCATTCTATCTTCCCTTTCCTGGTTTTATTAAGAATGAATAGTAAAGCCGCATTTCACAGAAAAATGCGGCTGATTTCTGATTATCGTGAACTTTCGGAAGCGTCCAACCCTTAACCATCCCTGTCGGTATGACGATCAACGATTTCAGAGCTGAACGCATGATCAGGTTGCGAACCTTGTCGGATGTAAAAAGATTCTTGAACTAATCAGCTTCTGACAAACAATCCGCTATGGGTGGCCTGCAGATTCATCGGCAAAGGTTCAGGACGATCACAGGTACTTTGCATAATGTAATACCTTCCCTCATGGGAAGAAATATGGAAACCGTGCATAGCCTCCAGCACGTGATACGCGATTTCCCCGTTTACTCTGTGGGGATAACCGAGACGGATCGCATATGCCATATCGAGCACACCGATCCCTCGGTTGTTGTCCGTGAAGGTATGAGTCAGCGGAACGTCCTGCCAGTTCGAATCTTTTCTAGCCATTCTGAGTTTCACTGTTCCTCCGAACATGTTGGGAACCGGAAGCGACAAGGAACCCTGGCTGCCATAAATTTCGATATGGGGGAGATTTGCTCCGCCTTTGATATCGAAGCTCGTTATCATTGTGCCGACCGCCCCATTTGCAAAGTTCAATACTCCTGCGATATGGGTCGGTGTCCGCACGGGAATTTTTTCGCCGTATCTGGCCTCGGATGTGATTGTCCTTTCGGCGAAAGAGGTCGTTGCCGAACCCGTCAGTTTGGAAATCGGTCCGAGCAGGGTAACGAATGCGCTCAAATAATAGGGCCCCATGTCAAACATCGGTCCCCCGCCGACATCATACAGAAAATCGGGATTGGGGTGCCAGCTCTCCGGACCCGGAGCCATCATGAATGCGGTCAGGGCGATCGGGAAACCGATCCATCCGTCATCAATCAGCTTGCGGCATGTTTGTATGGCGCCGCCCAATACGGTATCCGGCGCAACACCTACCCGCAGACCTTTCTGCCGCGCAAGCTCCAGAATTTTGCTACCGTCTTCCATCGTAACGGCCAGGGGTTTTTCCGAGTACACATGTTTTCCCGCTTCCAATGCCGCGATGCTGACCTCCGCATGGGCCGCGGGGATGGTCAAGTTTACGACAATTTCGATCTCCGGATCGGCCAGGAGCTCTTCGACAGTGCACACCCTAGAAACTCCAAATTCCTCCGCTCTGGCCTTCGCGCGCGACAGATCAATATCTGAAATGGCCACAACCTCAATCAGGTCAAATGTCTTGAAATTTTTCAGGTAAATGCCGCTGATCACTCCGCTTCCGACAATGCCCACTTTTACTTTTTCCATTATGACCTCTCTCCTGTTCCGTTCTGAAGTTGAATCTGGATTTAGACATTTTTGTTATCATTTTTGTTCAACAATATTACGAATATATTATATCCCACTATTCGATGCTGTCAATGATTTATATGCACACCCGCAGTGCTTTCACATGATCAGATCATTGCAATGGCAAACGAATTTCTACCTTTGCCCCGCCTTCCGGTACATTGGAAAACGTCAATTTTGCCCTGTTTTGATAAAGCAATGCGAGTCTCCGTTTGACGTTCCAGATTCCCACATGTTCTCCGTTCAACGGTCCCGGATCATCGGAATGCAAATATTCCAGAATTTCGGGAGCAAACCCCTTGCCGTTGTCCCCGATTTCAATAAACAAACCGGGCCCATGATCGTCATCCACAAGTTGAATCCGGATAAATATATGGATCGACTCATCCATGGTCAACGCATGTTTGATAATGTTCTCCACAAACGATTGAATGACCAGCGGAGGAACAGGAAAATCTCCCACGTCATCATCCATTCTGATTTCATATGTCAGATGATCGACAAACCGCAACCGTTGAATGTTGAGGTAGTTGCGGATATGCCTGATTTCTTCTTCCAGGGAGACAAAGGAATGGTTGCTTCGAAACATGTACCTGAAATATTCGACCAGATTGAGAGTCATTTCCATGATCAAATCGTATTTCTTGGTTTTCGCCAAATGGTACACAATGTTCAAGGAATTGAGAAAAAAATGCGGTTTAATTTGCAATTGCAGATGTTGGAGTTCGGCTCTTTGGCGATTCAACTGCTCTTCATAAACATCAATTTTCAGTTTCTGAATCTGGGAGATCATCTCGTTGAACGTGGAGCTCATCACTTCAAATTCGACGGAGGCGCGAGTCGGCGGGATATGGGTAACCCAGTTTCCCTCCCTTACTCTTCTCATCGCCGTCACCATAGAACCGATGGGCCGCAGGATCAAGCTTCTCATAAACAACAAAAGCAGCATCATGAAGAATATGAAAGCCAAAGGCATGATATATACGGCCCTTTGGAACAAAGGAAGTTTCCTTACGATATCCTTTTCCGGAATCAGAACATTGAGGTAAAATTCACCCTTTTCGGATCTTTCGCCGACCAACAAAAACTTGTCCGGGTCACCGGTAATGCGATAAGGCTGGTTGTGAAGGGAAAGATCGATCCCGTTGTCCGCAATGAACCGTGCCCCGCTCAAAGGTTGGTGATTCGTGGTACTGAGAAGCGCAATGCCGACATCCCCGAAATCGATCAATTGAAGCGGTTCCATCAGGCGATCCACGTTCGCCCAGGCTCCGACGAACATGTTGTCTTTTCTGAGGATATGGGCAAGAAAAAAATCCCCGCCAATTTGTCTGACGCACCAGCTTCTTTCGCATCGGGAAGCATCCGTCTCGTAATGTTGCAGCATGTCAACCAGTTTGTTCCGTGTGGCATCCCTTTGTTCAAACGTCACAGATTCGGCCGAACCCAGCAGCAGATCGGCATTATTTGCCGAATAAACAAAAAAAAGGTCCATCGACTCATGCAGACTTATGGCCGCAGACAGGTTATTGAACAGACGGATTTTTGCCGTCTGGTATCCGGAGGTATGGTAGGCGTTCGGCTGATCGATGATCAAGAGGTCCGACTCGCCCGCAACCAGGTTATACAAAAATACATCCGCTTCATGTAGCGTGCGGTCAATCTGATCCAGGTAAAGCGTGACCAGATTGTTGTTCGATTTCGCCACCTGGTCCCTGATGACATATCCGGCATAATAACTGAAATAATACAACAGGACCATCAGCGGCACACACAGGATGAAAAAAGCCAGACCAAGTCGAAAACGGAGGGATTTGAAAGTTTCTTTGCCGATGAAGCGCATGATTGCCCCCCTGCATTTGAACAAATGGATACGTTAATAATAGGAAGAAGGTCGACCGAGTATTGTCATCGGTCGACCTTGACAACGGAATGCTATTTTTGGCCCATCAACCGATGACAAACCCGTTTACTTCGTTTTCACCCATTCATCCAGTTGTCTTTGCTTCTCTTCGATGATCCTGTCGATGCCAGCCTTTTTCATCTCGGAAAAGTATTGCGGCAACAGCGTCTCCGGATCAAGGGAACCCGTTTCCAGGCCCAGGCGATATTGGTTCATCACATTCGTCACCGACGCGACCTCCGATTTGACCGGAGTGGAATCAAATGTAAATCCGAGTGCCGGCGATTTGACTGCCTCCTTGTTGAATTGATCCGTTTGTTGATAGATATCTTCGGGATCGCCCTTGAACACATACGACTTGAATTGGTTCCCGAACAGCCATCCCTGGTTCAAGCCATACGGCACGTTTGTCGCGTTGACACCTTCGGGATAATCGATTATGTTGCCCGAAACTTTGACATAGTCTCTTCCTTCAATGCCCCAGGCAAGCAGATTGATGATGTCCGTATCCGTAAACATCAGGTTCAGGAACATCATGGCCCGCTCGGGATCCTGCGAGTTCTTGGCAATCGACCACAGGAACTGCGTAATCAGGTTGGTGGTTGAATACGCGGGCGGAAGTTTCAGGCTGACCATTTCATAGCCCGTTTGCCGGCTTGCCTGCGTATCGCTGCCCGGTTTGGACTGTTTGATATAGGAAAACGCGCGTCCCGCCTGCACCAATACCGGACCGGTATCTTTCGTCGTAGCCGCATCCTTCTGCACATACCCTTTTTCATACCAACTTCTGACGGTGTTCAGGAGCTGGGCGTATTGCTCGGTTTCATACATATTTACAACTTTCATTTCGGAGTTTCCGTATTCTAACACGCCCATTCGATCCCCCAGTATGTCAAAATACATGCTGGCGATCACGTCAACCGGTGTGCTGATTTGGGTAAACAGAACGAGCGGGATGAGGTCCGGTTCGTTTTCCTTGACCACCTTGAAAATTTGCCCAAAGTCCTCGAACGTTTTTACTTGCGAAAGATCAATATGGTACTTGTCCACGATATCTTTCCTCATCAGCAATTCGCGGTCGGCGGCCAGGTCGCGGTTGCTCGGAATGCCGTACAATTTTCCGTTCATTCGGGCCGCCTCGATGAATGGCGCGTATACCGCTTCCTTGATCCCGCTGCCGTATTTCTCGAGCAGATCATCCAACGGGATCATGCTGCCCTGCGCCACCTGGCTGCTGTATGCACCGTTTACGCCGCTGACGAACAGATCCAGTTTTTCATTGGAAGCGAACATCAGGTTCAGTTGTTGGGCATACGATGCGTAACTGTAGGGCATGAGCTTGATCGTGGCATTGATTTTTTTCTTGGTGATTTCATTGATCGCTTGTTCCACTTCGGGAATGCCCGATGTCTGGGACGAGGAAGTGGGGAAAGCAATCACGATTTCATACGGCGGCAGATTTGAAGCATCGTTCTCCTCTTGCGCTTCGTCCGTGCTTCCGGTGTTTATGGAGCCGGTGTTTACGGAGCTGCCGCTGTTGCTGCCCGCATTGCTTGCCGACTTGTCGGACGATCCGCAGCCGGCCAGCACCAACGCCACCGCAATGAACAACATCAGCATTTTCTTCAGCATATCCATCCCCCTGCGCAGATTTGTATGCTTACCGGATAAACCGGAATAAGCCTCAGCCTTTCACGGCACCAACCGTAAGTCCCTGGATGAAAAACCTCTGGAAAAACGGATACGCGATCAAAATGGGAACCACTCCGATGACGGCCATGGCCATGCGCACGCCCTCTTTGGGAAGAGCGGCAATCATTTCAGCCTGGTTGCCCCCGAGATCACTGGTGCTCAAAAATTGAATGTCGAGCAGAATCTTGTTCAGCAAATACTGCAGGTTGAACAGTTTCCTGTCCGTGATGAAGATCAGGCTGTTGAACCAATCGTTCCAGTAATTGATGAGCTGGAACAAACCGACGGTGGCCAGAATGGGCAGCGACAGAGGCAGTATGATGCGCCAGAAGATCCGGAATTCGCCCGCCCCGTCAATATAGGCCGATTCGATGATCTCCATCGGAATCGTGTTCGCAAAAAAGGTTCTGGCCAACAGGACATAAAATCCGTTCAACAACAGGTAAGGAACGATCAATGCCAACAATGTGTTCTTCAGATCGAAGACCTGGGTGTAGACGAAATAAGTAGGGACAAGTCCGCCGTTGAACAGCATGGTAAAGAACACGAAAAACGACAGCGATTTGCGCCACGGAAAATCCCTTCGCGATAGCGGATAGGCGAGCATGGTGATGATCAAGAGACTGACGCTCGTACCAATCACCGTCGCCACGAAGGTATTTCCGTAAGCCCTCAGTATTGCCGAAGCATCATTGAGCAGGTACTCGTAGGCGGCAAAACTGATGTGCTTCGGGAACAAGGTGTACCCGTTGCGGATGATTTCGCTTTCATCCGTAATCGAAGAAGTGACGAGCAGAAAGAACGGCAGCAAGCAAACCGCCGAGACAACAACGAAAAACAGATGAATGACCAATTGGGTCCGACTGTTTGTGCGTTCCATAATTTTGCTCCTCAGAACAATGCGTTGTCGCTGTTGATTTTTCTGACGATGTAATTGGATATCAGCACGAGAAGAAAACCTACGACGGATTGGTAAACTCCCGCGGCAGAAGACATTCCGATATCCCCGAGCGTGAGCAGCGAGCGATAAACATAGGTATCGATGACGTTGGTTACCGGAAGCAACGGCCCCGAATCCAACGGCACCTGGTAGAACAGACCGAAATCGGAATGGAAGATGCGCCCGATCGCAAGCAGCGTCATGATCGTAATCACCGGCGTGATCAGCGGAATCGTAATGCTTCTGATCTGCTGCCAGCGGGAAGCTCCGTCGATGGTGGCGGCTTCAAAATATTCCTTGTCGATCCCGACGATGGCTGCCAGGAAGATGACACACAAATGTCCCGCCGTTTTCCAGACGCTGACCATCGTCAAAATATAGGGCCAGTATTTCGTTTCCGTGTACCAGCTGATCTCGCCCAATCCGAGCATCGGCAAAATCTTCTTGTTCATAATGCCCGTTTCGACGCTGAGCAAAGAAAACACCAAATATCCGATAATGACGGCCGATATGAGATAGGGAAGAAGCACGACGCTCTGGTAAAATCGGGCCAAAAACCGGTTTTTCAATTCATTCAGCAGAACCGCCAGCGTGACCGCCGCAATCACATGCAGAACGATAAACGTAATGTTGTACAGAATCGTGTTCCTTGTAATGATGTAAGCGTCATTGGTCCGGAACAAAAATTCGAAGTTTTTGAATCCAATCCAGTCGCTTTGCAGGATTCCCTTTGCGTAATTGACATCCTTGAAAGCGATGATGATGCCGAGCATGGGCAAGTAGTTGTTTATCAACAGATAGATGACGCCCGGCAGTATCATCAAAATCAGGACACCGTATCGGCGAATCCATCGAAAACGCCTCAAGGTCGATTTCGGAAATGCGTATTTCGGGGCGTCGACGGTTTGCTCCAAACGCTTTCACTCTCCTTCCTTTCCGCTTGTATACCCCGATTATAGAAACAGGGGCTCCCCTGCCCCTACTCCATATCCGTTATGTTTTGTCGTTTTTATGACATCTTCAACAAAGATAAGCGTCAATCTTCCGATGCCGGCATTTCCGATACTCCAACGGATTCATGCCCGTAACTTTTTTGAACATTTTTGAAAAATGAGAAAAATTCGTATAACCCACCGATGCCGCAATTTCGCTCACCGATTTGTCGGAATCGGCCAGCAGCTGCTTGGCGTAATTCATTTTTTCCTCTATCAAATGGTCGGACAAGGATTGGCCGGTCTCTTTCCTGAAGAGCCTCGACAGGTAGTCCGGGCTCAAGTACACGTGTTCCGCGATATCTTCGCGGGTGAGCCCCTTATGCACATTCTCCCTGACGTATTTCTTGACGCGGTCAATCAGAGAACGCGACTGTTCCACCGAACGGATAAAATCGATCCCGGTGCTGATCACCTGCGTAATCCATTCGCGCATATGATCAAACGAACGCGTGATCCGGACCGCGTTTTGGGGCGACACGGTATCCGCAAAGATCAGATGGGCCTGAAGCCCTTTCAGGTGAAGCACATGGCCGATCATTTGCAGGAAATCAAAATAGAACTGCTGCAGAAGCTTCGCGTCGCATTCGGACTTTTCCATGTAGCTCAGGTATGCGTCGATATCCTCGAGAAGAGCCGTCTTGTCCCCGCGTCTCAACAGCTCGATCCAGTGAATGAGAGCGGGAGGATGAAGAACCGGCCTTTCTTGCGCATAATCCGTCCGGAAGACGATTCCGGAATTCTTCACATTGTTCATATCTTGCTGGATCAACGCCATAACCGTTTCCCGGATCGAAGGGATGCGGGTTGGCGAGCCGATATAGACGCACAGCTCGCAATAGAAATGTTTTCTGCAGAACTCGACATATTGAGCCGACCTGTGTCTCAGGTCGATGTCCGAGAGAAAAAGCGGATGATTCTTGTCCAGGATGACAATCATATACTCCTCCGTCATCGGAACGACGCACCCGGTTTCCAGATCCGATATTTCGAGACTGTGTTCGGCGGCGTTCCGCAACGCATACTCGAGTATCTTCTGATCACGTTCCGACAACACTTTCGACCAGTTGCGCACCGAAACCAGAACGGGCAGGAATATGTCGTCACGGTCGTAAGGAATGTTCCGTTTTCTCATCAATTCTTCAAGCTGTTCCGGACGGGATGAAATGTTTTGGTGAATCAGGTCCAGCCAGAAACGTTCAACCAGCAGCGGACGATGTTCCAGCCACAACCGGTAATAGTGCTTCAACGTGTCGGCAAATTGGCGTTCCTTCCGGTCGGATTCGATCTTCCCGACGACGTGTTGTACAACGCTCTCCAAATCTTCAAAGCGAATCGGTTTGAGCAGGTAGTCTGCGCTTCCGAGCCGGAGCGCCTTCTGTGCGTAATGAAAGTCGGCGTGGCAGGTCAGGATGATGCAGCGCGTGTCGAACTGCTTCGCTTTCACCCAGGACAGAAGTTCCAGTCCGTTTTCCTGCGGCATTTCAATATCGCAAATCATCAGTTCCACTGCATGATTCTGCAGGATCTCTCTGGCCTGCCGGGCATTGTAGGCGACATGCACATGCGAGAAACCCAATCTCCCCCAATCCACCCCGTCTTTGATGCCATGCGCGGCGTGGATTTCGTCATCGACGATCAGCAGTCTGTACATAGGGCTCACCCCCACTATATGGAATTATTATGGTTATATTTTTTGTTCAACAATATTGTTATTTTTCATTGGTGCAATATATAATGATAAACGAAATCCACTACTACACAACGGAGAGTGAATGCAAGATGGCCAAAAGAGAAGTTCTCCAGGTCAAGGGTTCGCACCATCAAAACCCGATTCCGACAGCGGTCAAAATCGGAAATATGGTTTTTACCTCCGCCATTATCGGATCCGATCCGGAGACGGGAGAGATGCCCGAAAAGGTGGAAGACGAAGTGGCCAACCTCTTCCATTACATAAGGGAAATCATGGCGCTCGCGGGCGGGACGACGGATGACATCGCCCACCTTCACGTCCTGGTGTCCGATGCCGAATACAAGAAAGTCGTCAACGTGGAATGGCTGAAAATGTTCCCGGATGAAAACAACCGCCCCGCCCGGCACACCACGGTGCAAAAACTCCGTGAAGGTCTGCGCGTGCAGATCGAATTGACCGCCGTCTTGTAACTTGCACCCGTGCTGTGAAAAAAACGCATCCCGCCTTGCAGCGGATGCGTTTTATTGTTTGCCATGCTTCCCGGATGTCCGTCCGGGAAGCATGAAGATGTTTACTTGCTTGCTTCGATCTCCCCGATATTGTCGTAATAGACGACATTCTGCCTCTGGAGCACTTCGCGAAGACTGTAGAAGTCGAGGCTTAATTCTCCCCTGACGATGCGCGCTTTCGTCTTCTCTTCGTCTTCTACCCGCTTCCGGGTCGCATTCAGGGCGAATTCGGCATCGGACTTGCGAACGACGACAACGCCGTCATCATCCGCCAGGATGATATCGCCCGGGTGCACCTCCGTTCCCGCGCAAACCGCCGGAGCGTTGACCCAACCTCCTCTGGATTTGGTTGTCCCGAGTCCGTATACCGCCTTCGACCATATCGGAAATCCCATTTTCCGGATTTGCGCAATATCGCGGATACCTGCATCGATGACCACTCCGGCGACACCCCGGCGCTCCAGCGCCGTGACGATCAACTCGCCGATCATGCCGTGGACGCTTTCCCCGATCGTCGTGATCACGAGCACATCGCCCGGCTGGCATACTTCGATGGCGACGTGAATCATCAGATTGTCGCCAGCCGGGCATACCACCGTAACCGCGGGTCCGCATACGCGCCGGCCGGCAATGAGCGGCTTCATGTACGGAGCCATGAGGCCAATTTTGCCCTGGGCTTCGTAAACCGTGGTGGAATCATGTTCGGCAAACTGGTCGATCAGCTCTTTCGACGGACGTTCAATGTTGCGCACGACGTATTTTTGCATCAGATCAATTCTCCTCCCACAAGCGGAAAAAAACGGCTGAACGCTTCCGCATATTGATAGTTCTTGTTGCCCGAACAACGGCGGGCATGATTTCCCCTCAGTTTCGCCTTCCATCCGTAATACTCGATCAAGTGTTTCTGCGCCTTGAAGCAGTTCATCGCGGCTTCTTTCTGTTCGTATGTGTCCGTAATATCGACGATGATGTCTGGTTTGAAGTCGCTGATTTCCGGCTGATGGGGCTCAAACCCGAACAGTTTGGCCTGCGTCGCGGTCGGATAGCCTTCCATGCGGACCCCGTTCGATGTCGACAACACGCTGGCTTCGAAAACATACCTCGAAACCGTTTCGTGGTCGGGATTGAACGCATCCCTGGGTCCGTGCGTCAGAATGATGTGGGGCGCGACGGCGCGGATCTTTGCGGTCATCCGTTCCATGCGCTCCTGATCGATGTACATGTGGTAATCCTGGAAATCCCAGATCTCCATGTCCGTGACGTTCAGATGGGATGCCGCTTTTTCGATTTCATCCCGCCGAACCGCCTTGACCCTGTCCTCCGTCATTCCTTCAATATTCCAGAGATCGTTGGATTCGCCCCTTGCGCCGTAACTCAGAATCACCAGAGACACCTGGGCGCCGCTCTTCGTATATTTCGCGATTGTGCCGCCTGCGCGCCACACGAAATCCGCCGCGTGCGCGCTGACAACGAGAAGCCGAGTCTTGGGGTCGATCATGGCACATCCTCCGTTCCGTTTTCCTTGTCGCGTACAAAATCACTCGTCGGTTTTGTCTACAACGGGAGTACCATAACTGTGGAATGTCGGTACCGTCTTGTTGCCCCAGGCTTGCCCCCTGGCCCGTTCCGCTTCCGTCCATGTGATGGGCTTCCAATCCGGAGCCAGCACGAGATATCCGCCGGAACAGATCTCGATCCGGTTGCCGCCCGGCTCGTACACATAGACGAAATAGGTTTGATTGATGGCATGCTTGCTCGGAGCGAATTCGATAAACACGCCGTGTTCCACGAACAGATCGGCGGCCCGCCATATTCCTTCGTTGGTGTCCACCCTGAAGGCGATGTGGTGCAACCTTCCTTTTGAACCCGTGGCATCGAGCGTGTAGACGATTTCGTAGGACTTGTTGTTCGGGGTATACCATACCCCCGGGCGCCGTCCGTTGTTCATCAGAATCTGTTCCGTCAATCGCATGCCCAGCACATGTTCCATGAAATCTCCGTCAGCTTCGGGATGCGACGAGAACATGTTCACGTGATCCAGATTCCTGACCGCCACACCGTGCCCGATAAATCTCTGGGGTTGATTCTTCAGGGCAGGTTTCAAATGATCGGGCGGCTGATAAGGCTCCGACTCGTAATACAATTCCAGAAGATGACCGTCGGGACCGCGGAATTGGAACGTCCGGCCGTGACCGACATCCCCCTCGGTCCAACCGATTCCCGCTCCGGCATCCTGGATGGCCCGGACTCTTCTCTCCAGCGCCTGCGGGCTGACGGTCCGGAAGGCGGTATGTCCCACACCGGCATACGGTGCTTCGGTCAAGATCAGCGAATATTGCTCGTAATCGCCCCAGCACCGCAAATAGACGGAGTTGCCTTTTCGCGTCAGCTCCTGCATGCCGAGCACGTCCTTGAAGAAGGACAGGCTCTCTTCCATCTTGGGCGTCAATAATTCCACATGTCCCAGATGGGCGATGTCCCGGGGACGTTCGGTTTCATCCCTAGCCGTCATGCGTTATACCTCCGAACCCAACAGTTTTCTCAATACCAGATCGTAGCTCTTGGGGGCCTCATGGCCGAAATATTCCGCCAACCGGGCTTCGACCAACTGGCCGAGCTTCTTCTTCACTGCTTGCGAAATCGTGGAGTCGACGCCAAGTGATTCCAGCGTGCGCACCACTTCCTCCATTTCTCCGACGCGCCGCTCGGCATGAATGGCGGTTCTCGTGATCAGGTTGTTGATCGTCTCTTCGAACGGCTTGCCCGCAATGGTCTTGCCCAACGAGTCGACAATCATTCGTGTGGCGCCGTACGCTTCGCTTGCGACCAGCGTTTCCAGAAGCAGCGCCGCGAGACCTTTCATGAATACGCTTCGCAGCATTTTTACCGCCGATGCGCTCCCCGGCACTTCGTTGAGATACGTCACATTCATCCCATAGGCGGCCGCAAATTCCTCAAAGGCCGCAGCACCGGGGCCGCTCGCCAGCATCGGCACTTTGTGGCCATGGGCGGGTACGGAATCCATGACCGCAACATCCACGAACGAAGCAGTGCTTGATTTCAACTCATCGGCAATCTTCTGCTTCAGTTCACCGGACGCCGAGTTCAAATCCACATAAACGTGATGTTCCCGCAGGTGCGCTCTGACTTCCTGCGCAACCGACAAAGCGACGTAAGCGTTGGTCGCGCAGATGATCAGATCGCACGCTCCGCACAACCGCCCGATCGACGATTCCCGGATGACTCCGATGGAATCCGCACGGCTTCGAATCTGCTCTCCGAGATTCGCGTCATCGAAACGGATATCATAGGCATGGACCTGATTCACCCCGTTGTCCAGCAGACCTTTGGCAATGAAGTAGGCCGCTTCTCCAAAGCCTATGAAACCTACCGCCGGATTGGATTTCATCCGCAACTTCCTCTCAAGTACAATTTTAATAATCAGTAATGTAATTCAATTTTGTTCTACAATCTATAGTAACGAATACGGGATGCGATGTCAAACAAAAAAGACGCGGCCGTCGGTTTACGGACACGTCATTGACCTTTCAGATCAGATAGGTATAGTGTTTGGCCACAACGTCGCGGATTCTGTTCACATGTTGCATGATGGCAGCCTCCGCCGCATCCGGATCGCGCTTCTTCACCGCTGCGAAAATGGCCTTGTGCTCCTCATGGGATTCATCTTTGCGGCCCGGCATCAATATGGTCTTCAGATGCAGGCGGTTCAGCTGGGTTTTGATCTTCAGAATCATGTCCACCGCCTGCTTGTTGGCGGAAGCGTCATAGAGGATCTGATGGAATTTCTTGTTCAGCTTGGAGTACTCGTCAAACCGGTTGTTGCTGAGCTTGCTTTCCATTTGTTGAACAATGGTCTGCAGCTCATCAATGGATTCGTCATTGATGTGTTCCACCGCGGACCGGATGGCCAGTCCTTCCAGCACTCGCCGAATATCGAGATAGTTCAGAATTTCCGGCAAAGTGAAAGAAGTAATGGTGGCACCCTTGTTCTTCTCAATCGTTACCAGATTCTCCTGTTCCAATTTCAACAGCGCTTTAATTACTGTGTTTCGACTGACACCAATCTCTTCTGCCAACTGGGTCTCGGTCAGTTTCTGTGACGGAGCCAATCTTCCATCCAGAATGCGTTCTTTCAGATAATCGTACGCGATGTCCACCGGTCTCGGCACGGACTTATCATCCCTTCCATATCGATCAATAAACAATTTGCTTGATCAATTTTATTGAATTATGAAGGTAATATACATTTTCGAAAAGAGCCAAGTCAAGATGCCCTGTTGCTCGCCGTATGTTTCGAAGCACCCACCGTTTTCATATTGACTTTGGTTGGCACATTCACTATACTCCAGTTAGAACAAAATTGTTAAACAATAGCGACTTTTTTCTCCGTATTATATTCGACATTGTTGAAAACGCTTCCTGTTACTTTAGAGTTCTCCAACCTTAACCATTTGATCGGAAATGTCGGGAGGGGGGCAACATGGAGGAACGACTGAAAATCGCGATCGCAGATGACGAACCGTTCGTGTGCACCGTCATTCAAAAAGCCATCGATTATGACGGCATCGGCCTCGAACTGGTGGGCGTGGCTTATGACGGCGTAAGTCTGCTTCGAATGATCACCGAGACCAGACCGGCCATCGTGATCTGTGACATCAACATGCCGGGGATGAGCGGCCTCGAACTCATCAAAGAAGTCCGGCAGCGCAATATCGAGTGCAAATTCGTTATCATCAGCGGATATTCCAAATTCGATTACGCGCGCGAAGCCCTCAAATACAAAGTCGACGATTATCTGCTGAAGCCGATTGACGAGAGCGAATTGAACGACGTGCTGGTCAAGCTGCACGGCTCCATACAGAAGGAACGTATCCAACATTCCGGATTGCAGGTTCTGGAAGAGAATTCGAGAAACAAGGAAACAATCCGGAAGCTGTTCCTTTCCCGCTTGTACCGGGAATTTGATCTTCCGAAAGATACCGATGCGATTTCACGGGAATACGGCATTTCGTTCACCGGCGATCTCTTCCAGGGAGCGGTGGTGAAATTCGATCTGCCGGGAGATGCAGGCAAAGCCGAAGTTGATTTTGAATCCATCCAATCCAAAATTGTCGGCATTTTCAAACAATCCCTGAATCCGTACTGCAGCGAGATTCTCTTTTTCCAAGAACATAGTATACTTTATTTGGGGGTGAATTTCGCATCCCGGCATCAGAAGCACGTTGCCGGCGCGCTGAATCTGTTCTTTGAATATGCCAGGAATTATACGGAGCTTTTCGCGGGGTTGAAAATTACGGCAGGCGTCGGAAACGGCTATCCGTCTGTCGCGGAACTGAAAAAATCGTTGGATGAGGCGAAATACGCCACATACTGCCGCATCACGATGGGCGTGGACCGAATCTATTGGCATTCCAAACTGCCCGCAGCTTCGGTTCATATCGATCGCAACACGCTTTTCCAACAACTGCGTAAAGATTTTGATTTGCTGGATGTGGCAGACTATCAAAAATGCATGGCCAATCTCTTCTCGACTCTGGCCTTTTACCCCGGGGAACTGGTCGGGATTTGCATGGAAATCGCCGACCTGTTCTTCGAATGCAACCGCCGTTTGGGAAATGAAATTGAGGACGAGGATTACCAACGCTTTCAAATGCATCAGGGAATCCTGAACGCCGTTTCCCTGACCCAACTCCGGGATCACATGGTGGAATCCGTCAGCCGGATCATGACCATGCAGTTGGAGGCCATAAAGAAGAAAAATGCGAAACCCGTACGTGAAGCCATTCGATTCATCAAGGAGCACTACCATGAACATCTGGAACTCGAACGCGTGGCTGAAGCGATCAACTTCAATCCCGTATATATTTCCAACGTGTTCAAGAAAGAAACGGGCGAAAATTTCATCGATTATGTCAACAAATACCGGATTGAAATGGCCAAGGAATTACTGCGCACATCGAATGACAACATCAACCGCATCTCCAGCTCCGTCGGGTTCAACGATTCAAAGTATTTTGCCAAACTGTTCCGCAAATACGTGGGACTGAAACCATCCGAATATCGGAACATCTATGGTTGAATGCGATGAGAATCCACATTTTGACCCAGAAACAACTGGACAAGCTGATAGCAGAGCAAGTCGAGAAGAGCAGGCAAGAGTTTGTCGCCAATCTGCAAACGGAACTGATCAACAAGCAAATCACCCTGACAAGTTTGCAAAACCAGATCAATCCCCACTTCTTGTACAATGCCCTGGAGTCCCTCCGGGGTCGGGCCATTCTCGACAACGCTCCCGCCATCGCGGATATGGCGCAGGCTTTGGCCCGATATTTTCGCTACAACATCAGTTCGAAGAGCGATATTGTCACCATCCGGGAAGAATTGGACAATATCGGCAATTACATGAAGATTCAACAATTTCGCTTCAACAACCGTTTCCATATCGACATCCGCCATGATCCCGATGACGATGTCCTTGATGCCATCATCCCCAAGCTGACGCTTCAGCCCATATTGGAAAATTCGATTCATCACGGCTTTGAACGGAAGCTCGGCGATGCCAACATCAGGATTGAAATTGTGAGAACGCGGAAAAACATCAACATCCTGATTTCGGACAACGGCATCGGCATCAGCAAAGAAAAACTCAAGATGCTGAACGAGCGAATCGAACATTTCGATCTGTTGAAACAGGAAGAGAACCAACACCTGGGACTCGCACTGCCGAACATTAACAAACGATTGAAATTGCTGTTCGGCGACGAATACGGTCTCCATGTTTCCAGCATCGAAGGCGTCGGAACTGATGTGGAGCTTCATATTCCGTATGTCATCAACAACAGGTAAAGGTTCTGGATGAAATGAGGAACGAAATTCTCCGGGTTCACAAACTGTGCAAATCCCTGCAAAACAAGCGTGTTCTGAATCATTTCCACATGAGCGTCTATGAAGGGGAGATCTTCGGAATTGTCGGTCTCTACGACTCGGGGAAATCCGTTCTGCTGAACATTTTGGCCGGCCGGGAGGGTTGGGATTCCGGCAGTATTTTTTTTGATGAAGTACCTGTCAATCCGCAATTTTTGAAACAGACGAACAAGATTCAGTTGATCGATCATCAATCCAGACTGATTCCCACCTTGTCCGTACTGGAAAACTTGATCATTCCCCGAAGGCACTACCGGACAAAAATCTTTGTAAATTGGAAAAAGCTCGGGCGTCATTTGGACATCATATTTTCCGAGTTTGGCATATCGATTGACCGCAATCGCATCGTTTCCACCCTGACACCGGCCGAACAGAATTTGATCGAGGTCATCAAGGCCTATATTCTCGGCGCGAAAGTGATCCTGATGGAAAACATGATGGCCCAGTACACCCATGAAGAGCAGCAGCGCATTAAACAACTCCTTTTTCAGATGAAAAAGAAGAACGTCACATTCATTATCGCCGAGTACCAGTTGGCCAATCTCCGAAAATATGCGGACCGGATTCTCATTCTCGACAAGGGGCACAACATCAAGGTGATTCGCTGCGAGGATGCCGAATCGTTCGATGAAAACAAAATTCTTCTGAGCGGCATCCCCCGCGAGAAACCCGACCGCCCCGAAAGAAAAATTTACGATGATGTTGTATTTGAAGCCCGGCACATATCCACAAAACCGGGGGAAGATGTCACTTTCCGGATCAACAAAGGGGAGATCGCCGTCATTCTGGATCTCTCCCATTCGACGAACGCCAACCTCATCGATGCCCTTGCGGGAAAAGTGAAATACACCGGGCATTTCATCGTTGACGGCAAAGTGATCCGAAATATCGCGAAAGCACGTTCATCGGTCTGTGTCGCGGTCGACGAGCCGGGCGATAAGATCATCAAAAGCCTGGACCTGAAGGACAATCTCTGCTTGTCCGCCTTTCCCCGCATTTCTCGTTTCGGCATGGTCAGCGCCAGGCAGAAAAGACAAATCATGACGGATTTTTTGAAACTGTACCGCGACCGCAACTTCAATTTCGATTTCAACATTCACAAGCTGAGCCAGGCGGAAGCGACAGCCATTTATCTGTACCGTATTCAAATCCAGAAATGGAATGTTCTCCTGCTGATGAATCCCGATCTGCTGCTCAGCCATGAAACCGTATATGTCATCCAGGAGCAGCTGCGCCGCATGACCGAAAACGGGAGGGCGATCTGTATCTTTGCTTCCACCATTGAACCGTACGCCGACCTTGCGGACAGCTATTGCATCATTGCAAACGGAAAAGTTCAGGGGAAATATACCTATTCGGAATGCCGCCGATTTCTCGGTTCGGTGAGCCGGGATCCATGACATGCGGATACTGTTGAACCGAAAAAGCCTGGGCGCCGCGGCCCAGGCTTTCCGGCGTTTCAGAATTGCGCGAACTGTATGCAGACCGGATTGCTCAGCCTCAGTTCATTCCCGGTCGGAGTCAGTTCTCCGGTCGATTCATCGACCAGAAATTCGACGATGTTTCCGGTCCGCTGATTGACCGCATACAGCTTGTCCCCGGTCAAATCGAAATTGATCGCGCGCGGGATCTGCCCATTGGTCGGAGTAAATCCGATCAGCTTCAACTTTCCGGCGCGATCGATTTCGTAAGAGGCAATGCTGTTGTGCCCTCGGTTGCTGACATACAGAAATTTTCCCGTGCGATGCACCCTCATGTCCGCCGTCGCGTTTGAAGCAAAATGATCCAGCGGGTCCGGCGGAATATAGGGATCCGGTATGGTCCTTGCCGTATCGATGAGTTCGATCGATCCCGTGTCAAAATCGAACCGGAAGGCATTCACCGTGCTGTTGATCTCGTTGTTGACATACATCACGGGGAGCTCCGGGTGAAACGCAATGTGCCTGGGCCCGGAACCGGGCAACGATTTGAAGACGGATGCCTCGATCAATTTCCCGTTGCGGTAATCGATGCGATACACGATCACGCTGTCGGCGCCCTTGTCGCCGATGATCAGAAACCGATTCGTCGGATCGATCCAGACGGAGTGGGGGTGGGGAGAGCGCTGGAAATACCCGTCGACGCTCTTCCCTTCCAGAATCTTGACATCGCAACACTCCCCGAGACTTCCATCCGCCTTGATCAGGAACATGGCGATGCTTCCGTCATCATAGACCCTGACGGCTTCATATTTCCCGTCCGGCGTGATCCGGACTTTCGTCACAACGTCTTCATGGTTGCCGTGATTGGCCACGAATGCATATTTGTTTTCCCGGTCCGCAACGACATAACAGGGGTAGGGGCCAACGGAAGAGACGGCATTGAGAAATTCAAGTGTTCCGTCCTCCTGGTTGATCCGATAGGCGCACACCCCGCCGCCGTTGCCGTACTTCCCGTTGAGATCCTTCCGTTCATCGGTCGTATACAGATAGCGTCGGTCAGGAGAGATATGGATGATGCCGGCGTTGACTTCGGGCGAAACCGTGGCGACATATTGGAAGGCGCCGTCCGGATTCACCCTGTAAATTTTGATGCCGCCCCCCGAAGCTTGCTGCTTTTTCTCCTGGCCCTGGAGATCGGCGCCCCATGTTCCAATATACGCATACTGGCAGCGTTGCATGTTGTCCTCCACACATCCGGATTATTGTTCGATCAGACGCTTCAGCATTTCCTGATGCTTGCGCACCTGGTCCACTTCGTCAGCCAGCTGCTCGAACGGCAAGTCCTGATAGTAGCGCTGTCCCTCGTATTCGGAGTTGATATAGCCGGAATATCCGGCCTTCTTCAATACCGCGATGGGTCCTTCATAATCAATGCATTTGTCCTCGTATTGTCCCGATCGTCCGGGAATTGCCGTCATGTGGAGGAATTTTCCGTGGATCGAAACGATATAGGGCACCAGAGGCTCCAGATCCTCCGGTTTGGTGCGGGAATACATCAATGCCTGCAGCACCACTTCGTAGTCCATGGTCGTCGGATTTTTCAGTCGGGCGTTGGCGTACTCGATAACCGCATCGAAGGCATCCTTGAAGTATTTTTCCACAGTCCCGTTTTTCAGATATTGATGGAAGCGAACCTTGATGTTCCCCGCCGTCTCCAAAGACAGATCGATTCCGCTCAACGGCCCTTTCTTCTCCCGGATCTCGAGGCACGCCTCGGTCAGAACTTCGGTCGATTCCCTGCTGGCCCCTTGCCGGATCATATATTCCAGGGTCGGCTCGGCCGGCTGGAACTGGAAGATGCCCATGTCGGGAACGATTCCCAGATGCTTGGTGCCCGTCTTGTCCACGTATTCGACAATTTCCTGGACGGATTTGCCGGTCAACGGAATCGGATTGTGAATTTCCTTGCCGATTCTGATGTCGAGCTCTTCCGCCACGGGCAAGGCTTCAATCAGGATCTCGATCGGGACAACGGACAAGGTTCTGACATTCTTGAACCCGAGCTTCTTCGCGAGACGGATGTCCCCCTTCAATCTTTCCGCGCATTCATGGTAGGTCATCACGTGGTCGCGGAACTGCAGGACGTCCATGAAAACATCCATCGTGACGGGAACCGCTTTGTATTTTTCAAGCCACGAGTGCCATTGCTTCACGAATTCATCGGTGGGATTGGGGTATCTGCGGATGGACATTTCATCCAGAATCTCGATCCCGTCCGCGCCGTTCAGATTTTGCGTGACTTCGCGGATTTGCCCTTCCAGGTCCAGTTGCTTGAAAAACTGGGTTTGCTGGTAGCTGTAAAACGATACCCCGCGTTTGATTTCAGCCATTGTTCGGGCCCCCTTCTTTCAGTTCCAACTCAAAGGTCACAATTTGCGTCGTCTTGTCCGAACCGGCTCCGGATCCGGGAACGGGCGGATTTTTCACCCATTCCTCATCCGTGGGCATGTATCCATATGCCGCCAGAATGGATTGCTGGAACTCCAGAATGTGCTTGCCCGGGGCCAGACCACCCTCTTTCTCGACATACACGATTCCCTCGTCATCGTAATCCCAATGCTCGTACACCGCTTTCTTGAGCTCCTCGAAGCTCCTCGGCGGCTTTCCGTTCACTTCGAACTTCTGCACTTCCCTCGGGTACACGACCCCGTCCATTTTGATGTAATAACCATTGTGGAGGGAAAGAAAATTCCCTCTGTAATTGGCATTGCGGACAGCAAACTTGAACCCGACAGCTTTTCCGTTCTTGTCATAGACATTTTCAAGACTGTCCAGTCTGACCAGATAACGATCCAGCAAAATGGATTCCTCCCCGTTGGGCTCAGCCCAGAATGATTTCTTTGCCTTCTCTTGCCGAACGATAGACGGCATCGAGAATCTTGGTTACGACGAAGGTCTGTTCCGGTTTGACCAGCGGCTCTCTGTCTTCGATGATGGCTGTCAGCCACTGTCTGGCCTCGGCAATTCCCGGCGGCTCATGGACGCCTTCGAAATAGGCCACATTGCCTTTCGGCGTCAGCGATTCCTCCACCAGCATGCCCGCCTTGACCCGGTTGAAGATGAGATTGTCCACCGGATACGACATCCCGGAACGGATTTCCGCGCCTGCCTTCGTACCGCACAAGGTGGCCGATGCCTCCTTGGATTCCAGGATGTTGAGCGCCCAGGAGGCCTCGATGTAAATCAGCGCTCCGTTTTTCATCTTCACGTAGCCGAAGGCGGAATCTTCAACTTCATATTTTGTATGGTCCCAGGGGCCCCACATGTTGCCGCCCACGGCTTCTGGCAGCGAACCCAGCTTATGGAATACCGTGCCCGATACGCTGTACGGCTCGTAATTGTCCATGAACCAGAGGGTCAGATCCAGCGCGTGGGTGCCGATGTCGATCAGCGGACCGCCACCCTGCTTGTCTTTGTCCAGGAACACTCCCCAGTTGGGTACCGCCCTCCGGCGAACCGCATGGGCTTTGCCGTAGTAGATTTCGCCCAATTCTCCGTTCTCGCAGCAGTTCTTCAACATTTGCACTTCGGGCCGGAACCGGTTCTGGTAACCGATCGTGAACATCTTGCCGGATTTCTTCCAGGCGTCAATCATGTGTTGGGCGTCTTCGGCTGTATGCGCCATCGGTTTTTCGCACATGACGTGCTTGCCTGCCGCGAAGGCCGCCACCGTGATCTCGCGATGGGATACGTTCGGCGTGCAGATATGCACGACGTCGACTTCTTCATTTGCCAGCAATTCGCGATAATCCGTGTAAACTTTCGCGTCCGGCGTTCCGAATTTTTGCGCGGCGCTGACAGCTTTTTCATGGATGATGTCGCAGAACGCGACCATCTCGGCCAGGTGATTCAGCTTGGCGAGCGAGGGCATGTGTTTGTTGTTCGCAATTCCGCCGCAGCCGATGATGCCAATCTTGAGTTTCTTCATGACAGTTTCCTTCCTTATGAAAGTTTCTTCGCCCTCTGGGAGCGTTGATGAATGTCGAAGCCTATTGCCAGAATGAGAATCAGGCCTTTGACAACATACTGGATGTATTGATTCCATTCGGCCAGCTGCATGCCGTTTTCGATAATGGCCAGCGTGAAGACGCCGACAACCAGCCCCCACATTTTCCCTTCGCCGCTGTTGAAGGAGATACCGCCCAATATCGCGGCGGTCATGGCGGTCATCTCAATGCCGGGACCATATGAAGAGTTCATGGTGGCCAATTTGGAGATATAGATGAAAGAGGCGATCGCGACAAAGAATCCGCTTATGCAGAAGGTCGCAATCCGGAGCGCATTGACATTGACGCCCGCCAGACGGGTCGCCTCGATATTTCCGCCCATCGCCTTGATGTATCTCCCAAAATAAGTGAAATTGTAAATGATGCTGGCGATGAGGACGGAAACGATCGCGATCCAGACATCGACCGGCAGTCCCAGAATCTTTCCGGTCGTGATGTATCTGAAGGATGCCGGGAAATTGTTGTATGACATCCCGCCGGAAATGATGTTGGAAACGCCCTTGAAGACGATGGATGTGGCGATGGTGACGACCAATGGTTCAATCTTCAATCGCACGGCGACGCCGCCGTTGAAAAAGCCCATGGCGATCCCCGCAAGAATGCCGATGGCCATCGCAAGCCAAACAGGCATTTCATACACCGTCATCATGACCGCCGTCAAAACGCCAATGACGGAAATCTGTTGGCCGACGGACAGATCGAGGGAGCCGCTCATCATGACGAAGGAGATGCCGACCGCCACAACCAGAATATAGGAGTTTTGGACGATGATGTTGCTGATGTTCATCCAGGACAAGAATTTGGGATTCATCAGCCCGAAGAAGATGACGATCACGATGAAAATCAGCAACATCGCGTACTCGCGAATAAACTTGTCATAATTGAACGATTTCAGGTTCAGTCTGCTTTTCATGTTTAAGCCCCTTGTTTCTCGATTGAAATGCCGGACGCCATTTCTAGAATTCTCGACTGGCTGAATTCGTGCTTCTCGAGAATCCCCTGGCTTTTACCTTCATGGAGGACGAGAATGCGGTCACTCATCCCGATCAGCTCTTCCATCTCGGACGTGATCATCAAGATGGCGTTGCCTTCGGAAACGATCTTTGCCATCAGCTTGTAGATCTCTTGCTTCGCGCCGACATCGATGCCACGCGTCGGTTCATCGAAAATGATGACATTGCAGTTTGCCGCCAAAGTTTTGGCGATGACGACTTTCTGCTGGTTCCCGCCCGACAGATTGCCGACCAATTGCTCGAGATTCGGCGCCTTGATCATCAGCTCATCCTTGTAGGCTTGGGCCAGCTCTCTTTCTTTCTTCTTGTTGATAAAGCCCAATTTCGATATCTGTTTCAATGAGGACAACGAGATGTTGGTCAGAATGCTCCTGGTCAACAGACAGCCGTGCTGCTTTCGATCCTCCGGAATCATGCCTATTCCGTTTCGGATGGATTTGGCCGGTGAAGAGGTATTCGCCAGTCTGCCATTGACGTACACCCGGCCCGCATGTTTCTTGTCCGCCCCGTAGATGGCTCTCGCCATTTCGGTTCGGCCGGCACCCACCAGTCCGGCTACGCCGAGAATTTCGCCCTTGCGGAGTTCGAACGAAATATCCCTGAACCCGTTGCCGCTCAAATCTTTCACTTTCAGGACAACTTCATCGGATGGCTGCGGTCTGACCGGGAAGGTTTCCTTCAGTTCCCGGCCCACCATGTAATTCACGAGTTCCTGACGGTTGGTTTCCTTCGTCTGCACCGTCGTGATGTACTCGCCGTCTCTCATGACGGTGACCTTGTCAGAGATTTCAAACAGCTCATCCATACGATGGGTAATGTAGATGATCGCAACGCCCCGTTCCTTGAGCTTGCGGATCACCTGGAACATTTTCTCCACTTCGGCGACCGAAAGCGCGGCCGAGGGCTCGTCCATGATGAGAATCTTGACGTTTCGGAAGATCGCTTTGGAAATCTCCACGATCTGTTGTTTGGAGGCCGGCAGTTCGTATACGGCGGCGGACGGGTCAATGTCCACCCCGAACAAATCGAACGCTTCCCGTGCCACCTTCTTCATGTATCGGCGATTGACGAATTTGCCATGCTTTTCTCCGAAACAAATGTTTTCCGCCACGGAAAGGCAGCCCACGAGGTTGAATTCCTGATAGATAACCTCCACTCCGTATTCCTTGGCCTTTTGCGGCGTCATCGACTGATGGACAACCCCGTCCGAAAACACGATGCTTCCCGCGGAAGGCTGGATCGCTCCGGCGATGATTTTGATCAAAGTCGATTTGCCTGCCCCGTTCTCGCCCAGCAAAGCGTGCACTTCACCGGCGTAGATATCCAGGGATACATCTTTCAGCGCGACCACGCCGGGGTATTCTTTTTTGATGTTTTTCAGAGAAAGCACTTTTTCACTCATGATGTCCACCCTTTTTGCAGTTGAACGGTGCAACGACTACCCGGATGGCTCCCGGCAATCGTCACACCTTGAAGCGTTCAATAATTAAAGAACTCTTCGATGGAAGGCGAGAGCTGCTCCACATCCGTGTACATAACTGTAACCAAGTTGCCGTTCTCGTCCGCCATCACATAACTGAGCGGTTCCATCGTTATTTCGGGCACTTCTTCTCCCCTGACCATCTTCGCCGCATATTCGCTCAGGGTGTTGACCAGGTCGCCGGCAGCCATGACGCCGCGGAAGACCGTGGTGTTGTCCGCACTTTTAGCGATAGCTTCCAGGTTGGCATCCGTTGCATCCGAGCCGAATACGGCGAGTTCGGGCAGATCATGTTTCAGCAGTCCCGTTTGTGACATTTCGATGACTTTCTGGCTCATCGTGATGCCGAGGTCGCCGTAGGACATGATGATTTGGATGTCGTCATGGCCGTTGGTCACGGCTGCCTCCAGCGCGGCCTGCGCCTCGGTAGCGTTTACACCGGCGCTGACCCTGTTGCTGCTCTCGATGAGTTCCACCCGGGGATCGTAGAAAGGATTCAAGATTGCGTATCCTTCTTCATCAAGGATCAACCCGCCGGTCGGCTCGTCCACCGGCAGCACGTTTCCGGCCGCATCCTTGTAGTACACCGGGTCACCATCTTTTTTGACAAAATACATGTTCCGGATGTCCGCTTTTCGCAGAAACTTCTCGCTGATCAATCGCATTCCCAGAACGCGGTGAGCCATGGTTTCATTGAAGTGCGCTTCGAGAATCAGGGCTTTGACTTTTTGCGCATCAGGCAAACTGTAGTCAATCCATCTCGAGACCATCTTCGCCATCATGGCGCCCATGTAAAATTCTTCACTGCCAACAAACGCATCGTATGTGCCTTTCCCGGTATTGTTGTGGCTGACAAGGACTTTCACTCCCGCTTTGCGGGCATTGCGCAACGTATCACCATAGGCTTGAGCGTCGCCGACAGGGAACACATAAATGATGTCTGCTCCGTTTGTAACCGCATTCTGAATTTGTTGCAATTGAGTGCTTACCGAGCTCGCACCATCAAGTACATCAACAGTCGCGCCCGCGTTCTTGAACGCTTCCGAAACCCTCGCTCCCACAATGGTACCGATGTAGTAGTCGGTTGAATCCGCGAGCGATACGGAAACACGGACTGTCGATTTGTCATTGCCGGAATTTTTGCCCGAACTTTGCGAACATCCGACCACCAATGAAAACAGCATGGCAGTCACGACGAACAATACCGCAAATCTTCTTTTCATCTTCAGACACCCTCCCCTTTTTTCGTGTTTATCCTAAAGCACAGTCACATTGTAGAATTATAGAAAACACGATCTTTCCCAACAAGGCATCGAAATACAGATTAGGTGGAAGAAATAAAGAGTTTCACGAACCGACTCATCCCCTTCGTGTCTTGGCTCTGCTCTGTCCCGCTTCGACAAACGCGGACAGGAGAGCCTTGTTTGCCCGCCGCTCCCTTGCATGATGAAGCAGACAATAAAAAATGATCGAGAAGGCCATCACGATGGAGGAGCAGAAATACATCGCATGGTAATCGAAATACTTCGCAACAATCCCCAGGATCATGGACCCTGCAGCCACACCCGCGTCGAAGAAAAACAAATAGGTAGAGGTTGCAAATCCTTTGCGATGCTTTGGAACGTCCCGCACGGCCAGCGTCTGGAACGACGGAGCCAGCGCTCCGTATCCCAAACCGAGAACCGCCGCACTGGCCACATACCCGATTCCCGAATGCGCCTGGCTGAGGATAATCTGCCCCATAACGAATACCACAATGCCGGAATAAATGATGACGTGTTCTCCTCGCTGGTCAAACCATTTTCCCAACCAAGGCCGCGGAAGCACGATCATCAACGCAAAGACCGCGAAAAAATAATTGGCCAACCGAATCAGTCCCAGGCTGGCACCGTAGACGGAGACGAATGCGGAAATTCCTCCATACGCAAAAGACAAAAGAAATCCGCATATGGCCATCGGCAACGCGGATGTCTCCAACAGATTCCGTGCGGTGCTCGCAGGATTCATCTCCCCGCATTGTTGGTTGCCGGTTGCAATCGACTCGAGACGAACCAACATAGTGAAGCAGAGGCCGAGAAATGAACATAGCGCCAACAACGAGAACAGGACCGGAAAAGGCACATGCCGGATCAGGGTCAGTCCGACAAACGGGCCGATGACCATCGCCATGCTCCCGAACATGCCGTAATATCCGAGCCCTTCACCCAGACGATGCTTCGGCAGCACGTCGACCGCGATCGTGCCGGCGGCAGCGGTGGCTATGCCGAACATGAATCCGTGGACAATCCGGATCGCGACAAGAAGCGGATAACTGTCCACCATGACATAAGCCAGGCTTGCCGCGGCGTAAATGAACGCGGCGGCAACCACCACCCGTTTTTTCCCGAATCTGTCCAACAACATGCCGACGAACGGTCTGGATGCCAGGGAGGCCAGGGCAAATACGGTCAGGATGAATCCGATTTGCGATTGATCTGCGTGAAAGCGGTCCTTTGCGAAAAGCGGCAGTGTGGGAATCAGCGTATAGAAGCAGAAGAACACGAAAAAGCAGCTCAGCGAAATGCTGACAAAATTGCGGTTCCAGACATTATCTCTCTGATTCACTCTGTATCCTCCATTCCTATCCTCCTTGAATTCTAATACGGAAACACATTATATGAAAAATATCTGTTGAATATTTCTTACATATGAAATATATATGGTTATTGTGGGAGGGTATGCGGAGATGGACATTCGCCAAATGCGATACTTTATTGCGATTGCGGAAGAAGGACAAATCACCTCGGCCGCGAGACGGCTCAATATGGCGCAGCCTCCGCTCAGTCAGGCGCTGAAAGCGATGGAAGAAGAGCTCGGGGTCATGCTGTTTGAACGGGGGCGCCATGCATTGACGCTGACATACGAGGGAGAGGTTTTTTTGCGGAAGGCCATGGAGGTCGTCCATCATTTCGAGGAAAGCATTGCCGAGGTGAAGGAACTCGGCCGGGAGGTCAAAGGAACTTTGTCCGTCGGTGCCACGGTGTATTGCTCGCAGCTGCTGCTCGACAAAATCACCGCGATGCGAGAACAAAACCCGATGCTGTCGTTCCGCATACGGGAAGGTTACATTGACCACCTCAAGGATTTGATGGAGAAGCGCAAAATCGAAATCGCCATTTCCCACAGTCCGGTGGATTGGCCTCACGTTTCCACGCTCCCGTTGGATCCGGAGCCGTTCGTGCTGGTCCTCCCCGGCCAATGGAATCTCCAATTGCGCGAGCCTGTCGATTTGGCCGACATCGCGGACAAGCCGCTTATTTTGCTGCTGAGACCCCCGCATGGCAGGAGCATTTATCAGGATACGCTGCGCGAATTTCAGAAACGAAACCTGCAGCCGAACATCATGTGCGAATGCAACGATTCGGTCATGCTTCTCAGTCTCATATCGGCCGGGTTCGCCATGTCGATGCTGCCGATGTCCATGCTGGAGCTTTATCCTTCACACCATTTCCGGATCCTGCGGATCAAGGGCAACCCTCTGTTTTCACAACCGCAAGCCATCTGGAGGAAGAACGGCTACCTGTCCAAAGCCGCAAAGCAATTTCTGGACTGCCTGAGTTCGGAATGAACATTCACGATAACGGCCCGAAGCCGCTCCATGCGTGCCGCCTCGGGCCATTCTGCTAGTTGCGATGATAGACGTTTCGGGCGGAGAAACGATAGTGTTTCGGTGTGACTCCCATGCTTTTCTTGAATATGTGGGAGAAATACGCGTTGCTCTTCCACCCGACTTTTTTCCCGATCTCCTTGATCGACAGGCTCGTGGTGGACAACAGCAAACAGGCTTCCTGAACTCTTCTGGCCGTAATGTAATCCATAATCGTGCATCCCATCTCTTCCCGGAACAGATGGGAAATATGATAGGGGGACATGTGCAGGTCCGAAGCCAGCCTGTCGAGGGAAAACTCCTCCTTGTAATGCTGCTCGATCCAATCCATTACCCTTTCGACATGGCGCAAATGCTTTTTTTGTGATGCGGAAGTGTCCGCATCGTACGGGATGGTATCCCGCAGCTCGCTGAGGAGCGAAATGATGAAAATGTTCAGCTCTTCGCGATATTGATGCTCATGCACGGTTTCCAATCTCCGGCGGAAATCCCCGAACAGGTGGAGTAAGCGGCGATTGCCCGACATGTCAAACATTTGCTGCAACAGCTCGCCCTTGCAGAGATGTTTCAGGAATGACTCGAGAGAAGGAAACAATTTGATATAGGGGTCCGCCACCGCCGGATCGAAAACGAACATCGTGCGCATGTAGGGAGATTGCGGGCTGGTGTAAATGTTGATTCTGTGCAGCTGATAGGGCTGAAAGCAAAAAAGGGCAGCCGGCTTGATGTCGTACACCTTCTGGTTGATGACGATCCGGCCGTTGCCTTGATGGATATACAGAAACTCCAATCCCCGATGGGCATGGAACTTTTCCCACTGCTGCTCGCAAGTGACGGCTTCATGATGGAACCAGAACAAATGGGGACCCAGATTCAAATTCTCGATGAGACTCACGGACAGCCCCCTCCCCGGACTCGATGTCATGGAGATGCGCTCACGACAAAAACCGCAATTTGGCTATAGTTTAACACAATTCCGAAATATCCGGTAACTCTATAATGAGATGTACCAAGATCGCGAGGAGGGCTTGATCGACATGGAAGAATCGGTTGTCTTGGCCGAAGTGGCGGAGAAAATGTTCAACTCCGATATCAAACGCAAGAGTCCCTATCTCAGACCCACCGACACGGGCGAAATGCTGAAAACCCTGTTCTGGCAAGAATTCGAACTTTCCAGAATCGCCTTTGGCTGGGTTCCCGCGGTTCCGAAATACGAGAGCAAACTGAAACTGGGCCGCTTCGGGTATCTGCACAATCGCAATGCAAAGTTTCTGGAAGCCCGGATCAACGAGCTGCCGGTTACGTTGAACAAAAATGAAAGCGCTGTCGCCTTGACCCGCGAAGCTTTCGAACGGATGACCTTGGCCGAAAACGACCAGCATTTCTTTGCCAGCTACTTCTTCATCCTACAGCGGCTGTACGAACAGTATGACAACCTGATGGACCGGCTGGATCCTGTATTGGATGCGCCGACCGTGGATCAGCTGAATCTCGTCTTCGTTGAACGCAATCGGATGCTGAACTGGGTGCGAGAACAAATCCGCTTCTACAACGTCAATGTCACAGACGCTGAAAACGCGAAGAAAGCGCAGGCCTGGGGTGAATACGTTGCCGTCATCTGGCATCTGTTCATGCAAGGTTTGCAAGAGAAGAAATCGGTGGACGAAAGCGCGTGGCCCGCGCACCCGGTAGAACAACCGGCCGGCCCGGTGCCGGCGGACTCCGCATGGGAGCCTAATGTTTTCCCATTGTACGAGGGGCCGATGCCCAGCGAGGAAGAGCTGGAAAACAACGGGCAAAGCTTTGCGGGCGCGCTGCAAAAAGGGAAAAACTTCTCGGACCCCTTGATGTCGCCTTTCTTCGAAAGCGTCAAACAGATGATCTATATCCACTCCACGGAAATCGGCCCGGCGGAAGTCCTGTGCTATGTCTATTACTGTACGCATGACATGCCGTTCGAATTTTACTATGACCTTGCCCGGCATGCCTGGGACGAATTCCGCCACACCGAGATGGGTGTCAGGAGAATCAAGCAGCTGGGGTATTCGACGACCGATTTCAAATACTTCAAAGGGTCGCCGGGCAAAGAAATTTCGGACGAGTGGGTCCGGAATGCCTATACCGGGCTGACCATGATCGCGGAGCCGTGTTCGTTCACGAAGAAGAGAAAAAGCGCCGAAGCTTTCTGGGAATTCGGGGACGCACTGTCCGCCATCCAGACGGAATTCGATATTGCCGACGAGAGAACGCACGTCAACTTTGGTCAAAAATGGGGAACAGAGCTTTACAAGAAAATCGGCCAAGTTTACACAGCCAAGGAGTTGGCGGAAAAAGTCAGAATCCAACGCCTCAATGGTTTGGGGGTTACCGTCGACGACTTCAAGAAAGTGGTCAAGAACTTCCCCATGTTCTGCGGATTCTCAACGACGGATTTGAATTACGGCAACTATTGATGCACACCAGATTTAGAAGCCGGACGCGGATCAAGGCAATCCCTTGCCGCGCCCGGCTTCATTTCATTTAAACTATCCGCCTTGCTGGTCGATGACGGTTCCTTCACTGGACTAACCTCGTACAATGAACTCTCTGCCTTCCTGAAAATAATACCGTTTATCTTGATGCATAATGATTGTCGCTTCTTCAAACGACTCTTCTTCATGCTGAACCTCTGTCAATAGACTGGACAGCCAGAATCGAGAAAATCATGCAGCTTTATCGTACATTTGTTCGCATTGAATGGGTGTAAGATACCCGATTGCAGAATGAACGCGTTTGCGATTGTAGAAAAACTCGATATATTCAAAAATCCGACTTTGGGCTTACTTTGGGGTTCTGAACTTTCTCCAGATAAACGAGTTCTTTTTTAAGTACGCTGTGGAACGATTCGATGCAGGGTTGAGTAGCCCGGGGGGATCGCACCCCCAGGCTCTCTCAGAACCGGACTTGAACCTCTCGGCTCATCCGGCTCCCATTATCCAGCCCAACTTAAATAATTCTTCTCCCATTGGACGAAAAGTTTGGGTTCCCGCTTCGCAATCTGTATGAGCCAATTCCAGGCCCGCTTGCGTCGCTGTCTGAACCTTTTGTACTTTCTCATCGTCCACTCTAGTAGCGTACGATTCATGCGTCGATATACCGAGTGCATTTCCGCTTTGGTAGCGTCCATAGTAGTTGACCCAACCTCTTAGTTCGGCGGTCCCCGTCAATCTCGCGATGAGAACATACCCCACAATCGGAACCAAGAATACTCCAAACTTGATTGACTCGGACAAGAAGGCAAAATGCAAGCTCGTCGCGCTAACATTCTGATATTCGTGGGTTCTAGACAAGTTTTGATTCTTCAGTGTGATAGAGAGTTCCATCTGTTCACTTTGCCTTCTTGTCCCAGTGATCAAGCGTCCGAATTGGTTATTGTGTAAGTAAGCCGTTGCAACTTTAATTCGGACTTATGCGACTTAGACAGCTGCCCATAAAAAGCCGAGAAATTCCCTGGCTATTGCTGCAATGGCGACGTTCGAGTGCTTCCTACGCTGCAAAACAAGATGCATATATTTCTGGTGAAGTCGGGTTTGCGCCTTCCAGGAAATCCGCTGGACTTCGGGCGGTAGGTGCTTAAGCCGTTTCTTCAACTTCAAGTCTTCTTTTACACCGGGTTTATGGCGGTAACTCCATTCGGCCTCGATCAGGCCCCGTCGCAAAATGAGTATTACCGGCTTTGGTCAAACTGCCTCGTCGCGTCGTCAGGCCCGTCGAATTCTCACTTGGTACTAACCCCGCGTAGCTCATCAATTTTCCTGGATCGCTGAATCGATAACGACAATGAGCTAGTGCTAAACACGTTTAAAGACGCCTTTGAAACGCAAAAAGACGCGACTGGCAAGATCCCTGGACCGATTGTCCACAATGACCAGGGAGTCCAATACACGTCCCATGCGTACCATGACATGCTGCCTACGGATCCTATTCGTTCGTTAAAAGAGTCGCAAGAACGAATTGAAGCTTATATCCGCTTTTATAACGAGGAACGAATCCAGTTAAAATTGAACAAGCTGACGCCGGTGGATTATCGGAGCCATCTTGTATCCTAGGGCTTTTTTCAATGTCTACGATTTGGGGGCTTGACCACATCAAGGGACAGCCCCTATCATTTACAAAAAAATAAACCCTCCAGATTTCCTGAAGGGTTGTGCTTGCTTGTATGGTGCGGTCGAGAGGACTCGAACCTCCACGGCTGTTACACCACTAGAACCTGAATCTAGCGCGTCTGCCAATTCCGCCACGACCGCGAGCGACATGGTTCATTATATAAGCGTCGAACGGAATTGTAAAGAGAAGTTTTAATTTGGCTAGTTTCGTGCAGAAGCGGCGAGAGCAGGCTTCGTTCGCTTCGCGCCAGCCATCGCCGGTACGCAAAGGGAAAGCGCGGTGCCGAACAGACGGGACGGCGTCTGCCGATGGCTTTCCCTTGCTTTAACTAGCGGTCGAACTCCGTTTTGTGCGGCTGAAGCGTCACCGAGCCGAAGCCCAGAAGCACAACGGCGAAAACGACGAGCACGGCGATATGCAGCCCGACGGACGCCACCTCGTATCCGGCCGATACGTTCTGGATCGCGTCGATCGCCCAACGCTGCGGCACGAAATACGACAGTTTCTGCATCCAGTCCGGCATGAGGGTAACGGGCCAGAAGCAGCCGCCGATCATGCAGGACGGCGTAACCAGCATCGTATTGAGCAGTCCGGCCGACTGGCTGTTCCGGATGACGCCTGCCACTGCCGTAGCGAGTCCCACGCATGCGATCAGAAAGAGTTCCAAAATCAGGAGCTGACTGAAAAAGGGCAGGCCGTAGTCAAAGCGCAAGACATACCGGGTGAACAGCAAAATGAGAACCAGCTGAACGCTTCCGGCAAGGAAGCTCCCGAGGAAATTGCCGGCGGCGATTTCCAGCGAACGGACAGGCGCCGTATAAACGCGGGACATCGTCTTAATTCTCCGGTCTTCGATCATCAGGTTTACGGTAGACGAAATGTTAATCATCAGAAACATCAGCATGAAGCCGGTAGCGAACCGCACTCCGTCACGCGGGACCAGTCCCAGATCGGTTACGCTGGATGTAATCATCTTGTTTTGCGCCCGGCGCAGCGCCTCGTCCAGCTTGGCGATCATCTCGTCCCCGGATGCACCCGTCGCGGCGATCAATCGCACGATGTCGGCGAACCGCCCGACGGCGGATTCCGCATGCAGCCTCAGGGTGGCGGAAGCCTCGCTTACGTTCAACTGGAACAGGCTCACTTCCGGCGTCTCGCCCTTCAGCAGCCGCTCGGTAAAATCGGGCGGAATCGCGATCGCAGCCGCCGCTTTGCGGTCGGTTACGCTCTTCTTCACTTCCTCAACGGTGTTCATCCCGGTCAGCCGATAGGCATGAGCTTCTTGCAGCTCCCGGACGAAGTACGCCCCCATGATCCCTTGGTCCGCGTTCACGTAGGCGACGGAATAATCGTCCTTGTCGCTGCCGCCGACAATGCCGATGAGAAGCGATATCGCCGCGACCGGCAGCACGATATGGATCAGGAGGGCTCTTTTGCCTCCCACCATTCTTTTCAGGAGATTCAAGGCGATAAAAATGCTATTCATAATATCCCGCCTTCCGATAAACCGCGAAAGAGCCGGCCAGAAATACCGCTGCGATCACGCCGACAATCGCGACCGGCTGCCAATCCGTCCGGCCGAGCATCGAATTCAGGATGCTTTGAAACGCCCAATGGCTGACCGTGAATTCCCCGATCCGGCTCAGCATGCCTTCGGGAAGCTGAAAGAACCCGCCGCTGAAGAAGGTCATAACGCCGATGACCAGTTGGAACACCACGTTCATCGGCCCGGAGCCTTTCGTGAACGACAGAACGAGGACAGCCAGACCAATCGAGAACAGAATGACGGCCAGGCACGCGAATGCGACGGCGCCGATGGACGCCCCCCAATCGACGCCCATAACGGCGGAAGTAAACCCGATGATCAGCACGGCCTGAAGCACCGCCAATAGAAAATTCGCCGTCAGCTTTCCCGTCAAAATGTGCCATGGCCGAACGGGAGTCGAATGCAGACGCGCAAGCGTATGCCGCTCTTTTTCCTCGGCGAGTCCGATCCCCGTGAACATGCCCGCATAGAGCAGAAACATGATCAGCATCGATGCGGCATAATACTGCATCGCCGAGTACGGTTTGCCCGCGGCCAGTTGGCCGATCTTGACAAACGATCCCGCGCTGCTGCCGGCATCCGGGGTTGCCGCTTGCATCGCCGGCTGTCCTGCCGGCAGGCCGGGTCCCAGCGCAAGCGAAACGGCTTGCCGGTCGTTCAGCCGATCCAGCATGCTTTGAAAAATGACGGAGGCGGCCAGGTTTTTGCCGCTGTCACCCCCGGCGATCAGCTCCCACTTCGCCGACCCGCCCCGCAGAACGGAGGCGCTGAAATCCGGCGGCACCACAAGCGCAAAGTCGGCGGTTCCGTTCCGGAGCCGGCCGATCGCCTCGCTTCGGGAAGCGGCGGGTTCCAGCCGGATGCGGTCGGCGGCGGCAGGAAGCCGCAGCCATTTATCCAGTTCGGCTCCAATCTCTCCTTTGTCTTGCTGCACCAGCGCCACCCGAACCGTTTCCAGCTTCTCGTCCTTAACCGTGAAAACCGAATCAAGCGCCGTGCCGAGAATGAAGATGAGCAATAGCGGCAGTATGAGCTGGATGAAGAGATAAACCGGATGCTTGACCGCTCTGCGAATTTCAAATGCGACAATCGTTCCCAAATTCACCCGCTTCTCCTCCTAATCCCGCAAGCTGCGCCCCGTGAGCGACAGGAAAAGCGTCTCAAGATCCGGCTCGGTTTGCGTCAGGCTCCGGATGCGCACCTGATGCTTGGACAAGACGAAAAGAATGTCCTGCAAGTAAGCCTGAGTGGAATTCAGATACACTTCGACCCCTTCCTCCAACGGCACGACCCGAATCATATGGGGATGCTGTCTCAGCTCCTCCAACGCGGCTTCCGGTATGCCCTGCGCCTCGATCGTCAGCTTCTCCTCCCCGGCCACCTTCGCGCGCAGCTCCTCCTGGGTGCCGCAGGCGATCAGCCGGCCGCCGTCCATAATGCCGACCCGCGTCGAAATCGCCGCCACTTCTTCCATATAATGACTCGTGTAAATGACCGTCGAACCCATCCGGTTCAGCTCTCTTACCGATTCGAGAATATGGTTGCGCGATTGCGGATCGATGCCCACGGTCGGCTCATCCATGATAATCAGCTTCGGACGATGCGTAATGGCGCACGCAATGTTCAGCCTTCGCTTCATCCCGCCGGAGAACGATTTGGGTTTGTCTTTTTTGCGGTCCTGAAGGCCGACAAACGCCAGCGCTTCGTCTACGCGTTCCTTGAGCAGAGCGCCCCTTAGGCCGTACAACCTGGCAAAAAACATGACGTTATCCAGCGCCGACATCTCTTCATAGATAGCCAGATCCTGCGGTACGAGGCCGATTCTGCGCTTCGTCTCCAGCGGCCGTTCCGCCACGGAGAAGCCGTCCAGACAGATCGAGCCATAATCGATTTTGAGCAGGCCGCTCAGCATGTGGATCGTCGTGCTTTTGCCCGCACCGTTCGGACCGAGCAGACCGAAAATTTCCCCTTCCTGAATGGTCAGATTCAAATGATCGACCGTTACCTTGCTGCCGTATTTTTTTACGACGTCTTTCATTTCCACGAGACGGTTCACGCGTTTTCACTCCTCATCTAGCCCCTGCTTTCACTAATCCCCATTATAGAAAGAAGGGAGCCCCGCCGCAGGTAGAATCGGTCATGAAACGCATATGACTTAAGTCATCTTTCGGAATCCTCCTTCGCATCGCTGGTTGTGCTATACTTTTGGCAAACGAGTTCGGAGAAAAAGGATGAGACGGACGTGCTGCTTTACCTCCGCTGCCTGCTTGTGATTCTTCCGGCTTTGTATTCGATGAATGCGGAGTCCTACGATTCCGACCGCTTGTTCACCCTTTGCGTTCTTGTTCAACTCGGCATTGCGAGCTGGACAAGGCGAATGCCCGAGCGGTGGATGCTGCTCTGGCTCGTCCTGGACATCGGATACGGAGCATGGGTAAGCGAACGTTATGACGGCCTGATGTATGCGGCTCATATGGCGCCGATGCTTGTCTATTTGCCCGAAGCGTCCTTCCGTTTCGCCTGGCCGATGGCGCTGCTTCACGCGGTGCTGCTGAACGCGGCCTTGTGGGACCGCCCCTTATCGGCGATCGTGACCGCCAATCTGATGTTTGCCGTGATCGGCCTGCTGCTCCTGCAGCTAAGGCGCGCGATGCGAAGCAAAGCGGAAATCGAGCTGCTTTACGACGAGCTCAGGTACAAGCATATCGAACTGAACGAAGCGAGAAGCCAACTGGTCGAATACGCCCAAAAAATCGAAGAAATTTCACAGCTGGCGGAACGAAACCGCATATCGCGCGACATCCATGACGAACTCGGCCACAAGCTGATCCGCCTGAAAATGATGATGGACGCCGCCATCCGCATTTGGGCCGATCGGCCGGAACAGGGAATTCGCATGGCCGAGTCCGTCCGCGATCAGCTTGCCGAAAGCATGGAACTGCTGCGTTCGACCGTCCGCAAGATGAAACCGGAAGAAGGCGCGATGCGTTCGTATTCGCTGACCCGCCTGATCGAAGAGATCGGCAACGAACAGGGGGTTGACGTCGCCTATTCCATAGAAGGCGTACCCTACGCCTTATATCCGAGTCTGGATTTTATCCTATACCGCAACGCCCAAGAGGCGGTGACGAACGCGATCCGCCACGGCGCGGCCACCGCCGTAAACATTACACTTCGGTACGAGCCGAACCGCGTACTCATGACCGTCGCCAACAACGGCGCCGTGCCCGAGGAAGATCGACCCTGGGGCCTCGGCCTCCGGGGGATGAAGGAGCGCGTCGAGCTGGTCGGCGGCGAGCTTGACATCCGGCGCCAGCCGAGCTTCGCGGTTACGACCGTGCTGCCGACATACCGACACCCCGCCTAATCTTAACCGGAAAAGAGGAGTTCCCATGATTCGCCTGATCGTGGCCGATGACGATCCTTTTATTCGTGAAAGCCTGAAGCTGATTTTGAACATGGAGCCCGACCTTGAAGTTGTGGACGCCTGTTCGGACGGGGAGCAAGCCTGGCAGGCCGTCGGCCGGCAGGAAGCGGTGAATGCCGTGCTGATGGATATCCGCATGCCGGGCTGCGACGGCGTGGAAGGGACCCGGCGCATCAAGCGCGATTACCCGCACGTCAGCGTGCTGATCTTGACCACGTTCGACGACGACGAATACATCATCGAAGCGCTGCGCGCAGGCGCGAGCGGATATCTGCTCAAAAACCTTCCGCCGGAGCGCATCGCGCAGGGCCTCCGCACCGTGTGCGAAGGCAATCTGCTCATTCATCCGGACATCGCCAAAAAGCTTGCTTCGCTGATCGGTCCTCCGCCTTCGGCAAACGCTTCAGTATCGCGGCCGAACTCCGTCTCCCTGTCCTCCTACGGGCTGACCGACGGCGAACAGGCCATCGTCCGCAAAATCGCGGACGGCCTTTCAAACAAAGAAATCGCCCAGGAGTTGTTCCTGAGCGAAGACACGGTCAAAAACTATGTCACGAGCATCCTCGGCAAGCTGAACCTGCGCGACCGGACGCAAATCGCTATTTTTTACTGGAAAAACCGGCAGTTCGATGAATCTCGAAGCAGAGCTGATCGAGCCGCCGATGTCGAGCCCTTGCGGCCCGCCATGGCCTCCCGCAAGGAGCCGCGGGTATGAACCAGCATCATCGGAACCAGCTTCTCCTTGCCGCGCCGGACTCGCGTCGCGCCGTCCGGGTGCAGAAACCGCAGCAGAAGAAGCAGATAAAGCCGCGACAGCTTCTCGAATCCTTTACCGGGCAGCGGCCTGCGTTCGAATCCCAGGCCATGAGTTAGTCCCCTGTGCAGCAGCGTCACCCCGACCAGCGCCTTCACCATCGCCAGCTCGGGCCTTGCGTCCATCGCCGCCTCGATTTGCCCGAGCGATTGCCGGACGAGCCTGGCCGTCAACAGCCCGGCCCGGTCCGCTCCATGCTCGCGCACAAGCTCCAGCACCCGGCGATTGTCCAGATGAAGCTCGCCGATCCGGTCGCCCTCTTCGATCCATGTCCCGTCCGCGCACAATATGCTTTCCCCCGAATATTGCCTGACCATCACTTTGCAGATGCCGAATTGCAGCGTATATTCGCTGCGCAGAGACATCGCCCAGCAGACGGCTTTCTCCCACGCGAGCCAAACCGTCTGGCGGATTGTATTCGGCGAGACCCTACCGGACGATTTCGCCGCGGCATCCGCCTCCTTCCGCCGAAGGCCCGCCGTTCGCCAAACAAGAGGCCGCCCGAATCGGTCCGCTTTCTTTCCGATCATTCCCGTTCCCGCCTTTGTCCGCAATTCCTTGTTTATCTTAGCTTCATTCTATTGCTCGGGCTCTTCGTTTCCCATCGTCCGGCGTCGAATTTTCAGCCCTGCTTGCGGCTTGTCCGAAGCCGGACTTTGGTCCGGGAACGCTGGTCCGAGATCGCCTTCGGCATAGGATCGCCCAAATTGCGGAAACCTAGACGGGAATACGAACATGGAGTGAAGGAAACGATGGCTAAAACGCTCAAATCTCTAGCGCTTGCAACGGTTATGGCGGCGCTTGCGGCAATCATCGGCTGGTCGGTTGCGTCCGCCCCCGCGTCCGCGCATGGAACCGGACCGTACCACTTCGGCTTCAAGAAAAGCAAAAACGGCAGCTTCCCTTCGATCGCCGAGGAAGGCTTTATGGACATCATGAAAAAGCACGAGGCTATTTTTCTCGGAAATACGGCCCAGAAGGAGCTTTACCTGACGTTCGACAACGGTTACGAAAACGGGTATACCGCCCGGATACTGGACGTGCTGAAGGAAAAGAAGGTGCCAGCGGCCTTTTTCGTGACGGGGCACTTCGTTCGGGATCAGCCCGAATTATTGAAACGAATGGTTCTCGAAGGCCACCTGGTCGGCAATCATTCCTGGAGCCATCCCGATATGACGCAGTTGTCGGCCGAACAGATCAAAAACGAGCTGTCCAAAGTCGAGCAGGAAGCGGAGAAGGTAACGGGACAGCTGGACATGCGGTTTATGCGGCCGCCGCGGGGGATCTTCAGCGAACGGATGCTGGATATTTGCCGCCGGATCGGGTATACCAACGTCTTTTGGTCCATCGCGTACAAAGACTGGGACGTCAAGCAGCAAAAAGGTTGGAGCTACGCTCACGACAACGTGATGAAGCAGCTTCACCCCGGCGCCGTCATTTTGCTTCACGCCGTTTCGGAGGACAACGCGAACGCGCTGGGAAAAATCATCGATGACGCCAGAAAGCAGGGTTACGCGTTCAAAAGCTTGGATCAACTGAGCGTCAAACATTACAAATAGAAGGGGAAAAAGGGTACGCCATCTTGCGGCGGAGCGATAGAGCGGCGGAATAACGGAATAACAAGCGACGAGGCGACGGGATGGCAAGGTGGAGTAACGTTCGGGGGCTCGGGCGCTTGACCGCTGGTTCGGGCTGAAACCGATTCGCCCCTTCGCCCCCTCCGCCGCTTCGTTCCCGCTTCCGGCGCCCCGTTGACTGAAAATTTAAACTTTGCGATCCGCCTTGACTTTGTCCTTCAGCGCATGCTATTATAATCTTCGTGATTACGAAGAACGCCGCTTGCAAGGCAAGCCGGCATCGCTCCGAAGAATCTCATACGATATGCGGTCGTGGCGGAATTGGCAGACGCGCTAGATTCAGGTTCTAGTGGTGTAACAGCCGTGGAGGTTCGAGTCCTCTCGACCGCACCATATTCACAAGACCAACTCCAGCGGAACTGGGGTTTTTTTATGTTCAAATAACAGATGAAAAGACGGAGCGCCCCTACACCACCGAAGGCCGGGGAGCGTCCGCCTCCACCATTGTATATTCGCGGCTTAGCTTGACCACGCGCCGGTTGGGCCGCCGGATCAGCACATGGGTATCGTCCCAAGCGACGACAATGCCGATGACATCGTTGATTTCCAGCGCGTCGCGGACGACTCTCACCTTCGTGCCTTCCACCCGGTACTTATCCAACAATTCTTCGCTCAACATCCTTTGCATCCTCCCGTAACCCATCCGTGAACAAAGACCCGTCTGCGGACGAAGCCAGCGTCCGGACGGGTCTTCGATTATGCATGCAGCGGCGTTCATCCTACATGTTCCCGCGTATCGTTCGTCTCGTACCAGTAATCCAACACTTTGCCGGACATGACGCGACCGCGGATATATTCCACCTGACGCTCCGTAAAATGCTCGGTCCACGGAATGCCCAATTCGTCGCAGAGCTTGACGACCGTCAGAAGTTCGGACCACGCGACGTATCTTTTGTACCAGAAAAATTGCGGGTGCTCGATCATATAGGGATACAGATCGTCAAATTCCGTATGCTTGCAGTCGAGCGCGCGCTCGAAATGGTTCTTGGCATCATCCAGCTTCTTAGCGAAAAATTCGTTCGGTTGATCGACGGCTGCCATTGCTGCTCGCCTCCCCTCTGCAACTTAAGTCTTATTATAAATCATATGAGGCCTGTCGGAAAAGAGACATCGGCTTGGAAACGTCCGGCAACGAAACAACGGGCAGGCATCCCGGCTTGATCGCGGCTTATTCGAACGTAATGACATTGCCTTCGAGGGAGGCGATTTTCACCAGGGATTCGACCCGATATCCCATGTTTCGCAGCGTTCGTCCTCCGGCCTGGAACGTCTTCTCCAGAACGATGCCGATTCCCGCGACGGCCGCTCCGGACTGATCGATAATTTTGAGCAATCCCCGCGCCGCATCCCCGTTCGCAATGATATCGTCGATAAACAGAACGGAATCCTTCTCGTCCAGCAAATGCCGGGAAACGATCAAATCCGTCACGATTCCTTTCGTAAAGGAAGGAACCCGCTCGCAGTACACGTCGTTGTCGCCGATCAGCGTCTTCTTGCGGCGGGCGAACACGAGCGGAACGCCAAGCTTGTAGGCGGTAGCGAAAGCGACCGGAATACCGGAAGACTCCACCGTGATGACCTTCGTGATCTTCTCGCCCTGAAAACGGCGGACAAATTCTTCGCCCATCTCCATTGTGAGCCGGGGATCGACGCCATGATTCAGAAGCGCGTCCAGCTTGAGCACATCCGAATTCATCACCGTCGCTTCCCGCAGAATCCTTTCCTTTAGTATTTCCATCCGGTTTCCTCCGTCACTTCTTTTCCGTCTAAGGTACCATATCCGCCACCCCCGTGCAAGATGCCGCGGCCATGTCCATGTCGGCTTATTACAGTTCCAGTCTGCCCGCTTCGCCTTCGGTTTGCCTGCGTCTTTCGCAGCGCATCCGCCGGCCGATTGAGCCATAAGCACGGTTTTTGCCCGGTGCCGAAAATGCATGCAACTTTTGCGCGCCCGTACAGTCCTAAGTAGTAGAAAGATGCAGAAGGGTGAAGAATCGATGCGCAAAACGAAAAACTATATCTGGATGCCGCTTGTTGCCGCCATAGGTTCGTTTTGTCTCGTTTCTTGCGACCTTGCCGTCGTTTCCCCGTCTCACCGGACGATATCCGTTTCGAAAAGGGCGGACGCCTCCGGCTCTCCCCTGCGGAACGGGATGGAGGCGGGCGCCGAAACTGCGCCGTCAACCTTCACGCCCGTGTTTACTCCGGCGCCAGCGGCTTCCGTGGTCCCGCTGCCGGACGACCGGGAGGAGCGGCCGTCTGCCGGCGCCCCTTTTCCGTTCGCCGTCGCCAAGCCTTCCGAACCGGATGCCGAACGCCCCGCTCCGGAAAGCGGCAACCATGCGAGCTCATCCGGCGTCATATCGCTCGGCATGAGCGATGCGGACGTAAGGGCTCGGCTTGGAGCGCCGGCGGACGTCTATACCGTCGCGGACAGCTTCGGCAGCGTGCAGATGCATGAATATGATGGCATAACCGTCGGGTATGGCCCGGACGGACAAGTCGTCTATGTCGAAATCGTCTCGGCTTCGGTGCCGACAGGCATCGCCGGGCTGACCGTCGGCGAAGACGAAGCGCAGGCCGCCGCCGCGCTTGGCGTGGAGGTTCCGTCCGACTCCAATGTGCTGAGCGCCACGGTCGATCAGGGCTGGATCAAAGCGGACGTGGACCCGTCGACACGGAAAGTGCTGTCCGTCCGGCTGCTGAAGAAAGAGTACAAAAACGATGATTGACCCCTTAACATCCCCTATTCGGTTCCGCTATGAAGGCCGTGTTCGAGATGTCTTCTGAACGTCTTCGTTTGGCCCCTTCTGGCATGGCAAGCAAACTCGCCTTTTAATCGAGTGAACCCATGTTGCCGTTTGGCTTGAAAAGGCGGGTCATGTATGTACGGGCGGCATGGGGCAGCCCTCCAAGTAGTCCGCCTAGTACCCTACATCGTCTCCGTCCGCAGTGCACAGCCGCTATGTAGTCCGTCCAGTACCTCTCATGGCCCCGAGCGGCGATTTTGGATTTTGTGCAGGATGCAGGCTCCTTTCGCCTCTTTTCGGAACCGTATATTGGATTTATTCCGATAAAATGGCGCGAGAACCTTGCGGATTCGGCTTCTGCGGTTCAAAATAATGGATATTTCCAATATAAGCCGGCTTTCGGCGTCTAAACGGCGTATTCGGTTGGATTTTTCCAATTTAGGTGCGATAGACGTGTATAGGTGCGATAGACACAAAGCCGAGTTGTTATGTAGTGGTGGTGGGGATATAGACGCATAGACTACGGTTGCTCATAGGTTGCGGTAAACTCATAGACTGCGGTAGCTCATCGGCCGCGGTTGCGATAATGATGCCGAAGTTGCGGTATGTATGCAGTTGCGATTCACGAGCAAACAGCCGCTACGTCATCCCGGGCAATTTCGTTCTCTGCCCCTGCCGGCTTGCCGTTTCCGATTTTCGTTGCGGGCAGAATGCGATTCTAGGGCAAGGGCTTTGTCCGAGCATTTGGAAATCCTTGTTCGTAAAAGGAGTCGGCCGCAGTCAAAAAGACGGAACGGCCAAGCACGGGCCATGCCGCCGTCTAAAGCGGAGAAGCGAAGATGCAAGCGCGGAAATGAATGTTTTCGCATAGCGGAATCCTTTAGTCATGCCCGTCCCATTCCCCTCATACCCTTGTAAAGAGATACATGGACAAGGAGCGGTCAGGGGGTACGAAGGCATGAAAGCATGGTTCCGCAGTTTGCAAATCGCGTTTACGTTTATCGGAACCGTCGTCGGTGCCGGATTTGCAACGGGAAAAGAAGTGCTGCAGTTTTTTACCCGGTTCGGACACTGGGGAGCGCTGCTGATTGCGACGGCCACCTTGTTCTTCGTGTGGCTCGGCGCCAAAATGATGCTGCTCGCCGCCCAAATAAAAGCCAGATCGTACGAGGATTTGAACAAGCATCTGTTCGGAGAGCGCGCCGGCGCCTGGGTCAGCCACCTTATGCTCGTCGTTCTGATGAGCGTCAACTCGGTCATGCTCGCGGGGGCGGGCACGATTTTCTCCGAGCAGCTGCAGATGAGTTACCAAAGCGGGATGTTCATCACGTTGATCGCCTGCTTCTTCCTGCTCCGCAAAGGCATTTCCGCAATCGTCTCGGTGAACTTGCTTGTCGTACCTGTCATGATCCTGTTCACTTTTGCGCTCGTTATCGACACAATGCGCGGGCCGGGTGCCGACCGCTGGCTGACGCTTCGGAGCGATCTGTCCCCTGCGGCCGCCTGGCTGTCCCCGCTGCTGTACGCTTCCTTCAATTTAACCATGTCGCAGTCCGTGCTTGTCCCGCTGGGCTCCGTGATCGGCGATGCGAAAATCTTGCGGCGCGGCGCATGGCTCGGCGGCATCGGCATCGGGACGATGCTGCTGGCAGGACATTTCGCGTTGTCCGCGCACATGCCGGGCGCCCAGCAATTCGACATTCCGATGGGCGACATTGCCCGCGAACTCGGGCCGTGGATGCACGCCATCTTTGTGTTTCTGATTTTCGCGGAAATCTTCACAACGCTCGTTGCCGATCTGTACGGGTTATCGCTGCAACTGGAGGAGAGAATCCGCCTCCCCCGAACATGGCTGACGCTGTCCCTTCTGCTGTTCTGCCTTATCCTCGGACAGTTCGGCTTCGGACCGCTGCTGACGACGCTTTATCCGCTGTTCGGCTTGCTCAGCCTCGGCTGGCTGCTTCTCCTCATCCTCGACCGCAGGCTGAGAAGGAAGCCTCCCCATTCTCCCACGGCCTCCTGAACCGGCCCCGGTCCTGGGCAGGCCGGGCGGAAGATCAACGATCTTCCCGGCCCGGAGCACCCGGAGCGAAATCCAGATAAATCTTCTTCAGCTCCGAGATGACGCGGTTCAGCGAATACGCCTTTTTCGCCTTGTTCCAAGCGGCGCGCGCCATTTCATAGCGGAAATGCGGATCGACAATCAAATTCTCCAGCGCGTCGGCCAGCGCGATCGGGTCGTCCGGAGGCACAAGGCGCCCGTTGACGCCGTCTTCGATCTGCTCCGCTATGCCTCCCACGTCGGTGCCGACGAGCGCCAGCAAACATAAGGCCGCCTCCGCAAACACCGAGCCGAACGCCTCCGCGCGGGAGGGCAGCACGAACACGTCAAAGAAAGGCATCAGCTCTTCCGGATGCAGCATGTAGCCGTAGAAAATCGTATCGTCATAAATGCCAAGCTGCTGGGACAACGCCTCAAGCTCCTTGCGGATCGGCCCGTCCCCGATAATATGCAGCACGAACGGTCTGCCCCGCGAGCGGAGCTCCGCGCAAGCGCGCAGCAAAATGTCGAGCCCTTTGGCGGGGACAAGCCGGCACACCGTCACCAGTTGCGTCACTTCGTTCTCGTGGGCGATCGGCTTGAACCGCTTCTCGTCGTAGCCGTTCGGAATGACCCGGACCGCTTCCGGCCGGACCAGGTACTTCCCCATATAACTGGCGAAAGAGTTCGAGACGGTCATCAAAAGATCCGTCTTCCGTTCCAGTTCCCCGTACAAAGAGGTAAGAAAACGATGCTCCGGTCCGTCCGCGGCAATCCTTCCGTTCAGAATCAATTCCTTCTCGAAGCTGGAATGCACCGTCATCAGCAGCGGCGTGTCCGGATAAATCCGCCTCATCGCAAGCGCCGCCACCGGGTGATGGGCGTGGATCACGTCGTAGCTGCCTTTGAGCCGGAGCTTTGTCCACCAAATATAGTCTTTGAGCGTTTGGATATATTTGTCGACGATCGGATGGCCGGCGTATTCACGCCAGTCGAACGTTTCGAACTCGATTTCCTCCTGGCCTTTGTTGCGAATGCGCTTCGGCAGGGAGAACAATTCCATTTCCCAACCGATTTTGCGGAACCGCTCGCCGATGTAAGGCACCATGGAAGAGACGCCTCCCGGCTGCTCCGGGGGGAAAAACAGCGCCTGCAGAATGTTCAAGGGCGACTCCTCCTTTTGTCCTGCTACTCGCTCTATCAAAGATATGATATATTAGAACATATGTTTCTGTAAAGGAAACCTGGGGGGCATCTATGAATTTCAACGCGTTTTGGGAGAACAACCAGCCTTTGTTAAATCTGTTCTCCTCCTCCGTTTCGTTCATTCTTCTGTTTCTGATGCTGTTCATGGCCTACCGGTTGCTCGTGCAGACCCGCCGCAAAGCGTACCGGAATCTGCTCGTTTCGCTCGTGATCTGTCTCGCCCATCAAATGTTCGTGCTGGCGCGCACGTTCGAAGCCAGGGACGTTTCGCTGCTTGCTTTCATAACCGAGACGCTCAACGTCTTCGCCTTTATCGTCATCAACTTTTCCGTCTTTGAGCTGTATCACCGAAAACGGCCCCGAACGCGCGCCTGGTTTTACTCCCTGCTTGGCGTAGGCGGCGCGATCGCGGTCACGGGCCTGTTCTCCGGAACCGATTCGTTTCGGCGCCTTTGGGAGCAAGGCACGCCCGTCACGCCGGTGCTGAGCGTCTACCTGCTGCTGCTGTGTCCGCTGTTCGCGCTGATGTTCGCACCCCATGTCGGGCAGCGGCTTCGCTATCTGATCACGCTGGCCGTCGCCATGCTGATGCAGATGGCGGCGCTTGCGGACCGTTTTTTCGAGCCCGGTTCTTTATTTTATTCGGTTGTTTCGGCGCTATTGCCTGTCGTCTATTTCATCTTTTTATTTATGATTTTGTTCGAGCGGGTCGTGGAAATCCTGCAGTCGGCGTACCGCTCGTCCATTACGGACGGACTGACCAATCTGTTCAACCGCCGTTTCTTTACGGCGCAGCTTGAGCATGCACTTCGCAGCGGGCTGCCGGTCGGGGCGATCTTCTGCGATATCGACAACTTCAAAAAACTCAACGACACTCACGGTCACCAGCAAGCCGACATCGTGCTGAAGCAGGCCGCCGCCATTTTGATGGAAGAAACGGAAGAAGTCGGGCTTGCCGGCCGCTACGGCGGGGAAGAGCTGGTCGCGTTCGTATCGGCGCCGGGCGCATCGGTTGCCGAGGTCGCCGAGTCGATCCGCGCCCGAATCGAGAAGGAGACGATCGTCACCGTCAGCGTGGGCATCAGCAGCGCGACCGGCGGTATCACCGCCGAACAGTTGATGAAGCAGGCGGACGAAGCGATGTACCATTCCAAAAAGACGGGCAAAAACCGGGTCACGTCGTTCGCATCGCTCGTATAACCGGCGGCAGTCGTGTATACTGTTATCGATCACGGAACGAACGCGAAGGAGATTGGCCCGCATGACCCGACTTCCGCCCGAATACATCGAACGGATCCGCCTCCTGCTCGGCGAGCGAGAGGCCGAAGTCTTTTTGCATACGTATCAGAAGCCGCGCGCGTTCGGCCTGCGCCTGAACCCGTCCAAGCTGACGGCCCGGGACGAACGGTTCCCCGGCATCGCGAAGCGGTTCGGCTTGCGGCCCGTGCCGTGGTGCGAGCACGGCTATTACTACGAAGAGTCAAGCCGTCCCGGCCGGCACCCTTATCACGCGGCGGGATTGTACTACATCCAGGAGCCTTCCGCGATGATTGCCGCCGAACTGCTCGATCCCCAGCCGGGCGAAACCGTGCTCGATCTTGCGGCCGCGCCCGGCGGCAAGACAACGCAAATCGCCGCCCGAATGCAGGGACAGGGACTCCTCGTCGCCAACGAGATTCACCCGCCCCGGGCCAAGATTCTGGCCGAGAACGTGGAACGAATGGGGATTGCCAACGCCTTGGTCATTCATTCCGCGCCGGGACCTCTGGCAGAACGTTGGCCGGAAGCGTTCGACCGCATTATGCTGGATGCGCCCTGCTCCGGGGAAGGCATGTTTCGCAAAGACCCCGAAGCGGCCCTCGAGTGGTCGGTCGAAGCGGTGAAAGCCTGCGCCGCCCGCCAGCGGAACATCTTGCGGGACGCCGCCAGGATGCTGAAGCCCGGCGGCCGGCTCGTCTATTCGACCTGCACCTTTAACCGCGAGGAGAACGAGGAGACCGTTCGGGCATTCATCGAGGAATTTCCGGAGTTTGAACTTGCGAGGGAAGAACGAATGTGGCCGCACCGGCTGGAAGGGGAAGGACACTACGTCGCCGTGCTGGAGAAGCATCCGCAAGGAAGCGGTTCGGCATCCGGCTCCGGCAAGGGGGAACGCGCCAGGGAACGGAGCGCGGCGCGCAAGTCCGGCAAACCCGATAAAGCCGCCGAAGCCGCGCTGCGGCTGTTCCGCGAATTCGCGGAAGAAGCGCTGCCCCGCTTCCGCTTGCCGGAGGAGGGATCGCCGCTGCTGTTCGGAGAAGCGCTCTACTGGCTGCCTCAGCCCGAAGGCGCTCCGTTCGGGGCGGCGGCGCTCGCCGGCCTGCGGACGCCGCGCCCCGGACTGCATCTTGGCGATGTTCGGAAAGGACGCTTCGAACCGGCCCATGCGCTGGCGATGGCCGTCCGAGCGGACGACGCCGCGCTGACCGCCGATTTCCCCGCGGATTCGCCGGAAATCGCCGCATACCTGCGGGGCGAGAGCATCGCCTCGCCGGAAGGCGCGAAGGGCTGGGGGCTGCTTGCGGTCGACGGCTGGCCGCTCGGCTGGTTCAAGGCCAGCGACGGCCAGCTCAAAAACCGCCTTCCCAAAGGCCTTCGCTCGGTCTGACGGCCGGCGTGCTGCGGCATCCGCTTTTTTTCCGCGAATGCCCAAAGTCGTTTGCCCCGGGGCAAATGTCCAATTCGGCTTTCCGCTTCCTTCATAGGATAGAGTAGGCCAACGGCGGGAGCGTTCGTCCGCGCCGAACCCCCGCTTCGGCCGTCTACAGCTCATCAGAAGGAGGAATGCGCATGTCCGGTGTTATCGGCAGCTACTATGCATCGGCAGCCTTCGTTCTGGTCCTGTTCATCCTGCTCGTCATCATCCTGAAAGCCGGCTACTGACCGCCGGCCCGCCGTTTCCGGAACCGGGGCGAATCGGTCTGAACCGGCGCCAGCTCCTTCAGGGGGACGCAATCGAGCCTAACAAGAAAGCAAGCCGTTCAGCCCTTTCGCTTCCTTACGGGAAGCCGAAGGGCTTTATTTTTTTCGTTCCCGGACGCAATTGGCGTTCCGGACGATTTGCTGCGGGAAGGAATACCGCCGCCGGCTGACGAAAACGGTAATGACCGACAACGAACAGAGGCAAAAAAGGAGACGGATGATGGCAATGGCGGACAAAACGGCGCTCGTTACGGGAGCTTCCAGCGGCTTCGGCTTGCGGATTTCGATCGCGCTGGCGCTGAGGGGTTATCGGGTGATGGCCGCAATGCGGGACCTCGGAAGGGGGGATGAACTGCTTCGGGAAGCGGAACGGGCCGGCGTCGCATCGCGGCTTGATCCGGTACGGCTCGACGTGACGGATGCCGAATCGATCGAAGCCGCAATGGCGCATGCGGCGCGGCGATACGGGCGTCTCGACGTCCTCGTGAACAATGCCGGCTTCGCCGTGGGCGGATTCGCGGAAGAAGTGCCGATGGACGACTGGCGCGCGCAGATGGAAACGAACTTTTTCGGCGTTGTCGCCATGAGCCGCGCCGCGATTCCGCTGATGCGCAAACAAGGCGGCGGCACGATTATTCAACTGAGCAGCGTCAGCGGCCGGATCGCTTTTCCGGGTTACGGCGCTTACGCCGCCTCCAAGTTCGCTGTAGAGGGCTTCAGCGAAAGCCTGCGCCACGAACTGGCCCCGCACGGCATCCGCGTCGTTCTCGTGGAGCCGGGAGCGTACCGCACCGCCATCTGGGACAAAGGATTCTCCGGCATCCGCAGCCGTCCCGACTCCCCGTATCGCAAGACGCTGGAGGCGGTGCTCGAATATTCGCGGCGCGCGGCCGCGACGTCGAAGGACCCTCGGGAGGTCGCGGAGCTTGTCGCCAGATTGGCCGAATGCCGGGCGCCGCGCCTCCGCTACGCGGTCGGCCGCGGAACGAAGCTGACGCTTTTCGGCAAAGCGGCGCTGCCCTGGCGCTGGTTCGAAGCGATCATCCAAAGAACGCTGTCGGGCAAAGCCGGCGGATGATGGCGGATCGGGAATTCGGCGGCCTGCGGTTAGCCGATGCCGAACTTGCGAAGCTGATCCCATAGCCGTTCCCGGATCAAGATTTCCTTTTGCTTCGGACCGATCAGATCGAAATGGGGGAATGGCTCCCGTCGGTGAATGTAAGCCGGGTCCAGCCCGTTCTCGGCGCACCACGCCGCGAGCCGTTTTACGTCCGAGCAGCCCACCTTCGTCACGGTGCGGACGCCGGGCCAGCGCGGTTCGTGCCAATAATGGGTAAGAAACGCGATTTCCCCGCTGGCCACCCGCTCTTTCCATTGTTGCAACTCTTCGCGTTTGATACCGAATGCCATAGATCCAAACACGCCTTTCCGTGAACAACTCCGACGGGGGTTATCCGACGAATCCGTCCGCCGCCCGCTTCTCCTTGCGATAGTTCCGCAATGCCTCGATTTCGGCTTCCGTCAGCTCGCGCCACTCCCCGGGCCCAAGAGCGGGATCGAGCTCGAGCGGTCCCATCGCCACCCGGCGCAAATACAGGACCCGCTTGCCGACGGCTGCGAACATCCGCTTTACCTGATGGTATTTGCCTTCGTGAATCGTCAGCTCGATCCAGCTCAGCGGGGACCGGTCCCGCTGCGCGCGCTCGAGCTCGTCTCGCCGCAGCGCCGGCGTAGCGCGCATTCTTTCGATCGCCTCGGCCATTTCCCGGTCCGCGGGGGCTTCTCCGGGCTTTGCGACATGCAGGACGCGCAGATGCGCGGGCAGGGTGACGTAGCCGTCGTCCAGCGCCACGCCGGCCCGGAAAGCCGCCGCGTCCTCTTCTCCCGCCTCGCCTTCGACGAGCGCCCGGTACGTCTTCGGCACATGCCTCCGCGGAGCCAGCAATTCGTGCGCCAGCTTGCCGTCGTTGGTGAGCAGAAGCAGCCCCTCGGTATCCTTGTCGAGCCGCCCGACGGGAAACGGCGACAGCACGCCAAGCTCGTCCGGCAGCAAGTCGACGACGGTCCGGTCGCGCCGGTCTTCCGTCGCGGAAACAAGGCCCGCCGGCTTGTGCATCATCACGTATACCTCTTCGCGATAGGCGACCGGTTCGCCGTCCAGCGCCACCCGATCCAGATGGGGATCGAGCTTCATGCCGGGGTCTTTGACGGCGGAACCGTTGACCGTCACCTTGCCTAGGCGTACAAGCTGCTTGATTTCGCTCCGCGTTCCATAACCGAGGTTGCCCAGCATTTTATCCAATCGGATCGACTTTTTCATCGTTTGCACTTCTTTCTTCCTGGCCTTCGCCTTGCTAACGTATACTGTACGGGAGGAAAGACGACTTGTCCACCCTGCGGCCTTTTCCAAAAGTTTCGCCGCGCGAAATTCGCGAAAACATAAAAAGGGACATTTCCGTCTGTGAAAAACGGATGTCCCTTGCGAAATTTCGCAGCTCCCGTCAGGAATCCGGGCTCTTTCCCGCGCGTATGAGCGCCTCCTGAATTTCCGCGGAAAGCTCCGTAATTCCCCAGATGTCCTCCTGCTCCCACAGCTCGTTGAAACGAAGCTGAAACTGGGCCGCTTCCCGCACGCGGCGGTAGAAATACAAATTCTGAATATCGTTCAGCACCTTGCGCACAATGCCCGATTTTTCTTCGAAGCCCTGCTGCGCATCGACAATTTCCTGGCGGATGCTGGACATCTCGTTATCGAGCTGGAAAGCGGCCTCCGCCGCTTTGTACAGCCGCTCCCGCACTTCTTCGGGCAGCTGTTCGCGATACTTGTAGTTCAGCGAATGCTCGATCGTCGCCCAGAAATTCATCGCCAGCGTCCGGATCTGGATTTCCGCCAGAACCGGAAGCGAGCCGAGGGACGTTTGAACCGGATACCGGACGATGATATGGTAGCTTCGGTAACCGCTCGGCTTCGGGTTGCTGATGTAATCTTTCTCGTAAAGGATCGTCAGATCCTCGCGTTTGCGGATCATTTCGGCAACCGTCTTGATATCCTCAACAAACTGGCACATGATCCGGATGCCCGCGATATCCTCGATCCCCGTTTCGATCTGATCCAGAGGGACGGAGAGTCGTTTGGCCTTTTCAAGGATGCTGGAAATCCGTTTGACTCTGCCCGTCACGAATTCGATAGGCGCGTATTCTTCTCTCGCCTTCAGCTCGGTGCGCAGCGTCTTCAGCTTAACCTTCAATTCCTCAACCGCTTGCTGATAAGGCAGCAAAAATTTGTTCCAATCCCTGCCGTCCATGCTGACTCCTTTCCGGCCGCTTCACCGAAAATCGGCTCCGACCGCTTCCGTAATGCGGCCGAATCCGTCCTTGCGAAGCAGCTCCCGCAGCCCCCGGACAATCTCGCCGACAACGCCGGGGCCCTTATAGATCATGGCTGTGTAGACTTCCACGAGGCTCGCTCCGGCCCGGATTTTGTCGTAGGCATCCTGCGCCGTGAATATGCCTCCCGATCCGATAATCGGCAATTCTCCCCCTGTCAATTTGTACAGCGTACGGATCACTTCCGTCGAACGCTTCGTCAGCGGCCGTCCGCTCAGCCCCCCCGTTTCGGCGGCGTTCGGATGGGTCAGGCCGTCCCGTGCGATCGTCGTGTTCGTCGCAATGATGCCGGACATCCCGCTGATCCGGATCGCCTCCGCCATGTAAGCGAGCTGTTCCTCGCTGTTGTCGGGAGCGATCTTGACGAGAATCGGCTTCGGCGTTCCGCCCGTCCGCTGCGCCTGCCGCCGCATCTCGTCGCGCACCGCGTCCAGCAGCCCCCGCAGCTCGTCGCCGTGCTGCAGCAAGCGCAAATCCGGCGTATTCGGCGAACTGATATTGACGACGAAAAAGTCCCCGTAAGGATAAAGCCTCCGCAAACATTCCCGGTAATCTTCCGCCGCCTTTTCGTTGGGCGTCGTTTTGTTTTTGCCGATATTGATCGCGAGCGGAATCCGTCTGCGGCCGAGCCGCGCAAGGCGCGCCGCCATCGCTTCCGCCCCTTCGTTGTTAAAGCCCATCCGGTTAATCAGCGCTTCGTCCGAAGGCAGCCGAAACAGCCGCGGCAGCTCGTTGCCGGGCTGGCCTTTGGGCGTGACCGTGCCGACCTCCATGAACGAAAGACCGATGCTGGAGAAGCCTGGCACCGCTTTCGCATTCTTGTCGAGCCCCGCCGCCAGTCCGACAGGATGGGCGAAACGCAGCCCGAACAGATCGACGGCGAGCTCCTCGGGCGCCTTTACTCCCCAGACGGCCGACAGCATCGACGTCGCCCCGGACACGCCGCCTACCGTTCCCAACCCGTCCACCACCAAATGATGCGCCAGCTCGGCGTCCATGCGGAATAGCCATGGTTTAACCAACTTGTACAGCAAACCGTCCGACATCCTTTCTTCTCGATGCGAAAACTCCGAATCGCCTCCGGGTAACGGAGCGCTTCCCCGCCCCGGAATGTGGCGCCGCTTTGCAAAAATAAAACCTTCGGGTACCAGTTTAGCCTTTTCTTCGCTAAAAGAAAAGGGAGCTTTATCCGGCTTAAGCGCCAACGGCCGGCGAGCATCTGGCGTTTTGCCGGGCAACCGTTTACAATAAAGGCACAAGCCATATTCTCCATAGCGATGAAAGGTCTGATTGCCATGAGCGCACCAAAAAAGAAACCCTCCGCCTTGCCCAGGGCAAAGCAGAAGGAAGAGGTGAACAAGAAGGCGCTGATCTGGATCGGCGCCGCCTTTGCCGCCATCGTCGTCGTTGTCGGTACGCTGCTCATTCTGAATGTTTGACGCCCGGGCGGCAAGCCTGGCCGGTCAGCCCAGCCATTCATACGTTTTCTTAGGGTTTGTCTCGTCCTGCGCCGGCTTTAGCCGGAACCGCTTCTCGGGAATGCGCAGGTCCGCGGGCAGACCCTCTTTTACAATGGTGACCTTCGTGCCGAGCGGAACCAGATCGTACAGCTCCTCCAAGTCCTCCTTCGCCATGCGCACGCAGCCCTGCGAACGGTCCTGGCCGATGCTGTCCGGTTCGTCCGTGCCGTGGATCGCATACAGCGTATCCGACAGCGTCATCCCCCGGCTGCCGAACGCCCCGTCGGACCGGCCGTTCGGATTGCGCACCTTCTCCGTAATCCGGAACGTTCCCTCGGGCGTCTTGTCTCCGCCAAGTCCCACCGGATAATTGCGCAGCAGCACATTCCCGCTGACGACCGCGAGCCGGTGGTTTTTCTTGTCGACGATAATTTCGAGCGGATGCTCGGTCATGGGCGCGAACGAGCCGGCCGGGACGCCTCCGCTCTCGCCCGCCGTCCCGCCGGCGCGCGGCCAGCCGACCGTCTCCGCCTTCCCTTTCTCCAGCTCCGCCTGCAGTTCGTTAAACCAAACGGTCATCTCCTCCGACCATCCCGCCGTCGTATTCGCGGGGTAGGCGCCTGCCAGCTCGTCCGGGGACTTCGGCCAGCTTCCCGTCCGCTCCCGGTACCGGATCATGGCCGAGCGCAGCAGCAGCTTTCCTTCCTGCGGCGGTTTCCACTCCGCGACCGATCGCCATAGCTCCGACGCGTCCTTCGACGTGCCGCAGGGACACCATTTCGGATCGAACCAGTCGATCGCCGCCGCCGCATCCGGACGGTCGAGCGCAACTTTGGCCAGAGGGCGGCCGCTGCCGACCCAATCGGTCCATTTCCCCAGCTTCGGGGCCTGAACGAGCCACGATTCGGAGCCGCTCGTCCGCTTGGTCAGCAATCCGCCGAGCGTCTTCATGCCGTCCGTGGCCGGATCGTCCGCTCCGGCCACAAGCGCCAGCCCGTCTGCCGCGGAGCCGGTTGCGGCCGCAGGAGGAGCGGAATAAACCGGCTTCAAGGGCGGCCCCGGCTCCTCCATGGCGCCCGTATCGTCCGCCGCCTGCCGCATCCCCGGCGCAGCGTCCGTAGGTGCTACGGCTTGACGGACGGGCAGCACGACGGACACCGCGATCGCCAGCAGCGCGGCCGCGATCGCCAAACCGCGTTTTTTCCCTCCGTCTCGGGGGGCGGACGCCGGAAAACCGCCGCCGCTCAGCGGATTGGCCTTCGCTTCGAACGCTTCATACACGGGCCCGGCCTGGCCGAAGCAGTAATTCGCTTTCGCTTCCTCGCCTCTGGCCGCATACTGCTTGCCAAGCAAATACCAGGCCATCTGATTGTTTTCGTGTTTGAGCAAATAATCCTTAAGCGGCAGGGAATCGGCCACGTCCGGCACATGCTCGTAAAACTGCCGGATCTGCTCTTCCAGCCGGTCGTCTTTGCGCATCCGGAATCTCCTCTCCGAGGTTCCTTTCCCGTTTATATCGGATAGGCGCGCCCGGAATTTCAGATGCGGCGGATCGCCGGCGGCGCAAAAAAACTCCCCCGGGCTCTCTATAGCCCCAAGGGAGTCGGGATGCATCGTCAGTTATTGAACGGTTCGTCCGAAATTTTGATCGAATCGGTCGGGCAGCCGTCGGCCGCATCCTGCAGATCGTCGTACAATTCTTCCGGAATTTCCGTAACGCCGCGGTTGCCGTCGTTGCCGTAAATCACTTCGGCAAGCCCCTCGTCGTCGTAGTCGTAAATGTCCGGAGCCGTCGCCCCGCATGCTCCGCAAGCGATGCATGTATCTTTATCAACATAGGTGAATTTAGCCATGAAAAGTAACCTCCTCAAATCGGTCCAGCGCACGTCTTTTATGTCCAATATAATATAAAAGCTATGCGATATCAAACAAAAAAATCAATGGCATTCATCACATTTCCTTATAAAACCTCTTACTCGAAGAAATCCCGTTCGCGCAAAAAATCGGTTTGCAGCGACGTTCCCCTGACTTTCCGGTTCCGGATCAGCGCGGAAGGATCGTCCGTCAGCATGCCTGCGGTGAGCACCGCATCCTCCCCGTATTTGTCCCGAAGCCGGTCCATGACCGAGTACAATTGCTCCTTGCGCGGGGCTTCCCGGTAATGGAACAGGTCGAGCTGTACCGGCGTGTCTTTCTTGGGAGACAGCCCTTGAAGCGTGATGCCGAGCAGGCGAACCGGCTGTCCCTCTTTCCAATGCCGATCCATCAGCCTGCAGGCTTCGCGGTACACGTCGTCCAGCGAGTCGATGGGCGCTTGCAGCGTGGATGCCCGCGTAATGGTTCTCATCTCCGGATCGCGAATGACGATTTGGACGGTCGAGCACAGCATCGATTGGCGGCGAAGCCTTCGGGTCGTCTGATCCGCCAAATTCAGCAGCACCCTGCGCCAGTCGTCCCGCCGGGTCAAATCCGCAGGAAGGGTTGTCGTATGGCCGATGGACTTGGCCGCTTCCCGGATCGGCTCGACCGGCGAATCGTCGATCCCGTGCGCCGCCCGCTTCATCCATTCGCCGTAAACGCCGAATTTCTCCTTCAGCAGCGCTGCGTCGGCCGCGGCAAGCTGGCCGATCGTGCGGATATTCATCCGTTCTAGTTTGGCCGCCGTTTTCCGGCCGATTCCAAACAATGTTTGGCAAGGCTTATCCCAGAGCAGCGCGGGCACCTCGCGCCTGCGGAGCACGGTGATCGCATTCGGCTTGCGCATATCCGAAGCCATCTTCGCCAGCAGCTTGTTCGGCGCGATGCCGATCGAGCAAGGCAGGGACAGCTCCTCCCTGACCCGCCGCTGAATGGCTTCGGCAATCTGCAGCGGCGTGCCGAACTGGCCGCTGCCCGTAATGTCGAGATAGCATTCGTCGATGGAGACCGCCTCGACAAGCGGCGTGTAGCTGCCCGCGATACGCAGAAATCCCCGCGAATATTTGCGGTACAAGTCGAAGTCGGGAGCGATCAGGATCAGTTCCGGACAGACCCGCTGCGCTTGCCGCACCGTCATGCCGGTTCTAACTCCCCTGGCGCGCGCTTCGTACGAGCTGGTGACGACGATGCCTTTGCGCAGCTCGACGCTGCCGGCCACGGCCGTCGCCTTGCCGGCATACCGCTCGGGGTCCTCGGCCGCGTGAACCGAGCAGTAGAACGCGTTCATATCGATGTGCAAAATGACTCTCCGCTTCGCTGCGCTCACGCGACCGCCTCCTTCGGTCTTTTTTCTTCGTAACTACATTATAATTCCAGCCTCCGCTTCCGATCAACGAAGCCCGGCAGCGGAACCCGGGACAAACGCTCTCTACATTTGAGTCCAGCCGTGCTATAATAGTTTCACCTGTTTGTAAGGAGGCATCCCGTTTTTCATGTCCACGTCCATCAGCATTTTCGATACGACTCTACGCGACGGAACGCAAGGCGAAGGCATCAGCCTGACAGCGGAAGACAAGCTTAAAATCGCGCTCAAACTCGACGCGCTCGGCGTTCATTATATTGAAGGCGGAAATCCGGGAAGCAACGGAAAGGACATCGAATTTTTCAAAAGAGCCCGCGCGCTCGACATGCAGGCGAAGCTGACGGCCTTCGGCAGCACAAGACGCAAAAACAGCACTTGCGAGCAGGACGCCAACTTGCGGCACTTGGTCGAATCCGGCGCAAAGGCGGCGACGCTGGTCGGCAAGTCGTGGGATTTCCACGTGCACACGGCGCTGCAGACGACGCTCGAAGAGAATTTGGCCATGATTTACGAATCGCTTGCTTTTGTCAAGCGGCACGGAATGGAAGCCATTTTCGACGCGGAGCATTTCTTCGACGGCTACAAAGCCAATCCCGAATACGCGCTTTCCGCCCTGCGGAAAGCCAAAGAAGCCGGCGCGGACTGGATCGTCCTCTGCGACACGAACGGCGGCACGCTGCCCGGGGAAATTCACGAAATCGTCTCGCGCGTCGTGGCCGAAATCCAGGCGCCGATCGGCATTCATACGCATAACGACTGCGAGCTCGCGGTCGCCAACACGCTGGCTGCGGTATCCGCCGGGGCGAGACAGGTTCAAGGCACGATCAACGGATACGGCGAACGGTGCGGCAACGCGAACCTGTGCTCCATTTTGCCCAATCTCCAGCTCAAAATGGGATACAAATGCATTTCCGACGAGCAATTGAAGTCGCTGACCAGCGTCGCGCGCTATGTCGGCGAAATCGCCAACGTGATGTTGCCCGTCAATCAGCCTTATGTCGGCTCCGCGGCTTTTGCCCATAAAGGCGGCATCCACGTATCCGCGATTTTGAAGGATTCCAAAACGTACGAGCATATCGAGCCGGGGCTTGTCGGCAACAAGCAGCGCATTCTCGTCTCGGAGCTGGCCGGACAAAGCAATATCGTCTCCAAAGCCCAGGAGATGGGGCTCGACATCGCATCCCACAGCGAGAAATCCCGGGAGATCATCGAACGGGTCAAAGAGCTCGAGCACCAGGGCTACCAATTCGAGGGCGCCGACGCCTCCTTGGAGCTGCTGCTTCGGGAAGCGTACGGAGACGACGTTGAAGTGTTTACGGTCGAGTCGTTCAAGATCATGGTGGAGAGAACAAGCGCCGGCATGACCTCGGAAGCGATCGTCCGCCTGCGGGTCGGCGAGAATCAGGTGTATACCGTAGCGGAAGGCAACGGCCCGGTCAACGCGCTCGACAATGCCCTGCGTAAAGCGCTGGTGCAGTATTTCCCAGGCATCGCCGACGTTCACCTGACGGACTACAAGGTCCGGGTGCTGGACGAAAAAGACGCGACCGCCGCCAAAGTCCGGGTCTTGATCGAATCCACGGACTTCAAGGACACCTGGAGCACCGTAGGCGTGTCGTCCAACGTGATCGAGGCGAGCTGGGAAGCGCTCGTGGACAGCATCCGGTATGCGCTTCTGGGCATGGCCAAAAGCGTAACCGAGCCGGAAGCGCGGCTGGAACCGCACGGATTGGTCAACCATTAATCAAAGAAAAGGAGACCGTGTCACGCCAGTGGCATCGGCCTCCTTTTTCGTTTCCTTTCCCGGCTGCCGCGCGCCGATCTTACTCTTCAAGGACATCCCCAAGCATCTTCTCCCACTTGTCAAGCGGCTGGACGCCTTCGATCCGTTCGCGGACAACGCCGTTTTTATCGATGATAAAGCTGATCGGGTACGAGAACACTTTGTACAAATCGCCCGCTTTGTTTTCCGTATCCATCAGGACCGGAAACGAAATTTGTTTTTCTTTTACGAAATCCTTGGCGCCCCGCACCGTATCGTATTTGGCGGCATTGACGGCGTAAAGATCGACCCGGTCCTTATATTTATTGTAGATTTTCTGCAAATCCGGCGCTTCCAGATCGCAAGGCCCGCACCACGAAGCCCAGAAATTGAGGATAAGCGCCTTGTCCCTCGCTCCTCCGACATGGTACCGGGTTTGCCCGTCCATGGATTCAAGCGTAAAGGACGGAGCGAGCGAGTCCGCGACCGGCGCAACCTTCCGCACTTCTCCCGCGGCTTGCGAATTCGATGCGGCCGCTCCCTCCGTTTCCCGGCCGGTTTCTTTCGCAGATTGGTTCCACCAGATAACAGCCACGACGGCTGCGATCACAAACCCCAATATCGCTACATTTCGTTTCATGCCGAACGGTCCCTCTTTCGCCTTAGGTTGCCTCTTCTATCTTACCTTACTCCCGTTTCCGGTTCCAACGCATCCTTGTTCTGGCTTCGCTGCTCCCGCATGAGAACAAGGCGGGCCGGGAACATTAGCTTTGTTTATTATCGTTCAAGGAGGAACACCATGGCAACCACTCGAACCAAAAAGGATGCGCGGGCTTCTTTTGTCGCGGATGCCGCCCGAACGGAAGACGAGTCATCCTCGACCCGTCGCCGCCCGGCCGAACGCGTCTCTTCCGGCGGCCGTTCGAAAGTTTGGGAATACATTGCGCTTGCCACCGTGCCGGTCGTGCTGGTGCTCGGCAACTCGATGATCGTGCCGATCTTGCCCACGCTGCAGCGCGAGCTGGGCATTTCCTCGCTGCAAAGCAGCTTGGTCATTACGCTGTTTTCGCTTACGGCGGCCTTCCTTATCCCGGTTGCCGGATTTCTGTCCGACCGGTTCGGCCGCAAAGCGGTGATCGTCCCCGCCTTTATCGTTTACGGAGGCGCGGGCATTTTATCCGGATTTGCCGCCGTTTGGCACAGCTACGGGCTTCTTCTGGCCGCCAGAGCCCTGCAGGGAATCGGCGCCTCGGGGACGACGCCGATCGTGATGGCGCTCACCGGCGATTTGTACAAAGACGCCGAGGAGAGCCGAGCGCTCGGCCTTATCGAAGCCGCCAACGGATCGGGCAAGGTCATCAGTCCCATTCTCGGCTCTTTGCTGGCTCTTATCGTTTGGTATGCCGTTTTTTTCTCGTTTTCCGTCTTTTGCCTGCTTTCCATGATCGCCGTTCTCGTTTGGATCAAAGAGCCGAAACGCGAAGACGAGCCGATGCGGATCAAGGAATATTTGTCCAAAACGGGGCAGATTTTCAAGCAGCACGGGCGGTGGCTGTACGCGTCTTTCTGGGCGGGAACGGCGGCGCTTTTTATTTTGTTCGGCGTCTTGTTTTTTTTGTCCAATATTTTGGAGGAACCGCCTTATTCGATCGAAGGCGTCCGCAAAGGCTTTTTTCTGTCCATTCCCTTGTTCGGCATGGTCACCTTTGCCTATTTGACCGGAATCGTCATTAAGAAAAACGGTGTGCTGATCCGCTGGATGATGAATATCGGCCTGCTGCTGATGGTCGTGGCGCTGGGATTGGCCATCTGGTTCAACAACAACCTGTATTGGGTCATCGGCCTGTTGACGGCCAGCAGCGTCGGTACGGGCATGCTGCTTCCTTGTCTGACAACGATGATAACGGGCATTGTGGAGAAAGCGGAACGCGGGATGCTTACTTCGCTGTACAGCGGTTTGCGCTTTTTCGGCGTGGCGCTCGGCCCTCCGATTTTCGGCTGGATGATGGGCATTTCCCACCGCATAGTGTTTATTGCCGTTTCGTTAATGTCCTTCGTCACCCTGGCGCTCGTGTTCTTTCTGGTAAAGCCGGCCAAAACGGTCAAATAAGATTTGCCCGTTCCCCTCTCTTGCCTCATACTGATAAGCGGGGGGCGGTCCTATGTGCGATATTCGATACGGATTCCTGAACGAAGCGACCCGGTTCGCCCTTGTCCGGGATTGCCTGGCCAGAGCGCCGTACGAAGCATGCGGCGTCATGCTGGGGGACTTCGCACCCGGCCGGGTTGTCGCGAGCGGGTACGCGCTCGTTCGCAATGCCGCCGGTTCGCCCGAGCGCGCGTTCCGGTTCGATCCGGACGATTGGGCCAAAACGTATGGCCAAACGCAAAAAAACCAACGGAACATCGTCGGCCTTTTTCATTCCCATCCTCAAGGCGCCCCGTCGCCAAGCTTGGCGGACCGCTTGGGTTGGGACGGCTGGGGAAGCTATTGGATTGTAGCCCTTCAAGGCGGACAGGCGAGCTTGCATGTATACGTCAGGGATCAAGCCGGCCGCTTGAGGCCGGTTGAACTTGTCGTCGTGCCTTGATTCCCCGGATAAGGCCGGATTCAATGCCGGCTCAAATAAGCGTAAAGGTCGCCAAGCGTTACGACTTGCTTGCGGCGGATGATTTCGAGAAAACGAAACCACAGCTTGGCGGTCATCAGCGAATCGTGGAGCGCGTGGTGGCGAACGGTCACTTCGATCCCGTAGGCTTCGAGCAGCTCGTCCAGGCCGTAGCTTATGCGTTTCGGTTCCAGCCATTTGGCGATCATCATCGTGTCCAGCACCCGATGGGTCAGTTGGATTTTGGACGTTTTCCACAGCGCGGCATTCAAAAATTGCTTGTCGTGCCCGCTCCCGTGAGCGATCAGCAAGCGCTTGCCCGCAAAATCCATAAAATCGTGCAGCGCCTGCACGAGATCAGGAGCGGATTCCGCCATTTCGTTCGTAATGCCGGTCAGTTCGGTAATATGGCGGGGGATTTTGCGTTTCGGATTGACAAGCGTGTAGAAAGGTTCCGCGTCCTGCAGCTCCCTTCCCTTCGTCAGAACGCCTCCGATCGACAGAATTTCGTCCCCGTTATAAGGATGAAAGCCCGTCGTTTCCAAATCGAACACGACGGTCTCCAATTCCTCGAGCGGCGTGTCCAGCACGGATTCCTTGCGCTGTTCGCGCGAGATAGAACGGATAAACGCCATCTGCTGCGCGTGGCTTGAACCGAGCATGGATGCGATCGCCGGCGTAATGCCGCCCATTTTATACAAATGCCACATGCGGCCCATGGGACTTTTGGGCTCTTTCACGTTGTTCACCTCCCGCCGAAGCGGTCACGAATCCCTTTTTCCAGCTGGCGCTGCAGCTTGCGGCCAAGCCTTAGCGCCTTCTTCAAAGGCTTGATCCATTCGTGGGAAAGCTGTTTGACCGGCAGCTTGCCGGTGCCGACCCATTGGCCGTTTTCGATCTTCGTCATCGACATCAGGCGGAGCCGGAGAAAAAGCGCAAACGCTTCGGACGCCTCCTGCGCTTCTTGTTCCGCAAGCTTCCCCGCTTCCCGCAGCGCCCGGATTCGGCCGAACGTGCTCGTCTCGCGGATGCCGGCTTGAACGGCCAGCAAGCGGAATACGTTCACCATCGGAATGTAAGCCCCGTACTTGATGTCGAGGCTTCCCGCGCTTTCGCCGTAGCTTTCCGTGAGGAGCTGGCCGAAGACGCCGATCAGCACCTTATGTCGCAAGGTGTTCTCCATCATGCGCTGCGCAATGACGGGTTGATGGAGAACGTCCCGGTAAAAGCGCTGCTTCCACCTTGCCGCAAGCTCCGCATCCCCGTAGACGAAGCGTCCGTCCGCAACGATCAGCAGATAGCGCACGTGCTCCCAGCTCGGCTCATTGAACCAGCCGTCAAGCTTTTGCTCCCAATCGGCGATCGACAGGCACCAGTCCGGGTTGGAAGCGATGACGTTCCCTTCGCAGGGAGGGTAGCCCGTTTCGACCAGCCGCTCCACAACCAGCCGGCCCAAGCTCCGGAAATAGCGGCAGCAGCGCTCCGCCTCCGCGCCGTTTTCCGGGACGCCGTACACGATGCCGCTGTCCTGGTCGCTGCTCATCGTCTGCTCGCTCCTGCCGCCGCTTCCGAAGAGCAAGTATGCGTAAGGCACGGGGGGCTTGCCGAACCCCGACCGTGCCAGTTCGATTTCCGCGAGCTCCAGAATCCTGACGATGACAGCGTCGTGAAGCTCGTTCAATTCTTCGATGACTTGGATCACCGGAGAAGAGGAGAGAACCGAAGCCAGGCGGTTCTGCTCCTCTTCCCGCAATTTTCTCAGCTCTTCCGGATTTCCGGCGCCAGCGATGTCAAGCAACCGCTCCTGCCTGTGGAGACTGGACATGCGGCTTCTTCCCTCCTGTCGTCACGCCGGTAAGAGGATCATCGAACGCGCGATCAAACCGACGTCGTGCCTGGTTTTTTCAATACTTCCGGATAGCCGTAGTTGCCGTGTTCGCTGAGGTCCAGACCCAGAATTTCTTGCTCTTCCGTCACGCGCAATCCGATGACTTGCTTGACGATCCAGAGGACCACGAACGAAGCGGCGAAGGCGAAGGCGCCGCATACGACAAACGACACGATTTGCACCCACAATTGTTCGAAGCCGCCGCCGTAGAACAAGCCGGCTTTGCCTACGCCGACTTTCTCGACAAGCTCGGGGGTGGCAAAGAAACCATTCGCCAGCGTTCCCCAGATTCCTGCCGCGCCGTGCACCGACATGGCCGCAATCGGATCGTCCACCCGGATCTTTTCGAAAAACGCCATGCTGAAGAAAACGAGCAAACCGGCGATCAAACCGATGACGACGGCCGCCCAAGGTTCGACGAACGCGCAGGAAGCGGTGATGGCCACCAGACCCGCCAGCGCGCCGTTCAGCGTGACGCCGATATCCGCCTTGCCTTTCACGAGCCAGGAAATCAGCAGGGCCGCTACCGCGCCGCCGGCGGCGCCGAGCTGCGTGGTGAACGCGACATAACCGAAGAAGCCGTCTCCAACCGCGAGCGTGGAACCGGCGTTAAAGCCGAACCAGCCGACCCACAGAAGCAGAACCGCAAGCGAGGTGAAAACTTGGTTGTGGCCGAGAATCTCGTTCGCGGAGCCGTCCTTGTTGTATTTGCCGATGCGCGGTTTCAGCAGGATCGTCGCCGCGAGCGCAGCCATTGCGCCGGTCAGGTGCACGACCGTGGAACCGGCAAAGTCTTGCGCGCCGTCTTCGGCCAGCCAGCCGCCTCCCCAAATCCAGTGCGCGATAATCGGATAAATCAAGCCCGCAAAAATGAACGTAAAGATGAGATAGACCGAAAGCTTGGCGCGTTCCGCAAAGCCGCCCCACGCGATGGAAAGCGATACGGCCGCAAAGGCCAGCTGGAACACGAAGAAGTTCGTCGCCGGGTAAGCATCGTCCGGACCGGCGGCGATGGCGGGATTAAAGAAGAAATCGCCGAACCCGATGAATGCGTTCAATCCGTCGCCTGCGTTCGGGCCGAACGCGAAGCCGTAACCGACGGCCCAGTAAACCAGGGAACAAAGCCCCACCGTGAAGATCGTTTTGCCTGCGACGTGTCCCGCGTTCTTCATCCGGGTAGAACCGGTTTCGAGCAATATAAATCCGCCTTGCATGAGCAAAACAAGTATGGCGGCGATCATCACCCACAGCGCGTTAAGTCCCATCGACGACGACGGCGGTTCCCCGTCCGCTGCGAATGCCATGGTCGGGAAAAGCAAGAGCAGAGCTCCGATTGCCAACAAACTTTTCTTAATCATTGCGGACCACTCCCCAATTGTAATATTTCATAACATTTCAAGAAAGGCTTAGTGCCATTATAGTCAGAAGTTCACGGTTTGACAATACGAATTCTTCACGATTGTGAATAAAAAACGAAAAAATACCTAACATTAAAAACGGACAAGCGCTTGAATGTTAGGAATCAGGCCGATTTCTCACGGATTTTCAGCGGCGGATAAGGATTTGGTCCTCGTCCGTTTCTTTGGCGACTTTTCACAAAAAGGAGGTTGATGAAGAAATCTTACATAAAATTGACGCTTAATGGGGATGGCAAGACGGCCCATGCGAACAAAGCATCACGTTTGACTGTATGGTTCTGAATCGGTATGATAACTATAGATAAGGAATAATAAAGGATGTTTAATGAAGAAGAAGGTGGCTGCTATGCGTCACGGAACGTCCGAGACAAAACGCATGTACCGAATCGGGGAATTGGCTCGGCTTGCCGGCGTCAGTCCCCGGACCATCGACTACTACACCGGTTTGGGGCTTCTGTCCCCCGTCAAACGGTCGGAGGGAAATTATCGCCTGTACGACGATGAAACCTTGGAGCGGATTCGCCGTATTGAGCAATTGAAGGCGCAAAAGTTCACGCTGGAAGAGATCAAGGAGAAGTTCGCGGCGCTGAACCGGGTTACGCCCGACGAACAGGTGACCCGCAAGCTCGCGGACTTGCAGGAGCATCTCGTGCGGCTGGAACGCGAGGTCAAGGAGCTCGAGCCCGTGCTGGAACAGTTGAAGCCTCAGCAGGCGAAACGGTTGTACCGCACCCTCTCTCCGCAGATGGCCGCCTGCATCGAAGCGCTGCTGCTTCTGCTGAGCAAGAGCAATCTAATGTAAGCATTGTATTGGAGGGATCCGCATGAATTCGAACTGGATGTACATCCCCATCGGCATCGCTTTTCTGCTGTCGCTTTGGGCCCAATTCCGCGTCAGCGGAACGTTTAACCGCTTCTCCGAAGTGCGGGCAAGCAGCGGCATGACCGGCTATGAAGCCGCAAGAAGGATGCTGGACCGCAACGGTCTGCACGACGTGCCGATCGAGCCGGTGCCCGGCAAGCTGTCGGACCATTACGATCCGATTCAGCGGGTCGTCCGACTGTCGGAGCCCGTTTACTACGAAAGCTCCATCGCCGCCATTTCCGTCGCCTGCCACGAGGTCGGCCACGCCATTCAGCACAAGGAACACTATCCGGCGCTGGTGCTTCGCCACCGGATGTTCCCGATCGTCAACTTCGCGTCCGGAATCGCGCCGTTCCTGCTTCTGGCCGGCTTCCTGTTCGGCATGCTGAATCTTGTCGGACTGGGCATCATCTTCTTCTCGGCCGCAGTGGCGTTCCAGCTCGTCACGCTTCCCGTCGAGTTCAACGCCAGCTCCAGAGCCCGCAATTTGATGGTCGCCGAAGGCTTCATCTCCGGCACCGAGGAGCGCGGGGTCGCGAAAGTGCTGAACGCCGCCGCGCTGACCTATGTCGCCGCCGCGCTGATCTCGCTTCTGGAGCTCATCCGCCTCGTCTTGGCGTTTGTCAACAGCCGCGAGTAAGCCGATTGCGCCGTCGGAACGGCCCAATAAAACGTCAGGAGCGCATTTCGCAAGCGCCCCTGACGTTTTTTATTTGGTTTCATGGCCGTGGTCGGCCCCCGCCTGCTTCATGTTCTGGTTCTGGCAGCGAAAATACTCGAGCACGAAGTGGTGAAACATCTTGACGACCGGCGCCGGCTTCTCGCCCGCCCGCCGGATGAGGCCGATCGTCCGCGTGACGCGCGGCTCTTCGATTTTGACGACCGCCGGCATCATCGTCCCCGTATGGTGGAGCGCCATCTCCGGCAGCAAGCTGACGCCCATTCCGGCCGCGACGAGCCCCCGGATCGTGTCGGTTTCCTCGCCTTCGAAGCCGATGCGGGGGAGAAAGCCCGCCGTTTTGCAGGCTTCCCAAACGATCGGCCGCAAGGAGTACGGCGCGCTGAAGAGAACGAACGTGTCGTCTTTAAGCTGCTTCAGATGAATCGACTTTTCGCCGGCGAGCGGATGGTTTTGCGGCAGGATCGCAAACAGCTCTTCGGTAAGGACGATATCTCCGGTCACCGCGTCGTTATTTTCCGGAAACGGGGAAATAAACGCCAGATCGACTTCCGCTTCGGTGACGTCGCGGATCAGCGACGCGTACATGCCTTGGCGGAATCGGAATTTGACCTGCGGGTGAACTTTCCGGAACGCGGCGATCACCTGGGGAATCAACAAAATGCCGAGGCTGTGCGGAAAGCCGAGACGGATTTCGCCGGCCTCCGGGTCCAGAAACTCGTGAATTTCGTTTACGGCGTTATCCAGGGCGTGCAAGATCGACTCGGCGCGCTTGAGAAACAACTGGCCGACCGGCGTCAGCTGCACGTTGCGCCCGCGCTGAACAAACAGCCGGACCCCCAATTCTTCCTCCAATCGGTGAATTTGCCGGCTTACCGCCGATTGTGCCACATGAAGCTCTTCTGCCGCTTTCGTAACGTGCTGCAGCCTGGCTACACGGACAAAATACTGCAGTTGTCGCAGTTCCACCTGTTGTCAAACTCCTTCCGCAGGACTGTCGTCTGTTCGCTCCGACTGAAGCCGCCTAACGGGCGATGCTGCCCCCCATGATCCTGTAGAGAACAAATCCGGCCGCAAGTCCTCCGATATGCGCCCAATAGCCGATATTCGGAACGATAAAGGAATGAATCAACCCCATGACCAGAATGGCGTAAACGGTCGTGCGCGACGCCTGATCGAGCAGGTGGCGCTGGAATACGGTCATATACAAATACGCCCCGTAAACGCCGTATATGGCGCTTGAGGCCCCTACGCCAATCCAGAACTCGCGGTCCGCCGTCAGCACGGCCGCCAGATTGCCGAGCATGCCGGAGACGATGTAAAACACCGCATAGCGGACATGTCCGAATATTCGTTCAAGCGGCGGCGCGAACACGAACAACGCGAACATGTTGAACAGCAGATGCGACCAGCCGCCGTGCACAAACAGCGCCGTAATAAAACGCCACACCTGATTCAGCCCTTCGACGTTGGTCAAAGCGCCGAAGTCGATCAATCGGTAGGCCCCCGTCCCTCCGGTCGCCACCATGACGAGGAACACGGCGATGCAGACGGCCATCAGCGCCGTATTGACCGGGTACAGGCGAATATACTGCCGAAAGCTCTCGTACCGGATAAATAGCAAGCGAATCGCCTCCCTTTTCTGTGCGGCGCCCTTTTTCCACAGATTGGACAACCTTGTTTCTCAACGATTATAATAAATTTCGGCAGTCAACAAAAGCCGGGCGCCGGAGACATCCGGCTCCAACCCATAAGGAGGTCATTCCGAACATGAGTCAAGAACGTACAGGCGCCGCCACGTTCAAAGGCAACCCGATTACCCTGATCGGACCCGAACTGAAGGTGGGCGACCAGGCTCCCGATTTCGTCTTGAACAAAAACCTGCTGGAAACCGTTTCCCTCAAGGATTTTGCCGGCAAAGTCAAGCTGATCAGCGTTGTCCCGTCCATCGATACGGGCGTGTGCGACGCGCAAACCCGCCGCTTCAACGAAGAGGCTTCCAAGCTTGGCGACGACGTCGTCGTGCTTACGGTCAGCGTCGACCTTCCGTTCGCGCAGGCCCGCTGGTGCGGAGCCGCAGGGGTAGACCGCGTCGTCATGCTGTCCGACTACAAAGACCGCAACTTTGGTATTGCATACGGCGTACTGATCAAAGAGTTTCAACTCGATCTCCGCTCTATCTTCGTCCTGGACAAGAACGACAAAATCACGTATATCGAAGTGTTGAAGGAAATGACGGAGCATCCGAATTACGAAGCCGCCGTCGCAGCCGTCAAAAGCTTGCTGTAACGCGCAAATTTCGGACCGACACAATAAAAGCGAGGCAGGCCCTGCGCCTTCCTCGCTTTATTATCGCTGTCGCTTAATGCTTGTACGCAGCCAGCTTCTTGTCCAGCACCGCGTAAATCTCCTGGATAACCCGGTAGTTGGCGCCCAGGTCGCCAAGCGACCCGCGGGAAGCCGAATAAATGTCGACCGCGGAGGTGCCGGGGCCGGTTCCCACAATCTGAACCGTTATGTCCATCGTCCGCCCGGATATCGTGCGTTTCTCCATGACGATCTCGCCGATGGTCGGCACTTCATGCAGCACGCGATAGCCTTGCATTTTCTTTAAGATCGAACCGATCTCTTCCCATGCGCGGTCCTTTGACAAACGATAATAATGGGATTTCAATTTCGGATCCTTGGCTTTGTCGCCCGTATGCTCCTGGCTTTTCACCAATCCGATGAGTATTCGCTTCAGCAATACACTCTCTCCCTCCGGGTGCCAAATGCGCTACTAATAATCATACCACACCTGTCCCGGGTCGAAAAACGTATGGGGATGAGAAACCCGCCTATGCCGTTCGACGTGCATGTTTCTGAACCCGCACTCGCAGGTGGGTGTCCGCAGCCTGAGTTTTTGACGTCCCCTTTAGGGGGCATGCCAGCCGCTCGGCTATGTAGGACTCCCTTTGAAACAGCATTGGTTCAAAACAGTTATCGCCGTAACGAACATCGCAGGAAGTACTCCCATTATAAACATGCGCCGCTCAAATGTAAACCCGGGACATCTGGGCGCTGTCCGATTACCGGTCTTTTCTCTCTTCGTCCTTCGTTTCCGATTCGTCGATCGGCAGCTTCTCCTCGCTCCTTGCCTGCTCCGCTTTCTCCTGCATCTTCTGGATCGTTTGATAAAAATTGAAGAAGGCGACGACGGCGATGATGCTGCCCATAAAGAACGGAATCAGAAAGGTGAATTGAAAAAAGCTGAGATAAAGCACGAATGCGCTGATGATCGCGGTGGACAGCGAGCGCAGCGGCCGGCCGATCGTCAGGATCAGGGCGTTTTTCAGCAATTGAAACGTTTTCATATGAAAGTGGGACAGAAGCGAGAAAAACTGAAACAACGAAACGGTAAGCAGAACCATCATGGCCAGGAACAAGATGGCAAGCACGCCGAAGCCCTTCAAGTTCCGCAAATAAACCTGGTAGTCGACGATCAGGACGAAAAACAGCGCGGCGTACAACAGTCCGCCCAGCATCGCCTGAAGGTAATTTTGCTTGTAGCTGCGGAAAAACGTTTTGAACAACGGAGCGTCCGTGTCCCCCATCACCCATTTCCGGGCGACCGAGAACATGGCCGAGGTCGCCGGAAAAAAGATGAACGGGAGCAGGATGGCGATCAGGATCATGGTCGAAATAAAATGTTCCGTCGTCGGCGATGCCAGAAGCACCAGCAACAAATACCAGATCGGCAGGGAACAAACGATCCACAGCAGATTGGTCACGGACAAACGCATAATCCACTCGGAAATCTTGTAAAAACCGCCCATCATGCCCCGCATTTCCATAGGATTTCCTCCCAGATGACTTGGTTAGAAAGGGGTTCGAACGCGCCGGACGCGTTCGAACCGCGTTCGGTTAGATGTTCACGAAATCCTCGCTGTGCGAACGCGCGCCGCGGGAATCGTCGCGGTGTTCGCCGCGTCTGCCGCGAGGCATGCCGTCGCGGTAAGCATCGTCGTCGCGCCAGCTCCGGCCGCCGCCGTGGCTGCCGCCGTCGCGGTAAGGTCTGCGGTTGCCGCCGTGCCCCTGGCTGCCGCCGCGGTAAGAGCCGCCGCCCTGGCGCCAGCCGCCGCTGCGGCCTCCGCCCGAACCGTTGTTGTAGCGGCGTCCTTCGCCGCCCCCGCCGTAGCCGCCGCGGCCGTCGAATCTCCGCTTCTTGGTGCGGATCGGATCTTCCGGCGTAAGGTGGATTTCGACGTCCTTCTTGTCCCCCGCAAGCAGCTTCAACGCCGCCGCGAGCAGTTGGACGGAGTCGTGCTGCTCCAGAAGCTGCGTGGCCATCCATTTGAACGAAGCGATGTCTTCCTCTTTGCCAAGCGCTTCGACCAGACGGTTGGCAATGACCCGCTGCTTGCCTTCCATCGCTTCCGCGGCGGTCGGCAGCGGCTTTTTGGTAATGCGGATGCGATTAACCCGTTCGATAAAGTGCAGATGCTCGGTCTCGCGAGGCGTCACGAACGTCCAGGAGGTTCCTTCCTTGCCGGCGCGGCCGGTGCGGCCGATCCGGTGAACGTAGCTTTCCGGGTCCTGCGGCAAGTCGAAGTTGATGACATGCGTGACGCCGGAAATGTCGAGTCCGCGCGCGGCGACATCGGTCGCGACCAGCATGTCGATGCTGCCGTCGCGGAACTTGCGCATGACGGCATCGCGCTGATTTTGCGACAGGTCCCCGTGGAGGCCGTCCGCCGCGTATCCGCGTTTCATGAGCGCCTCCGACAGTTCCGCCACGCGGCGCTTCGTGCGGCCGAAAATAATGGCCAGCTCCGGCGGCTCCATATCGAGCAGGCGGGACAAGCCGTCAAACTTCATCCGCTCCTGAACCTCGATATAGTACTGCTGAATGGAAGCGTTCGTTTGCTGCGTCTTCGGAATAACCGAAATATGCTCGGGTTCGCGCAAAAATTGCTGCGCAAGCTTTTGGATGTTCGGAGGCATCGTCGCCGAGAACAGCAGCGTCTGGCGCTCTTCCGGGACAAGCTTGAGGATGGACTGAATATCGTCCATAAAGCCCATGTCAAGCATTTCGTCGGCTTCGTCCAGCACGACCGTCTGCACGTCGTCGAGCTTGATCGTCTTGCGGTTGATATGGTCGAGCAGCCGTCCGGGCGTTCCGATGATGATTTGCGGCTTGCGCTTTAGGGCGCGGATTTGCCGCCCGATGTCCTGTCCCCCGTAAATGGCCAAGGAGCGCAGGCCTTTGAAGCGGCCGAGCTTTTCGATCTCTTCGGCGACCTGAATCGCGAGTTCCCGGGTCGGGGTCATAATCAGCGCAACGATCCGGTCTTCGCTCGCCGAAATCCGGCTGACGAGCGGAATGCCGAAGGCGGCCGTCTTGCCGGTGCCGGTTTGCGCCTGACCGATCATATCCTTGCCGCTGAGGGCAACCGGAATCGCTTGGGCTTGAATTGGAGTCGGTTCTTCATAACCAAGTTCCGAAATGGCTTGCAACACGTCGGGCTCCAAGCCGAATTGTGAAAATGTACTCAAATTGTTTTCAAACTCCTTCTGTAATGGGCCTTCTTTATTTGAATGGCGTCCCAAAAAATATACATTCCATTATAGCATACTTGCAAGACGAAACACCAGCGAAGGGCACGGACCGCATGTCTTGAAGCGTTGGGGGAAGCCTAATTTCATCGGGAAATGCCATCCGGGTATGGGAGGTGCTTAGAGCGATGAAACGGGCTTCGTCCCGGCTGGCCGCCGCCGGAGTGATGGTTGCAGGCGCCGCGGTCATTTCCGCCGGATTTCGGCTGCTGCTTATTCCCCAGGAAATGCTGAGCGGCGGCATCTCCGGCGTCGCGATGATCGTCGGCTACATCACGGGCCTGAACATCGGCTGGCTCTATTTAGCGTTTAATGTCCCCGTGCTGCTCTGGGGATGGCGGGCGCTCGGCAGACGGTTTGTGTTGCTCAGCCTTGTTTCCGTATTCGCCGTCTCGTTGTTCATGCAGTTGATCCCGGAACGTTCGCTGTCCGGCGATCCGCTCCTGTCCGCGGTTTTCGGCGGCGCGCTGGTCGGCGCCGGCACCGCGATTTCGCTGCGGTACGGCGGTTCCACCGGCGGCTTTGACATCATCGCCTCGATTATTTCCCGATACCGGAACATGCCCGTCGGCATCGTCATTTTCGCGTTGAACGCCGCCGTCGTCGCCGCGTTGGGCATCTACAGCCGGAACGTGGATGTTTCCCTGTATTCTATGCTGTCGATCTTCGTGACGGGAAAAGTGATCGACGCCGTCCATACCCCCCACCGCAAAGTGACGGCCTTTATCGTGACCAACCGGACGCAGGAGCTGGCCGAGCGGCTGCTCAGCCTTCCGCGCGGCGTCACCATTTTGAAGACAAAGGGCGCGTTTACGAGCGCGGAAAGGGATTTGCTGATGACGGTCACCACCCGGTACGAGCTTGCCGAACTGCGCAAGCTTGTCAGGGATACGGACCCGAAAGCGTTCGTCAACGTCGTTCAAACCATCGATGTGATCGGGGAATTCCGGCAAAGGCGCTAAGCCGCGTCCGTCCGGTTTTCGCCATCCTTCTTCAAGCTCCTCCAAAAAAACCTTTGTCTCCCGGTCGGCCCCCCGCTATAATCGGAATGAAAGAGCTTACGGGGAGAGAGTACCATGCATGTTTTTGTCGCCTTGTTCATGGCATTACAGGCGGCGCTATCCGCGCCGCAGCAACATCCGGCGCCGGACGGCGGGTTTTGGCACCGCGCGATTCAAGCCGTTTTCGGAGCGGATGCCGCCGCTTTCGCACCCGGCCCAAGCCGGACGGATGCGGCCGCGGACCCTCAGCCGGACGCGCCCAAGATCAAAGGAATTTACGTCACCGCCCACAGCGCGGGAGGCCAGCGAATGGCGTCGCTGCTCGATCTTGTCGACAAAACCGGGCTGAACGCCATGGTCATCGACATCAAGGACGATTACGGCTATATTACGTACAAGACCGACAACCCCGAACTGCTCAAGCTCGGCACGGACCAAAATTACATTCGGGACATCCGGCAATTGATGGCCACGCTCAAACGGCACGAGATTTATCCGATCGCCCGTATCGTCGTGTTCAAGGACAGCGTCCTGGCCAAGAAGCATCCGGAATTGTCGTTCCGGAAAGGCGACGGTTCGGTATGGGCGAACGGCAAGGGCGATTCATTCGTCAATCCGTACAACAAGGAAGTGTGGGACTACAACGTCGCGATCGCCAAGGAAGCCGCCAAGCTCGGCTTTAAGGAAATCCAGTTCGATTACGTCCGGTTTCCCGAAGGCTTCGAAAACAAGGCGGATTACCTGACCTTCAAGCGGACGGACGAAAGCCGCACGGACATCGTGGCGGGTTTTGTGAAATACGCCCGCGAGCAGCTTGCGCCGCTCGGCGTCCGGGTGTCCGTCGACATCTTCGGATACGCCGCTTCGGTTCCCGCCGCCGAGGGCATCGGGCAGGATTTCGTCAAAATCTCGGAATCCGTCCACGTGATCAGCCCGATGATTTATCCCAGCCACTACAGCGCCGGCTGGTTCGGGCAAAAAAATCCCGACATGGCCCCGTACGCCACCGTCAAAGGGGCGATGGACGACACGCACAAAAAGCTGAAGCCGCTTGGCGCAAACAAGCCGATCATCCGGCCGTGGATTCAGGATTTCACGGCCAGTTGGCTCGGCAAAGGGCATTACACCAAGTACGGCGCCGCCGAAGTCTCCGCCCAGATCAAAGCGCTGAAGGATTCGGGCATAAACGAGTTTCTGCTGTGGAACGCAGGCAACCGGTATACGGCCGACGCGGCGTTCGGCGAATGACAAAGGCTGCTCCCCCGTCAATGACGATTGCGGGGAGCAGCCTTTGCCGCTTGATCATGGCCGTTCGTGTTCGATGACGTAAGCTGCCCCTTTGACCGCGCGACGCTTTTCGATCAGCACCAGTTCACGTACATCCTGCTTGCCTACGAAGTGCTTTTCCAGATGCACCTCGGCCTGTTCCATCGCTTCGGCGTCGGATTCGCCCATGACGATGAGCGTCACGGCGCCGCGGCCGCCCAAGACGGCCTCCAGTTTGTACAAATACATATCCGCTTCTCCGATCTGGCCTCTTCCCGGTTATTGGGCAAGGCGAAGCGCCAAGTTGTAGAGTTCCATGTCAATCGTTTTCTTGGTCGAAACCACCTTTTCGATATCGGTCGTCACCAATTCGCCCTTGATGATGCCGCACGCTTTGCCGGAATCGCCTTCCACCAGCCGCTGAACGGCGAAATCGCCAAGCCGGCTGGCCAGAATCCGGTCGTTGTGCGTCGGCGTTCCGCCGCGCTGGATATGCCCCAGCACCGTAACGCGCGGTTCGATGCCGCTGTGCTCCGTAATTTCGCGGGCGATGTCCTCGCCCCGGCCGACGCCCTCGGCGACGATGATGATGCTGTGCCGCTTGCCGTTTTGGAAATTTTCCTTCATCCGCCGGGAGATTTCCCGGATATCGAACGGAACTTCCGGCACGAGAATCGATTCCGCCCCGCTTGCCAGGCCCGCGTAGAGCGCGATATCGCCGCAGTGGCGGCCCATGACCTCGACGACGGACGAGCGTTCATGCGACGTCATCGTGTCGCGGAGCTTGTTGATCGCGTCGACGACGATGCTGACCGCCGTATCGAAGCCGATCGTAAAGTCCGTGAACGGAATGTCGTTGTCGATCGTCCCCGGAAGGCCCATCGTCTTGATGCCGAGCTTGCTCAGCTTGTTCGCTCCCTGGTAGGAGCCGTCGCCGCCGATGACGACAAGCCCGTCGATCCCGTATTTGCGGAGCACGTCCGCGCCGCGCTGCTGTCCTTCGGGCGTCATGAACTCCTTGCAGCGCGCCGTCTGCAAAATCGTTCCGCCGCGCTGGATGATGTCGCCCACGCTCCGCAGATCCATCGGACGCAGATCTTCGTTGAGCAGCCCCTGGTAACCGCGTTGAATGCCGAACACTTCCAGCCCGCGGTACAATCCGCTCCGCACGACGGCCCTGACGGCCGCGTTCATCCCTTGCGAATCCCCGCCGCTGGTCAGCACGGCAATTTTTTTCACTGCGCTCATGTACCGATTCCCCCTCAGTTTGTTCATTGCAAGTATAGTCGGTGATTGCCGCAACGGCTGCGCCGTCATGGGTTAAGGGGCGCGTCCGTCGAACCATGAGCGGGCTGCGCTACATGGCTTTGCGTATGAAATGGCTGTTCAGCCAGAAAAACACCCTTGTCCAAGGACTTCCCTTCATCAACAGCCGGGCCGTCTGCCGCACTTCGCGCTGGCCGCGCACTTTCGGATCGGACAGGTAGAGCGCGATCAACCCCTCCACGATCATCCGGTGAAACCGGGAGAACGGAAGGCGGTCCGCCGCAGACCTTGCCGCCTGCACCATCCGGAGCAGCCGCTCGTTCATCTGCTGCTGGCTCTCGTAATAGCTGCAGAAGTTCAGGTCCCCGCCCTGCTCGTCCTCGGCCTGGTCGATCAGGTAATCGAGCAGAATGTGCAGGCCGTTGATGGCGGGAAAATACGAATTCCGGATGCCGGCGCTCTGCTCCGGCGTCAGGTTCTCGTCGCTGGCCGCAAGAAACAGCATAAACATGCCCAACGTCGATCCGGCGGCCGCCGCGAATTCGTTCCACAGCAAATCCGGGTAACGCTCGGCATGCTTGGACCACCAGTCCAGAAGACGCTCCTCCCGAAGGGGCTTGGCGATGTGCTTGTAGACCTGGAGGTCTCCGTACAGACTCACCAACTCCCGGACCTCGTCCTGCACGAGCGGGTAGGAAGGAAGGCGGGAGACGCAAGCCTGGCATCGTTTCACGAGCTCGCGAAGGTAGCCTCCGTCATCCTGTTCGTTCCGCAGCTTATAGTAATTTCCGGGCGGCTCGCCGGGAGTGACCGCGTCCAGCATGCTGCGGTGCAGCAGCCGAAAATCGTCGGCGTCAAGCGAGGTGCTCCTGTCGCACAGATTGTCCAAATAATCGCTAATGGTCTGCAGCGCGACGATCAGCGGAATCAGCACATCCTTCTGTTCCAGGTTCGCGGCGGCATATACCGCCCCGCCCTGGCAGTGGAACTCCTTAAGAGCGATGCTGCTTAATGCCTGCTTTCGCAATTCGGCGTCCGGAATCGCCTCCGCCATTCTTCGCCAGCCGTTCAGTTGTTCCCGCACGCCCGGAAGAATGTGCTTGTAGACGCGATGCATCAGGGCAAAAGGGCCCTGAGGGGAGCGGCCGGCAAGCAACGTTTGATCCATGCGGCGCTACCTCCACCTGCCAGCTTACCTCAGCTGTGTTGTCGGGTTTCTTCATCCAGATCCTGCTGCATCCGATACCAAATATGCAAGTCGTTGATTCTGCTGGCCAAATCGGCGATCGCGCCGTTAAGCCGGCAGGATTCCTCGAAGTCTTCTTCTTCGTTCAAGCGATCTTGCAGGGTTCTGATTTGCTCTTCGAAAACGATTATGCGATCGGGAATCCGACCCCGGATCCGTTCCCAGGCTTCGAGAAGCTCGGATTGCCTCAAGCGGCTCAAGCTCTCCCATGGAACGGCCAATCTCGGCAGCGCTATGCCCAATCGCTCGTTCAAGACGAACTGGCGATCCGCCCAGCTTCGATCGTCGTGAAGTTGTTCCATGTTCAACTCCTGTTTGCGCGCATCATCCTTTAATTTATCATTTCGGATGGGTGAAATCCAGTGAAAATGTATTGAAAACGCCTTCCCTATCCCGCCGAACCTGCTATAATACACAGGTAGAGATAAGGAGATGACCAAACTTGAATTCGCAACAGGCCCCTGTCACCTTGAGACGGCTTTTTTTCTTTTTTATCCCGCTCGGATTATCGGCCTTGCTGATCAACCTGTCGCACGTCATCGTCAACGGCACGCTCGCGCGCGCCGACAACCCCGAACTGATCCTTGCCGGCTATGCGACGGCCATGAGCCTGCTCAGCGTGACGGAGAAGCCGTCCGTTCTCTTTCGCGAGACATGCTCTGCGCTCGTGCGGGACCGGCTGTCCTTTGCCGCGACCCGTCAGGTCGCGTTTATCGTGTTCGGCGGCGCGCTCGCTTTCGGCGCCGTCATCGCGCACACGCCCGCCGGCCATTGGGTGTTCGGCACCGCCTACGGCGCGGAGCCCGAAGTCGCCGACGCCGCCGTGAACGTCTACCACGCGCTGATGTTTCTGAGCGTGTTTTCGGGTATCCGCTGCCTGTATCAAGGCGTCATCATATATAAAATGCGCACGCGCTGGCTGACGATCGGCATGGTCATCCGCCTTTCCTCGATGTTTCTGATGTCGCAATATATGCTGCATATAGGCGTGACCAGTTCGCAGCAGGGCGCCATCATCTTCGTGTTCGGCATGGTCATCGAAGCCGCCGTCAGCTGGTTCGAAGGAACCAAGCTGGCCCGGGAATTGCCGCGGGAGGCGGACGAATGCGAAATCCGCCGGCCCAGGCAGGTGCTTCGCTTCTACAGCCCGCTCCTGATGTCGTCGCTGATTGTCGTCTGGGTGCCGCCGGTCATGAACGCCCTGCTCGGCCATACCGATCACGGCACGCTCGCCATCGCTTCCTTTGCCGTCGCCGGCAGCTTTATGAACATGTTTCTCGGCTTTTTTTCTTATTTTCACCAAATTTCCCTGCAATTTTACCGGACGCATCCCGAGCTGGTCCGGAAGTTCGTGCTGCTGATGGCGTTTATTCCGGCGAGCTTGATCTCGATTATGGCCTGCACGCCCTTAGGGCCGTGGATTCTCGTTCACGTGATCGGGGTCGAAGACCGGCTTTTGGAATCGTCCGTCCACGCGCTGCGCGCCTTTATTCCATACGCGCTTATTTTTCCGTGGCTCGACAGCCTGAACGGCATCATTCTGTCCGAAGGCCAAACCAAGCTGATGTTCGGCTCGCAAACGTCGAACGCCATGCTCACGCTGGTTCTGATCGTGACGCTGACGCTGGCGCTGCCCGAATGGACCGGAGCGCTTGGAGCGCTGGCCCAGTCCGGCGGCATCATGGCCGAACTGGCGCTGCTCGCGTGGCTGTACCGCCGCAGCAAGCGGCATATCCGGCTGGGAGCCCATCTGCGTTCTACGGGGAAGGGTGCCGGCGTATGAAAAAGTTTCATTCCGACTCGGCGCAGCTTGCCGTCATCCGCAGCCTGCATTTTGCAAACTACGCCACCATGGTGCTCGTCGTCTCGTTTTTCCCGTTGTATTTCGACGATATCGGCTTCACGAAGCTGCAGATCGGAACGGTCTATTCCATCGGGCCGATGCTCTCGATCTTTTCCAATCTGCTCGCCGGAATCGCCAGCGACAAGACCCAAAATCTGAAGCTCGTCCTGAACCTGATCTTTATCGGCCAGATTCTGGCTCTTGCGCTGCTTCTGCCTCAGCGGGAATTTACGGTTATCGCCGTCGTGATGGGGATTTTTTATTTCTTTCAAACGCCCGTCAACACGATGATGGACAGCCTCTCGCTGCTGGCGGCGGAGAGGATGAACCGCTCCTTCGCTTCCATCCGGATGTTCGGTTCGCTCGGCTATGCGGTCTGCGCGGTGCTGTTCGGCCTCGTTCTCAAATCGATCGGCTCGGAGCTGACGCTGTGGCTCGGCTTGATCACCGTCTGCTGTTCGCTTACGCTGTCCCTTGCGCTGGGAAACTTTCAAAGCTCGCTCAAAAAATTCGAATTCGGCGGGCTGATCGCGATTGCGCGCAAAAAAGAGACGTTTGTCTTCTTCATCCTCGTCGGGCTCGTCTCCGTCGCCCATCGCATCAACGAAGGCTTTCTGGCCGTCGCCATGCGCGAGCTTGGCGCCAGCGACTCGCTGATCGGCACGGCCTGGCTCGCTTCGGCCGCCAGCGAAATTCCGATCTTCTTCCTGCTGGCGAAATACGGCCACCGATTCCGCGAGCTTCCGCTGCTTGCCGTGGCCAGCCTGTTCTATATGATCCGCATGGGCCTTCTCGGCTTCATCGACCGGCCTTGGCTGTTCGTGCTTGTCCAGCTCATGCACAGCGTGACGTTCGGCATCTATTACATCACGGCGCTTCGCTATCTCCAGTCGATCGTACCCGACGAATACCGCGCGTCCGGACAGGCGCTGTTCGCCGTCGTCTGGACCGGCATTTCCGGACTGGCGGCCGGCACGATCGGCGGATGGATTTACGACGCGTTCGGTCTTTCCCCGGTGTTCAAGACGGCGGCGATGTTCGCCCTGGCCGCGGCCGTCGGGTTCCTGGCGGTTCATTTCCGGCGCGGCGATTAAAGCCGGCGCTGGCGCGCTGGCGGAACGGCTTCGAAATCGATCCGTTAAATCAAAAAAGCTATCCCGCAGGTTCTGCCTGAGGGATAGCTTGATTTTTCGCATTCGTTTAACCCGTCTCTGCCCGGGTTTCCTCCCATTGCGCCGATTCGATCCGCGTGACGCGAATGCGCGAGATCCGCAAATGGTCCGTCTCCTCCACGATAAACTGGAAGCCGCCTTCCACTTCCACCGACTGCCATTTCGTAGGCGGAATCTCGATCTGCGAATACATCCAGCCGCCGATCGTATCGTAATTGTCGGTCGGAATATCCAGGCCGAAGAAGCTGTTCACCTCTTCGATGAGCATCATGCCGCTGATCGAATAAGAGTGTTCATCCTTTTTTTCAAGATCCGGACGCTCTTCGTCGAATTCGTCCTGAATCTCGCCGACGATCTCCTCCATGATGTCCTCCAGGGTCACCAGGCCGGACGTCCCGCCGTATTCGTCAATGAGAATGGCGATTTGCGTCTTTTTCTTCTGCATCAGCTTCAGCAGCGAACTGATCGGCATCGTTTCCGGCACCGTCAGCATCGGCCGCATCAGCTCGCGAATATCGCGAACCGAGCCGTCCGTCGCCTTGAGCAGATCCTTGATGTGGACGAAGCCGATGATATTGTCCTTGTCGCCCGCGCACAACGGGTAACGGGTATGCATTTCCTTTAACGCGATGTTTTTGTTTTCCTCGAAGGAAAGATTGGTGTAAAGGCAAATCATATCCGTACGGGGAATCATGATTTCGTGCGCGTTCGTTTCCGCGAATTCGAATATATTGTCCACCAGCGTCAATTCGGTGTTGTCGATCAACCCGTTCTTGTGGCTCTCCTTCATTAAAATCCGGATTTCTTCTTCCGTATGGGCGGAAGAAACCTCGTTCGCCGGCGCGATCCCGAACGCCTTGAGCAAAGACACGGCCACTTTGTTCAGAATCCAGAGATAAGGACTCATCAGCTTCCGGAAAAAAATGAGCGGAGCAGCCGCGAGCTGGGTCACCTTCTCGGCTTGCCTTACGGCAAGCGTCTTCGGCGCAAGCTCGCCAAGCACGATGTGCAGCGCCACAATGATCAGGAAGGCAATCGCAATCGACAGCGAATGAATCCAGCCCTCCGATAAGCCTAACCAATGGAACGCGGGCTCAAAAACGCTCGCGACGACCGGTCCTCCGAACCATCCGAGTCCAAGCGACGCGAGGGTAATGCCGAGCTGGCACGCAAACAAATACGCGTCGATATGATGGGCCAAATGCGAGATGAACTTCGCCCGCGGTTTTCCCTCCTGAACGAGGGTATCGATCCGGACGCCTCGCATGCTGACCATCGCAAATTCGATGGACACGAAAAAGCCGTTCCAGAAGACCAACAGCAATACCAAGATTAGATCTACCGTTAATGGAAACGGGTCACTGTCCAAACGCTTCCTATCCCCCCATGCGCGGAGGATAGGTACACCTCCTTTGGATAACGAAGATAAATAATGGGAACGGCTTAGGCACACCTTTATTTTAGCTTAGACGTTTTGAGCGAAACCGTCAATTGACGTGTCGCCCCGCTAACGGCCGTAGTACCCATCTGTATTCGCCGTAACCCGTGTCCTATGCCGGTTTTTCGTTCGGTACGGCTTCAAACGGCGCATGACGCCCGGCCGTCAGCGATCGCCCGGTTGTCCGCGGCGCCGCCTGCGCGCCTGGTTTTGCCGGATTTTGTCCTCCATTCCCTGTTCGGTCGCCTCGTAGAAGGCCTTGCCGTGCAGCTTGTCCGGCAAATACTGCTGCTCCACGTAATGGCCGGGATAATCGTGAGGGTATTTGTACCCGACGTGCCCGAGCTTTTTGGCGCCGCTATAATGCGCATCCCGCAAATGCATGGGCACCTCCGCCGACCCGATCGCGTCGAAAGCGTTCATAATGCGATCGATCGCAACCGGGATCGCGTTCGATTTCGGACTCTCCACGGCAAAAAGAATCGCCTGCGCGATGATGTATTTGGATTCCGGCCAGCCGATCCGGTGATACGCTTCCATTGCGCTGACCGCCTGCACCATCGCCTGCGGATTCGCAAGCCCGATGTCCTCGCTGCAGGCGACCGTCAGCCGGCGCAGAAACACCATCGGGTCCATGCCCAGCCGTTCCACGGCGTACAGAAACCAGAACAGCGCGGCGTCGCTGGACCCTCTCACGCTCTTGTGAAATGCGGACAGCACATCGTACTGCGTCGATTCGTCCGCCTGAACCGAAGGCTGGCGGATCGACTCCTCCGCGATGTCCAGCGTAATATGCACCGTCCCGTCCTCCCGGGACGGCGTCGTGACGGCGGCCAGTTCCAGGGCGGTCAGCGCCCGGCGGATATCGCCGTTGGCCATCGCCGCAATATGCTGCAGCGCCTCTTCATCGACCTGCAGCTTCATGAAGCCGAGCCCTTTGACCGGATCGGCGATCGCTCTCCTCATGGCGATCAGCGAATGCTCTTTCGTCAGAGGATGCAGCCTGAACAGGGTGGAACGCGAAAGCAACGCGCCGTTGATCGAATGGTACGGATTTTCCGTCGTCGCTCCGATAAAGACGATAATCCCTTTCTCGACCGCCGGAAGCAGCGCGTCCTGCCTGGCGCTGTTGAAACGGTGGACTTCGTCCAGGAATAAAATCGTTTTGCGTCCGTACAGGTTCTTGTTGTCCTCCGCCCGCTCGATCACTTCCCGCACGTCCTTGACGGACGCGTCGACCGCGTTCAGGCGGACGAATTCGCCGTCGGTTTTTTTGGATATTATATGCGCGAGCGTCGTTTTCCCGCAGCCCGGCGGCCCAAACAGCACGATCGACGACACCGTGTCGCTTTCGATCGCCCGCCGCAGCAGCTTGCCCGGCCCGACGATGTGCTCCTGCCCGATATATTCGTCAAGCGTCTCCGGCCGCATCCGGTCGGCAAGCCGCCGGGAACGCATGTCGGCTTCCGTTCCGAAACTGAACAAATCCATGGAAATCACGCCTTTCTGTATCCTTCATCATACCAGATTCGGACACATGCGTTCCATCCCGGATTCGCGCCGTTACCGGCGGGGGCCCCGGCGCGACAACGGTCACAGCTGCTTGAGGGCGCTTGCGACGATTGCCCTCCGCTCCCGGATATAGTTGCGGATGACGTCCAATTCGCCCAGAAATTCGTCGTAAGGCCACTGGAAGTACTCGTCCTTGCGAACGTAAGGTGAGATGGACCGGTGCATGTCGGTCGCCTTCGCCAGAATCTTCTTTTCGTTGAACGCTCCGTTCAGCGCCTTTCGCAGCATGTTTTTGTAACGCAGCCTGTACGGCCGATGCTGGAGCACTTTTTTCGTCAGTTCGTTATACCCTTTCACGTCCACCAGATCGCTCTCGACCAGCTTCCCGTAGCAGTTGCGCCCCCATGTTCCTTCGTAGTCCCAAGGGATGATTCTCCACTTTCCGCTCGCCCGGTGCCGATACAGCGCGTAGTTTTGCTCGAATCCGTCGTAGTTGCCGGTCAGGACGGCGCCCGTCAGCCATTTCAGGTAGTTGTCGATGTCCAAATTCCGGTTCAAATAAGCGGCCAGCCGCGTTCCGCGGACGCGGTGCAGGCCCCGGATGAACGAAGCGAGCCGTTTTTTTTCGCAGGAGCCGCCGAACCGGTATTCATAGCCCGATAGCTGCGACGCGGGACTCCGCAGGCTGAAATCCGCATGACTATTGACCGCGTAAAAAAGAGAGCGGGCGCCGATGCCTCTGCGGCGGAAAAATCCCGGCTCTACCGCCTCGATCTCCAAATATAATCCGAGCGGCTTGCCGTTGCGGACAAGCTGAACGTGCTTCGTGCGCGGACTGGGCAGGCCGAGAAGCTCCAAAAACCAGAAAGAGAGCGCATTGCGGATCATGGACGGGTCGTCGAATTCCGCATTGTAATGGAAGGTTTGGCCTTTGCGGACGATCTCGAAGGATCGTTTCGGGTATTCCCTCGTATGGCTGCCGCGATAACGCACCAGGACGGGAGTCGACTGCCCGTTGGTCCGGAGAACCGCCGGAACGTACCGGTCCTTCCATACATCCATTTCCAGCTTATTCATTTCCGCTTTCCCGATCACAAGCGATCGTACAGGTATGTGCATGCCGTCTCCACCTTTCATGGAAGGGCAATGGTATACGCGCCTTCTTCAGCGTATGACTCTGATGAAATGGCGGAAACGGCCAATATCACGAGTGGACGGCGAGGTCGATCCATACCGGACTCCGCGCAAAAAAAAAGGCCAACCGGATTGGCCGGTTGACCCGATCAAGAACGTCATGCCCTCATGGCGCCGAAAGTCTGCCCGATGCCGGGCTTATTCCGGATTGCCCCGAAGGCTCTTGCTTTAGTAGCCTTTGCTGCGGCTTGAACGGCTTTTGCTGCTGAAATCTTTGCTTTGGCTCGAGCGGCTTTTGCTTTTGTGGCTTTTGCTTTTGTGGCTTTTGCTGATGTGGTCCTTGCGATGGCTCGAATGGCTTTGGCTTTTGTGGTCTTTGCGGTCACTCAAATGGCTTTTGCTTTTGCTGTCTTTGCGGTAACTCGTGTGGCTTTTGCTGATGTGGTCTTTGCGGTAACTTGTGTGGCTTTTGCTGATATGGTCTTTGCGGAGTCTAGAGTGGCTTTTGCTTTTGTGATCCTTGCTGAGGCTCGTGTGGCTTTTGCTTTTGTGATCCTTGCTGCGGCTCGAGTGGCTTTTGCTTTTGTGGTCCTTGCTGAGGCTCGTGTGGCTTTTGCTTTTGTGGTCTTTGCTGAGGCTCGTGTGGCTTTTGCCGCTGTGATCTTTGCCTTTGCTCGAACGGTCTTTTGAACCGTCGGCTTCCCAAGAAAATACGCCCCAAGTTTGGTTTTCCAAATCTTTTCACCTCCTTGTCGAGAGATAATCTAATCTATGAACCGCCTTGTCCCTTTGAAAGAGACAAGCGCCAACCGGCCGCTAAAAAAGGCGTATATTCCCCGGTTCAAGCGGATTTGGGCAAAAAACAACCGCGGCTTTGCGTCTTTATTGGAAAAAATCCAACCGAATGCGCCGTTCAGGAGCCTGAAGCCGGCCTATGTTGGATATATCCAGTCATTTGGCCCGCAGAAGCCGAATCCGCACGGCTCACGGGCCATTTCACTGGAGAAAATCCAACATACGGTCCGGAAATGCGCAAAAGGAGCCGGTACCCTGCACAAAATCCAATTTAGCCGCTCGGGGCGATGAGGTACTGGACGGACTACAAAAAAAATCGGACCCTAAGGTCCGATTAAAGAAATCAAGCGTTTTTTTGGGTTAAGCTCCTTACGAAGGCTGCCTGCTCCCCCGCTCCAGCAGTTCCCTGACCACGACGCTGACCATGATCAGTCCGGCCACCGGCGGAACGAACGAGTTGCTGGCGGGAGGCTGCTGGGCTTTGCGAATCTCCTTCGGCGCCGTATCCGGAACGATGCGCTGAGTCACGTCCTGGCGCGGCTTGAGCGGCTCTTCCGTGGAAAAGACGACTTTTACCCCTTTTTTGATCCCCTCTTTGCGGAGCTTTTGCCGGATGACGCGGGCGATCGGGTCGACGGTCGTTTTCGAGATGTCCGCAACCTGAAACCGGGTCGGGTCCATCTTGTTCGCCGCGCCCATGCTCGAGATGATCGGAATGTTGCGCTCCAGGCACGTCTTGATCAAGTGGATCTTGTACGAGATCGTATCGGAAGCGTCGAGAACGTAATCCAGCGGATATTTGAACAGTTCTTCGTACGTTTCCTCCGTATAAAACATGCGAAGCGCGATCGCGTCGCAATCCGGATTGATCAGCTTGATGCGCTCCCGCATCAGCTCCGCCTTCGGCTGTCCGATCGTCGTCGTGAGCGCGTGGATTTGCCGGTTGATGTTCGTAATGTCGACGACATCCTTGTCGATCATGACGATGCGGCCGATGCCCGTACGGGCAAGCGCCTCGGCCGCGATCGAGCCGACGCCGCCGATGCCGAGCACGGCTACGGTGCTTCCCTTCAAGATTTCCAGGCCTTCGGGCCCGATGGCGAGCTCGGTTCTGGAGAACTGATGCAGCATGGAATGTTCCGCTCCTTTGCTTTAATGGGCGCCTGCCGCCACTTCGCCCTTCCGCTTATCCTTGCGGCTGCGCTTCTTCGGCCGCCTGGGCGGCTGCCGGCGCTGCGGCTTTGGCCTGCGCGGCCAGCGCTTTGGCCGACAGACGGATGTGAAGATCTTCAAGCTGCCGCGGCTCCACGGCCGACGGCGCGTCGGTCAGCAAGTCGGTCGCGCTTGCCGTCTTCGGGAACGCGATCGTTTCCCGCAGATTGGTGCGGCCGGCCAGCAGCATGACGAGACGGTCGAGTCCGAACGCGATGCCGCCGTGCGGAGGCGTGCCGTATTCGAACGCGTCGAGGAAGAAGCCGAACTTCTCTTTCGCTTCCTCCATCGTGAAGCCGAGCGCCGCAAACATTTTCTCCTGCACGTCGCGGCGGTAAATCCGCATCGAACCGCCGCCGACTTCATAGCCGTTAAGCACCAAGTCGTAGGCTTGCGCGCGGATTGCGCCGGGGTTGGTATCGAACAGTTCCAAATCCTCGTCGCGCGGACGGGTGAACGGATGGTGTTCGGCGACCCAGCGTTTCTCCTCTTCGTCCCAGCCGAGAAGCGGGAAGTCGACGACCCACAGGAACTTGTACTGGCTGTTGTCGATCAGGCCGAGATCGCGGCCGACTTTCAGGCGCAGGTTGCCCATGACGTCGGCGGCAACCTTCAGCTTGTCGGCGGAGAAGCAGAGCAGGTCGCCTTCCTCGACGTTCAGCCGTTCGGTCAGGGCGGCGATCTCTTCCGGCTTGAAGAACTTGACGATCGGCCCTTTCCATTCGCCGTCCTTCACGGTGATCCAGGCGATGCCTTTGCCGCCGTAGCGCGCAGCGAACGGCTGCAGGTCGTCAAGTTCCTTGCGGCTCCAGCTTGCGCAGCCTTTGGCGTTCAGCGCCTTGACGACGCCGCCGGAAGCGGCAACCGAGGCGAACACTTTGACGTCGCTGTCTTTGACGATGTCCGTGACGTCTTCGATTTCCAAGCCGAAGCGAAGGTCCGGTTTGTCGGAACCGTATTTATGAATCGCGTCGTGATAGGTCAGCCTTTGAAACGGGGTCGGGATTTCGACGCCGATCGTTTCGCGGAACAGCTTGGCCATCAGTTCTTCCATCATGGTCAGAAGCTGGTCTTGCGAAAGGAACGACGTTTCGATGTCGACCTGCGTGAACTCAGGCTGACGGTCCGCACGCAAATCTTCGTCGCGGAAGCAGCGCGCTACTTGATAGTAGCGCTCCACGCCGCCGATCATCAGCAATTGCTTAAACAATTGCGGCGATTGCGGCAGCGCGAAAAACTCGCCCGGATGCACCCGGCTCGGCACCAGATAGTCGCGCGCGCCTTCCGGCGTGCTTTTCGTCAAAATCGGCGTCTCGACCTCGAGGAACCCTTTCTCGTCGAGAAAATCGCGGAACACCTTCGTCGCCTTCGAACGGAGCTGCAGCGTCCGGTACATTTCCGGGCGGCGCAGGTCGAGATAGCGGTACTTCAGGCGCAGCGATTCGTCCACTTCCACGCCGTCTTCGATCGGAAACGGCGGCGTTTTGGCGGCATTGACGATTTCGACTTCGTGCACCTGCACTTCGATTTCGCCGGTGGCCAGGTTCGGGTTGAACGTTTCCGGATCGCGATGGACGACTTTGCCTTTTACCGCAAGCACGTATTCGTTGCGGGCGCGGCTGGCGATGCTCAGCGCTTCGCCGGAAAACTCCGGATTAAATACGATTTGCACGATGCCGCTGCGGTCGCGCAGGTCGATGAACAGGATGCCTCCGAAATCGCGCCAGCCTTGAACCCAGCCGTTCAGCACGACGGTTTCGCCGACGTGGCTTTTGGTTAACGTTCCGCAGTCATGAGTTTTAAGCATCATTGGTTACGATCCCCTTTTCCGTTGTAATCAAATTCCGAATGCTGTCGGCCAAGCCCGCAAGCGGCACGTTCCGCTGCTCCTGGCTGGCCAGATCCTTGAGCGCAATCTCTCTCTTGTCCAGCTCTTCGTCCCCGAGAATGGCCGCGAACCTGGCGCCGATGCGGTCTGCCGCCTTGAACTGCGCCTTCGTCTTGCGGCCCTGGTAATCCCGCTCCACCGCAAGTCCGGCTTCCCGAAGCCGCTGCACGATGCCCGGCGCTTCCCGCTCCGCGCGCTCGCCCATCGCGATGAAGTACACATCGACGGCGGAGCCTAAGGCCGGACCTGCGCCTTGCTTTTCCAGCAGCAGCAGCGTGCGCTCGAGGCCGATCCCGAGGCCGACGCCCGGACGGTCTTCCCCGCCGATGTCGGCGACAAGGCCGTTGTACCGGCCGCCTCCGCCGACGGTGTCGATGGAGCCGATGCCTTGCGCCTTGTACTCGAACGCGGTGTGCGTGTAATAATCGAGGCCGCGGACGAGGCGGGGATTGATGCTGTACGGGATCTTCATCGCGTCCAAACATTCCCTTACCCGGGCGAAGTGGGCGCTGCACTCCTCGTCCAGGCTGTCGAGAATCGAAGGCGCGCCCTCGAACTTCGCCTGATCGACCTTGCAGTCGAGCACGCGGAGCGGATTGCGTTCCATGCGGGACTGGCAGTCCTTGCACAGGCTTTCCTTCATCGGAGCCAGGAAGCCGAGCAGCTTCTCCCGGAAAGCCGCGCGCACCTGAGGCGTGCCGACCGAGTTGATCTCGACGGCGACGTCTTTGAGCCCGACAGCCTTATAGAAGCTGTAGCCCAGCGCGATGACTTCGGCGTCAAGGGCCGGATCGGCCGATCCGATCGCTTCCACGCCGAACTGATGGAACTGGCGGTAACGGCCGGCTTGCGCCCGCTCGTAACGAAACATCGGCCCGATGTAGTAAAGCTTTGCGATGTCCGGCTCGCCGTACAGCTTGTTTTCCACATAGGCCCGAACGACCCCCGCCGTCCCTTCGGGCCGGAGCGTCATGCTCCGGCCGCCGCGGTCTTCGAACGTGTACATCTCCTTCTCGACGATGTCCGTCGTCTCGCCGACTCCGCGCTGGAACAATTCCGTCGCCTCGAACATCGGCGTGCGAATTTCGCGGTAATGGTATCGCCGGCACAGCTCTCTGGCGGTTTGCTCCACGAACTGCCATAATTCGGCGCTGCCGGGAAGCACGTCCTGCGTGCCCGGCGGTTTCTGAAACTTCATCGTCAAGCCACCTTCCTCGTTTTTGCGACAACTGCGTCGCTCCGCTTCGTTCTGGTTTGCCGAATGGTCATTTTTGCCGAAACGTCAAAAAAGCTCCCGTCCCGAACATGCCTTCATGCATGTCAGGGACGAGAGCCGTCTTTGCTCCCGCGGTGCCACCCGTCATTCGACCGCCGCCCTTCGGCCTTGTCGCTTCGGCCGCGCGGCGATCGCGCTTCATCCGGTTAACGCCCGGCACGCCTCTACGCTACTGGCGCCTCCGCTTCCTGCGGAAACCGTTCGCGTGAAGTTCTCGGGGATGTCGTTCGTCCGGTCATCAACGGAAAGCTTGCAGCCGGAGGCTTTCCTCTCTGGAGATGTGGGGCCGGAGTACTTATTCCCGTCATCGAATCATGGCTGGATACAGTTGATAATCATTTTATTACGAGATGGGGAGGAAAGTCAACATCGGACCGGGCCGGGCCTGGATTGGGTCGGGATTAGGACGGGATCGGATCTGCCGCCTGCAGCCCCGAAGCCCCGGCAAAAAAATCACCTGCCGGCATTCCGGCAGGTTCAGGTTGAATCTATATTGAAAAAAGGGGGTCACCTTAGATAATAGAGATCTTATTTTAAGAAAACGTAAAAAGGAGATTACAGTATGGTTACAAAAAAGTAAGCGTTTATCGCCGTTACCGCCGCCGGTCCGCAACAGCTTCGCTATGCGGGTTTTCTTCGCCTTTCCCCGAAAACAGACGCGCCCCTTTCGCCGCAACCGCCTTCAGCCTTGAGGCGTTCCATTTCTCCAGCGCTTCGAGCTTGGCTTCGATCGATTTTTCGTAGGTTTCGATATAAGCCTTCGGCTCTTTCGGATTGGCCAGTCTCGTCATGGCTCCCGTAACCGGATCGACCCATTTGCTGGTCGCGCCGCAGCCGAGCCCGATGATCGATTGCATCTCCTCGATGATAAGGATGTTGTACAGGCTTTCCTTGCCCGGGAGCGAGTAGCCGACATTTTCGAGATTGCCGAGAATATTTTTCTGGCGGTACAAATAATAGGGCGCATAGCCGTGGGCATCCGTCCAGCGGACCGCCTCGTCCATCATCTCCCCGATCTCCCCGCGCGTCGCCACCTTGTACTTGGCTTCGCCGCGATGCCGCGTCATTTCCGAGGCGCGCTTGAAGGACAGCGTATGGACGGTCAGCGATTCGGGCAGGAGCTTCTCCGTTTCGGCGAGCGTATGCCTGAATTCGTCCGGACCTTCTCCCGGAAGGCCGATAATCAAATCCATGTTGATGTTGTCCATGCCGTGCTCGCGGGCAAGCCAGAACTTCTCGACCGTCTCCTCCACCGAATGGTGTCTGCCGATGAGATCGAGCGTCTCCTGAATGTACGATTGCGGATTGATGCTGATCCGGCCGATGTTCCACTTGTTCAGCACGGCCAGCTTCTCCGGCGTAATCGTATCCGGGCGTCCCGCTTCCACCGTGATCTCGCGCACCCGGCTCAAATCCGGGAACGAAGCGGCCATCTCCGCGTACAAATCGTCCATCTCTTCGGCCGTGATGCTCGTCGGCGTGCCGCCTCCGAAATAGATCGTCGTCACCGGAACGCCGTTGTCTCGCAGCCACTTGCCGATGACGCGAATCTCCTGGTGAAGCCCGTGCAAAAAGCCGTTGACCGAGCCTTGGCGGCCGTTGATGTCGTATGCGGGGAACGTACAATAAGCGCATTTGGTCGGGCAAAAAGGAATGCCGATGTAGACGCTCACTTCCCGGCGCAGGTCGTACAAATCCGGCAGCGCCTTCAGCTGGCGGCCGACGATTCGCTCCATAAGGGCGATCTTCTCTTCGGAGACGAGATAATGCTCCTTCAGATAGCGTCTCACCTCCGCTGCCGGCCGCCCGCTGCGAATCCCCTCGTGCATCAGCTTCGTCGGGCGGACGCCGGTCAGAATCCCCCACGGCTGGACGATTCCCGTCTCCCGCTGCAGCACGTCCACAAGCGCCCGGCTCGCCGTCTGCCTGACCAGCTTGCGGCGCTCCTCGTCCGCGGCGCCGGCGGGAAATTCGCTCTCGTGCACGGCAAGCCGCTCCCGCAGCGGCTCCTGCTCTGGCAAATCCTCCGGCCGCTCCGCCGCCATTCCGGCGGCGCGCGCCTTAAGCAGCGCCCGAACCCGCACCCTGGCTCCTTCCTCCGCGATCTCCAGCCCGATGTTCACGTCCGCCTCAGGCCGGCCGCCCGCCGAAAACGTGATTTCCGGATTCTCGTAAAAAAGCGCTGCAAGATGAGAAAGCGGCCGTTCCAAAGAGGCATCGGCCGCCGCTAGATGAATATGCATATCGGGCGTTTCTCCTCCGTTCTTTCTTCGCTCGCGCGCGGCGGCAAGTCCCTCTTGCCGCGGACGCAAAGTCGGCTGCGCCGCGCTCTGCCGCCGGCTCCTCCTCTTAGCCTCTGCCTGGCGGGGGATGCCGCCTTCCGTATCCTCCGCCCGAACGGGCGTCATGCCCGTCGTCCGCGAACTCGGCGTCCGCCTGAAGCGCCAGCGCTTCCCGGCGGTCGGACGGCCGCCCTTCTCTCATCACCTTCTGCAGCTTCGCCGCTTTCCCGGACTGCCTCATCAACGTCGACTTCCTTTCCGAATGCAAGGATCGACTTGTAGTGTTGCCATTTTGAAGTTAGCCTAATCCGGAAACGGCAGCAGAAGCAGGGCGAAGGCTAGGCGGGGCTGTCCAAAACGAGCGTAACCGGACCGTCGTTGACCAGCGACACTTCCATCATCGCGCCGAAAATGCCGGTCGCGACCGTTATCCCTTTTTCCCGCAGCATGGCGTTGAACCGGTCGTACAGCTCCGACGCCTTCTCCGGCCGGGCCGCCGCCATGAAGTTCGGCCGCCTGCCCTTCCGGCAATCGCCGTACAGCGTAAACTGCGACACCGACAGCACGGCTCCGCCTACGTCCATTAACGACAGATTCATTTTCCCTTCGCCGTCTTCGAAAATGCGGAGCCCCGCCACCTTGTCCGCCATCCAAGCCAGATCCGCTTCCGTATCCTCCTGTTTGATGCCGACAAGCAGCAAAAGCCCGGCCCCGATCTCGCCGACGACCGAACCGTTCACGCGCACGCTCGCATTCGCCACGCGCTGCAGCACTACTCTCACTTGGCTTGCCTACCTCCGATTTCCCTTCTACTGCATCATCCGCTGCACGGAGAAAATATCTTTCACCCGCTTGATCTTCTCGACGACCGATTGCAGGTGGTCCTTGTTGCGGATGAGGATGGTCAAATGCATGATCGCCACCTTGTTCCGGTCCGAACGGCCGGAGACGGCCGCGATATTCGTCTTGCTCTCCGACACCGCCTGCAGCACTTCGTTCAGCAGGCCGCGCCGGTCGTGGCCGAGAATCTCGATCTCCACGCTGTAGTTCGCGTCGACCGCATCCTCCCACTCCACCTCGATGACGCGGGCCGCCTCCTCGCCTTCAGCCGCGTTCGGCAAATTCGGACAGTCCGACCGGTGAACCGACACCCCGCGTCCGCGCGTAATGTACCCGACGATGTCGTCCCCCGGGACCGGGCTGCAGCACCGGGCAAAGCGGACGAGCAGGTTGTCGACGCCCTTGACGGTTACCCCGTTCGACGGGCGGGCTTTCCGTTCCGTCTGCTGGGGCTTCACTTCTTTGACTTCCGTCGTAAGCTGGATTTGGTTCGCTTCCTCGGCTTCCTTGCGCAGCTTCTCCGTCAGCTTCGTCACGACCTGCGCGGCGGTGATGCCGGAAAAGCCGATCGCGGACATCATGTCCTCGATGTCGTTAAACGTGAACTTGCGCGCCGTCTCCAGCAGCTTGTCGTCCGTCATCCATTCGGACGGCTCCAGGCCGATGCGCTTCAGTTCGCGCTCTAGCAAATCCCAGCCTTTGCGCACGTTCTCCTCGCGCTTTTCCTTCTTGAACCATTGGCGGATTTTGCTTCGGGCATGAGAAGACTGCGCGATTTTGATCCAGTCCTGGCTCGGACCGTAGGAATGCTTGGACGTTAAAATTTCGACGATGTCGCCCGTTTTGAGCTTGTGATCGAGCGGGACGATTCTTCCGTTCACCTTGGCCCCGATCGTCCGGTTGCCGACTTCCGTATGAACCCGGTAAGCGAAATCAAGCGGAACGGAACCCGCGGGCAGCTCGAAGACCTCGCCTTTGGGCGTGAAGACGAAGACGAGGTCGGTGAAAAAATCCATTTTGAGCGATTCCATGAACTCGGCCGCGTCGCGCGTATCCTGCTGCAGCTCGATGATTTCACGGAAAAAGTTCATTTTGTCCTCGAACGAACCTTGAACGACGCCGGTCTCCTTGCCCTCCTTGTAAGCCCAGTGGGCCGCGATCCCGTACTCGCTCGTGCGGTGCATCTCCCAGGTGCGGATTTGCACCTCGGTCGGTTCGCCCGTCGGACCGACGACGGTCGTGTGCAGCGACTGGTACATATTCGCCTTCGGCATGGCGATATAATCCTTGAACCGTCCCGGCATCGGCTTCCACAACGTATGGATGATGCCCAGCGTCGCGTAGCAATCCTTCACGTTGTCGACCAGAATGCGGATCGCAAGCAGATCGTAGATTTCGTTGAACTGCTTGTTGCGCGTCGTCATCTTCTTGTAAATGCTGTAGATATGCTTCGGACGGCCGGAAATATCGCCCTGGATGCCCATTTCGTCCAGCTTTTCGCGAATGCGTTCGATCAGATCGGCGATGTATTGCTCGCGTTCCGTGCGCTTTTTCTTCATCAGGTTGGCGATTCGGTAATACTGCTGGGGATTCAGGTACCGCAGGGCGATGTCTTCCATTTCCCACTTGAAAGCGCTGATGCCGAGCCGGTGCGCAATCGGACAATAGATTTCCAGCGTCTCGTGCGCGATGCGCCGCTGGCTTTCCTCGGACTGGTATTTAAGCGTTCGCATGTTGTGCAGGCGGTCGGCCAGCTTGATCAGGATGACGCGGATGTCGTTGGCCATGGCGACAAACATTTTGCGGTAGTTCTCGTTCTGCTGCTCTTCCTTGGAGCGGAACTGGATCTTCTCCAGCTTGGTGAGGCCGTCGACGAGGCCGGCGATCGTTTCGCCGAACTTTTGCCTTACATCGTCCAGCGTCACGGTCGTATCCTCCACGACATCGTGCAGCAGCGCGGCCATGACGGTCACGACGTCCATCTGCATCCGTGCCAGAATCTCGGCCACCGCAAGCGGATGCAAAATGTACGGCTCGCCGGACTTGCGCGTTTGCCCCTTGTGCGCTTGCTCGGCGAATTCGTACGCTTCTCGAATGCGCTGCAAATCCTGTTCTTTCATGTATGTGGACGCGATTTCGAGCAGTTGCTCCATGCCCATGTCCATTTCCTTTCCGTAAGACGACAGGCGCCGCCCAAATCCTATGAAGTATTCCTTTCATTATGCCTCCTTTCGGCAGCAATCGTCAACTATGCTTCGGAAGTCGCAAAACTTGCGTCCGGCCTGGCGGCTTGGGATCGACAACGGGCAGTTCGAACGAAAAGCGGGAGCCGGCGCCCGGCCGGCTTTCGACCGTCGCCCGCGTGCCGTGCTGCTCCAGCACGTTCCGGACGATGGACAGCCCCAGACCGCTGCCCGAACGGGCGGAGCGGGCCTTGTCCGATTTGTAGAACCGATGCCAGATGCGCTCCAGGTCTTCCGGCGGAATGCCGACCCCGTAATCGCGCACGCTGACGACCGCTGCTTTTCCTTTCCGCTCGACCGAGACTTCGATGGTTTGTCCGTCCGGCGAAAACTGGATGGCGTTCAGCAGCAGATTCGACAGCACCTGATCGATCCGGTCCGGGTCGGCATAGACCCATACGTCTTCGGCCTCTCCCGTCAGCTCGACGGTCAGCTTGCGGCGGGCGAAATCCGGGTGCAGCGCGGCCAGCAGCCTGCGAATCCATTCCGTCAGATTGTACGGCACTTTCGACAAAACCACCTGCCCCGCTTCCATCCTCGCCACTTCCAGCAAATCGTTGACGAGCCGGTTCATCCGCTGCGTCTGTTCCCGTATGAGGCCCAAATAAGCGTCCCGCTTCTCCTCGGGAATCGCGCCGTCGATCATCGCCTCCACATACCCGCCGATGGACGTGAGCGGAGAACGAAGGTCATGCGATACGTTGGCGAGAAATTCCCGGCGCATGCGGTCGAGGCCGGCGAGCTCCGCCGACATGTGGTTCAGCGATTCGGCCAGCTCCCCGATTTCGTCCCGCGGCCGTTCCTTTAAGCGAACGTCGAACCTGCCTTTGGCGATGAGACGGGCCGCCTCGCTCATGTTGCGCAGGCGCGCCGTCATGCCCCGCGAAACGGCGAACACGATGACGACGGCCGTCACCAGCATCGAGATAAAAATATTGCGGAACAGGCCGGTAAAGATCCCGATCTCCTGGCGGCGGGGACCGGAGACGATGACGACGGCTTTTGCCTTCAGATCGTCCGGCCCGTTGATCGGCGTCACCGACCACCTGAGCGAGCCGTCCTCGGACACCGCTCCATCGAGCGTCTGAACCCCGCTGTCCAGCGCCAGCCGCAGCGCTTGCCGATCGGAAGGCAAAAGACTCAAATCCTTTCGGCCCGCGCGGAGCAGCACGTTGCCCGACCCGTCCACGACGAAAATGGCGCGACCCGGCGGCCCCATCGACACCTGGAGTGCGGAGCGCAGAACGGCGTCGTCCCAGTTTTCCCTGTACGCGGTGCGAACGAGGGCGGCGATCACGCTTAACTGATCCCGCTCGAAACGGGCGTTGCCGCTGCGCAGCTCCGAGCGGACGAACCAGAAGGAGACGGCGGACGTCGCGCTGAAAGAAATGAGCAAAACCGCAAAAAAGGCGAGCAGCAGCTTGACGGTGATGCCGTTCCACCGGATCATGCTCCGCTCACCTCGAATTTATAGCCGACGCCGCGGATCGTTTCAATGCGGTAATGCGGCGTCGTTCCGATCTTCTCCCGGATGCGCTTGATATGAACGTCCACGGTCCGGGGATCCCCTTCAAAGTCGAATCCCCACACCCGATCGATCAGCTGCTCGCGAGTCAGCACCCGGTTGGGCATCGACGCAAGCGCATGCAGCAGTTCCATTTCCTTCGGGGGCAGCGTCATTTCGTTCTCCCCGCATTGAACGACGTACCGGTCCAGGTCGATGACCAGGTCGGGCAGGCGGACGGGCTCGCGGGCGAAGCCCGGCTTGGTCCGCCGCATAACGGCCTTGATGCGAGCCATGAGCTCCTTCGGGTCGAACGGCTTGACCAGATAGTCGTCCGCCCCGAGCTCGAAGCCTTTGAGCTTGTCGTAGCTCTCGCCTTTCCCCGTCAAAATGATGATCGGCGTATCGCGAACCGCCCGAATGCGGCGGCAGACGCTCCAACCGTCGCACCGGGGCAGCATCAGGTCCAAGATGACCAGATCGGGCGGCTGCGCGGCGAATTGTTCGATTCCGTCTTCGCCGTCGTGCGCGACCGCGAAGCGGAAGCCCTCCCGCCTTAAATACAAGCCGATCAGATCGCTGATATAAGGATCGTCCTCGATCACCAAAATGCTGGCAATGGCCATGCCGGTTCAAACTCCTTTTGACTCCTCGAATGTCTTAATGGCGAAGCGCTTCGACCGGGTCCAGCTTGGAGGCGCGCCTTGCCGGCAGGAAACCGAACAGAACCCCAACGCCCATCGAGAAGGCTACCGCGATCACCATAATGTCGACCGACGGCGCTACGGGGGAATTCATCCATTTGCCGGCGAAACTCGAACCCCCGGCGCCGACCAAGACCCCGATAACGCCTCCCAATCCGCCGATAATGGCGGCTTCGACGAGAAACTGGAACAGGATGTCCCGCTGCTTGGCTCCCAGCGACTTCCGGATGCCGATCTCCCGGGTGCGCTCCGTGACCGATACGAGCATCATGTTCATGATGCCGATGCCTCCGACCAGGAGCGAGATGGCGGCCACGTACGTCAGCATCGTCGACATGGAGGTGGAAACCTCGGTGATCGTCTTCAGCAGGTCCGCCTGATTGAACACCGTATAGCTGTCCTCGTCGCCGCGGAAAAACGTCTGCAGATGAAACTCCAGCATCGTCTGGACAAAATCGACCCGCTTCTCGCTTTCGGCCTGCACGTAAAGGGTGCGGATCGCGTCCGTTTTCAGCACGACGCGCGCGGTTTGGATCGGAACGATGACGATATTGTCGTTGGAGCCGGTCGTGGACGAGCCTTTGGACGCGAGCACGCCGACCACCTTGTACGGAACGCCGTCGAGCGTGATTTTTTCCCCGACCGGATTGGACATGCCGAGCTCCTCGGCAACTTCGGAGCCGATGACCGCGACCTTCTGGGCAAACGCTCCGTCGATTTCCTTGATGAACCGTCCCTGCGCGACGGAATATTCCCTTACTTCGGCGAACGACGGCGTCGTCGCTAAGACGGAAGCCGAATAGGTGGTCGTGCCGTATTTGACCGTCACGCTGCCGGAGATGACCGGAGCGTAGGCGGACACGCCGTCAATGTCCGCGATCTTCTCCGCATCCTCGAGCGTGATGCTCGTTACCGCTCCGCGGCCGACGACATTGGCGGTCAGCAAGTTGGTTCCGAGCCCCTGCATCTGGCTTTTGACCTGCTCCGCCGTTCCGTTCCCGATGGCGACCATGACCGTGACGGAAGCGATGCCGATCATGATGCCCAAAATGGTGAGCAGAGTGCGCAATTTCTGGCTGTACACGCTATGCCAGGCCATTTTGACGCCTTGCGACAGCTTCATGAAGCTTCATTCCTTTCCTCCGTCAATCTGCCGTCGGAAATGCGCACGACGCGTTTCGCCTGCGCGGCGACGGACGGATCGTGCGTAATGAGAACGATCGTGTTGCCAGCCTCGTTCAATTCCTTGAGCAGGGCGATCACTTCCCGGCTTGTCTTGCTGTCCAGCGCTCCTGTCGGCTCGTCGGCGAGCAGCAGCGGCGGACGGCCCGCCAGCGCCCGGGCGATGGCCACGCGCTGCTGCTGGCCGCCGGAAAGCTGGCTCGGCAGATGATGCAGCTTGTCGCCCAGACCGACTTTTTCCAGCGCCTCCCTGCAGCGCTCCCTTCGCTCCCGGGCGGACATCCCCCGGTACACGAGCGGCAGTTCCACATTGTCGATCACGCGCAGCTTCGGAAGCAGATGATATTGCTGAAAAATGAACCCGATCTTGTAATTGCGGATTTGCGCCAGCTTGTTGTCCCTCAGCTTCTGCACTTCCGCGCCGTCCAAATAATAGGTGCCGCTTGTCGGCCGGTCGAGGCAGCCGAGCACGTTCATCAGGGTCGATTTTCCCGAACCCGACGGCCCGACGATCGCCATGAAATCGCCTTTATTCACCGTTACGGACACTCCGTCCAGGGCATTGAAGGTTTCGCCGGCCATCTCGTACTGCTTATAAATGTTCTCCAGCCGGATAAGGCACTGCTGATCCTGTTTCGCGCTCATGTTTATCGTCCTCCGCCGCCCGTGCCGCCGCTCGTCCCTCCGGTGCCGCGTCCGCTGCCGCCGCCGGAAAAGACTCTGTTGCCGCCGCTGATAAAGCCTGCCCCGGCTCCGGGGAAACCGCCCATGCCGCCAAATCCGCCCATTGTCACCGTACGGTTGGTGTCGGAGGAGACGGTGATCGGAATGAGTACGGTATCGCCTTCGTTCAGGCCGGAAAGGACTTCCACGTTCGAATCCGTCGTGATGCCGACCGTAATTTCCTTCAGCGTAAATGCGCCGTTTTGCGAATTCATCCGGCCCAGGCCCTGACCGTTGCCGCGGTTCCATCCGGATGCCGCGCCCTCTCGCGCTCCGCCCGGCGCCGCCCCTTGTCCCGGTTGTGCAGCCACGCCTTCTTGTCTCGTCTGTCCCGAAGCGGCGCTTCGCGCTTGTCCGGAACTCGCGTCCGCGTCGCTTGCAGTTGTGCTTGAACGGCCATCCGCCGAACCTGTAGATCCTGACGAACCCGTTGTGCCTGATGGTTCTGTTGAGCCTGACGATTCTGTTGAGCCTGACGATTCTGTTGCGTTTGACGATCCCGCAGAACCTTCCGTCTCGCCGCTGCGGGGCACGCGGACGAAATACTTGCCGCCTATCGTTTCCACCGCGTCTACCGGAACCATCAGCGCGTTTTCTTTTTGCTGAATGATAATCTCAACTTCTCCGGACATGCCCGGCAGCACATCCTTGATATTGTTCAGCGTCACGACAACCGGGAACGTGGAGACGCCGTTGGAGGACGTCCCTTCTTTGGAAATTTCCGTCACGGTCCCGGTGATCTTCTGCCCGCTCAGCGCGTCCAACGCAATGTTGGCCTTTTGACCGACCTTAATCTTCGTAATGTCCAATTCGTCCGCGGAAATCGTCATCTGCAGCTTTTTGTAGTTGACGATCGTAAAAGCTTCCAAACGGGCCGACACCTCGTCCCCCGCCTTGATGTTCACCGCCGTCACGGTTCCGTCGATCGGCGCGACAAGCGGATCGGGAGCCTTCGCTTTCTCCTTGTAATCCTGGATTTCAAGCTCCGTTTGCTTGATGTTCAGCTCCGCGCTTTTGATGTTCATTTCCGCGGATTCCAGTTCCGCTTCGTCGGCTCCCGAGATTTGCAAGCTTTTCCACTTTTCCTGCGCGGATTCGAGCGCCATTTTCTGCTGCTCCAGCGTCAGCTCCGCTTTGCTGAGCGCAAGGCTTACATCCTCCCCTTCGAAGGTGGCGAGCACGTCGCCTTTTTTGACTTCGGCTCCTTCTTCCACCCATACTTTCGCCACCGTGGCCGGCTCCGACACGAGCGCCGTTTCCGACTCCGCCACTTCGACGGCCCCGGAACCGGATACGCTTTGCGTAATCGTTCCTTTCGTCACCTTCGACTGGGCGAATGTAAGGCCTCCGGCCATTTCCTTCGCGTCTTTATTCTTGTACCACCAGTAACCGCCGCCGCCCGCGCCCGCGAGAACCGCTACGACGACGATCCACGTGATCCACCTTTTGATTTTTTGCTTTTTCATTCAAGAACCTCCCGCTCTTCGGACTGCTATGTATAACAATAAGTGGATACTAGCACCCCTAAATGAACGGAAGATGAACAGGTCCTTAATGCCAGATGAAACTTTGCCGCCGCGCCGCACTCCGGAGCGACCGGTCCCCAACGCCGCGCCGCAGACGCCGCTAAATCGGAAAAAACCAACCGAACATGCCGTTCGGACGCCGGAAGCCGGCCTATGTGGAAACCGGCCTATGTTGGATATATCCGGTCATTTGGTCCGCAGAAGCCGAATCGCACATCTTACGGGCCTTTTCGCTTGGAAAAAATCCAACATACGTTCCGTTAAAGGGGAAAAGAGCCCCGTATCCTGCACAACATCCAATAGAGCCGCTCGGGGTCAAGTAGGGTACTGGACGGACTACATGACGGCTTGGCAGCACGGACGGCGGCAATGTAGGGTACTGGACGGACTACATGACGGCTTGGCAGCACGGACGGCTGCGATGTAGGGTACTGGGCGGACTTCTTGGCGGCTTGGCAGCACGGACGGCGGCAATGTAGGGTACTGGGCGGACTACATGCCGGCTTGGCAGCACGGACGGCGGCAATGTAGGGTACTGGGCGGACTACATGACGGCTTGGCAGCACGGACAGCGGCAATGTAGGGTACTGGACGGACTACATAACGGCTTGGCAGCACGGACGGCGGCAATGTAGGGTACTGGGCGGACTACATGCCGGCTTGGCAGCACGGACGGCGGCAATGTAGGGTACTGGACGGACTACTTGGCGGATGTAGTACACCGTCGCAAGTGACCCTATCGCCGGAGCGGTCTCCTTCGAGCGGGACTCCCATGTGCGGACAGGCTTCAACGCGCGAAATTCCCGTCTATTCCCGTCTTTCAAGCCGAACAACCACGCGGGTTTGCTTTTTGCCGAAAAGGAGCAAACGAAGCCGGTTGAGAAACCATCCCGAATACGGTCTTCAAAATCAAACAGGGGATGTAAGGAGGGCACTCGATGTGAGGAGATCAGACGATGTGAAAGGGACCTTCCGCAGAAAAAAACCGCCCGCGCGGCAACCCGTGCGAACGGTCTTGGTTTACAAGCTCATAGGACGGCCCAAAAGGGCGCAAACGGGGAATTTCTCAGTACTGCACCAGGGAGAAGACGTTCAGGTCCTTCAGCTTCTCCCGGCCGTTCAAATAGGTAAGCTCGATCAAAAACGAAGCGCCGACAACGTCTCCGCCCAGACGGCGCAGCAAATCGGTCGTAGTCGCGATCGTCCCGCCGGTGGCAAGCAGATCGTCGGCGATAAGCACCTTCTGTCCCGGAAGGATGGCGTCCTTGTGAACGGCCAGCTTGTCTTTGCCGTATTCCAGGTCGTACCCCGCCTCGATCGTCTCGCCCGGCAGTTTGCCGCTCTTGCGGATCGGCACGAAGCCGACGCCCAGCGCCAGCGCAAGCGGAGCGCCGACGACGAAGCCGCGCGCTTCCGGACCGGCGACGACATCGATCTTCAGCCCGGAGACGGCCTCCTTCATCGCATCGATGGCCGCCCGGTACGCCTTGCCGTCTTTCAACAAGGTGGTGATGTCCTTAAAACGGATGCCGGGCTGGGGAAAATCGGGAATGACCCGGATATACTCTTTGAAATCCATCTCTGATAAAACTCCTTTGCATTTTCGCTCTATGAATGCATTATACACGGGAAGAAGGCGACAACGCTATGTCCGGATTTCGGCCAAATGGCGAAGCCGTTCCGCAAGCGCCCGCGAATCCAGCGACGCCAAGGCCGAAAGCTCCGCCCGTTCCTTCTCTTTCCGGTAGCGTGCGGACTGATCCAGCTCCCGGCGCGGCGGGGAAGGGATAACGGCGACGCTTGCACGGTCGACGGTCAAAAAGCCGAGCTCGGCGAACACGTCCTGCATCATCCGCACGACCGACAGCGGCAAGCCGACCTTATCGGCAACCTCGCGGAGAAAGCCGTCCGGCGCGTCGATCCACGTTCCCTGCCGGCGAAAAAGGGTATAAACCTGCCCGAACTGCTGCCGGTCCGGAAAGGCCGGTCTTCGGCCTGCCGCCTCCGTATCCGGCGAAGGCGCGAACACGTGAATCGCCTCCGGCTGAAGCCCGGCCGACAGCAGATGCCGCAGCGCTTCGGCGTCTTCCAGATTCCGGGGCAGCCCCGCAAGCACGAGCGAGACGCCTTCAAGCAGGCCCAGGCGGCCGGCACGAAGGAAGGACTCGACGGCTGCGGCCGTTTCCGCTGCGGCCGTTTCCGCCGCGGCCTCCCCCTCTGCGGCGGCAAGGCCCGCCGCCGCCTCCGCAAGCGGACGGTCGCCGTAAAGCGCGACGACGGCCTCCGCCGCTTCGAGCTCTTCCGCCGCCAGCAGCTCGTTCCGCACTTGCCCGGACGAGCAGAGAACAAGCCAGCGGCCCCCTTCCCGGATCAGCTTGCAGACGGATTGCCGCCAATGGCGGTCGCTCCGGCGATCATATACCGGCAGCGCATCGAATCGCCAGTCCTGCAGCATGAGCTGCACCCGGCTGCGGCCGTTCCACTCGTTGATCGACAGCTCCCCGAGCAAATCGACCGAAGCGCCCTGCGCAAGCATGCCGGCCGCCTCGCCCATGCCGAACCCGACGGTTTCGATCCGCCGTCCTTCGGCTTCGGCCACCAGCCTCAGATGCTTTCCTTCCTTGCCGATTCCGCGAACCTCCGCGACCGTGACGCTTCGAAGCGCAAGACGCGGCGCGGGATTGCCGTTTCCGAACGGCTCGAACCGCTTGAGCGCCTCCGCCGCCTCCAGCGTCAGCTCCGACGCCTGGCAGACGAGATCGGCTTTTTTCTTCGGCGTCCAATCCTCCGGACGGAGCCACTCCCCGGCCAGGCGGGACAGTTCCCGCTCCAGATCGGGCACATGGTCGCGGCGGATCGAAAGTCCCGCCGCCGCCTGATGCCCGCCGTAATGCTCCATCCACTGCGCGCACTCCGTTAAAGCGGCAAACAAGTCGAATCCGTCGATGGAGCGCGCCGAGCCTTTGCACAGCCCGGTCGCCGCGTCCACCGCCAGGATGACCGCCGGACGATAGTGCCGCTCCACCATCTTCGCCGCGACAAGTCCGGCGATCCCGGCGTTCCAGCCTTCTCCCGCAAGCACGATAACCTCCGGCGGCGTCTCTGCGCTGCGTTCCACCCGCTCCTGCCACATACGTTCGGCCTCAAGGACCGTCTCATCGACCAGCTGCTGGCGCTCGGCGTTCAATTCGTCCAGCCGCGCGGCAAGCTCCGCCGCTTCCGCTTCGTCGTCCGTCACCAGAAGGCGGACCGCGCCGTCCGCCCGTTCCAGCCGTCCGCCCGCGTTGAGGCGCGGCGCCAGCCCGAAGGCGATCCGGCCGCTCGTCAGCTGCCCCGGCTCGATCCCGCTTACCGCCGCCAGGGCCCGGATGCCCGGCGCCGGCCGTTCGTTCATCCGGCTTAGCCCGAGGCGGACCAGGGCGCGGTTTTCTCCGGTCAGCGGCATCAGATCGGCGACCGTGCCGATCGCCGCGACGTCCGCAAGCTCCGGTTCCATCCGCCCGAGCAGCGCATGCGCCAGCTTGAAGGCGACTCCCGCGCCGGACAGCCCTTTGAACGGATAGGGGCAATCTTGCTGCTTCGGATTCACCAGCGCCGCCGCTTCCGGCAGAACCGCCGGAGGCTCGTGGTGATCGGTCACGACCACATCGATGCCTTTGCTTCGGGCATAGGCGATCTGTTCGACCGCGCTGATGCCGTTGTCGACCGTCACGATCAGCGTGACGCCGTCTTCCGCCGCCCGGTCGATCGCGGCCAGGTTCAAGCCGTAGCCCTCCTGGCTCCGATGCGGAATATATGTATCGAACACGGCGTTTAGGCGCTTTAAGAGCCGGATCATCAGCGCCGTCGAAGTGACGCCGTCCGCATCGTAGTCTCCGTACACGCGCATCCGCTCCCCGCTTTGCAGCGCCTGCCGGATTCGCTCGACGGCTTTATCCATGTCTTTCATCGCGAACGGATCGTGAAACCCGTCATCCCCTTCGCCCAGGAACGCCGCCGCCGCTTCCGGCGTCGCAAAACCCCGGGACACCAGCAGGCGGGCGGCAAGCTTCGGCAGCTTCAGCTCGCGCGCAAGCTCCGCGGCTTTCGCCTCGTCTGTCTCCCCCAATTCCCAGCGGTACTTCCGTTTCATGGCCCAACGCGTCCTCCCAACAGCAACACCGCCGAGTCCGTGCAACCGATGCGACGCAAGACGCGTCATCACTCGGATGCTGTACCGGCTTTCGGCGGTGTTTGCCCATGCGTGTCATTTATTGCATCAGAATCGGCATCTCTTCTTCGTGATGATTGGATTTGTACGGATAGCCCGGATCGAACGGCTCCACCTGGATGCAGGCGTCGGCGACGTGCAAAAAACGCTTGGTCAGATGCCTGCGCACCCTCATCGCGATATCGTGTCCCTCGAACACCGTGATGCGGGGATTGACCCGAATGACGGCTTCGACAACGACGTAATGGCCGCTTTCGCGCGCCTTAAGCTGGTCCACGGTTACGACGCCTTCCACCCGCTGAATCGCCTCCAGCAAGGCCTGGTAGTCCAATTCGCCCAGCGCGCTTGCGGCGGAAGGCCGGGTGACCGCGAGCACCGTCTGGCAGCCCATGCGGATGACAAAAACCGAAATGACAAGGCCCGCCGCCGGGTCGAGCACGTACAGGACGGGCATGTTCAGCAGATCGCCGGCCATGGCTCCGGCCGTCCCGACGATCGCCGTCAGCGAGGAGAAAATGTCGGAACGGTGTTCTCCGCCTGTCCGCTCCGCCCGAATGCCCAGCTTCGATTCGTGGCTTTTTTTGTACCGGATAAGAGCTTCCCGTACGGCGATACCCGCAACGATGACCGCCACCGCGCTCCAGCCCGGCGGTTCGGTGACGCCTCCGACCATGGAGCGAAGAGAAGCGAGACCGGCCTCGAGACCGGCCACAAGCAGCAGCGCGGACAAAATGACGCCCGCAAGCGTCTCCGAAGAGGATCGTCCGCCGGCGGAATCGTACCGGGAAGGGCGCCTGCCGCTGCGGTAAGCCATGCAGGAAAGCGCGGCGCCGGAGAAATCCGCGGCGCTATGGCATGCGTCCGCAATCAGCGCTTTGCTTCCCGTCAGGTAACCGGCCGTTCCTTTTGCAATCGTAAGTCCGAAGAGTCCCAGCATCGAAACGATTGTCCCGTGTTCGGCAGCCTGCGGCCGCAACTTCGCCATATGATGAGCCTTCCCCCTTTTCAAGCCGAAGCGTTACGGAGCGTTTTGAACTTTGGCGGGCTTCTTCGGCTTGGCGTTCCGGCGCAGCAAGTACCAAAGCGGACTCGCAATGAAAATGGAAGAATAGGCGCCGCTGATTAAGCCGAAAATCATCGCAAGCGAGAACATTTTGATCGATTCGCTGCCGAAAATGAACAAGCAGATGGCGGCGAAAGCGACGGTCAGCACGGTATTGATCGAACGGGTCAACGTTTGGCTGACGCTCGTGTTGACGACGTTCGCGAGATCGTCGTGGGTCTTGATCTTGGCAAAGCGCAGATTCTCGCGGATGCGGTCGAAGATGACGACCGTATCGTTGATCGAATACCCGATAACGGTAAGCACCGCCAAAATAAACGGCAGGTTCACCTCAAGCCGGAATACCGAGAACAGCGTGATGACAAAAAAGGCGTCGTACAACAGCGCCACGATTGCCGCAACGGCGAACCGCCATTCGAACCGGATCGTGACGTAGAGCAAAATGCCGACGCTGGCGACCAGGATGCCGATCAGCGCGTTGGTCTCCTGTTCTCTGGCGATATCCACGTCGACGATATTGATCTCAAAGGACGCCTTGTCGTCGATTTTGCTGTGGAAATCCGCCTGCAGCTTCTGCTGCTGCGCTTCGTCGAGCACGGCTTCAAAGCGGATCGAAAGCCGGCCGTCGCCGGCCGTCAGCGTATACTGGCCGAACCCCTCGGAATCGAGGAGGCTTTTCACTTCGTCTGCATTGTATGCTTTCGTCAGCACGACGTCAACCGAAGAGCCCGATTTAAAGTCGATGCCGTAATTAAGCCCGACCAGAAAGAGTGACACGATCCCGATCAAGGTCGTTACGATCGATCCGATGAAAAAGGCTTTGCTCTTGCGGACGAAATCGAAGTTTTTGAAATTATAGCGCACGGATTTCACTCTCCTTTACGCCATAATAAGACGGCTTGTTGAAACGTCCGCTGTGGACGAGCAGATGCAGCAGGAACCGCGGCAGGAACAGGTTGGTGGCGATGTTGATGATGATGCTCCACAGCTGCACGACCGCAAAGCCTTTGACCGCTCCTTGTCCCATATAGAAAAGGACGGCGGCGGCGATGATGTTCGTAATATGCGCGTCGATGACGGTGCGGAAGCTGTTCTTGTTGCCGGCCCGCAGCGCCGAAGCGATGCTTTTGCCGGAGCGCAGCTCGTCCTTGATCCGCTCCGCGGTAATGATGTTCGTGTCGACGGCGACGCCGATGCCGAGGATGAACGCCGCGATGCCCGGCAATGTCAATGTCGCGTCGATGAGCCAGAACACCACAAGCAGCAGCCAAACGAAAACGATGAGGCAGATGCCCGCAATGAGGCCCGGAAGCCGGTAAAAAATCAGCATGAACAGCAAAATGGCAATCGACGCGATGATGCCCGCGATAGCCGTCTCTTGCAGCGATTTCTGCCCGAGCGTCGCGCCCACGCTTTGCGTGTACTTCTCGGTCAGCTTCAGCGGCAGAGCGCCCAGATTGATGATTTCCGCCAGATCCCGGGCTTCCTGCAAGGTGCGCTGGCCGGTAATGACGGCCGTTCCGTCCGTCAACGGCTGCTGCACGACCGGATCGGAAATCAATTCGTCGTCCAGGAAAATCGCCAGTCTGCGTTCATCTTCGGTCGGCTTGTTCACGAGCCGGGTCGTAATTTCGGCAAACTTCTCCTTTTCCTTGACCTGGATGGCGATCATCGGATTGTTGAACTGGTCGAACTGGACCTTGGCCGCGCCCTCCACGAAATCGCTGCCATTCAGTTCGACCTTGCAGTAATCCGTTGGGCTGGAGCAGCCGTCCGAGCTGCGGAATTGCAGGTCCGCAGGTTTCTTCATCAGTTCCCGGACCTTGGCTTCATCCGCAATGCCGGCGATCTTGACGCGGATGCGGTTGCTTCCCTCCGTCGTGACCTCCGGTTCGGCCACGCCGTTCTTGTCGGCCCGTTTGGCCAGGCTGTGGGCGGTCTGGTTAAGGGATTCCTTCGTCACGACTCCGCCTTCCGTAAGCGGCGAAGCTTCATACAAAATTTCGAAGCCGCCCTTCAGGTCGAGCCCCAGCTTCGTCGATTTCAGCAGCCCTGGGCTTGTCCAAGCGATCGCCCCGAAGCAGACGGCAACGACGAATACAAATGCGAGCAATCGTTTCATTATGTGCCGGCGTCCCCCTTCAATCTCAATGTTCCTATTATACCTATCCGCGAAAATGGAAGTCAATTTGTCGAAAATCGCGAAATCCGCGCCTAAAAAACGAAAGCAACCGGACGTTTTTTCCGTTCGGCTGCCATCCGTTCAAACGCCGCAAGCGCTGAAACGTCCGTACCCGCTTCAGCGAAGCTCGCCGCGGTAAATGCGCATCGTAATAAAATTCATATATTGCGTCGCCCGAAGCGACAAAATGTCGCTGACGACCTGATGCAGCGCGGGCGTACCATGCTTGCGGTATTTGTCGCTGACGCATTCCCATATATCCTTCGCTTCGACCTGGTCGTATCCGAGAAATCGGAATTCCTCCGCTTTGCTCTCGCACAACGGCTTGACGACTGCTTCCCAATCCGGCGTTTTCATTTCCTCATCCGAATCTCTAGCGGCCATGTCGTCTTCCTCCTTTTTTGCGCAGCGTCCGGGATATCGGTCTGTTTTATTTCGCCTTCCGTCCGCCCAACTCCTGCCGAACCCGGCAATTGGCCAAAATCAATTTTCGGTTCGGACAGGCGCATGTCATGAAGGGGGACAACTCCCGCATAAGCATGTACTATATCCCGGGGCTTCTGAAGAGGTGGAGCGATGTCAAAACGCAAACAGACGTTTATCCAAGGCGCCATGATCTTGCTCGCAGCAGGACTGCTCAACCGAATGCTCGGCTTTATCCCCCGGATCGCGCTCCCCCGAATTATCGGCGCCGAGGGGGTCGGCCTGACCCAGCTTGTGTTTCCGTTCATGATGGTGTTGCTTACGGTCATTACCGGAGGATTGCCGCTGGCCGTCGCCAAGATGGTCGCGGAAGCCGACTCGCAAGGAAAAACCGGGCAAGTGCGGCGGATTGTCGCCATCGCCATGACCGTCGCCGTTGCGCTGAGTCTGGCCGCAGCGGCGGCATGCCTGGCGCTGTCGGACTGGATCTCGACCGAAATGATGACCGATCCGCGCGTCCGCACCGCCCTGCTCGTCATGATCCCGATTTTGCCGCTCGTAGCGGCCTCTTCCGTATGGCGGGGGTATTTTCAAGGAAAACAAAACATGCTGCCTACGGCGATCGCTTCGACGACGGAAACCGTCGTTCGCATCATCTTAACGCTGCTGCTTGCGTATCTGCTGCTTCCCTTCGGGCTGGAGGCGGCGGCGGCCGGAGCGATGGGCGGCATGGCCGCCGGCGAACTGGCCGGCCTGCTGGTGCTTGCGTTTAAGCTGCGCGGGGAACGAAAGGACGACCCGGCTCCCGCTTCCGGCATGCCGGACGATTCGCTCCCATTGCTGCCCGCGGCCTCGGGCAAGCGCAAGGAACGGGCGCTCTTCAATCGGCTGCTCGGCATTGCCGTGCCGGTTACCGCAAGCCGTATGATCGGGTCGCTGTCTTACTTGCTGGAGTCGATATTGACGACGCGGGCGCTCGTGGCCGCGGGCCTGGCCACAGCGGCGGCAACCGCGCAATACGGAGCGCTTCAGGGCATGGTCATCCCGCTGCTGACATTGCCGGGCGCCCTCACCTACTCGCTTGCCGTCTCGCTTGTTCCGGCGCTGTCCGAAGCCGCCGCCCGGGGAGATTGGAACGGCATTCAATTGCGGCTTCACCAGGCGGTCCGGCTTGCTATCGTGACGGGCGCTCCCTTCGTCGCCTTGCTCGGGCTGTTCGCCAATCCGATCTGCTCGATCCTGTATAACGACGATTCCATGGCCGATATGCTGCGCTGGCTCGCTCCGGTCGCCGTGTTTTTGTACATGCAGGCTCCGCTGCAGGCGGCGCTGCAGGCGCTGAACCGGCCGGGCACCGCGCTTCTCAATACGTTTATCGGCGCCGCCGTCAAGCTGATCCTGATCGTCGAACTGGCCGCCATGCCCGAATTCGGCGTCAAGGGAGCCGTGCTGGCGATCTCGGCCAACATGGCGCTCGTTACGCTGCTCCATTGGATTAGCGTCGCCCGGCTGACCGGCTTCCGGCTCATTCCGCTCGATTTTCTGAAAGTGCTTGCCGCGATGACGGTGATGGGGGCAGGCGCCATGTGGGTGTGGAATCTGCGCCCTGCGCCGTGGGATACGGTCAACCTGGCCGCCGCCTTCGCCTGCTCGGCGTGCCTCTACCTGCTTTTATTGATTCTGCTCGGCCTGATCGACAGGCATGACGCAGCGCGGGTGCCGTATATCGGCCGGCTGTTCCGTTAGTCGGATTTGCGGCCGACGAACAGCTTGCCGTTATGGTCGATGCTGCATAAAAACACTTCGTCAAAGGAGCGGATTCCCTTCGCGCGAAGCTCTTTTTTCAGCCAAAAACGGGTTTTGTCCAGCTTCTCGAGATTTTCGTCCATCACTTTGCCGTCCATAATCAGGGTAATCGGCAACAGCTCAAACCGGATTTTGGAGAGTGCGTCTTCTTCGCTCGGCCGGGTTTCGGAAGCGTTAAGGCTGCCGGAGGCCGGCTTGTCCTTGGGGAGAACGGAGAGCTTGCCGTCCGATTCCAGCACGGCCAGTTCGACATCCGCTACGCTATCCAGCTTGTTTTCCCTCAATTGCGTCATCAGGTCGTCCAAATTGTAGCGTTGTTTTTTCATTTCGCCGACGTTCAGGCGGCCGCTGCGGATCAGCACGCTGGGCTTGCCGTCGAACCATGTCCGGATGCGGTGGCTTTTTAACAAGATATAAGCGAGCAGCAGTTGGATAATCACAAGAAGGACAATCGGACCGACCGTTGCCCAGAGGGAACGATCCGGACTCTCGATCGAAATGACCGCGATTTCCGCGATCATAATGGAAATGACCATATCGAAAACCGACAGCTTGCCGATTTCCCTCTTGCCCATCAGCCGCAGCATGAAAAACACGAAAACATACATGAACGCCGTTCGCAATAGGATGGTTGCCAGTTCCATTATCCGTCCTCCTATTCCGTTTGCTGATGTAGTTTCACCGGGGCTTCATCCGGTCATGCGCTTGGACGGAACGGAAAATTAGGGTACTAGCCCGGCAGCCTGGACCATAAGCTGGTACTAATCAAATTGCAATCGTAGGAGGTTATGGCATGAACCGAATTCCAAGGGTTGCCGGAGGCCGGATCGCCTCTCCCCTGATTACCGGCCTCCTCTGGTCGATTATTTGGCTTGCGGCCGGATCGCTGCTTGTCTCGCTGCTGTTGTATGCCACGAGCATGAACGAGACCGATCTCGTTCAATGGGTATTCGGCATTCACGGGATCGCTTCGCTGTGCGGCGGCTTCGCGTCCGCCCGCAAATCGGGCGAAAAGGGGTGGCGGATCGGATTTTTTACCGGACTCGTCTACACGCTGCTCGTCCTTCTGACCAGCTTCCTCGCGAACGATCTCGACTGGAGCCTGCGCATACCGATGCTGGCGGGAATTGCGGGAGCTGCGGGCGCAATCGGCGGAATGCTGGGCGTCAATACGGGCCGAAAACCGCACGTATCGAGAAAATAGCCGCATAGCGCAATGGACCCTCGAATTGTGATATACTATGACGGGACTTTTTATAACGAATGCATAAACGAGGGGATTGCCAGGTGGTCGCGTTTCATTCCATGGGGACGATTGTTCTCTATACGGCATTGGCCGTAGCCTTGCTGCTGTGGTACGGCACGGGCAGACAGCCGCTTGCGGCGGCGGGAGCCTTTGCCAAATCGCTGATCGTTCCCAGGTACTTGCTGTTTTTTCTGATGATGCTGGGGGTCTTGGTGCTGAATAAATTCGAGCTGCACCTGGAAGCGGCGCTGCCGATCCGCTATAATCTGACCCAAATGCTGACCGGCTGGGAAGGACACTGGCAAAGCCATCTCCAGGCTGCGCTCCATTCCCAACCGTTGACCTTGTTATGTGCGGTGTTCTACCTCGTGCTGTTTCAGGCGGTGATGATCGCGTCGGTGGGTATCTATACATACCGGGGCGATATCAAGCTTTATTACGCGCTCTGCATCGCCCTGGTGCTGAATTATCTCATCGCCGTGCCGTTTTTCCTGTTCATTCCGGTGGACGAAGCGTGGCATGCGTCGCCGCACATTCGGTTTTTGATGCTGGACGTGTTTCCCGGGTTCGAATCCGAGTACCGTTCCCTGTCCGGCCTGAACAACTGCTTTCCAAGCCTGCATACGTCGCTTTCGGTCACGATGGCGCTGCTTGCCTCCCGTTCCGGCATCCGTCGCTGGGCGGTGTTTTGCTGGATCCATGCCGCCGTCATCATCTTCTCCATTTTTTATCTCGGCATCCACTGGCTTAGCGATATGTCCGCAGGACTTGCGCTGGCCTGCGTATCGGTGGCTATCGGCCTGAAGGTCGCTTCGCGCGCGGATTATTCGCATGGCGGCCAAGTCCGCGTGGCCCGATCCGAAATCTCTTCCTCTTCGGCCGCCCGCTAAAACCAAACAGCCGCGCCATCATGGGCGCGCGCAACAAGAAAGCCCTCCCGAACCGTACGAACGGAATCGGGAGGGCCGCTTGTTTTTTGGGATTATTTGGATTCTTCGGAGCTTGCCTCGGCGCGAGCCGTTACATTGTTGACCGCGGAACGGTCGAACGTAAGCTTGGTTACGTCGTTCACCTTCAGGACAACCTTATCGTCGGTAAGTTCCACGATCGTGCCGTGCAGACCGCCGATCGTCGTCACCTTGTCGCCCTTCTTAAGCGCGCGCAGCATGTTGTTGCGCTCTTTCGTCTTTTTCTGTTGCGGACGAATCAGCAGGAAATAGAAAATGACGAACATCAGCACAAACGGCAGCAGCGACATCAACAAGCCGCCTCCGGCGCCGTTTGCAGTCGTATTCGATAGCCACATCGTAGCTCCCCCCTTTCGCTAAAAACCGCTTTCGTTACGGTCCATGCCGTATTTTTCGAAAAATTCGTCCCGAAAATCCTTTAGCCGATCTTCCCGGATCGCCTGCCTGATCTGCTCCATTAACGACGCAAGGAAATGCAGGTTATGAATGGTGGTCAGACGGAGGCCGAACATCTCGTCCGCCCGGATCAAATGGCGTATGTAGGCCCGGGAATAATGGCGGCAAGCGTAACAGGAGCATTCCGGGTCCAGCGGACTGAAATCGCGGGCGTACTTGGCGTTTTTGACCACGAGCCGCCCCTGGCTGGTCATGACCGTACCGTTGCGGGCGATCCGGGTCGGCAACACGCAGTCGAACATGTCGACGCCGCGCATGCTGCCTTCCACCAGACAATCCGGCGAACCTACGCCCATCAAATAACGAGGCTTGTCGGCCGGCAGCAGCGGCACCGTGACTTCCAGCATCTCGTACATCAACGGTTTCGGCTCGCCTACGCTTAGTCCACCAATAGCATACCCCGGAAAATCAAGGGAAGTCAAATCGCGGGCGCTGATTTTGCGCAAGTCGGCAAACATGCCGCCCTGAACGATCGCGAACAGCGCCTGGTCGTGAGGACGGGCATGCGCCTTCAGGCATCGTTCCGCCCACCGCGTCGTCCTTTCCATGGATTGCTTGACGTAGTCGTACTCCGCCGGGTAAGGCGCGCATTCGTCAAACGCCATCATAATATCGGGGCCGAGCGCATTTTGAATTTCCGTTGCGAGCTCGGGAGAAAGAAACAGCTTGTCCCCGTTCAAATGCGAGCGAAACTCGACGCCTTCCTCGCGGATTTTGCGCATCTCGCTCAGCGAAAACACCTGAAAGCCGCCGCTGTCCGTCAGAATCGCCCGATCCCAATTCATGAACTTGTGAAGGCCTCCCGCTTCGCGGATAAGCTCGTGTCCGGGCCGTAGGAACAGGTGGTACGTGTTGCTCAAAATGATTTGCGCGCCCAAGCTTTTCAATTCTTCGGGGCTCATGCCTTTAACGGTCGCCTGCGTGCCCACCGGCATAAAAGTCGGCGTATCGATAACCCCGTGCGGCGTATGCACGCGTCCGAGGCGGGCGCCGGTCTGGGCGCAGGTTTTGATCAATTCGTAACGGATCGCTGCCATGTGCAGGTTTTGTCCTCCTCATCGTTCCGTGCTTACGTGATGAACATCGCATCGCCGAAGCTGAAGAACCGGTATTCGCGGTCGATCGCTTCCTTGTAGGCACGCAAAATATGCTCTCTGCCGGCGAGCGCGCTCACGAGCATGACGAGCGTGGAGCGGGGCAGATGAAAGTTGGTCAGCAGCGCCGACACCAGTTTGAATTCGTAACCGGGATAAATGAAAATATCCGTCCAGCCGCTGCACGCCTCAACCGGTCCGTCCTTGAACCGCTGTCCGAGCGTTTCCAGCGTTCGCGCCGACGTCGTGCCGACGGCGACAATTCGTCCTTCGCCGCTGCGGGCGCGGTTGATCAGCTCCGCGCTTTCTTCGGTGACGTTATACCATTCGGCATGCATTTGATGCTCCTGAACGTTTTCCACCGCCACCGGCCGGAATGTGCCGAGTCCGACATGCAGCGTAATCGGGCACAGCCGAACCCCCGACTGCCGCAATTCCTCCAAAAACGCTTGCGTGAAATGCAGTCCCGCGGTCGGCGCGGCGGCCGAGCCTTCATGGCGCGCGTATACGGTCTGATAACGCTCCCGGTCTTCCAATTTTTCTTTAATATAGGGAGGAAGCGGCATCTGGCCGAGGCGGTCCAGCAGTTCGTTGAAGATTCCCTCGTATTCGAACCGAATATGGCGAGCGCCCATTTCGCCTTCGGCTTCCACGACGGCCGAAAGAAGCGGCTTCCGCCCTTGGGCGTCGGTACCGAACCACAGCCGGGTGCCTTCCCGGATTTTTTTGCCGGGCTTCACCAACGTCTCCCATGTATCGCCTTCCAGCCGCCTGAGCAGCAGCACTTCCGCCTTCGCGCCCGTGTCCGCTTTCACGCCCAAAAGCCGCGCGGGAATCACTTTCGTATCGTTCAATACGAGCGTATCCCCCGGCCGCAGATAATCTTTCAAGTCCGGGAAGGACTTGTGCTCGATGGAGCCGTCTTTCCGGTGCAAAACGAGCAGCCGGGACGAAGTTCGTTCCTTAAGTGGCGTTTGCGCAATCAATCGTTCGGGCAGGTCAAAATCAAAATCGCCGACATTCATCCGTTGCCATCCTTCTCGATCTTCACATTCTTGTAGTAGTATTTCAGAATCGCCTGATAGTCATACCCTTGTTCGGCCAGCCCTTTGGCGCCCCATTGCGACATGCCCAGTCCATGACCGAAGCCTTTGCCGGTGATCACGAACTGCGGATCGGTTGTGGCCGCCCTAAGCTCGCCGCTGCCGTTCAGAATAAACAAATGGCCTTCGCCGACCGATCTGGCCGCCCCGTTGGCTCCCAGCACCTGCAGCGGTCCGGCCGCTTCGGGAAATTCCCTTCGGCTGCCGTCCCCCGAGATCACGGTGTACCGGCCGGTCTCTTCAATATCCAGCCGCGTGCTTTTCGTCCCGAGGGCCCCGCGCCAGTTGTCGGGCGCGCCGACGTCTACCGTTTTGCCGTTCGCCCGGATTTCCACCACTCGGCCGGAAGGTCCTCTTTGCGCGACTTCAAGCGTTTTGAGCGCGCCCTGAATCTTGGTCGCGCCGGTCGCCCGTTTGTTGATGGAAGCCGCCAGCTCCTCGGCGGTATAAGGCCCTTCGATCCAGCTGTAATTCGTATACTCGGGCACTTTCTTCAGAGGGACGACCAGCGTGCCATCGCCTAGCCGCTTAATCGGATCGGCGTCTTCACGCGGGCTTGGACGCAGCGCCACGCCGCTGCCGGTAACCTGAAGCAGTCCGAGGCCCGCCGCGTTTTTCCGGCCGCTGTCCGCAAGCAGGTCGCTGCGGATATAGCCGACCTCGCCGGAAGAGAGCGCCACCTTGTACCAATCCGGCTTGCCCTCCTGCGGACCGGAGTCCGGACTTTCCACGGCGCTGGCGAGAAAAGCGTTGTCCCCCCGCCACACTTCGGTCTTGTTGTCGGCCGTCATGCCTCCCGCGTTGGAAGAAAAGACCGCGTTGACGATTTTGCCGCCGTAGGTCATGACCTCGCCGGCCGTCGCCTGAACCGCCGCGATCGATTCCTTCGTTTCGGCGGAGATGCCGTTGTACGTCTGGCTTAGCGTCGTATCCACGACATGGGCGATCTGAAAGTTCATCCCGAGCGACAGCGCGTACGAACGCGCCGCCACCGCTTGCGCCTTCTGGGCTTCGGCGGGCCAGCCGGAATAGATTTCGGAGGCGACGACGGAATACAAATATTGCTCCAAATCGACCTCGTTCACGACGGCGAGGCTGCCGTTCAGAACACGGATCTCCATGCTGCCCCGGTAGGTCCGCTTGCTCCGTTCGGCGAGCAAGATGCCGCCGTCGCCGGCCGGATCCGCCCGTAAAATCGCTTTGGCGTTCTCCGCAGGGATCGCATAGAGCGTCGTTTCCTTGCCGCCGCTCGTCATGTCCTGGCGCATGACGGCATACGGCTCGCTCGCGTCGGGAGTGCGCGCCGCAAGCCCCGCCGCAACGACCGCCTGCTGCAGCTTCGTCAGCTGGCTTTGGTTGGCGGCCTGGCCGATCCTGACGACATAAACCGGCTTGCCGCCGCTCAGCTTGCGGGCGACGAAGGCGTCCAGCTTGGCGTTGCCGAACTGGACGGCGGCGTTTCGCGCTTCGAATTCGCTTGCGTAAGGTCCTGCTTCAAGCGCCAAAGGCCCGCCGACGGCAGCCGGCTCAAGGGAAGCGGCGCCGGCCGTTACGCCCGCGCTTGTCCATTTGGACAAGGCCGCCTTGGCTGCGGACTCCGAGCTGTAAGTGCCTTCCGTAACCTGGTACACCGTTTTGCCCTGCTTGCTCAGCTTTGTCACAAAAGCGGCCGAAGACGAGGCCTGCACTTTTTTTAAGACCGACATTGCGGCACTTAAATCCGCCGTCTCCAGCAGGATAGCCCGGTAGCCGTCCACGGCAAACCGGACCGCTTGACCTGCGGCAACCTCGCTGATCGGGACCGATGGCTGCGAGGCTGCCCATGACAAGGTCACCCCGCCGGCCGAAGACAGCGTAACGGCGGGAACGACCGACTTGTATTTGCTTCCGATATCCGCGAACAGCGCAACCCGGATGGTATCCGGAACATCCGCCGCGCCGAAAGCGGCGGTTGCCGGAGCAAGCGACAGCGAAGCAAGCAGCGCGCCAAGCACCGCGGTCCGCTTGAACGCGTTCCATGGCCGAAATCTCATCATGCTTTCCCTCCGTCCAAAATATTGCGGCACGGCCCGCGCGCTCCGCCTGCGGAAGACGCGGTTGCGCCGGAAAAGCCGGCAGCGGCAACGGGCGACGAGCCGATAAAAAAGCCGGCAGACCGGCCTCAAGCGCGGGCGATCGCCCTCGATGCCGATCCACCGGAGTGACGGCACTTCGCGCAACAGCCGCATGACCGCATCCGCTTTGCCGTTCATAAAAGCGGCTCAAGGGGTCGTCACGCCTTTTTGCGCGGAAAGTTGGTTTTTGGACACGGCGGAAATCGCCGGCCAGATAGGAATCGGCCCGACATCGGCGATTGCGGGCCGGCGAATTGCAAGCCGGCATCGCTTCGTAGCTTCTCAGTCCTATAGACCATGGCCAAAAACGGCTCACGCCGGCTGCTCCGGCACCGGCAGACCGAGATGCTTATAAGCGGACGGGGTAACGACCCGACCGCGGGGCGTCCGCTGCAAAAACCCGATCTGCATCAGATACGGCTCGTACACGTCTTCGATCGTTTGGCTTTCTTCGCCGATGGAAGCCGCGAGCGTATCCACGCCGACGGGCCCGCCCCGGTATTTGACGATCATCGCCTCCAGCAGCTTGTGGTCGATCGCGTCCAGCCCCATCGGGTCCACCTGGATGCGCTCGAGCGCCTCAATCGCGATTTCTTCGGTAATGATGCCGTCGCCGCGCACCTGCGCGTAATCGCGCACCCGCTTCAGCAGACGGTTGGCGATGCGCGGCGTGCCGCGGGAACGCCGGGCGATCTCGCTGGACGCTTCGCCGACGATGCCGACATTCAGCAAATCGGAAGTGCGGGAAACGATGTAGGCCAATTCCTCTTCCGTGTAATATTCGAGGCGGCTGACGACGCCGAACCGGTCGCGCAGCGGAGCCGACAGCAGGCCGGCTCGGGTCGTGGCGCCGATGAGCGTAAACTTTGGCAGATCGAGCCTGACCGAGCGCGCGCTCGGTCCTTTGCCGATAATGAAATCGAGCGCGAAATCTTCCATCGCCGGATACAGCACTTCCTCGACCGTCCGGTGAAGACGGTGGATCTCGTCGATAAACAGCACGTCGTTTTCCTGCAAATTGGTCAAAATCGCGGCAAGATCCCCGGGCCGTTCGATCGCCGGGCCGCTGGTCGTGCGAATGTTGACGCCCAGTTCGTTGGCAATGATGTTGGACAGCGTCGTCTTGCCCAAGCCCGGAGGACCGTAAAGCAGCACGTGATCCAGCGCTTCCTTGCGCATTTTCGCCGCTTCGATATAAATCTTCAAATTTTCCTTGACTTGCGACTGGCCGATATATTCCGCCAAATACCGGGGACGCAGACTAAATTCGACAGCCTGGTCTTCCATCATCAAATGAGCGGTGACAATCCGGTCTTCCACCCGTTAAGTCCCCCTCTCCCGCTCTCTTATCCCTGGAACAACTGCTGAAGCGCCTGTTTCATCAGTCCTTCCGGCGTCTCATCGCCCTTCACCTTGTCCTTCAGCGCATGCCAAGCCCGATCCAGCTCGGCATCGCGGTAGCCGAGGCCTGCGAGCGCCTCGCGGGCAATGGCCCAGGCGGAATCGCTCTCCGCCCCCGCGGCCGGTCCCGCCGCAGGAGCGCCCGCCGCAGCGGCAAAGGGCAGGCCTTCCTGGACGGCGCCCAGCTTGTCCTTCAAATCCAGAATCATTCTTTGCGCCGTCTTCTTCCCGATGCCGGGCAACTTGGTCAGAAAGCTTAAATTCTCTTGCTGTATAGCAGACGCCAGCGCCTCCGGACGGCCGGCGGACAGGACGCCGAGCGCCACCCTCGGACCGATCCCCGATACGTCCAGCAGCTTCCGGAACATCGACTGCTCCTCGCGCGTCGTAAATCCGAACAGTTGAATCGCGTCTTCCCGCACGTGATGGTGGATATAGAGCTGAATCGTCTCCTCGGTACGGCTGAGCGCGTACGGATTCGGCGTGAACACCCGGTAGCCGACATCCCGCACGTCCAATACGACATATTCCGGTTCCACATGGACAACCCGGCCCCGCAGGAAATCGATCATGAAGGCTTCACTCCGTTCATCCGTTCAGTCAGGTTCATCGAATGCGCATGGCAAATCGCCACAGCCAGCGCATCCGCCACGTCGTCCGGCTTGGGCACGGCGGAAAGCTTGAGCAGCCGCTTGACCATCTCCTGCACCTGCTGCTTCTCCGCGCCGCCGTATCCGACGACGGACTGCTTGACCTGCATCGGCGTATATTCCCCGACCGGTATGCCGCGCTGCGCCGCCGCCAGAAGAAAAACGCCCCGCGCCTGTCCGACGCTGAACGCGTTGGTCACGTTTTTGTTGAAAAACAACTTCTCTACCGCAATCGTCTGAGGCTCGTATTTATCCAGCAGGGCGCAGGACGCCTCATAGATTTGCACCAGCCTCTGTTCCGTCGGCGTGTTCGCTTCCGTCTGAATGCAGCCGTATTGAACAGGCACAAGCCGGTGGCCGATCTGGTCCACGAACCCGAACCCCATAATGGCAATGCCCGGGTCGATGCCCAATACCCGCATGAGGGTTCCCCGCTCTCTTCTCTTCGCTATGTACCGCGCAAGCCTCGGAAACGGTCTTCCCCGAAGCTTTCGCTTGTCTGATGTGCAACAATACAGGATGCAATCTTTATCCTATTCGTAGATTATAGCAAATGTGCGCAAGAATGAGAACAAAAAGCCGAACACCTTCGTCCGGCAAAAGCCAAGGCCGGCACCGAAAGATGCCGACCTTTGCGGGAAACAGGGTTGAATTCGCCGTCCGCCACGATGCACAACCACCAGGTAGTCCGTCCAGTACCCTACATCGTCATCCGCCGCGTGCTCAGCCTCCAAGGAATCCGTCCAGTAAGCGTCAAACATCCTCATCCTTATTGTCCAGATGAGGGCTGCTTAACAAAACAAGCGGTTAAAACTCTGTGATGAAAACGCTCAAATGCGAAAACGTCAAGATGGTACTTTCTATTGAAAAATGCTTGCAACTCTTAGCCTTCTCTACCTTACACGGTGCACCTGCACATAGCTGTCGACCGTATCGACGATGCGGATGGCCGCTTGCGCCGTCTTAACGACGCCGTTGCTGTACGTGACGGTGAACGTAAACGTGTAGTCCCCCTCCGGCAACTCGACAAGCGGAAACCCTGCGTCTTCGCTGCGGAGCGTTCCGTTCCAACGGGTAAGCTGCGGCGGATTGCTTCCGGCCAGTTCCTTCCTCAAACCCGAGCCCGCGTCCGCCGTTACCCTAAGCGGCTTGGTCGCGGACGCTCCCGTATCCGTCACGAGCGCCTCCAGCACGAACGCTTCCCCGGCCCAGAACCAGTTGGCCGGCCTCGGCGTTTCCGGATGCTTGGCATTGTAGTTCAGCCGGTTCGCTTCCCATTCGTCCGTATGCCGCACTTGGCCCGAAATCGTCAGCGGCCATACCCGAATGCTCTTTGACACCGTCACGGCTTCTTCTCCGTCGCTGACGTTCAACGTCATCGTCCATACGCCCGGCACATTCAAGACGGCAACCGGTCCGGTATCGGGATAAGGCGCGCTCCAGGTGTAAGCAAACGTGCGCTTCGTTCCGTCCGGCGATTCCAGCTCGTATCTCACATTCAACACATCCAGATCGGGGTCGTTCACCGCCGATTCGAACATTACGGTATCGCCTTCGAAGATCAGCTTCGGATTCCAGTCGAAATCCCCTGTAGGCGGCTTGTTCGTGTCGATGATGAAATACTTCGGCGAGCTCCAATCCGACCAGTCATAGCCGTCATAAACGCGCACCTGCACATACAGAACGACTTCTTCCGGCAAATCCGCCGAAGCCGTCCAGTTCGTCGTTCCGCCGATTCTCGCGCCGGAATCAAGCAGCACCAGCCCGCCGCTGTTCGATTTGATCACCTGTACCTGATATTGCGTCTGGGCGTCTCCGTCCGCATCGCCGTAAGTCCAAACGAATTGCGGCCGCAATAGGTCAAATTCCGTTGGGCTGCCGGGGCTTGCGCTAGCCGGGGTCGTGACGTTTGCCGCCGGTTTGCGGTTGACGACGCTTACGTTCTGCGACGTTTCCGCGTACAGTCCGTAGCTGTTGATGACGACCTGGCGAATCCGGAACGTGCCCATGCTGTTAAACGTCTTCGTCCATTGCGTGCGAGAGATGCTTTGCAGCGTCTCCGCGCCGCCAGCCGTCAGGTTCTTGATCCAGTATTGATGTTCAAGGTTCTCCCGGCCTCCGTCCTGCGGATCGCTCGCCGTCGAGTTGATCGTAAACGGCGTGCCCCGGTAGCCCGTCAGCGGCATCACGGTAAAGCCGGGATTCGGCGGCAGCACGGGAGAACCGGACACGACGAGCAGATCGGAGTCCCAATCGCTCCAGGCTCCGTACTCGTCCTTGACGGAGAGCTCGACGATGTAGCTGCCCGCCATCAGCCTCGTCGGCTTGGCATAGACGTAGGTTAACGAGTTTGCGCTGCGGTAGCGGTATTTCCGCTCGATGATCCCGCGGGTCGCCGCGTAGTTGATGCCCGTATTTTCCGTCGAGTATTGGCCGTTTGCCGGATTAAACCGGTCCGGATCGTACGATCGGTCCACATAGGCAAGCGTGAAATCCGGATTCAAAATGACATCCTGATCCGCCACCGGCCTCCGATGCACCCGTATCCTGCCCGTTACTTCGTTCGACTCTTGGCGGTAAGCGGCAAAAGCATTGTCCGGATAATGGTGCTCCGGATGCGGATCGTCTTTCGTCCGGAACGTAAACGTATATTCACCGGGCAGTCCGAACGAAGTCACCGGGCCCGGAAAGCTCTGTCCGCTGCCGCTCCATGTCCCTTGGGGCTGAAGGAACACGTTCGGGTTGTGAACGTATTTCCATGCTTCTCCAGCCGTCAGCCGGGGGTCATTCTCGGGATCGTCGAATACGACGTCATAGGTCAGCGTTTCGCCGACCAGCACGACGCCTTCAATGGAGCCTGTCCCGTTTCCGCCGGCGTAGAAGGCGGCGCTGATGAACCATACGTCCTCTTGGCCGCGGCTGATGACGCCGAACTTGCCGCCCGTCCAAGCGGTTTCGGTAACGGTTGCCTGCCAAATTTTATTGACATAGACCTCAAACGTGTTTCCGGCCGGCTTGATCATGACCTCATACGTTTTGCCGGAAACGAGCGTATACGGCCTGCTGAATACGATGCTTGCGGAACCGCCCGCCGTCTTCTTGATCCGCAATTCCCCGGCCTCGAATTCGATGCTGTAATAATTGCGGTCGTCCTGCACGCGGTACAGGTAGCCGACGCCTTTGGCGCTGACGTTGTTCGGCATAAAGTTGGCCCGAACCGTGCTGCCTTCGGGAACGTTAGCCCCGATGACGATGTCCGGCGTCGGCTCGCCGGCTTCGAACAGCTTCGGCTTCTTCAGCGAACCGCTCGTTTTCAGCAAATAAAGGTATGAGCCAACCACGTCGCCTCTGAACTCGATCAGAAAGCTCTGATCGTCGTGCGGATAAATGTAGGCCGGTATGTGCTGAAAAGCTGGCGAAGCCCCACTGGCCATGACCGCAAACGTGTCCGGATCGTACGACGCGTAGTACACCTGATACTTGCCTTGGTTATAATACATGCCAAACAGGGTCACGACTCCGTCGGAACCGATAAACATTTTATCGACGCTGCCCTGAAACAAATTGCCGAACGGATATAAGGTTTGCAGCAGCTGCCCGTCCGCATCGTACACGTAGACAACCGGAACCCATGTCGATGAAGTTTGCGTACTAATCCAGATGCGGTTCGCGGCATCCTTACCTAAAATCTCGATGTAACGTCGATAATCCGGAAGCGTAAATGTCTTCTTTGTGGCAGCCCCGGTCAACGTATGCCGCTGAATGGTAAGCAAAACTTCGTTGGATTCTCGGTATACTCCGTAACTGGTCCCCTCGGCATCATAACCCAAAAAGGTATATCGGCTCAAACTTGCATTTCCGTTCGGATTACCCAGATCAAAAACAGTCGAAAGATCGGATGACTTGAGTACATATTCGTTGCTTTTTCCTGATTGATCCCGTGCAAACGTCATTAAACGACCATGTTTGGAGGAAACGCCAAGAACTACGCCATTTAAGGGAGTGTAAGCAACCCAATTGCCGTTAAAATCATATTTGTTGTTGGCTATCCAAATGCCATCCGGAAGTCCGATGGGTTGAAGAGGTCCCCCGGCATTCAACCAGCTATACGTGATTCGATGCTTCTCTGCACCGGTGTCCCGGTCCAAAGCCAACAAGATGTACTGATAATAGTTATTCGGATCTACGATACTGAAATACACCGTCTGGTTGTGAACGAGCATCTGGCCTTCGGTATAGCCATAGTTCATTCGGCCAACGATTTCGCCTGACGCATAAGCAATGGGGTTGGGCACCGTTTTAGACCAACGCAAGCGGAACGACTTATCATAAGCGTACAGGTACCCGACAAAATTGGCATCACGGGTCAAAATATAGGTGTACTTTTCATCCTCCCGAACGGCAATGATCGATTTGCCGGAAACTTCAGCAGGCATGAGGTATGAAAAGCTGGCGTTGTTGTTCTGCAGTCCGGCAAAAGGCGCTTGATGCGGATTCTCTTCCAATCCCAGCGAGTTGCTGCTAGGATAACCCAAAGCATGATAGAAAGGAGCCTCTTTCGTTTTCGAATCCCGACTATAAAGCTGAAAGAAAGGGAATTGCACATCCAGACCGATATTGGCCAGTCTAACGCGTGTTTTGGTTTTAAGTACCCCATTGTCCAGCTTCCAGTTATCCTTATTGCCAACCGCGCCCGTTTGCAGATTGACGAAACGACCGGAGGCGTACAGGTCCGACATCAGGTACGTATACGTTTCCGGCGGATCGGTCAGGCTGCCGCTCGTCTTGACATCGATGCTGGGTGGGAGATTCTGAATATCCGCCGTTCGCTGCGCGACCGGCTGCGAATCCGAATTGCCGCATTTGCCGTAATCCTCGCAAACCGACTCCCGGAACAGGTATTTGCCGATCCGGGTTGGCTTGAACGCATAGGTGTCCATGTTCGCCGTTGAGTATGTCTGCCAGTTATCGTTATCAAAACCGTCATTGCCCGCGTCGTATTTGTATTGGAACACGCGAGAGACAATTTTGTCTCCGTCCGGACTGTAGGCGTTGCTCTTGATCGTCAGCGTGCCGAGCCGGGTTTCCTCCGGCGGCACGGTGAGCGTAACAATCGGCGGCTCGTCCGGCAGCACCGTGATGTCCTTCGTCGTAACGTCCGACCAACGGCCTTCGTCGTCCTTGACTTTGAGCGTCACCGTTTCCGTTCCAGGAACCGTGTAAACGTCTTTCTTGTTCGTCCAGACATAATCGACGATGTTCCGGCCAATCGGGCTGTACGAGCGGCTTCCGTCAATCGGAGACGGCAGCGGATGATTCTCGCGGACGACGGAAGGCGCGTCGATGACCGCAACCGGCTTCGGATCGACGACATTGAGCGTGGCCGAGGCTGTCACCTGTTCCCCATGCGTATCCGTCACGGTAATATAGACCGTGTGAGCGCCGGTCTTGTCGGCCGTAATTCCGCTGAAAGACGAGCTGGTCAGATTCAGGTTGTACTTTTCTGGCAAGCCGGCCAGCCAGTCCGTGCTCTTGGTAAAATCCCACCCGACAATCGAGACCCAGTCGCCCGGATCGGGATCGTACATTTGAGTCACCTGTAAATTGACGACATCCCCGAGATTGGCATTCGGTTTGGACCAGGCGATCTGTATGATTGGCGGATGATTTTCCTCCGGCTCCGGTTCCGGCAGCGGATCGGGAATCGTGCCGCCGCCACCGTCATCCCCTCCGCCGCCATTCGGATTCTCGTAGAAGAATGATACCCATACTTCCGGTTGTCCGTTGTACAAATTGACCGTGATCGGCGAGGTAAAGGAGTAGACGGTATCCGAGTATCCGCCCGTGTTGCTTTGATTGCGCCCGATCAAGGTTCCGTAGGCTGTATTCCCGCTGAACGTCTCGGTGACAGGTAACTTTTCGTAATAAAACGTTTGTTCCTTGACTTTGCTGAAATCGCCCGACGAGCTGGTGCGAACCATATGCCGGACATGGATGGTCCCCTGCACGTTATCCGGCGGCGGCGCTTGCTTCTCCTCGTAATAGAGAAAGAGCGTATACGTGTTAAAAGTGTTGTCATACGTGAACTTCGGCGGGTTGCCCGGAATGAGGCTGCCGCTTGGCGGGTTGTCCGTCGTTGATTTTTTATAGCCCTTGTACGTATAGTTCTCATTCGTGGGCGGGGTGACCTGGTAAGACTGCCCGGCCACCATTTTGGTTGTGGTGTTGGGAAACACCGATGCCAAGCTTTGGCCGTCCGTCGTAAAATGTTTGACAATGAGCTGCGGCTCGACCTTTATGGTAAGCAGCATGGGGAAATAATACGTTCTCCCTTCGTTGCCACTTGGTGTTTGGCTTACCTCCGGAAGTGGAGCATTTAGGAAAGAGCCCGGTTGAAGCACCAGTTTAAACGAGACGGAAGAGGTTCCTACGCCAAGTTGATCCGTCTTGATGACATGAAACCCTGTATTGGATTGGTCCTTATAGTTATTCCATTGGTCAGAGCGTGATTTTTGAAAGACTTTATTCCATTCCTGAGGATTGCTAATGTACGTTGCATTTGAGAAAGGTACAACATCGACACTCGTAATTTTTCGATTTGGGATGTCGAAACTGTAGGGGAATTCAACACCAACTGCATCCCCTCCAGGAGCGAGCGGCTGCCATTTGCCAGCGTCATTTTCCCAAATCGCATAGGAGAACATAGCAATAAAATAGAATGTATTCGGATCCCCCTGATTTCCAGACGCCTCTTTATCCGAAATCAAAGGTATGGTCCCAGCTTGTGTGTTCGGATTTCCGGTAAAAAAAAGACTGGCGATCAAGGTGATCGCCAGCAGAAGGGAAACTATTCGTTTAAAACCCATAAGTACCTCCTGTTTTTATTTAAACGGTTTTTTGAGAAGAACATAAGAGCCTGCATCCACTTTAAAGTGAATGTACTGAATATCTGAAGGCTGCAACTTATCCCAATCTATTACTTTCCATTGGTAGTTATCCCATTTATCCAATAGAGGGAAAATATCGATTTGGCTGCCGTCATTCAATTTCTGACGCCACAGTGCAATTCCATTTCTGGATCGAGGAACGCCATCTCCTGTCAGGAAGGATATTCCAATGGTTGGCCCCTTGTAATGAACCTTGACAACAACTTCGCCTTCGTACTTATCCAACCACAGATTATAAAAAATTGTTGTTCCTTCAGAGTTATACGGATTTGGGACGATAATCGGAAACTTTTCTTCTTGAAAGACACGTACACCGTCCCGATAGGGGTCGTCAATGAGAAATTTCTGCGTTCCATAATACTTTTTAAAATCATCCAACGGTTGAACTTTCTTCACAACATCCTGCAGCACGGGAACTTCCTTCTTCCCGATCCACACATACTTGTCCGTTCCGTCCCACTCCACCGTCTGGCCGAGCGCCTCGGAGACGAAGCGCAGCGGGACCAGCGTACGGCTGTTCTTGACGACGGCGGCGCTGTCAAACGTCACCGGCTTACCGTTAACCGTCGCCGTCTTGCTGCCAATGGTCAGCACGACCACCTTGCTTCCTTGCGTAATCGTAATCATGTTGTTGGCGTAATTGACCTTTGCCCCAAGGTTCTCGGACACGACACGGATCGGCACCAGCACCCGCTGGTTGGCATCTACTTGCGGCCATACGTCCGGAAAGGCGATCCGCTTGCCGTCGAGCAGCACGTTAATGTTCGGAATGCCATACTTGATAGGGGATGCCGCTCCTGCCCAAGACGCCGACATAACGAAAGCCAGAACCAAAATCATCAATACGCAACCTGTTTTCTTCGTCACAAAATTCTCTCCTTCTCGCCCGCTATATGTTTCCAATTATACCAAACCTATCTCGCTTCGAGTCTATGCCTTACGCCAAAATACCGTGTCCGCTGCCGGCATATTCCATTGTCAAAGAGCTTCAGACGGACCGGCTCCCCGATCCAGCCGAAAACACGAAAAAAGCACCAAAAGACGGTATTCAACCGCCTTCAGGTGCTTCCTGAACGTTTAACCATATTTAGGATACTTTATTATAAAAACAGGCAACAATTTCCGTCAAGCCCAAACAGCCCGATACCCGCCGCCGCCGCCGGATACCGGGCGTTTCGCTTCCTTACCCGGAAGATTTCATGACGTCCTTCGTTTTCTCCACGGCGAAATCGCTGAACGTCGACAGCACGCTGTTGTACTCGTCGCGATCCGTCACCCGGATGCCTTTGGCCAATTCTTTTAGCCGCTCCTTCGACAGGCTGCTTTCAAGCGAACCTACATCCAGTTGAAAAAAGGTCCGAATGACGTTTTCCTTCCTCGGCGGACCGTCGTAAAGGGAGAGGTTGCCGTCCTCGTCCAAGGCGATCGTTGCCGTTTTGCGGCAGGCCGGAGAGAGATCGTCGACGGCTTCCTCCATCACGACGCGCCCGCTTCGGTCAAACGAAGCGCTCCATTCCCGATGCGCTTTCAGCAGTTCCATCGTTTCCCGCGTGGTATGCTTGCCCAGCAACCGCGATTCTTCTCCGCACAAATAAACGCGATGCAAAACGACTTCCACTTCGCCGTCCCATTTGGATAAAGCGGTCATCGTTTGCCCTCGGGATGTCGAGGCATCCTCATACGATACAGGGAGGTTGTCCGACCATACGGGCTGATCCTCGCCCTTGCCCGGCGCAAAGACAGACCACTCGTTTACATATTGATACGAAATATAGGCGCCGGCGAGGGTCGCCGCAAGGACAGCCCCCGCCCACATTCCTAAAGACCATATTGGCCGGCGTTGACGCTTGATGCGTTTCTTTAAGCCTCGAATCCTTAAACCAAACAATGAAATCCCCTTCTCTGCTGGTTTTAACCCTAGTCTGCCCGGGGATTCCATCATTATTCGCTAATCGTTACCACTTGATCCAAGGGTGGCTTTGTTTGCGTTTTGGTTTAGACGGTTGAGCCGCCGGTTTCGATTTGACTTTGACCTGAGGCTTGTTCTTCTTGCCCGAAGAAGCGGAAGCCTTTTGTCCCCTGTCCTCCTTGGCGCTGTCGTCCTGCTCTTCGAACGGTCGATGGTCATCGTCTTTCAGCGCTTCCTCAGACGGCATCACCGGAATCGGAGGGATCGAAGGATATCCGGAAAAAGGCGACACCGCCGCCGGATAACCGTACCCGCCGTACGGAGCGGCAAAGGCCGGCGAAATGTTATCGTACCCGCCATACGGAGCGGCAAAGGACGGTGAAACGTTATCGTGCCCGCCGTACGGAGCGGCGAAGGCTGGCGAGACGTTGTCGTGTCCGCCGTACGGAGCGGCAAAGGACGGTGAAACGTTGTCGTGTCCGCCGAACGGAGCGGTTGCCGGCCAATTTCCCGCCGCTTCAAGGCCTGCTCCGCCCGGATAACCCGGATAATACGATGTTCCCGCGCCGGCGACGGCCGTATTTGCACCGGGATAAGCCCCGTAAGAAGGATAGCCGTACGGAGCGTTTGCCCCTGCAACAGGATAACCTTCGCTCGACGGAAATACGTTCGCGGGCGCAACATTGGCCGCAGACACGTTCGGTCCGGTCCATAGCGGGGCGCCGGTGCAAGGATCGCATCCCCCGTGGGGCCATTGGGCTGCCGGCGAAACGTGGGATGGAGCCGCTACATTCGGCGATGCAAAAGGAGCCGCTGCATTCGGCGATGCGAAAGGAGCCGCGCCGACCGGATAATATCCGCCGTATCCGGGGTAATCCGAAGTGCCGGTCCAGCCGCCTTTTCCGTCGTGGCCATCGTAGGTTTGGGCCGGCTCCGTGCCTGTAAACGGAAACGCGGCATTTTCGGCGCTGACGTTTTCGCTTTGCGGCGAAACTTGGGCCGGAGCGTTTCCCCAATCGTGGCCGTGGGCGGCCTGCGATCCGACATTCCAGCCGTAGCCGTGCGGAATTTCATGTGCCGGGCCCAGACCGTACCCGAATTTATGATGCGCAGCCTGTGCCGAACCGTAATCGAAACTTTGCGGTGCGATATTTTCCTGTTCCCAACCATACCCGTGTCCGTAGCTTTCCGCCTTCTCCGGCGAAACCTTGGGAATTTCGGGGCAAGGATGCTGAAAGTGAGCCGTCGCTTCCAACGCGGGAATAGGATAGGATTTGAACAGATCGGCATGCGGTTCCGCTTGGATTTTGAACGGTTCATGGTGGATCGGAGCCGCGGCAATGTTAGGGGCAATATTGGGTTCGAAATGGGGGGCGATGTTGGGTTCGATATTCGGAGCAATGTTGGGAGCGATATTGACACCGATATTGGGCTCCACGTTAGCGATATTGGGACCGATATTGGGTTCTACGTTGGGTTTGACATGGGGTTCAATATTCGGGGCGATGTTGGCTTCTTTGGGCAATTGCGCATGCTCGACTTCCTTAGGCTTGACGCCGGTTTCATGTTTTTTTCCGGTTTCCGGCTTGATCCCCGTTTCGGGTTTGCCGCCGATGCCCGGCTTGAAGCCGGTTTCCGCTTTGACGCCCGTATCCTTTTTGCCCGAAGGCCACCCTCCGAAAGGCTGAACGTTTGCCGCGCCTGTTGCCGGAGCGTTATGTCCGCCGCCGAAATGACCTGACCCGATTTTCGGTATGTTCACGATCTCGCCGGTCAATAAAACGTTCGGATTTTTCAACTGCGGATTCGCTTTAATCAACGTTTCCAGCGGAATGCCCCATGCTTTGGACAGCTTCCACAGCGTGTCGCCCTGCTGAACGGTGTGCTGATGCATAATTTCGAAAGCAGGGTTGGCCGGCATCGGGATTTTGATTTTCATTCCGACGTCGATCTCGTCCGGGTTGGCGATTTCAGGGTTGGCTGCAATCAATTCCTCCAGCGCCACGTTGTACTTTTTGGCAATGAGATACAATGTATCCCCTTTTTTGACCACATGGATTTTCACGCATTTCCCTCCTGTGCGCATGATCGTTCCGTGTGGGCGATTGCCCCACACAACCATTACATCCTATGCAGGAGTTGGGCGTTTGACATCCATACGGGGATAAAAGTTGGATTCCTTCGGCTCCGACTGAATTTCGCCCGTGGAAGCGCCGGCCGGCTTCATTCGAAAGTTTCGGGGGAAGGCCGTGCAGACCGTCATCATGTAAAAAACCTCCGAAACCGCCGCGAGGGCGGAATCGGAGGCGATTTGCGGTTGTTAAAACGCTTTGACGCCGTCGACCGTAACGATTTTGCGGAATTCCTGCAGCAGATGGGTCGTAATCGGACCGGCTTTGCCGGCTCCGATTACGCGGCCGTCCACCTCGCGCACGGCAATGACCTCCGCGGCCGTTCCCGTGAAGAACACTTCGTCCGCCGTATAAACGTCATGCAGCGTAAACGGTTCTTCCTTCAGCGGATAGCCGAGCTTGCCGCACAGCTCCATGATGGCGCCCCTCGTTATGCCCTCCAGCGCGCCGACGTAGCAGGGCGGAGTGTACACGGTGCCGCGTTTGACGATAAAGATGTTGTCGCTCGACCCTTCGGCCACATAGCCCTGCGAGTTCAGCATGATCGCTTCGCCGACGCCCGCAAGGTTGGATTGGATTTTGACCAAAATGTTGTTCAAGTAGTTGAGCGACTTGATCTTCGGGTTCAGCGCATCCGGCAAGTTGCGGCGCGGACTTACGGATACCGAACGCAGCCCTTCTCGGTAAGCTTCCTCCGGATAAATGGACAGCTGCTCGACGATGATGATCACCCACGCCTTCGGGCAGCGCAGCGGGTCCAGGCCCAGGTTGCCGGGGCCGCGCGAGACGACAAGACGGATATAACCGTTGCGCATATCGTTTTTGCGGACCGTTTCGATCAGCGCCTCCTGCATTTCGGCATACGACAGTGGAATCTCCAGCATGATCGACTTCGCCGAATCGTACAGCCGGTCGAGATGCTCCTTGCAGCGGAAAATATTTCCGTCATAAATCCGGATGCCTTCAAAAATGCCGTCGCCGTACAAAAAGCCGTGGTCGTATACGGAAACTTTCGCGTCTTCCTTGGCGACAAACTGCCCGTTCAAATAAATCCATTGCTCTGCCATTTCGTCGATCCCTCCGAATTTTGCGTTTCACAACTAACCTTCATAAGGATAACTGGGGTACGAGCCCAGTATGCGCACCTGGCAGCCGATCGCCTCGATTTCCGCCAAGGCGGCGGGAAGAAGAACGGTATCCAGCGACATTTCGATATCGATAAAAAAGTAGTAGTTGCCCAGCTTTTTCTTCGTCGGGCGGGACTCGATGCGGGACAGGTTGATTCTCCGCCAGGCAAACGCCGACAGAACCTGATGAAGCGCTCCCGGGTAATCCTCCGGCAACGTGACGAGAATGCTCGTTTTGCGAAGAACGGCGTTTTCATCTTCAAAAGGCGTTCGGCCGACAAGCAGGAAACGGGTATAGTTGTTGTCGTGGTCCGTCACCCGCTCTTCCAGCACATCCAGACCATATTCGGCAGCCGCCGTTTTGGTGCCGATCGCCGCCCAGCCTTCGCCCGGATGCTCGGAAACGGTGCGGATGGCTTCGGCCGTACTGCTTCGCGTTTCCATCTCGGCGTGCGGAAGGCGGGAACGGAGAAACTCGTAGCATTGCGCCATCGCGACCGGGTGGCTGATGACCTTGCGGATTTTGGCCGGGTCCCAGGACCCGCTTCCGCTCTCGCTTTGCAGCTCGGACAAGCGCCCGACCAGGTTCTGCACGGCCGGAAACACCCATTCGGCGCGAATGGGAAGGTCGACTTCATGGACAAGCCAGTCCATATGCAGGCTGACGGAGCCGTCGATGGTGTTTTCGATCGGAATGACGCTCCAGTCGGTATCTCCGCGGTCGGTCGATTTGAAAACGTCGGCGATCATGTTGTGGTAAACCAGTTCGACCTGCCTGCCGCGAAAAAAATAACGGGCGGCTTCGTCGGAAAAAGAGCCTTTCGGCAGCGCGGCGACAGTGGGTTTGCGCGAATGCGTGCTCACGCGCCCACCTCCGTTTCGCCCGCGGGCAGAAGCTGCTGCGGCTCCAGGCGAAAATCCGGATCGTCCGCGTGGAGCTTCCGGATTTCCGGTCCCCGCAAGCTCGGCTTCAGCCAGCGGATGTCCACCTCGATGTCTTCGCCGGCCATCGTCGCGGTCACAAACCGCTCCAGCTCTTCGCGCCGGTCCGAATCGGCTTCGACGAGCGCCAGCAGCGTCGGGCCCGCGCCCGACAGCACCGCGCCGAGAGCGCCGTGCTCCGAGGCCTCGCGCAAAATCTTGTCCATCCCCGGAACGAGCGCCGCCCGGTACGGCTGGTGCAGGCGGTCGCGCATCGCGTGGCGCAGCACGTCGAGCCTGCCGGTCGCAAGCGCGGCCGTCAGCAGCGAGCTGTGGCTCACGTTAAAGACGGCGTCGCCAAACGGCAGCCGCTCCGGCAGCACGCCCCGGGCGCGCTTGGTCGACAGCTCGAACGAAGGGATGACGACCATCGCCGTAAGCCCGGCCGGAGGATCGAAGCGAACCGCTTCCGCGCGCGCGCCGTCCCACGCGGCGGCGATCACGCCCCCGAACAGCGATGCCCCGACATTGTCCGGGTGGTTCTCGAGCTCGGTCGCCATCTGAAACAGCGTATCGTCGGACAGCGCGCCGCCGATCAGCGCATTGGCAGCGACAAGCGCGCCCACGATGGCCGAGGCGCTGCTGCCGAGTCCCCGGGTCAGCGGAATGTCGCTGCGGATGGCGATATGCAGCTCGGGAAGCTCGACGCCCGCCTTGGCGAACACGGCCTGGGCCACCTGATAGACAAGGTTGGACTTGTCCGTCGCAACGCCTTCCATCCCCTTCCCGAGAAGCGTAATCGTCGTTCCTTCCGCCCCGTCGGAAGGGCGCAAATCCACCCAAGCGTACAAAGACAGCGCCATGCCCAGCGCATCGAATCCCGGACCCAGGTTGGCCGTGCTTGCCGGCACCCGGACGACAACGCGGTCGCAAACGGCCGGACCGCTTCTGGAAGCCAGCGTCCTGCTCATGGCCGCACCCCGCCCGGCTTCCGCCGTGCGCCCCGACCTTCGGCACGCACGCAAGAGCGGCCTTCTTCCATTTTCATCTTATAAAGCATAAGAAGACTCCTTTGATCTCTTGGTGTGCTGAACGAAGCGTCTTCAACCCTCGACGCGGTAAACGCTTTTGACTTTGCGGATCGAGGGCAGATCTTCAAACGCCTTCAGCACCTGGTTGATCGCGGCCTTGCTGGCGCTGTGCGTCGTAATGATCAGCTCGGCCCCGCTTTGCTCCGCGTTGGCAGGCTGCATGACGGACTCGATGCTGACGTCAAGCTGCGAGAACACCTGCGCGATCTGGGCCAGAACCCCGGCGCGGTCTTCCACATTCAGCAGCAAAAAGTATTTGGATGCGATTTGTTCGTCGTTTTTCAGTTTTTTCTCGTTGTAGGAGATGGCGGTCCGGCGTCCGTTAATGCCGAGCTTGGCATTTTTCACGACGGCCACAAGGTCCGCCACGACCGACGTCGCCGTCGGCATTTCGCCCGCGCCGGGGCCGTAGAACATCGTTTCGCCCACCGCTTCGCCGTACACGTAAACGGCGTTAAAGACGCCGCCCACCGACGCGATCGGATGGCTGCGCTTGACCAGCGTGGGCTGCACGCTGACGCTGATGTAATCGTCCTGGCGCTCCGCGATGCCAAGCAGCTTGACTTCATAGCCCAGCTGCTGCGCATAGCGGATATCTTCCTGCGTCACCGAGCTGATGCCTTTGACGTCGACGTCTTCGAGCGCCACGTTGGCGCGAAAACCGAGCGTGGACAAAATCGTCATCTTGCGCGCGGCATCCAGCCCCTCGACGTCGGACGTCGGATCGGCTTCGGCATAGCCGAGCGCCTGGGCTTCCTTCAGCACCTCGTCGTACGACGCGCCTTCCTGGCTCATTTTCGTCAAAATGTAGTTGGTCGTGCCGTTGACGATCCCCATGATTTTCGTAATGCGGTCCGAGGAGAAGCCTTCGATCAGCGTACGGATGATCGGAATGCCGCCGGCCACGCTCGCTTCGTACAGCACGTCGCAGCCCTTCTCGTGGGCCTTCGCCAATATCTCCTGCCCGTGCAGCGCCATCAGATCCTTGTTGGCGGTGACGACGTGCTTGCCGCGTTCGAGCGCTTCAAGGATAATCTTTCTCGTCTCCTCGATCCCGCCCATCACTTCGATCACAATGTCGATATTCGGGTCGCGGACGATTTCCCACGGATCTTCCGTCAGCTTGGAAGGCTCCACCGCGATGCTTCTTTTTTTGTGTCGGTCTTTGACCAGGATCTTCTCGATCGAAATCGGCGAGCCCGTCTGGCTCTGCAGATCCTCCTGATGGCCTTGAACGATGCGGACCACTCCGGTTCCGACCGTTCCAAGTCCAAGCAATCCTACTTTTACCGGTTTCATCAACACGTTTCCTCCTCGGATGAGAAAAGCATAAAGGCAACAAAAAAATCAAGCCCGAGCGCCGCGCGTCAGCTTCGGCCGACAACGGTCGCCCGTCTGACGCCGTCCAGCGACTTCAGCTTGTCGACCAGCTCGTTTAACGTTCCGCCAAGCTGCGAGGTGTCAAGCGTCACCACTACGTTCGCGAGTCCCTGTAGCGGAATGGATTGGGAAATGGTCAGCACATTTCCTTCGTTCACCGCCAGCATGCCGAGCACTTTGGACAAAACACCCGACCGGTGCTCCAGGTCCATCGACAGGGTGGCAATGCGTTCGCGGGTCGTCTGCTCGAGCGGATAAACGCCGTCTTTGTATTTGTAGAAAGCGCTTCGGCTAAGGCCCACGCGCTCGGCAGCCTCGTTGACTGTCGCGGCTTCCCCGCGCCTGAGCAGCGCCTTCGCCTGCTCGGTCTTGAGAATGCCGTCCGGCAGCAAATCCTCGCGGACAACGAAATAACGTTCCGCCATTTTCCGTCCTCCCAGGAAAGACGAATGTCTGTGTATAGTGGACATTATACCGAAAGAGGCGCTTCGCGGCAATAGGCAGGACAAATAATCGTGAGGGACCGGACGGGCGGACAATTCCCATGCGTTTTTTTCCTTGCCCCAAGCTAGAAACAAAAAAAGGGGCGTCTTTCCAGCAGAACGTCCCGCTGTTAAGACACCCCTTGCAACCCCCAAAATGCGTACCGCAACTATGCAATTGCAGCAGGATTCCGCCTTAGACGTTTTGCATATGCGAAGCGCACGGCGCTTCTCGTGCTGTTAATCGTCATCGAACAGGTAAGCGTCCTTGCCGCCTTCGAAAAACTCGAACTCGAATTCGCCGACCCGGATCGTATCCCCGTCCTTGGCGCCGCGCTTGCGCAGTTCCTCGTCAACCCCCATGTTGCGCAGGATGCGGGCAAAACGCATAACCGCTTCATACGAGCTGAATTGGGTCCGTTTAACCAGCTTCTCGATCTCTTCGCTCTCCACCACGAACGTCTCGTTGTCGCGGGAAATGTTGAACGGACGCTCGGGTTTGCGTTCCATCCGGTAGACGACGTTTTCCGAGCGCTCGCCGCCTTCGGTCCCGGCTTGCTCCGCCTCGGCCGGCAGCGAGTCCAGAAGCTCGGCCGCCTTGTACAGCAGCTCGTTTACGCCCTGGCGGGTAATCGAGGAAATCGGCATAATGATCGTGCCCGGGCGGGAAGCTTCGACCTTCTCGCGGAACACGGCCAAATGATCCGCCGCCTCGGGAATGTCCATTTTGTTGGCGGCGACAATCTGCGGCCGCTCGGCCAGCTTGGCGTTGTACAATCTCAGCTCTTCGTTGATTTTGACCCAATCGTCGTACGGATCGCGCCCTTCCAATGCGGCCATGTCCACGACATGGATGATCACCCGGGTACGCTCCACGTGGCGGAGAAAATCGTGTCCGAGACCGACGCCCGCATGGGCGCCTTCGATCAGCCCCGGCAAATCCGCCATCACGAAGCTGCGGTGGTCGTCCAGCTCCACGACGCCCAAGTTCGGGGTGAGCGTCGTAAAATGGTAGGCGCCGATCTTCGGGCGAGCGCCCGATACGACCGACAGCAGCGTCGATTTGCCGACGCTCGGGAAGCCGACAAGCCCGACGTCCGCCATCACCTTAAGCTCCAGCACGACCCAACGCTCCTGGCCTTCCTCGCCGTTTTCCGCGATGGCGGGCGCCGTATTCGCCGGGCTTTTGAACCGGATATTGCCGCGGCCCCCGCGGCCGCCCTTGGCCACGATGACTTCCTGCCCGTGACGGGTCATGTCCGCGATCAATTCTCCCGTATCGTCGTCGTACACGACGGTTCCGGGGGGCACCCGCACGATCAAATCTTCGGCGTTGGCCCCGTGCTGGGATTTGTTGCGCCCTTTTTCCCCGGGCTTCGCCTTGAAGTGCTTCTGATAGCGAAAGTCCATCAGCGTTCTGAGGCCTTCGTCCACGCGGAAGACGACGTTGCCGCCGTTGCCGCCGTCTCCGCCCGCGGGTCCTCCTTCCGGCACGTACAATTCGCGGCGGAATGCGACCAGTCCGTCTCCGCCGTCTCCGCCTTTTACATAAATTCTCGCCTTGTCCACAAACATGATGCATTCACTCCGTTATGCAGGCTGTTCGGCTTTATCGCAAAGCGGAAACGCGATCGTCCAACGCAGACGGCCTTCGGCGCCCTTGCCGCCATCCCATTCTTCCGTCAGGTTCCCAAAGCCTTTCAAAGCCTGCTCCAATTCTGTTGCGATGCTGTCCCGCGCTATCAGTTCCCCTTCGTAAACCATGCCGAGCCGCACCCGCCGGCCCTCCGCGCCGAAACGAAGCCGGAGCACATAAGGCTCTTCCGGCGCTGCAGCGGCATGAACGCGGATGACGTTCACAAGAGCGGCGACGGCCCCCGTCAGATTGTCCTGGTGCGGGCCGATCAAGTCGGGATTCCAGCTGTCTTCGATTTCCGCTTCAAGGTGTATCGCATGGCCTGCGGCGCGGAACGACAACAAGTATACGGCCAGGCTCGGAATGCCGATCCGCGATATGCGGCTGTCCCGTTCCATCCGGTTTCTTATTCTGTCCACGACGTCCATTGCTTTTTCGTATTTCTTAAGCTTCAAGTAGCCGTATAAAATTTGCACTTCGTTCATCCAGTCGTGCCGATGATGGCTGAGCATGTCCACCGCGGCGCGTTGCGCGTGGTCGACGAGCCGTTCGTGGCGACGTTGCATGTGCCTGCGATCGAACGCAATGAACAGCGCCGCGGCCAGGGCGTTCCACAGTACAAAAACTACCAAGGGCCACCAGGCGTCCCGCCAAACAAACACGGCCGCGCCCGGAAGCGCCAGCGAAGCGGCGAGAACTGCCGCCCATGCAATCCGATGTTTTGACATCATGCGACTTCCCCGTTTCGATCATTCAAGTCAAACGGCTGCGCCCGAATCTTCCGGTCGCACATGCTGCATTCACACCGGTTCGGAGCGGACAGCGCAGCGGCATGCCTTCCGAACCGCTTTGAACCAAAAACCCCGGCTCACGCTGTGGCCGGGGTTCTGGTTGAAAAGTATTAGCCTTCGAGAGCTGCGGCGACTGGCGCTTGCTCGACAGGGTATACGCTGACTTTCTTGCGGTCGCGTCCCCAACGCTCAAACTTGACGACGCCTTCGACTTTCGCGAACAGCGTGTCGTCCTTGCCGATGCCGACGTTGTTGCCCGGGTGGATCTTCGTGCCGCGTTGGCGCACCAGAATGCTGCCCGCAGTCACGATTTGGCCGTCGGCGCGCTTCACGCCAAGACGCTTCGAATGGCTGTCGCGGCCGTTCTTGGTGGAACCGACACCCTTCTTCGATGCGAACAACTGAAGATTCAGCTTCAACATGGATCTCAACCTCCTTTTTTCGCGGTTGTTTCCTTTATCTTCACGTGCTTTCCGTATTCTTCCGCTATGGATTGCAGGGCGACAACCATGCCTTCCAGCAGCAGCTGCACCTGGTCGTTCCGGCGCTCGTCGTCCCCCACAGGAGCGGTTGCCGACAGCCAGCCGGATTCAACCTCCGTAACGGGAACAAGCCCCGTCAACTTCTCGATCGCATTCACCGCGCCGACCGTAACGGCAGAAACGCCCGCGCAGACGATGTCCTGACCGGGGTCTGCGTAATGGGCGTGACCGGAAACGGAAAACCGCACGATCCGGCCGTCTGCCCCGCGAAAAATGTTCACCGTAATCATCGCGGCCTGCCGGTTACGCCTTGATGGACTCGATGGTTACTTTCGTGTACGGTTGGCGATGGCCTTGCTTCCTGCGAACGTTCTTCTTCGGTTTATACTTGAAGACGATGATCTTCTCGCCTTTGACGTGCTTCTCGACTTTCGCCGTAACCGAAGCGCCGGCTACGAGCGGAGTGCCGGTTACAAACCCGTTGTCGCCGGAAACCGCAAGCACACGGTCAAACGTCACGGTGTCGCCTTCGTTAGCGGACAGCTTCTCCACGAAGATGACGTCGCCGGCTTGTACTTTGTATTGCTTGCCGCCGGTTTCGATAATCGCGTACATATGTGCACCTCCCCATGTCCAAGACTCGCCTCAAAGGGTGCCGGCCGCGCAGCTTGGCACAAGCTTCGCCGGAACGCCGGACTTTCGCTACCCGTTGGAGTGCGGTTACAGCATGCAATTGTTTTGAGCACTTTGCACGCACTATAGAATTTTATCATATAGGCCAAAGGATTACAACCGTCAATTCGCCGGCCGCATGCTTGCCGTTTTGCCGTTTGCCAGGCCGTCGCTTTATCGTAAAAAAGCAAGAAACGGTATACCGGCAAAAAACGAAATGGTATAACATTAAATGAATAGCCTTACACTTGCGGTATCGCGAAAAAAAGGAGGGTGCGCATGTACGAGCTAAAAACAAAGGAGACCGAAGCCAGCGTCATCGAATTTATCGAACAGGTCGAAAACCCGAAAAAACGCGAGGACGCGTATCGGTTGTTGGATCTGTTCACCGAGACGACCGGTTATCCGGCGAAGATGTGGGGGCCCAGCATTATCGGTTTCGGCTCTTACCATTACAAATACGAATCCGGCCACGAAGGCGACGCTCCGCTGGTCGGCTTTTCGCCCCGAAAAGGAAAAATCAGCTTGTATTTCGCGGCGGGCGACCCAAACCGGGAAGAAGGGTTAAAAAAACTCGGAAAACATACGACGGGAAAAGCGTGCGTGTATATCAACAAAGTCGACGATATCGATATCGAGGTTTTGAAACAGTTGATCGTTCAGTCCGTCACGTTTTTGCGGGAGACCTATCCGGACCCGAGCAACGCCTGATCAAACGGGCAAGCAAAGCAGGCGGTTCGCTAGCCTTCCCTTGCCCGCTCCGCGCCGCCCTGCCGCTCTCTGCGCGGAAAAGGCGGCGCCGGCGGGTCCGTCAGCGCGGCGGAAGCCCGGCAATCGGCTAGCGGATATAAATCTTTCCCCTGCCTTTGCAGGCGGAACACGTCTCGTAGAAATAGGATTCGACGTTGGCCCGCGCCTTCTTGCGGGTCAATTCCAGGAGGCCGAGCCGCGTCCAGCCGAGCACCTGGCATTTCGTCCGGTCGCTCTTCATCGTCGCCTCCAGCTGCTGAACGACCTGCTGGCGATGCTGCTCGCTCTCCATATCGATGAAATCGACAATGACGATGCCGCCCACGTCTCTAAGTCGCAGCAGACGGGCGATCTCGGCCGCAGCCTCGAGATTCGTGCGAAACACCGTTTCCTCCAGATCGACCGTCCCCGTATATTTGCCCGTGTTGACATCGACAACCGTCAGCGCTTCGGTCTGATCCCAGACGAGGTAGCCCCCGCTTTCGAGCCAAATCCGCTGTTGAAACGCCCTGTCGAGCTGAGCGTAAATATTGAATTTTTCATAGAGGGGCTCGGGGTCCCGGTACAGCCGAAGACGGTCCTCCATCCCGGACGCCGTCTTGAGCATGTAAGCCCGCGCGTCGCGGTACGCGTTCTCGTCGTCGATAATCAGCTCTTCGGTATCCGGCGTGAACACATCGCGCACCATCCGCTGAACAAGGCCAAAATCGCGATGCAGCTCGCTCGGCGCGGCCGCCGTCTCGGCCGCCGCCAGGATGCCCTGCCAGATGCTCCGCAGTTCTCCCAAATCTTTGGCCAGCGATTCCAGCCCTTCGCCTTCCGCATTGGTCCGCAAAATCACGCCTTCGCCCGGCCTGCGCAGCTCCTCGGCCATATGCTTCAAACGGCTTCGCTCCTGATCCTGCTCGATCTTCTTCGATACGCCGACATAATCTGCGTAAGGCATATAAACCAAGGAGCGTCCAGGCAGCGAATAATGCGTGGTCACGCGAGCGCCCTTTCCTCCGAGCGGCTCTTTCATCACTTGTACGATCAGTTCGTCCCCGGGCTTCAGCAGCTCCGTAATGGCCGGCTTCACCTTCGGTTGCTTGTCGAGATGGGGATGCAGCACGTCGTCGACGTACAAAAACGCGTTTTTGGACAGGCCGATGTCGACGAAGGCAGCCTGCATGCCGGGCAGAACGTTGACAACCCGGCCTTTGTAAAGGTTGCCGACCAGCGACGCCCCTTCCGACCGCTCGACGCTGAATTCCGTTAGCCTTCCGTCTTCCACAAGGGCCGACTGGGTTGCATGACGCGTACAATGGACAAGCAGCTGCTTCATACCTGCCTCCCTTCCAAAGCCGTTTCTCCCATTTTACATGAAAAAACGAGAATCCGCATGTCCGTTTGTGAGCGTTCCGATAAACCCGTCGATCATGATGCCTTCGGGCACGACGCGGACGATTTTGCCCCTGTTCATCACATAGACCAGATGATAGCGCTCTTTCATCAGCAGATGAATAACCGAGGAGAGCGGGCGATGCTCGGCGACGACGATCGGCTGGGCCAGCGTTCCGCCGTCGATTTCGGATTCCGAGCGCCGGGCCCGATGAACCAGAAACCGGAGAAACACAAACGGCACGTTGCGCAAGTACGACCAGTTCGAAGCGCACAAAAACAGGCCGACCAAAAGCAAATTCAACTGCAGCAGGCCGCCCAGAAAAAGCGGAAAAACGGACAGCAGCACCACCGCGCCGCTCAGCGCCAGGCTCGTTCTCGCGCTCCAGACCAGCGTCTTGTGGTACGGCAGACGCAGGCTGATCCAGGCCTGCGCGATCCTTCCGCCATCCAGCGGCAAGACCGGCACCAGGTTAAAAAAAGCGATCGCCGCATTCGCCCGGATAAAATCTTCCGCCCATGACGGGTCGATCAGCCCGGCTTGTCCCGCCAGCCAGGCGCCGCCGGCCAGAACGGCGTTTTGCAGCGGGCCGGCGATCGCGACGATCGCTTCCTCCCGCGCCGGAATCGTTCCGGCGCCTTCGGCTTCCATGACCCCGCCGAACGGCAGGAGCTTTACTTCTTTTACCTTCCATCCGTAGCGAAGCGCCATGGCGAGGTGCCCCAGTTCGTGAAACAGCACGATGGCAAACAGCGCGGCCGTCTCCAAGAAATGCCCTGTCGCAATGGATGCAAGCATCAGCAGAACAAACAAGGGATGAACCTTAAACGAGACGCCCCGCCATTTAATCAAACGGCACCACTTCCGCCGGGTCCAGCGTTTTCCCGTTCTGCTCCACGGCAAAATACAGCGTTCCTTCCCCCGCCACGCTGCCGTCGCCGTTCCGTCCACCGCCGAGCTCGCCGAGCTTTTGTCCCGCTTTCACCCAGTCGTTCGGCTTCACTTCGGGGTCCGCCACGTTTCCGTAAACGGTCACGATGCGATTCACATGCTGAATCAGAATCGTCGCCAGCCCTTCGTCGCCGGTCGTCACCTGGGTCACCCGTCCCGTATGAACGGCAAAAACGGGACTGCCCTCCGGGGCCGCAAGCCGGATTCCGGCTTCGCCGGCGTCAAATCCCTGCACGATTCGCCCCTCGAGCGGCAGTACGGTTTCCTCCCGGGTCCAGTTTGCGCTGACGGCGCGCGTCTCCTCCTGCTGGCGGAAGATCGGCAGAAACGACGGCGAGCCGTCAAACGTACGCTCATACCACGCTTCGATCGCCTGAAAGTCCATATCCTGCGTAACCGCCGCAATCGCCCAGTCCCGCGCCTGCCCGCTGCCGGGAAGCTCCAGCCGGAGCCATCCCCACAGGGCGGCCAAAAGAAGTCCGGCGGCAACCGTGCGGACGGCCAATTCTTTCATGAATCCGCGAACACCGCTTCCCGGTACCGTCCGGCCGGGCCCGCTTCCGTTGCCCGCGCCTCCCGGTTCTCCGGCGCCCGGCAACCGGCTCAAACCGGCAAGGCCGATGCCGCTCCGGTCCGATCCTCCGGCCAATTGCCGCTGCCGTTCCTTCCACCATAGTTCCGGGTCGGCTTCGGCGGCTTTCGAAACGCGGCCGGCCCATCCCGCATGGGCAGGGGTAGCAGGGCCCGCCGCCGGCTCCGGAAGCGGACGCTCCGCTCTTCCGGCCGTCTCCGGCCGCGCCGGCCCGTCATCCCAGGCGTCCCCGGCCGGCGGTTCCGGCACGGTCGGGCCGCGAGGCATTTCTATTAATTGCTGAATGCGCAACCGTCTCCGTTCGCGGACGCTATTTCGAACCCGCATCTTTCGCACCCCTTGTCCGTTTCCTTTGTAACACGATATGGCGGACAAGGCCGGTTTAGACCATCCGTTGCAATGCCAGCCGGGCATGCAGCGACCTGCGGAGCGGCCGGCCGGGAACGCGGGAATTAAAAAAACCTGCCCGATTCGGCCGGTAGGTCTTGCCGATGAGGGCAGGCTTATGGGTGATTCGCGCTTGCGGTTCCGAAACGGCTAAGGGTCCATGGTGTACTTCTCCTGGTGAGCCTTGATGCTGAACACAAGACCGATACAGATCATGTTGAGCAGCAGCGAGGTGCCCCCGTAGCTGATGAACGGCAGCGTAATGCCGGTAATCGGCATGATGCCGATCATCATCCCGATGTTCTGGAAAATCTGAAAGACCATCATGGACGCGATGCCGATGATGACGAACGATCCCCGCAAATCGTAGCACTGGTAGGCAATCAAAATCATTCGGTATATAAAAATGAAATACAATAACAGCAAAATCGCCGAGCCCTGAAATCCGAACTCCTCGCCGATGACGACGAAGATGGAGTCGGAGTAGGTGTACGGAATAAACTTCCGGTTTTTCGACTCGCCCTGCATATAGCCGTCGCCGGTCAAGCCCCCCGACCCGATCGCGATCTTGGCGTACTCGGATTGCCGGCGTTCGTCCGCCGTCGCCTGGTCCGGATGGATATAGGTATTGATCCGCTGGTACCAGTGAGATTTATTATGGTCGGACAGGAATTCCTTGATTTCCGTATTAAACGCGTTGAATAAGGTGACGAAAAGCACGAGACCCGCAACGACCGAAGCAAGACCGATCAGCACGTATGTGTAGCGAACGTTGCCGATCCACAGCATGCCGAGCACGATAAAAATATAAATGATCGCGTTCCCGAGGTCCGGCTGAATCATGACGAGCGCGAACGGCACGATCGAAGCGGCGGCAACGGCCATCACGTCGGTGCGGAACCGGAGCGGCTCCCCTTGCCGCCTGCCCATGATGGCCGCTACGGCAATAATCAGAAACAGCTTCATCAATTCCGCCGGCTGAAACGTCAGCCCTCCCCCAAGATCGAACCAGCCTTGGGCGCCGTTGCGATTTGAGCCGAAGAAAAAGACGAGAATAAGCGACAAAATGCCGAGTGCATACCAGACATACCAGGTCTTCAATAGAAGCCTGTAATCGAATAGCGTAATCAACAGCAAAATAACAAAGCCGACCCCGTAAAACATCAACGTCTTGACGTCGGAGTTGGCGAATTTCGGGTCGTTGAAGGTGGCGCTTCGAACGACAAGGGCGCTGATCACCCCGAAGGCGATCAGAATCAGCATCATCAGCCAGTCGATTTTCTTGATTCGGTTCAGCAAGCGGAATCAACCCATTCCGAGAAACTTCTTGAACCGACCGAACATGCCGCTTTTCTCCTCAAGCTGCATCAGGGGAACGGTCTCCCCGAGAATGCGTCTGGCGATGTTGCGGTAGGCGATGGCGGCTTTGGAAGCCGGATTGATCACCGTCGGTTCTCCGTGGTTTGCGCCTTTGATCACATTCTCGTCATCCGGCACAATCCCGAGCAAATCGATGGCAAGCACCTGGCAAATATCGTCGATCTCCAGCATGTCGCCGTTTTTGAGCATATTGGGGCGAATCCGGTTAATGATCAGCTTGGGACTGGAAATCCCCTTTTTCTCCAGCAAGCCGATAATGCGGTCGGCATCGCGGACGGCGGCGTTTTCCGGCGTCGTCACCACGATGGCTTCGTCCGCCCCGGCAACGGCATTCTGGAACCCTTGCTCGATCCCGGCGGGACAGTCGATAATCACGTAATCGAAATCGGGCTTGAGGTCTTCCACCAGCTTGCGGATCTGCTCCGGAGAAACGTCATTCTTGTCCTTCGTCTGGGCGGCAGGGAGAATATACAGCTCGTCAAACCGTTTATCCTTCACGAGCGCCTGATTGAGCCTGCAGCGCCCCTCCACAACGTCGACAAGGTCGTAAATGATGCGGTTTTCAAGTCCCATCACCACGTCCAGGTTGCGCAGACCGATGTCCGTGTCGACCATGCACACTTTTTTCCCCATAAGCGCCAGTGCCGTCCCCAGATTCGCCGACGTGGTCGTTTTGCCGACGCCGCCTTTCCCTGAAGTCACGACGATCGCTGCTCCCATCGATTTACACTCCTTTGAAATGCAAGACTTCTTTGCGGTGATGATGCAGATGCGTCAGCTTATCCAACGCCATGACACCGTCGCGCAAATAAGCAAATTCCATCCAAGGTTCGGACGAAGTCCACTCCTCGGGCGGCCGGCTGATGACATCCGCGATACGCAGCTGCGTAGGCGTCATGCGCGAGGCCGCGATAATGGCGTCCGGACGGTTCGGATAGCCGGCGTGCGCGACTCCCCGCAGCGCTCCCAGGATATAGATATCGCCTGTACAACGCACGATTCCGCCCGGATTGACGTCGCCAAGCAGCAACAAATCGCCGTCAAACTCGAGCGTCTGGCCCGAACGCACGATACAGGCTATCGTATGTAAGGCGTTTTTGCGGCCGGCCGCTTGATCGGCTTCGGCATCGCTTTCGATGCTTTGCACCAGAAAATTGCCCTGGCGCCGAATGGCGGAGCGAATCCGTTCCTTCTCGTCCTCGCTTAGCTGCCGGGAACCGAGCTTGACGGTGACATGAACGATGGGGCCCGCGAGCTGCTGCTCGTGCTTGTCCAGCTTGGCCTGAAGCTCGTCCAACAGCGACACGAAGTCGCACTGATCGTCAAGCAGGAATACGAGTCCATCTTTGACGCCTTTGATCGTAACCGCTGATTTGCCGTTCAACTTTCGCTCCTCCCCCACCCTAACCAATTCTGCCAGATAAGCCCGAATTCCTGCCGAGCGCTTCTTAGCCCCCGTTTTCTTCGGCGGACGAGGCGATGTTTTTTACGAGCCATCTGCGAACCGGAATATACAGCAAGAGAGCAAGCAGTGCCGAAATCAGCAACGTGGGCACGATATGCCAATATACCGCGAACGCAAACGTCACATTGACCAACTGAAACAGATCATATATGCCGTATACCATCATATCGAGCAAAGCGCTTCCCAAAGCGACCGAAACGAGCGTAAAGCTCAGCGTGCGGGGGCGGCGCTCTGCGATCAGCCCGAGCAAATACCCCAGCAAAGCCATCGAAAACCCGTAGGCGCCGATCAACTTGCCGTAAAACAAGACGTCCTCCAGAAGACCGAAGCCAAGCCCGAAAAAGAAGGCCCGGTGCCGGTTTCCGTAGAGGGCGACAAATACCGTCATAATAAAAGGCAAATGAGGCAGCAGACGGTCGCTCCACCCCGGCGGAACAAGCCAGGGCAGAACGGACGTCTGAACAAGCAAAAGCAGAACCGTCGCCAGAATCGTCCAGTTCATTCGCATGTTCACGGCGCATCCACATCCGGCGTAACCACGACGAACACGTCGTTGAGATGGTCGAACTTCGCGGCCGGTTCAATCGTAGCCGTGTGCGTCAGGCCGAAATCGCCGACCTGGCTGCTGACCACTTTACCGATAATAAGGCCTCTGGGGAACACGTTGCCCAAGCCGGACGTAATGACAATGTCGCCTTCCTTGACAACGTCGTTCTCGTCGATTTTGCTCATTTGGAGCACGTTTTTTTCCTTGTCGAAATCCACGATGCCGAACGACTGATCCTCGCGGCCGAAAATCGTGGCCGCAATCGAGATGGAATCGGTCGAAGTCGAGCTCAGCTCCGTAATCGGCGTCACCGTGGAGGTGAACTCCGATACGCGGCTCACCAGACCGACAAGCCCGTCCACCGTCGTAACCGCCATCTTCTCCTTGACCCCGTCGTGGGAACCGAGGTTGATCTTGATGGTCGGGTCGTACGGGTTGGAACTGTTCGCCACGACTTGCGCGATCAGAAACTTGTAGTTGTAAAGCTTCTTCTGACGTTCGGTAAAGTTGAGCTCCTCCTGCAGGGCTTCGTTTTGTTTGGCGATCAGGTTGTAGCGGATTTTGTCCTCCGTGTAGCGGGCGACGGTTTGCCTAAGCTCCTCGTTCTCCTTATACACGTCGGAAAGACGGCTCAGATCGCGAAAAAAATCCGCCACCGCCCCAACGGGCCGATACAACGCGCCCTGCAGCGTTCCGAAGGTGTCGTTGATAAATTTCTCGGGCCAGGTCAGCTTGCTGCGGCCAAAGGTGTATCCCAGCAGGGCGATCGCCACCATGACTCCGATCATCAAAATGAACAAGCGCTTGTTGCGCACGATCCTAAAAATATCCGCTCACCCGCTTCCTTTCACCGGGCATTTCGCAATGCCGATTAGCGGCTGGACCTCGTTTTGAACAGGTGAATGTTGTCAAGCGCGCGTCCCGTGCCGATGGCCACGCAATCCAGCGGGTTCTCGGCCACGATGACCGGCATTCCCGTTTCCCGTGCAAGCATCTTGTCGAGGTTGCGCAGCAGCGCGCCGCCGCCGGTCAGCACGATCCCCCGGTCCATAATATCGGCGGACAGCTCGGGAGGACATTTCTCCAGCGTCACCTTGACCGCCTCGACGATCGCGTTCACCGTATCGGACAAGGCTTCCGTAATCTCGTCCGAAGTGATGGCAAGCGTCTTCGGCAAGCCGGTGACGAGATCGCGGCCGCGAATTTCGATCGATTCGACCTTGTCCAGCGGCAGGGCGGAGCCGATCTCCATTTTGAGCTGTTCGCTTGTCCTCTCTCCGATCATCAAATTGTACAGCCGCTTGATGTACTGCATGATCGCTTCGTCCATCTCGTCGCCGGCCACGCGGATGGAACGGCTCGTGACGATGCCGCCGAGCGAAATGACCGCGACTTCCGTCGTGCCTCCGCCGATGTCGACGACCATGCTGCCGGTCGGTTCCCAGACGGGCAGGTCGGCCCCGATCGCCGCGGCGAACGGTTCCTCGATCGTGTACGCTTCACGCGCGCCGGCCTGCTTCGTCGCGTCTTCGACCGCGCGCTTTTCGACCGCGGTGATGCCGGAAGGGACGCAAACCATCACGTTCGGATGCCGAGGAAGCAGCGAACGCTCCTTCTGCGCGCGGCGGATAAAATACTTGATCATCGTGGCCGTCGTTTCGAAATCGGCGATGACGCCGTCCTTCATCGGACGGATCGCGCGGATATTGCCGGGCGTCCGGCCGATCATCTTTTTGGCCGCTTCGCCCACGGCTTCGATTTTCTTGGTATCGGTACGAAGGGCGACCACCGAGGGCTCCCTCACGACAATGCCTTTGCCTTTGACGTAAACAAGCGTATTTGCGGTTCCAAGGTCGATTCCCAGATCTCGCGTAAAGCCTCCAAACATACGTTCCAAACCTCCTGTAGGACAATCCAATTCATTATATTACATACAGCCGGTCTCCTTCAAACTAATAAAGCGATTGTCTCCAATTACCAGGTGGTCCAGAACCTCGATGCCGATCAGTTCCCCCGCTTCGGTCAAACGGCGTGTCAGCAAAATGTCCTCGGCGCTCGGCGTCGGATCGCCGCTCGGATGATTGTGCGCGCACAGAATCGAAGCGCTGCTCCGGCGGATCGCCGCCCGGAACACTTCGCGGGGATGAACGATGGAGGCGTTCAAGCTGCCGACCGACAGCGTTTCGCGTCCGATGACCTGATTTTTGGTGTTGAGAAAGAGACAGACGAAGCGTTCTTCCCGCAAATGGCGCATCTCTTCCATCAACAGGTCGGCCGCATCCTGCGGCTTGGTGATCTGAACCGTCTCCGGCAGCCGCGAACGGGCAACCCGGCGGCCGAGCTCGATCGCGGCCTGCAGTTGCAGCGCCTTCGCCGGACCGATTCCGCGAATTTGCGTCAGCTCCTCCCAGGAGAGGGAGGCAAGGTTTTTCAGGCTGCCGCAGTCGTTCAAAATACGCTGGGCCAAATGAATGACCGATTGCTCGCGGGTGCCCGTTCGAAGCAAAATGGCCAGAAGCTCCGCGGTGCTGAGCGCAGCCGGTCCGTGAAGCTGCATTCTCTCCCGCGGGCGCTCCCCCGGAGGAAGCTCCCGCAGCATATAGGACAGACGGTCCATCGAATCCCTCATCTCACGAGTCCGCGTCGGCCGCAGGTATGGGCTAAGGTCATCGGGTCGGGTTCACGGAAAGCGGAGTCCGAACGTCTTCTCCAGCATATCCGCAACGAGCGAAACCGGGAGGCCGACAACGTTGAAAAAGCATCCTTCGATGCCGTCGACCAGAAGGGAGCCGATCCCCTGCACGGCGTACGCGCCGGCTTTATCCATCGGCTCTCCCGTCTCGATATACCGGGCAATCCGATCCGGGGACAGTTCCTTCATCCGCACGCGGGTGACGCGGTGCGCGGTAACGGTTCGGCCGGTAGCAGGGTCCAGGCAGGTGACCCCGGTATACACCTCATGCGTGCGGCCGGACAGGCGCCGCAGCATCGACGCCGCATCGGCGGCGTCCGACGGCTTGCCCATCGCCTCTCCGTCCAAGGCGACGACCGTATCGCTGCCGAGGACGATTTGCAGCGCGCCGTCCGCAGCCGGCTCCAGCGTTCTGGAGACGGCCAGCGCCTTGCGCAGCGAAAGTTCTTCGACGATCCGCTGCGGCGTCCAATCCGCCGGCGTGCTTTCGTCGGCGTCGCTCGGGCGGACGATTACAGGCAAGCCGAGCAGCCGGACCAACTCCTGCCTGCGCGGCGAAGAGGAGGCGAGCACGATCGCGGCCGCGGCCGGATTTCGTTCGTTCATACGTTCGATCCCGCTTTCTTTACATTCTTCGATACAGCCAAATGGCCAGGGCGGCCCCGATAATGCTCATCAAACTGAGATTCAGGCCGAGATGGAGATTGAATTTGAGCACCAGCAAATCGGCGGAAGGCGACCAGTCCACCTTCGCGGCCCGGGTCAAGAAAGACAAGCCCGGAACGCTTTCCAGCCACCGGGCCACCAAAGCTCCGCCAATCAGGCCCAAAAACACGAAAAGCAGCAGTATCCAGCCGTTTTTCTTCACGATTCAACGTCTCCCACCATTTTTTGACACCCGATTCTTTTCATTATACGGCTCTGCGTCCTGTCGCACAATGCGCAATCGGAACGTCTTCGCACGTTGCGACTAACGGCCTACTCATGCCGGAAAGGTTTGTTATGCGTCCAGGCTCTTTCATTATAGCACATATGTTCCCGTTTCGCTCCGAAAAGCGCTCCGGAACCGAAAAGAACGAAGCCGGAGGAACTTCGGAATGCGGAGAAGCTCCGAATCCGGACGAGCCCCCGGAACCGTGCTCCGGGGGCTCGTTCGGATCAACGCCCAATCGCTTGGCTTCCGCTTAGCTTCCGCTCTCCAGCGCGACCGTCATTCTGAGTTGCCTGTCGGCAAGCGCCGCGGATATGACGGACGATTGAATGCTCCAAAGCAGGGCGCGATCGGGCTTGCGGTTGTATTCGCCGAAGCTCTTCAGCGCTTCGTTCAAATGCCCGGCCGCGGATTGTGCCGGCTCGCGGATCTCTGTGTTCCAGGATCCCGCCGCTGCGGCCGTTTTTGACCAGGCCTGCCGCAGCGTCTCGATCGTCCGGACGTCGCCGTCTCCGAAAGCGGCGGGTTGGGCGTCAATCAGCGCCTTCGACGTCAGGCCGATCAGCTTCATGTACAGCGCCGCGCTTTTTTCGAGAAACGCCGGAAGGTCCGGGTCCGCTGCGGCCCCGTCGAACGTAAGCTTGACATTTTCGACCGGTTTGATGTAAACCTGCGTTCCCTCAAGCTGCGTCGCCAGCCGTTCCGCGTCTTCCCTGGTAGGAGCCGCCCCGGCGAAAACCCGAAATCCGTTCGTCGTATCGGCGGCGGCCGCCACTCCTTGCCGGTTCAAAGCGGCCAGCGCCTCCTTCATGCTGTCTTCGGAGCGGAATACGCCGTATTGCAGCATATAAGCCGTAAATGCGGGAACTTCCTTTGCGGGCAAAACGGATGCGGGCGCCGGCGAAGCGCCTGAATGATTCCCTTCTTTCGAGGCCGCGTTACCGGACGCGGATTGAGCCGGCGCCGAAGGATGATCCGCATCGGCAGGCGCCATGGCGGCCAGCGCATCGCCTGCTCCGCCCTCCATCCGGTTCCCGCTTGGGAGCAGCGACTCGCCCGCAAACAGCGAAAGCAGCATATAGCCGAACAGCCCGCCGGTCAGAATCGCTCCGCCGACCGAAGCGATGACCCTCCACCAGGACGGGCGATCATCGCGGAAGCGGAATTCGTTCCGCAAGCCGTAAGGCGCTCCCGCTTCCTCCTGCGCCTCGCCGGAACGCCCATCCGCTTCGTGCCGGCCGTCCGCTTCGGCCTCCCATAAATCCGCCGGATGCGGCCACGCTTCTTCCCCGCGGCGCGAAGCCGGCTTCAGGCGATGCGCTTGCTCCCGGGCGTAAGGCGCAGACGAACGGAGCTCTTCTGCCGGCGCCGGAACGGCATCTTCCGGCTGATGCCGGCTCCCCGAGAAGGGCCGTATATCGGCCTGCCTTCGCTCGCGACCGGCCGGTATGCGAAGATCGGCCGGCTTGCGGTCTTGGCCTGCGGACGGCCGGTTCTCGGCACGCGGCCAATCGCGCACCGGTTTCGGCTCGCGGTCGGCCGGCGTCGCCGATTCGCCGTAACGCGTCCGGTTCGGATAACGAATGATTTCTTCCAACGCGTGAATATCGTCCTGGTAAGGGCTTTGCCAAGCCTGCCATTCGTGCGCGCCATGCCCGCTCTCCGCGCGCGTTTCCCGATCCGGGGCCGCTTCGTGTCCGGTTTCCTTGACAGGCTGGCCGCCGGTGTCCTGACGCCCGGAGCCGGAAAACCCCCGAATCGTCTCCTGGGGGCTTGTCCCGTCGAACCGAAACGTCATTCTCGCCTTCTGCTGCATATCGACCGTCTCCCCTTGTCCCTCGTTCTGATTCTAATCTATGAGAGACAACCGGCAATTATGATGAACGTTCGGCTCGCCATTTTTCCGCGCTTATCCCGACCCGTCAGCCGCAAGCGCCACCCGTCAGCGCAAGCGACGCCGGCCGAAAAGACGCAAAGCCGGACAGGCCCATGCGCCTATCCGGCTTCAAAAAGGTTCGTCCGCCTTCCGCCCCTAGGCGTTCCGGCGTTCGCGCAGCAGACGGACCAGCCCGTCCGCCGCTTTATAGATATCGCCCGCTCCCATCGTCAGCACCAGGTCGCCGGGAGCGACGCGCGCCGCCAGCAAGTCCCGCGCCTCCTCCTTGGTCGGAACGTAAGCGACATTGGAGTTGCTGTTGCGTTCGATCAATTCGGCCAGCTTTCGGGAATGCACGCCTTCGATCCGCTTTTCGCCCGCAGGGGAGTAGATGTCGGTAACGATCACTTCGTCCGCATCCTTGAACGCCCTGCTGAACGCGTCGAGCAGAAAATACGTGCGCGAATACCGCTGCGGCTGGAACACCGCGATAATCCGCCTGCCCGTCGCCTTGGCCGCCTGGATGGTCGCTTCGATTTCCGTCGGATGATGCGCGTAGTCGTCGACGACGAGGACGCCGTCCACCTCTCCGATCACCTGGAATCTGCGCTTGGCCCCGCGGAACTCCACAATCGCTTCGGCAATTTGCTCGAACGGAACGCCGGCCTCCAGGCAGACGGCCGCGGCCGCAAGCGAGTTGTACACATTATGCAGACCCGGAACCGACAGCCGGATCGTGCCGAGCCGTTCGCCCGACCGGACGACCGTGTACGACGCATAGCGGTCGCCGAGCTCGATGTCGGCCGCCATGTAATCGGCCTGCTCGCGGATGGCGTACGTGATCGTCCGGGAGATATGCGCACGGGCCAGAACGGACCGGACATTCTCGTCGTCCACACAGACGACCGCGCAGCCGTCCGGCCGGACGTGGCCGAGAAACTCGGCGTACGCTTCCTTCAGTTTGCCGAAATCGCCGCCGTAGTTTTCCAAATGGTCCGCCTCGATATTGGTCACCACCGCAATCGCAGGACGGTATTGCAAAAAGGATCCGTCGCTCTCGTCCGCTTCCGCGACGACGTATTCGCCTTTGCCGGCTTTGGCGTTCGTGCCGACATTGACGATTTCGCCGCCGATGATGTATGTCGGATCAAGCCCGCACGTCTCCATGACAAGCGCGATCATGGACGATGTCGTCGTCTTGCCGTGCGCGCCCGCGACCGCGATGCCCTTGCGGTCGTTCAGCAAGCGGGCCAGCATTTCCGCCCGGTGCAGCGTCGGAATGTTCAGCGTTTCCGCCTCGACGCGCTCGACGTTATCCTTGGGCAGCGCCGTCGAATAGACGACCAGATCCGCGCCGCGGACATGCTCCGGCCGGTGGCCGATGTAGATTTGCGCGCCCTTTGCGGCGAGCTTCTCCGTCAACTCCTGCCTGGCGACGTCGGATCCGGTAACCTTGTACCCCATTTCCAACATGACTCTGGCTATAGCGCTCATGCCATAACCGCCAATTCCGATAAAATGCACATGTTCTGCCGTTCGCAACGACGCTTCACCAGCCTTTTTCAGAATTCGTATGATGGAGCAGCCACGAACGGACATCGGCGATCAAGTAAAGCGTGCCGGTTACGACCGACAGCGTGCGATCGGGACTGTCGGCGGAAAGCCGCTGCAGCTTATCCAAAGCGAGTTTCCAATCGGGTTCGACGATGATGCGTTCCGGTCCCCCGACCTCGCTCTTCAAGCGCTCGGCGATTTCGGCCAAGTCCGCGGCACTCATTTTTTTGTGGAAATCAGGCTCCGTCACGATCAAAGAATTCACCATTGGTAATATATGCCTTAACGTCTGCTCATGATTCTTGTTAGGCATCATTCCCAGCATCACGTTCAGCCGGTCGTAATCGTACACGGTACGAAGAGCCGCCGCGAGCGCCTCCATCCCTTCGGGATTGTGCGCCCCGTCGATCAGCACGCGCGGATGGCGCGACACCATCTCCAGACGGCCCGGCCAAACCGTGTTTTTCAAACCGGCTGCCAGATTGTCGTCGTCTACGATCAGCGCATAATACTGGCGGAGCACCTCCAGCGTCATCACCGCGACCGCGGCGTTGGTCTGCTGATGCGCTCCGCTGAGCCCGATCGAAAGGTCGGCAATGGCGCGGAACGGGCCTTCGAACGTAAAGATCTGTTCGTTCTCGGCCACCGACTGCGTCCGATACGTAAACTGTTCGCCCAGCAAATAAAGCGTCGCCTGCTTGGCGGCCGCCGTCTTCCGGATCACCTCGACCGCTTCGGGCTGCGAGGCCGCGGAGATGACCGGAACGCCCGCTTTGATGATCCCCGCTTTTTCCGCCGCGATTTCCGCCAGCGTATTGCCCAAAAGGTCCATATGATCGTGGCCGATGTTGGTGATCACGCAGGCGACCGGAGTCACCACGTTCGTCACGTCCAGACGGCCGCCAAGCCCCGTTTCCCAAACGACGTAATCGGGATACGTAACGGTAGCGTAATAGAGAATCGCCAGCGCCGTCGTCACCTCGAACATCGTCAGCGGCCCGAATTCCGTTTCGGCCATTCTGTCCGCAAGCGGCTTCAGCCGGTTGGCGAGCTGAAGCAGCACGTCGTCGGGAATGTCCTGGCCGTTGTATTGAAACCGGTTCGAATATGAGGTCAAATACGGCGACGTAAACGTCCCCACATCATAGCCGCATTCCAGCAGCACGCTCGTCAAATAGGCGCAAACGGAGCCTTTGCCGTTCGTGCCCGCGACGTGGATGAATTTGAGCCGGCGGTGCGGATAATCCAGCCATTCCATCAGCAGGTTCATCCGGTCCAATCCGGGACGAATGCCGACAGTCGGCATCAGTCCCGTGATCCAGTTCACCGCTTCGGCAACGGACCCAAACGCTTCTGCGCTTTCCCTGTTGTCTTCGCGTTCGTTGTTCATGCTGTCCTACCTCCGTCAGCTCCGCAGTTCCGCAATCCGGGCAAGCACCTTGTCGCGCTTCTGGCGGTAATCCTCGCCTTTGGCCCGCTCCTGCTCCACGATGTGGGCCGGGGCTTTGGCGATATAGTCTGCGTTTGCCAGCTTCTTCTCCACCCGCTCGACTTCCTTGTTCAGGTTCGCCAGCTCCTTCTCCAGGCGGGCGATTTCCTGGGAAATGTCGATCAGGCCCGCCAGCGGGAAATACAGCTCGGCGCCGGTGACGATCGCCGTCATTGCCTTGTCCGGAGGCGTCAAAGCGGCATCGAGCGTCAGCGCGGACGTATTGCAGAAACGCTGCAGATACGGCTCGTTTCTCCGCAAAATTTCGCCTTCGGCCTCTCCCGTCGGCTTGACGAGCAGCTCGATTTTTTTGCCCAGCGATACGTTTACCTCCGCCCGGACATTGCGCACCGCGCGAATGACATCCATCAGCAGATTCATTTCGCGGACCGCTTCCGGCGCCTCGAAGGCGGCATCGTATTCGGGCCAAGCGGCCAGCGTGATCGTTTCGCCCGGCTCATGCGGCAAGTGCTGCCAAATCTCTTCCGTGATAAACGGCATGAACGGATGCAGCAGCCGGAGCGTGCGGTCGAGCACGTAGGCCAGAACCGACTGGGTGCTCCGTTTGGCCGCTTCGTCCTGCCCGTACAGCGTCAGCTTCGCGAATTCGATGTACCAGTCGCACAGATCGTCCCACAGGAAGTTGTACAGAATCCGTCCCGTTTCGCCGAATTCGTACGACTCCATCAGCCGCGTGATGTCCCTTGCGGTTTCGTTGAAACGGTGCAAAATCCAGCGGTCGGCCGTGGACAGCGCGCCGGACAAGTCGATGTCTTCCGCGCGGAACCCTTCCAGATTCATCAGGGCGAACCGCGACGCGTTCCAGATTTTGTTCGCGAAGTTGCGGGCTTGCTCGACCTTCTCGAGGCGGAAGCGCAGATCCTGCCCCGGCGTGATGCCGGTCGAGATCATAAACCGCAGCGCGTCGGCGCCGTACTCCTCGATCACTTCGAGCGGATCGACGCCGTTGCCGAGCGATTTGGACATTTTGCGCCCTTCGGCATCCCGCACGAGACCGTGAATAAGCACGTCCTTAAACGGAATCGTGTCCGTAAATTCAAGCGCGGTGAAGATCATCCGGGCCACCCAGAAATAAATGATGTCGTAGCCCGTCACCAGGACATTGGTCGGGTAATACCGTTTGAAGTCTTCGCCGCCGTCCGGCCAGCCGAGCGTCGAGAACGGCCACAGCGCGGAGCTGAACCACGTATCGAGCACGTCCTCGTCCTGCTTCCAGACGCTGTCCGGCCGATCCGCGCCTTCCGGCGCTTCCATTCCGACATACGTCTCGCCGGTTTCGGAATTATACCAAGCCGGAATCCGGTGCCCCCACCAAAGCTGGCGGGAAATGCACCAGTCGCGCACGTTCTCGATCCAGTTGAGGTAGATCTTCTCGAAGCGTTCCGGCACGAAATTCACGCCGCCGCCCGATTTCTGGGACGCGATCGCCTTTTCGGCAAGCGGCTTCATCGCAACGAACCACTGCGTCGACAGATACGGCTCCACGACGGCGCCGGAGCGTTCGCTGTGGCCGACCTGGTGGACGTGATCTTCGATCTTGATGCAGACGCCTTGCTCCTGCAAATCCTTGACGATCCGCTTCCGGCACTCGGCCCGGTCCAGCCCTTGGTACGGCCCCGCGTTCTCGTTCATGCGGCCCGTCTCGTCCATCACCGTGATTTGCGGCAGATCATGGCGCTGGCCGACCTCGAAGTCGTTCGGGTCGTGGGCCGGCGTAATCTTTACCGCGCCGCTGCCGAATTCCTTGTCGACGTATTCGTCGCCGATAATCGGAATTTCCCGACCCACGATCGGAAGCAGCAGCGTCTTGCCGATCAGGTGCTTGTAGCGCTCGTCTTCCGGGTGAACGGCGACGGCCGTGTCGCCGAGCATCGTCTCCGGACGGGTCGTCGCCACCGTAATATGGCCGCTTCCGTCGGCCAGCGGATACCGGAGATGGTACAGATGGCCGTTCACTTCTTTGTATTCGACTTCAATGTCGGACAAAGCGGTGCGCGCAACCGGGTCCCAGTTGATGATCCGTTTGCCGCGGTAAATAAGCCCCTTCTCGTACAGGCGGACGAACACCTCGCGCACGGCGCGCGACAAGCCCTCGTCCAGCGTAAAGCGCTCGCGGGAGTAATCGAGGCTTAGGCCCATTTTCGCCCACTGGCTGCGGATCGTGTTCGCGTACAGCTCTTTCCATTCCCATACTTTTTCCAAAAACGCTTCCCGGCCGAGATCGTACCGGCTTTTGCCTTCCTCGCGCAGCTTCTGCTCCACCTTCGTCTGCGTGGCGATGCCCGCGTGGTCGGTGCCCGGCAGCCACAGCGCGTCGTAGCCCTGCATCCGCTTGAAGCGGATCAAAATATCCTGCAGCGTAAAGTCGAGGGCGTGGCCGATGTGCAGCATGCCCGTAACGTTCGGAGGGGGAATGACGATCGTGTATTTGGGCGCGTCAGGCCGGCGCCCCGCCTTGAAGTATCCGCCCTGAATCCAGGCGTCGTACCATTTCCGTTCGGCATTCGACGGATCGTAGGTCGTCGGCATTTCGACGGTCGTTTTCTCATGCGATTCGCTCATCGTCGGACATAACCTCCATAGGGGACAAAAATACAAAAACCTCCCGTCGCAAAGGACGAAAGGTTCGCTTCCGTGGTACCACCTTCATTCCGCTCGGCCATCCGGCCGCTCGGCACTCAAGCGCATGTTAACGGCTGCCGCCGTCCCGTCCTACTGGCTTCGCGTTCAAACGGGAGACTCCAGGGCGACTTCCGCAGCTACAGTCCTGCGGCTCCCTCCCAGCGCTGCGCGATGCAGCGGGGCCGCTCTCTGAAGGCATAAACTGCGTACTCTTCCCTATCCGCGTCTTTATGACCTATCATACCCGTATGGACGGAGAGAGTCAATATGAGCGGGCGCCGCATCGCGATCGGAACCGCCGAGGCGATCAAATTCGTCTCCTGATTATAAAAGCCGCCCCGCGGAACTGCCGGTTCCACGGAGCGGCTGAAGTCACGGAATATGAAGGACTTGCCCTTCGACGACGTGCGGCTCGCTCAGGCGGTTGTAGAGCTGCAGCTCGCGGGGCTGAACGTTGTAGCGGACGGCGATCGTCTCCAGCGTGTCGTCCCGCTGCACGATGCACAGCTTGAGTTTGCGGAAGCTCTGTTCCTCGCCTCCCTTGGCCAGGAAGAAGCGGGTCCATTCGATCTCGTCGCCGGTTTCTGCGGCTTTGGCCTCGGCGGGCGGCGCGGCCGGTTGCGTCTGCGGCTCGGGAATGCGGGGAGCCTCCTCTTTTTTGGAGTTTTTGTCCCCGAGCTGCGCCAAAATGCCTAAACCGGACGCCGGCTCCGTATGCCCTGCATTCGCTGCATTCGCCGCATTCGCCGCTTTCGCGCCGAGCGCAACGCGCGGCGGCTCCCGCTTCTCCGGCGGACGCGGCTCCTGCTGCGGCTGGGCCGACGGGGATGCCGATTCCGGCCATGCCGGCAAGGCGTCCTTCTGCGGCGGCTGGAACTCGGCGTGCGCGGCTTCGCCGTCGTCCTGCCAAGCGTGTTCATCCGCCTTCGCCGGCGCGGAAGCGGCGGAGAACGGCTCCTCTTCCCGTTCGGATTCGGGCTCGGCGTTCAGGCCGGGCGCGAGCGTTTGATTTTCGCCGCCATGGTTCGCTTGAAATTCTTCGTCCTCGCTCCGGCCAAACGCGGAGTGTTCGCCGTCCTCCCCGATCCGCCACGCCTGCCGGTAGGCGTCCGATGAGGAGGACGTCGGCTGGACGTACCCCTCCGGCGAGTAGGCTTGACGCTCGCGGTACGCGTCCGTTTGCGCCGGCGGGCTCTGCCCGAAATCGGGATCCGGCGGAGCGGCATTCTCCCGGTCAGAAGCATCCGTCTCGCGTGGGGATACCGCAGGCCCGCCGTAGGCGGCCTGCGCCGGATACGCATCCGGGCTTCCGCCCTCCTGCGGCCGTGCAGTCGGCGCGGACGGCTCGGGCGCGAAGGCCGGCGCCTGGTGCACGACGGTAAACCCGTCCTCGTTCCATACGGGGGCCTGCGGCGCCGATACTTGCAGGCCGCGGAGCGACAGCACGCCGGTTACGTTCAGCGAACGGTCCGACAGCACATCGACGTCGAAGTTGTCGATCTCGACGGCCAGATCGTCGTGGCTCTGCACGCGGCTGAGCGGCAGCGAGATTTCCACCGGAATCCAATGTTCGAAATCCCGGGACAAGGCGGGATCTTCCTGCGAACGGTACACGCCGGTCAGGAGCAGATGGCCTTTGAGCAACACATGGTCATCCTGTGCGATCGTCTGCATATGCGGCACCAGCTCGATCTCTTCCAGTTGGTCGATCGCGGCCGTATCTGCGGGCAGTTGCACCCGTTCGTAAATATCGAATCGCAATCCGTTTAACGATTCCGTCACGACATCAGTCCTCCTTTCGGGGTAAACGCGCCCCGCAAGGGACGGGGCCGGCATAGCTCATTAGTTATCTATATGCTGTCCGGAGTCGGGCATGCCTGCGGAATCGAAGAAAACCGCCTGACGGCGGCGGCATGGTTGGACGGGACCTCTCTTCAAAGCACGAACGATAGGGATGATGGCGGCGAAACGGACCTTTCGGTATCCCGGCCGCTCAGGACCGTTCGGCTTCCATAACCAGCTCGGGCCCCTTCACAGGCTCGTTTAAACGAATGGCTCCAAACGCAATGGGAAAGACCGCCCGCTTGTTTGGAAGGGCCGGCATCTCGTACGGCGACCCGAAACGGGGCTCCAGTTGCACAAAAGGCAACTGCACGGCTATCCTCCCGCTTTTTCGCGCATGCAGTTGCTCTCCTGGCAATTGGACGGGACGCCCGCTTGTTCGGGGCCTGGCAATTGGACGGCCACCCGCTCGTCGCGTCCCGAAACGGCAAAAACCCCCGCACCATCGGCGCAGGGCCGCGTGCGGGGGATAAACTCAAAGATTCGACAGCGCCGTTCGGAACGCTTCGACGGTAAAATCAATGTCGGCTTCCGTATGGGCGATGGACAGGAACCAGCCTTCGAATTGCGAAGGCGGAATGTTGACGCCTTCGTCCAGCAGACGGGCGAATACGGCGCGGAACCGCTCCACGTTCGACCCGCGGGCCGTTTCGTAATTGATGACCTGCCGGTCCGTAAAGAACGGGCAGATCATCGAACCGACCCGGTTGATCGTCAGGGGGACGCCGGTGTCTTTTGCCGCTTGCTCCAGTCCCTGCTGCAGCCGGATGGCTAGGCGCTCCAAATACGCATAGGACGCTTCGGTTATCAGCTTGAGCGTCGTCAGCCCCGCCGCCATGGCGAGCGGATTGCCGGAGAGCGTGCCCGCTTGGTAGATCGGTCCGACCGGAGCCATCTTCTCCATTATTTCGCGCCGGCCTCCGTAAGCGCCGACCGGCAGCCCGCCCCCGATCACTTTGCCGAGGCACGTCAAATCCGGCGTGATTCCATACAAGCCCTGCGCGCAGTTCAGGTGAACGCGGAAGCCCGTCATCACCTCGTCGAAGATCAGCAGGGACCCGTACCGCTCCGTTACTTCGCGAAGGCCCTTCAGAAACCCGGGAAGCGGCGGCACGACGCCCATGTTGCCGGCAACCGGCTCCACGATGACGGCGGCGATTTCTTCGCCGAATTTCTCGAAGGCGACCTTGACCGCTTCCAGATCGTTGTAAGGCACCGTGATCGTATGGCTCGCCACGCTTTCCGGCACGCCGGGACTGTCCGGCAGGCCCAGCGTCGCGACGCCCGATCCCGCCTTGATGAGCAGGCTGTCGGCATGCCCGTGGTAGGAGCCTTCGAATTTCAAAATTTTGCTGCGCTGCGTATATCCCCGCGCCAGACGCAGGGCGCTCATCGTCGCCTCCGTTCCGGAGTTGACCATGCGGACCACTTCAATGGAGGGCACGCGCTCGCAGACAAGCTCCGCCATCTCCGTTTCCAGTTCGGTCGGGGCGCCGAAGCTGGTCCCCTTTTCCGCGGTCCGCTTGATCGCCTCCACGACCTCCGGATGCGCATGCCCGGCAATGAGCGGCCCCCATGACAGCACGTAATCGACATAGCTCTGCCCGTCGATGTCCACGATTCGGCTGCCTTCTCCGCGCTCGATCACAAGCGGCGTCAGGCCGACGGACTTGAAAGCCCGAACCGGACTGTTGACCCCACCGGGAATGGAGCGTTTGGCCCGTTCGAACGCTTCCTTGGAACGGGCATCGGAGCGAATTCGACGTTTTTCGGTCATTTTCGGCACATCCCTGCTATCAGATTTGAAAAATAATCGGGCGGCTCCTTACGCTTCCCGCAGCCAGCGCGCCACGTCTTTCGCATGGTACGTGATAATGATGTCCGCGCCCGCCCGCTTCATGCCGGTCAGCGTCTCCAGCACGATCGCCTTTTCGTCGATCCAGCCTTGCAGCGCCGCCGCCTTGACCATCGAATATTCCGCGCTGACGTTGTATACCGCCAGCGGCAGGTGGAAGCGGTCCTTCAGCATTCTCACCAGATCCAGATAAGCGAGCCCGGGCTTGACCATCAGCATGTCGGCGCCTTCGGCCGCATCGGATTCGGCTTCCCGCAGCGCCTCCCGCGCGTTCGCCCAATCCATCTGGTACGTCTTGCGGTCGCCGAACTGCGGGGCCGAATCCGCGGCATCGCGGAACGGGCCGTAATAGGCCGACGAATATTTGACCGCGTAAGACATAATCGGGATCTGTTCGAATCCGGCTTCGTCCAGTCCTTTGCGGATGGCGGCGACGAAGCCGTCCATCATGTTGGACGGCGCAATGATGTCCGCGCCCGCCGCAGCCTGCGATACCGCCGTGCGCACGAGCAGCTCGAGCGAAGCGTCGTTGTCGACGGTGACCTGGCCGCCGTCATGGCGCAGAACGCCGCAATGCCCGTGATCGGTATATTCGCAAAGGCACGTGTCGGCGACGACGAGCAGATCCGGAGCGATCTCCTTGATGCGGCGCGTCGCAAGCTGAACGATGCCGTTCTCCTCGAAGGCGCCGGTCCCTGTGCTGTCTTTATGCGGCGGAATGCCGAACAGCAGCACCGCTTGAATGCCGAGTCCGACGATCTCCGAAATCTCCTCTTCGAGTCGGTCCACCGACCACTGGTAGACGCCCGGCATCGACGGAATTTCCTCTTTGACGTTTTCTCCGTGAATGACAAAAATCGGCGCAATCAGATCGTGAACGTGAAGACGCGTTTCCCTGACCAGATTGCGCAGCGCTTCGGTGCGCCTGAGCCGGCGGTGCCGGGTAATCGGAAAAGCCATCTTTCATACGCCTCCTGCTTTGGGATCGTAAGCCGCCTGTTTCAGCAGCTCCCGCCTGCGTTCGACCATTGCGGCGACCAGACCGTCCAAGGTGGCCGTCTCGGCCATAATCGTCACCTTCAAGCCGTGCTCCTCCGCCGTCCGGGCGGTAACCGGACCGATGCAGGCGATTTCGGCGCCGCGCAGCAGCGCGGGCGGATCTTCGATCCCCGATTGCCGCAGCGCGGCCATAAAATTGGTCACGGTCGACGAACTGGTAAACGTGACGACATGAATCCCGCCCTCTTTCAACAGCTCGGGCAATATCTCGTCTTTCGCGGCCGCCATCGCCGTTTCGTACACGTCCAGCTCCACCGCCGTAAGTCCCATAGCCCTAAGCTCGTCGGGAAGCAGCTTGCGGGCCAGGTCGCCGCGCGGCAGCAGCGCTTTTTGGCCCGGCCGCAGCTTGTCCTTCAGACTCGCCAGCAGATCTTCGGCCTGGAACTTTTCCGGCAGGACGTCGGGCAGGATGCCTCTTTCTTTCAGCGCCTCCGCCGTTTTCGGACCGACGGCCGCGAACGAGGCCCGATGGAACCGGCGAACGTCAACCGAACAAGCGTAAAGCCATTTGAAAAAGTATTCGACTCCGTTCACGCTCGTCAAGACGACCCAATCGTACGACTCGGCATCCCGAAGCGCGGCTTCGATCCGCCCGATCGTCGCCGGGTCTTGCGGCAGGCGGGTTTCGATTACCGGAAATTCGTAAGGCTCCCCGCCCAGCTCGTCGATTTTGCCGGACAGCTCGCTTGCCTGCGAACGCGCCCGGGTGACCAGAACACGCCAGCCGAACAGCGGCTTGTTCTCAATCCAGCGCAGCGTCTCGCGCTGCCGGACGACTTCGCCCACCACGATGACCGCCGGCGGTTCGAAGCCGGTTTCCTTCACTTTCCGCTCGATGTCCGCCAGCGTGCCGGTCAGCGTCGCCTGCTCCGCACGCGTTCCCCAACGTACGAGCGCCACCGGCGTCTCCGGCGGACGGCCGTGCTTGATCAACTGTTCGCTGATGTAGCCGATCTTGGCCACGCCCATCAAAAACAGCAGCGTACCCGTCGCATTGGTCACTTTGTCCCAGTAGATGGATTTGTCCAACTTATCGGGGCTTTCGTGTCCGGTGATGACCGAAAACGAGGAAGCCATGTCGCGGTGCGTAACCGGAATCCCCGCATAGGCCGGAACCGCAATGGCCGACGTGATGCCGGGGATGATTTCGTAGGCGATGCCGTATCGCCTGAGCAGCTCCGCCTCTTCCCCGACCCGGCCGAATACGGTCGGATCGCCGCCCTTCAGGCGGCAGACGGTCTTGCCCTGAAGCGCCAAATCGACCAGCAGCTGATTGATGTCTTCCTGCTTCATCGTATGGCGGTCCGGACGTTTGCCGACATAAACTTTCTCCGCGTCGGGCCGCGCCTCGCCGAGCAGCTGCGGACCCGCAAGCCGGTCGTACACGATCGCGTCGGAGCGCCTTATCGCCTCCAGGCCTCTGACGGTAATCAGCTTCGGATCGCCGGGTCCGGCTCCGACCAAATACACTTTCCCCAAGCCCATCCTTATTCCCCCGCTTCCGAGAGAACTCGCGCTTCCGCAAGGATCCGGTCCGCTCCCCGGGCGATCAGTTCCTGCGCGATTTGCTCGCCCAGCCGCAGCGGGTCCCGGCCGCTTGCGGACGCGCGCAGCAGCGTTTCGCCGCCGGGCGACGCCACCATGCCCGTCATGCGGACCGGCGCGTCCGGACGGCCGGATTCCGCCTCCGCATAGGCTCCGATCGGCACCTGACAGCCGCCGTTCAGCCGTCCGAGAAAATGCCGTTCGGCCCGGACGGCGCGCTCCGTCCGCGGATCGTTGAGCCGCTCAAGAAGGCGCAGCAGCGCTTCGTCATCCGCGCGGCATTCGATCGCCAGCGCCCCCTGCCCGACCGCCGGCAGACAAGCTTCCGGATCGACGTAGGCCGTAATCCGGTCGGCCCAGCCCATGCGGCGCAGGCCGGCGGCGGCCAGCACGATGGCGTCCAGGCCTTCGGACTCAAGCTTCCGCAGCCGGGTGTCGATATTGCCGCGCAGCGATTCGACGGCCAGATCCGGACGCCGCGCCTTCAGCTGCGCGGCCCGCCGCAAGCTGCTGGTGCCTACGCGCGCGCCCTGCGGCAAGGAATCCAGCGTATAGCCGCGAAGGCTGACGAGACAGTCGCGGGGATCCTCCCGCGGCGGCACGGCCCCGATGACTAGCCCCTGAGGCAGTTCGAACGGCATATCCTTCATGCTGTGAATCGCGCAGTCGATCTCCCCGTTCAACAGCGCCTGTTCGATTTCCTTTACGAACAAGCCCTTGCCCCCGACCTTGGACAGCGTCACGTCCAAAATCCGGTCTCCCTTGGTGACGATAGGTTTTACGACAAACGTATATTCGAGACCGGCGGCGGCACATGCCGCCTTCATCCGCTCGATAGTCTGTTCGGTTTGGGTCATGGCGAGCGCGCTTTGGCGGCTGCCGACGATGATGGTGCGCATGGCGTCCTCCCGTAGTGATCGTATGTATTAACCGTTCCCTATTCCGTTTGCGATTCGTTCCAGTATCCGCAGCAGGCCGGCGGAATCCGCCTCTTCCTCGCCCCTTGCGATGCGCAGCCACCTCTCGATCGCTTCGTCGCAGACCGCGGCGCCAAGCAAACGTTTCCGCTCGCGCGGATCGCTTACGTTCGCCTTGATCTCCTTCCGCAGCGCGCGCAGAACGTTCAGAACGTGCGCGTATTCGGGGCCGTACCGATCGCCGAGCTCTTTGGCGATCCGGGCGGACAGCGCCGGACCTGCGCCGGAGGCGCTGACGGCCAGCACCAGATCGCCGCGGCGGACGACGGCCGGCGTCAGAAAATCCCCGTTTTCCCCGTCATCCGCCAGATTGACGGGAATCCCCCGGGCGCCGGCTTCCGCGGCGATCCAACGGTTCACCTCGGGCCGATCCGTCGCGGCAAACACGAACTCTGCTCCGTCCAGATCCGATGCCTCCACGGAACGCTCCGCAGCGCGGATTGCGCCGCTTGCCGCCCATTCGCGCAGCTTGACGGTAAGCCGGGGCCCGACGACGGACACATCGGCGCCGGCATCGAGAAGGCCCGCCGTTTTTCGTTCCGCGACCGGACCGCCTCCGGCGACAAGACACCGCTTGTCCCGCATCTTCAACATGACCGGATACCACATGCCCGAGGTTCACCGACCTTTTTCGCGCGAGGTTTCAATTCTTTCTCATCTTAACGGAGTCGCGGAGGCGAAGCAACGTAATTTTTCCATTCCGCTTGGTTGCCGCCGTCTCTCTTCGTCCTTTCTTTTATTTGTGAAAAGAAGTAAACGAATTGACCAGAAAACCCGCGACCAGCAGCACATAGCCCGCCAAATTCCAAATCGCCGCCCTCGGCCCGTCGTCCCGGTTCGCCCCTCTGGCAAACAAATAGTAGACGTACAGAACGCTGGCGGCGACGGTCAGCAGCACCTTGACGTCAAGCAACTGCCCGTATTGGCCCTGCTCCAGAAGCGCGGCCGTGCCGGTCGACAAGGACAGCAGCAGAAGCGGCACCCCGAGGAGCCCCGTTCGGAACGAGTAGCGGTCGATCGCCTCCAGGCTCGGCATCCGGGTCATCAAGTCGCCCCATTTTTTCCGCTTGAGCCGCCAATGAAGAAACAAGTACATTCCCGCCAGAATGGCCGCAACGGTCAACACCGCGAAAGCCAGCGTAATCAGGCCGATGTGGGCGTACAGGAGCCTGCTGGCCACTTCCCACGACTCGAGGGCAATCCGGCGGTGCGGCCGTTCCAGCAAATTGAGAAACAACACCGCAAAGCCGGCAACGTTGACGAGCAGAACAAGCAGCTCGGCCCGCACGAACCGGAGCATCGCAAGCGAAAAGCTGACCAGCAGCCACGAAATAAAAAAGACGAAATCCCGGAGCGCGACTTCGGCCGCCGCGAACCGGGTGGCGAGAAGATCGAGCAGAAATCCGGTTTGCAAAATCCAAACGAAAACAAGCAGCCCTGTTCCTATCCGTCTTCCGTTCCGTTTGCCGTAGGCGGCGTCCGAAACGAAAAACAGCAAGCTCAGGGCGTAAATGTACAGTACGGCATCCGTTAACCAATCATTCGTCAGCATGGGGGCACGGCCTCCCGGCATCCGTCCGCTTGTCCCCGAATCAGCGGACAGGCAGTTTAGCGAAGCGCTCCGGCCAAATGCGACAGAAGCGAAGGCGACTCCGCCTGCTTCTCCGGAGCTTTCGTTTCCGCTTGGGAGGAAACGTCCAGACGGGCGCGTTCCTGCGCCGTCATTTCCTTTTTGATTCGGTTCACGTCGTCTTCCAGATCGAACATCTGAACGAACAGATTCATGGCCGCTTCTCCGCGCTTGTCCGCAGCCAGTTCCTTAACCCGCAAAATCGGATCGTGGATCACCTGGTTCAGCATGCTCTTGGTCAGCTTGCGGATAACCTTGATCTGGCGCTCGTCCAGATCGGGCAGCTTGCGCAGAAGGCTGTCCAGCGTCTGCTGGTGAATGGAAGCGGTTTTCTCCTGCAAGCCGCGGATCAGCGGCGCAACGCCAAGCGTCGCATACCAGTGCAGATACTCCCGCTGCTCCTCGGCGATCATCTTCTCGATGACGGCCGCTTCTTTTCTGCGCTTGGCCAGATTGGTCTCGACAATGCCTTCCAAATCGTCGATGTCGTACAAATAAACGTTAGCCAAGTCGCCGCAAGCCGGTTCGATGTCCCGGGGCACGGCGATGTCGATCAGAAACAGCGGCTTCTTCTTCCGCTTCTCCATCGCCCGCGCGACCGTATCGCGGCTTAAGACAAAACGGTCGGCTCCGGTGCTGCTGATGACGATATCCGCCTCGTGCAGCCTTGCCAGCGCTTCGTCCATCGGCATGGCCATTCCGTTGAATTTGACCGCCAGCTCCTTCGCCCGCTCCAGCGTGCGGTTGACGACCCAAACTTCCTTGGCCCCGTTGGAGCTGAGGTGCTTTGCGGTCAGCTCGCTCATTTTGCCCGCTCCGAGAATCATCACCCGCTTGTTGTCGAACCTTCCGAAAATCCGTTTGCCCAGCTCGACCGCCGCATAGCTGACCGAAACCGCGTTCTCGCCGATGGACGTTTCGGAGTGGGCCCGCTTGGCGAGCGTAACCGCCTGCTTAAACAGCCTGTTGAACAGCGTGCCCGTCGCCTTCCGCTCCTGGGCGAGCAAAAACGCATCCCTCACCTGGCCTAAAATCTGCGTTTCCCCGATGACCATGGAGTCCAGCCCGCAAACAACCCGGAACAAATGCTCGATCGCCATATCGTCTTCGTACATGTAAAGGTGACGATTGAATTCCGCGCGCGGAATGTTAAACCATTGTTCCATAAAAGAGCGAATGTAATGACCGCACAGCGTATGGCGGTCTACGACCGCGTAAAGCTCCGTCCGGTTGCAGGTGGCGACGATGACGCCCTCCAGAATGCCCGTTGTCCGCTTGAACGCTTCAAGCGCCTGAGGGAGGTCCCGATCCGATATGGCAAAACGTTCCCGCACTTCGACGGGAGCCGTACGATAATTGAGACCGACCACGATCAGATGCACGGATCATTCACCTGCCTTCCGCGAAAAATTCCATTCCGACGAACATCACAATCCGTAACTCATTATATCACAGTTAAACAGCCCGTTCGACAAGATTTATGAACACTTTGCGAACGCCGCTTGGTCAAGCGCCCCTATTTTCCTATTGTCGTCCGGTTTGGGGGACGATATTCCCGGAATCAGGATGCTGTTGAAAATCGAACCTGATCAGCCGCGGCCGCCATAATAAAAGCCATGGGAATTTCCCATGGCTGATTGCCTTTTTTTCACATATCGCGTATCGCGCGCTTGGTCAGACCAGTTCCGCCTGCTTGATGACCGGTTCTTCGACCTTCAGTTCGCCGAGACCGCGAACGAGCTTCTTCGCGAAGAAACGCTCCGGCTTCAGCACGTTGACCAGATAATCGATCGCCAGTTGGGGATCGACCGTTTCGCCGCAAGTGTAACAGTCGATGGCCGCAAAGCCTCTTTCAGGATACGTGTGAATGGATAGGTGGCTTTCCGACAGCATGACGAGCACTGTCGCACCTTGGGGTTCGAATTGCTTGGCTTGAACCGAGAGAACGGTAGCGCCGCAAGCTTCGGCCGCCTCGATCATGTGCGATTGCAAAAGTTCAACGTTGTTCAGGGTATCAAAGTCGACGCCCCAAGTGTCAACTGCAACGTGTCTTCCGAAAGTAGAGTATTCCATCTTCCGGTTCCCCCTTCCTAGGAATAAAATGTGAAGCTGATTTCATCCGCTAGGACCTACGTCATTCACTTCTCGAGGGTATTTGCATACTCGCACGCAATCCATTCCTGAGTGAATCCTGGTTCCTATTGTGTTGTCAACGAAACTAAAAATAACATCTATTCGACCTAAATGCAACTGTTTTTTTCGGCCGATATTTTCCGCCGTCCCGGCCGGCCGGAACGCACTCCGCGAGGCGGCCCGTCCAATGCCGATTATGCGTTTGGCTCCGCGGATTTTTCCGCCTCTTCCCGCTTCTTCGCTTCTTGAAGCGCGCTCTCCGCTCTCGCCTGAATGTTCCGATACGCCTCGTCAAACGGCTTTTTGTTTTCGACGACGCTGCCGAGTTCTTCGTTGACAATCGGGTAGAGCAAGCCGTAAAAAGACGGCGGGGCGTTCTCCAGCAGCGAGGTTGGGCTTGTCCCGGGTTCAAGCTTGTAAAACGGCTCCATGCTTCGCCCGTCCTGTTCCCGATTGTAAGCCGTCCGGGACAGCAATTCTCCGCCCAAGGGCGCCTTGGATTTGACTCTGGCGAACTCTTCTCCCGATATGTATTTGAGAAATTCCCATGCCGCCCGCGTATTGGGCGTATCCGCACGGATCGCGAAGATGCTGTTCAAGCGAATATCGTTGCTCCGCGCACGATCGTTCGGGTTGACGGGAGCCGTTACAATCCCCCAGTTGAGCGGAGCCTTGTCCAAGTAATTTTGGGAATCGCTCACATTTTGGATAAAATACGAATTCCTTACGGTCATTGCGGAGCGTCCGGCGATAAATAAGTCTTGCGAATAATACACTTGCATCGTATAGCTCCCCTCGGAGCTTTGAGCCTGCGGCATGTACACCGCTCCCGACTGAACGGCGCTTGCCGCCGTCTCCAATACGCTGCGCCATGCTTCGCCGGACAATGTCGTTCGCGATCCGTCCGGGGTCAAATAACGCAAGTTCTCGGTCTCGGCTATCGTGTTGGCCAGGTCGATGGGCGTGTAAAGGCCTGTCGTCTCCGGACTGTAACCATACACCCGTTCGTTTTCCCCGCCTTCGGCCGGAAACCGCTTTGCCAGCTCCAGCACTTCTTCCCAGCTCATGGAATCGCGCGGCAGCTCGACGCCGTATAGATGAAACAGATCCGCATTGTAAAACAGGGCCCTGCTGGAGAAGGTCGGACCGAGCCCGTAAAGCTTGCCGCCGCCTTTTTCCCTTAACTGCTGTAAAATGCCGGGATGAATGCCCTCGATGTCATACTTGTCCTGTTCGATAAGAGAATCGAGCGCGTACAACTTGCCGCCGCTGCTCAACATTTCATATTGGGAGGCATTCAACAATAAGACATCCGGCTGATTGTCCTCAATGAATTTCAGGAACGACGCCTCGTCATATTTTCCTTTGCCGTACAAAGCGTTTACATTCACAACCTCGACGTCGACGTTCGGAAACTTGCTGATAAACAGGCTGCCGTATTGTTGAAAAAAGGAATTTTCGTCATAAAACATCACTTTGATTGTCGTCTGCTCGTTTTCGTCGAACACGTTCCGTTTCTCTCTCCCGCCCCCCAAGCAGCCTGCAAGAAACGCCAAAACCAAGACTACCGCCATAGTACTAACGAACTTTCTCAACACCTAAGCCCTCCCTACCTGATCGGAACAAATGCAAAACAAATAATTTTACGTCGGGAAGGGAATGGAGTTTCTAAAATATGGTTAAATTTTAGGTAAATTCTTTTTATTGAAGCATGCACCTCCCGATTCCGCAGCCTATAAAATAAAAAAGAAAAAGCCCGCCAAGTTAAACTTGGCGAGCCGTTAACAAACCATTCGAAAACGGATGTCGGAATCGAATTAAGCCTCCAAAGCAAACAATACCCGGCTGTGATGCTTCAGGCGCTCGTCGATATCGGCGATTTCCTTCGGGGAGGTCGCCAGATTGCGGCGGTCCAGCAGTTCGTTCACGGCTTGCCGCACGACGCGAATCTCCTCTTCCACCGTCAAGCGCTTGAACTGCGCCTCGAGCCGCCCGAGCGTGTCGCGGCGCTCGAAAACGGTCCGCAACTGGTCGCCCTTGCACTCCACGATGCGGATCACCATGCCCTGCATGTAATGGTAAACCATCGTGAATCCCGGATAAATCCGGTTGACGACCGCATCACCCTTGAAATTCGCCACGAGCTTGCGCAGCGCTTCGGTAAGCCTGGGTTTGACAACTTTGCAAGACAAAACGCACGTGTACTTTCCGTTACTTCGCTCAAAGGTCAGGCGGATCGCTTCGCCGCTGTCTTCGTCTTCAAGTACCACCTCGTGATTGCCGTTGTCCAGAACAAAGACCTGCATACGCAATTGCTGCCTCTCGCACATGGCAAACAGCACCGGCATCTCGGCTTCCGTTACGGTAAGACTAGCGTTGACATACTCCGTGGCTACCCGTTGAGCCATAAAAATCTCCTCAATTCCATTTTGTTGCAAAGGTGTCTGACAATTTGCCTTGGTTTAATTATACGCTATTCTTTACCCCGTTTCCTCCCGGCTAAACACGATTTCCCCTTGAATATCCGTAAATAACGAGATAAACCGGAATTTGGGCGGCGTTTTACCCGTTATCCTCGCTTTCCTGGCGGTCATTCTGCGAATCTTCCGGGGGGGCGGCGACTAAATCGGCTTTTTGCTCGATGATGCTCCATAATTCGTCCCTTCCCATCCCCGTCTCCGAAGAAAACAGCACGAGCGGAAGCTCCTTCGGCAGCCCGAGCGTCTCGCGGACCGCTTTGGCGTGCTTCGGCCAGGCGCTGCGGCCCACCTTGTCCGCCTTCGTAGCGACGACGCAGACGGGGATGCCGTAATGGACAAGCCATTCGAACATGGAGCAGTCCTGGGCGGTCGGGGGGTGGCGCAAATCGACCAGCAGCAGGACGAGCCGCAGCGTCTTCCGCTCAAGCAGATAGCGCTCGATCATCCGGCCCCAGGCTTCCCGTTCCGAACGGGACACCTTGGCGTAGCCGTATCCGGGCACATCCACGAAATAAAGATCCCGGTTGACCAAATAATAGTTGAGTTGTTGGGTCTTGCCCGGCTGGGAGCTGGTCCGCGCCAGGTTCCGCCGCTGCAGCATGCGGTTGATCAACGAAGACTTGCCTACGTTCGAGCGGCCCGCCAGAGCGATCTCCGGCAAGCCGTCCGTCGGATATTGCTTAGGCGATACTGCGCTGATGACAAATTCGCTCGACTTGATTATCATCCGATTTCTCTTCTCCGATCCATGTGCCGATCCATTCTTGCGAATTCATGCGTTAACGTTCCGGTCAATGCGTCCCGAGCGGCGGAACGTTCTCCGCGCCGTTTTCCGGCGAGGCGCCGATGGCGGCGTTCTCCGCCACAAGCTCCGCGTCGTCCCCGGTAGGCTGCAGCTTCGGCGGGTCGATCAGGGCGTGCTCCAGCACTTCGTCGATATGAGAGACGGGAATGAACGTCATCGCTTCTTTGATGCTGTCCGGAATCTCCCTCAGATCGCGCTCGTTGTCTTTGGGCAGCAGCACCTTCCGGATGCCGGCGCGGTGCGCCGCCAGCGACTTCTCTTTCAGGCCGCCGATCGGAAGCACCCGGCCCCGCAGCGTAATCTCCCCGGTCATCGCCACCTCGCGGTTGACGCGGCGCCCCGAAAGCGCCGAAACCAGCGCCGTAGCCATTGTGATTCCGGCCGACGGTCCGTCCTTCGGAATGGCGCCTTCGGGAATATGGATGTGAATGTCGTTTTTCTCGTGGAATTGCGGATCGATGCCCAGCTCCCGGGCCCGGCTTCGCGTATAGCTGAAAGCCGCCTGCGCCGATTCCTTCATCACGTCCCCGAGCTTGCCGGTCAGCGTCAGCTTGCCGGTGCCCGGCATGACCGAAACCTCGATGACAAGCGTATCCCCTCCGACCTCGGTCCACGCCAGCCCCGTTACCGCGCCGATCTGGTCTTCCGCCTCGGCCATTCCGTACCGGTATTTGGCCGGTCCGAGCCAATCCTTCAGCATGTCGCCATCGACCTTGATCGGCACTTCCTCAGGATTCGTCACAATGCGCCTTGCGGCCTTGCGGCAGATGGCGGCGACTTGCTGCTCGAGATTGCGGACGCCCGACTCGCGCGTATAGTCGCGGATAAGCCGGATCATCGCTTCCGGTTCGATGGTCAATTGGTCCTCGCCGAGCCCGTGATCCCGCTTCTGCTTCGGCAGCAAATGGCGGCTTGCGATTTCCTGCTTCTCCAGTTCCGTATAGCCGGGAATGTACAGCACTTCCATCCGGTCCAGAAGCGGGCGGGGAATCTGATGGACGGCATTGGCCGTCGTAATGAACATGACGTTCGACAAATCGAAAGGCAGCTCGATGTAATGGTCGCTGAACGTCGCGTTTTGCTCCGGATCGAGCACCTCGAGCAGAGCCGACGCCGGATCGCCGCGGAAGTCCATCGCCATTTTGTCGATCTCGTCGAGCAAAATGACCGGATTCAGCGTCCCCGCCGTCCGCATGCCCTGAATGATGCGGCCGGGCATCGCGCCGACGTACGTGCGGCGGTGCCCGCGAATTTCCGCTTCATCCCGCACGCCGCCAAGCGAAATGCGGACGAACTCGCGGCCGAGCGATTTGGCGATGGAGCGGCCGAGCGACGTTTTCCCGACGCCGGGCGGACCGACGAAGCACAGGATCGGGCCTTTCAGCTTTTGAACGAGCTGTTGAACCGCCAAATATTCCAGCACCCGCTCCTTCGGCTTCTCCAGCCCGAAATGCTCCTCGTTGAGCAGCTCCTCGGCTCTGGCGAGATCGTGGCGGTCTTCGGTCCGCTTCGTCCAGGGCAAGGCGAGCAGCCACTCGACATAGGTCCGGATGACGGCGCCTTCCGCCGAGGAAGCCGGCATTTTCTCCAGCCGGTCGATTTCCTTGGCGACCCGCGCCGCGATTTTCTCCGGAAGGTTCGCCTCTTCCATCTGGCTGCGCAGTTCTTCGGCTTCGCCCGCGCGGCCTTCCTTTTCCCCCAGTTCCTTCTGAATCGCCTTCATCTGCTCGCGAAGGTAGTATTCCTTCTGCGTCTTTTCCATCTGCTTCTTGACGCGCTGGCTGATCTTGCGTTCAAGCTCGAGCACTTCGCGTTCGTTGTTCAGAAAATCGAGCAGCTTCTCGAGCCGCGCCCGGACGTCGATCGTCTCGAGAATTTCCTGTTTGTCCTTGATTTTGAGCGACAGGTGGCTGGTGATGACGTCCGCAAGCCGCCCCGGCTCCTCAATGTCCGACACGGCAGCCAGCGTCTCCGGCGTCACCTTCTTGGAGAGATTGATGTAGTGCTCGAATTGGCCGAGCACGGCGCGCATGAGCGCATCCAGCTCGGAATCGGCGGCCTGCACTTCGTGAAGCTCGCGGGCCACCACTTCGTAGAACCGGTCGTTCGGCAAATACTGCTCGATCTCCGCGCGCACGACGCCTTCCACCAGCACGCGGATCGTGCCGTTAGGCAGCTTGAGCATCTGGCGGACTTTGGCGATCGTCCCGACGCGGTATATATCGTCTTCGGTCGGCTCCTCGATATTGATTTCCGACTGAGAGCAAAGCAAAATCATATGATCGTCGACCATGCATTGTTCCAGCGCCTTGACCGACTTCTCGCGGCCTACGTCCAGATGGAGCACCATACTGGGATAGACGAGAAGCCCGCGCAGGGGCAGCAGGGGCAAAGAACGGCTTCTGGATTTGTTCGAACCCATGTCCGGCACCTCCTCGGATGTAGCACATCGCTGAATTACATGCTCCCGTCATTGTATCAAATGTTATCGCCCGCCGCAAAACGGACACAAAAACATCGCCGCCCCTATGAAGGACGGCGATGCAACGGGCGCGTCGGTCCAATTATCCCGAAAACGGCGTCCCGATCGATCCCGGGGAGTGTCCTTCCCGGGGAACGTGGGGAACCTGCTGCCTTGCAGGCTCCTGGCGGATTGGATTGGCGTGCAGCACCGAAACGGGAGTCGCCGCAAACGGGGCTTCGGCGGGAAGCGCAAGCTCCTGCGGGTCCGCCGCGATCTCGTGCCGGGCGGTCAGCCGCTCGCCGAACACGTGCCCGAACACTTCGTCGACCGTTTCGACCGGAATGACTTCGACGCCCTGTAGGCCTTCAAAGATCGCCTGCCAATTCTCCTTCGGGATGATGACCTTCTCGGCACCGGCCTGAAAGGCGGCTTCGACTTTGGCGAGAACGCCGCCGACCGGCTTGACGCGGCCGTGAATGCTCACTTCGCCGGTCATCGCCAGCTTGTTGTCGACCGGCCGGTTCGTCATGGCGGATGCGATCGCGACCGCCATCGCCACGCCCGCGGACGGCCCGTCAACCGGCGTGCCGCCGGGGAAATTGATGTGCAGGTCGAAGTTTTCCGGCCTCAGCCCGATTTTCCGCAGCACGGTAAACACGTTTTCCACCGAGCCCTTGGCCATGCTTTTGCGCCTTAACGTGCGCTGTCCGCCGCCCAGCTCCTCCTCGTCCACGACGCCGGTGATGGTGAACTGCCCTTTGCCGCTTGCCGCCGGAATGGCCGTGACCTCGATTTCCAGCAGCGCTCCCATGCTCGGCCCGAACACGGCAAGCCCGTTTACGAGGCCGACTTGCGGCTGCCCCGGGACCTTCCGGTCCGGGCGCGGCGGAAGCTGGCTGCTATTGACGACCCATTCGACGTCGGCCGCGCTGATCCGGTCGCGGTTTTCGGACAGCGCGAGCCCCGCGGACAGCTGAATGATGTTGACGGCTTCGCGGCCGTTCGTCGCATAGTGCTTGACGACTTCCACCGCTTCCGGCTGCGGCGGAAATCCGATCTTCGCGATCGCGTTCTCCGCGATTTGCCCGATCTCCTCCGGCAGAAGCGGCCGGAAATAGATTTCCATGCAGCGGCTGCGCAGCGCGGGCGGAAGCTCGTTCGGCGATCGCGTCGTCGCGCCGACAAGGCGGAAATCCGCCGGCAACCCGTTTTGGAAAATATCGTGAATATACAGCGGAATATTCGGGTCCTCCGCGTGATAATACGCGCTTTCCAAAAACACCTTGCGGTCTTCCAGCACTTTAAGCAGCTTGTTCATCTGAATCGGATGCAGCTCGCCGATCTCGTCGATGAACAAAATGCCGCCGTGCGCCTTCGTTACCGCGCCGGGCTTCGGCTGCGGGATGCCCGCAACCCCCATCGCGCCCGCGCCCTGATAGATCGGATCGTGCACCGATCCGATCAGCGGATCGGCGATGCCGCGTTCGTCGAACCGGGCCGTCGTCGCGTCGATTTCGGTAAACTTGGCGTCAAGCCGAAACGGGGAAGACGGATTTTTCTTCGCTTCCTCCAGCACGACGCGGGCGGCGGCCGTCTTGCCGACGCCGGGGGGACCGTAGATAATCACATGCTGCGGATTGCTGCTGCACAGGGCGGCCTTCAGCGCCCGCAATCCCTCTTTTTGGCCGACGATATCGTTCATGGACACCGGCCGCGTTTTCTCCGCCAGCGGCTTGGTCAGCGAAACCGAGCGAAGCTTGCGCAGTTTGTCCATCTCCTTGCGCGATTCGCGGTCGACCGCCGACCTGTTGCTCTTCTGATTGCGCAGCAAATTCCAGAAATAGATGCCGATCACCACGGCAAAAAACACCTGAACGAACATCAAAATGGTGCTTAACGTCATTTTCTCCCATCCTCTCCGTCCGACCGTATACCCGCAGGCTTAAAAAAACCGGCATTCGGGCTCATACTGGATAGTATTGCCCGAATACCCGCAGGCGTAGTCATCCGAAGATGGCAAAAACACCCGACGGAATTTCCGTTCGGGTGGTTTCGTTGCCTATATGATCAGCAATCAAACTTTCGGGGGCAGCGGCGTATCCGTCGGCTTGGCGTAGCCTTCTTTGTACGTTTCGTCGACGAACCGGCGGATATCCGAATCCGAACTGCCTTCGCTTTTCAGCTTGGCGGACTGGAGCGCGATCTGCTGGCAAACCCCGCAGCGGGCGCCGTGGTCGTCCCAGACGACGCTCCCGTCTTCCCGAACGCGGGCGATGAAGCAGTTCAGGCTGCTCCGGTGGCCGGCGCTCTCGCCGCATCCGCAATAGCAGGGGATATACCGCAACGTATCCTTCAGCTTGGCGGCCGCCGCGTAGGACAGCTTCACGTATTCGCTCTCTCCGGCAAGGAAAGAGGGCATGTCCGACAGCGAAGCGGTCGTCTCCTGCAAATCCCCTTCAGCCGTCACAGAGCTATGGGCCTGATGATCGTGTCCGCCGGCAGGCGCTCCGTCCGCATCCTCGCCCCCGCCGCCGCAAGCGGCGAGCAGCAGCAGAAATGCGGCCCCCGTCATCAAGCAAAAAAGCCGACGCTGCAGCCTGCTTCGTTTGCGATCCGCGCGATTTTCCATCCGTCAGGCTCCTTAATGCTTTCTGCCGGGTATGACGCCCGTCTCGTTATAAATTCTGGCAATCTCGTCGATTTCGCGCTTCAGCTCGTTCACCAGCTCATGCTCCGGCACTTTGCGGACCATCTCGCCGTAGCGGAACAGCATGCCCTCGCCGCGCGCTCCGGCAATGCCGATATCGGCCTCCCGCGCTTCCCCCGGTCCGTTCACCGCGCAGCCCAGCACCGAAACCTTGATCGGCACCTTCAGCTTAGACAAATATTCCTCCACTTCGTTCGCCACGGCAAAGAGATCGATGTCCAGGCGTCCGCAGGTCGGGCAGGAGATCAGCGTCGGCGCGTCGGAAATCAGTCCGAACGTCTTGAGCAGTTCCCGCGCCACTTTGATTTCCTCCACCGGATCGGCGCTCAGGCTGATGCGCATCGTGTTGCCGATGCCGGCGTTCAGCAGCACGCCGAGTCCCGCCGAGCTTTTGACCGTGCCCGAGAACAGCGTTCCGGCTTCGGTAATGCCAAGATGCAGCGGATACTTGATCACTTCGGCCGCTTTCATATAAGCGGAAATGGCCATCGGGACGTCGGAGGCTTTCAGGGATACGATGATATCGTGAAAATCCAATTCCTCCAAAATGCCGATATGGTAAAGCGCGCTTTCCACCATCGCTTCCGCCGTCGGATAGCCGTATTTTTCGAGCAGATGGTGTTCGAGCGAGCCCGCGTTCACGCCGATGCGGATCGGAATTCCCCGCTCCTTGCAGGCCTTGACGACGGCTTCCACCTTTTCTCGCCTGCCGATATTGCCGGGGTTGATCCGCACTTTGTCGATACCGTTTTCGATCGCCGCAAGCGCCAGGCGGTAGTCGAAATGAATGTCCGCCACCAGCGGGATCGAGATTTCCCGTTTGATCGCCTTGATCGCTTCCGCGGCTTCCTTATTGTTGACCGTTACGCGCACCAGTTGGCAGCCCGCTTCTTCCAGCCGCTTGATCTCGGCGACGGTCGCCTTCACATCCGCCGTCTTCGTCGTGCACATGCTCTGCACGATGACCTGGTTGTTCCCGCCGATCGTCAAGTTCCCCACCCGGACGGGCACGGTGTCGGTACGTAAGTACATGTTCTCCAATCTCCCTTTATACGCCAAATCCACCCCCCGCCCGCGCCGAGGCGAAGGTGAAGGGTGGAACCGGCAGGCTTTATGCGGCAAGACGCGCCGTATCCGGTCGGATAAGCGGCCTTACGCGCTTTCTTCTTTTTTCTTGCCTTTCTTCAAGGTCAGTTCGGGAGCGATTTTCTCCTTGACCACCTTTTCGGTGATGACGCAAGTCGTCACGTCGTCGCGGGACGGAACCTCATACATCACCTCAAGCATAATGCTTTCGATGATGGCCCGAAGTCCGCGCGCGCCCGTGTTTCGCTTGATCGCTTCTTTCGCGATTTCCTCAAGCGCCGCGGGCTCGAATTCCAGCTTGACGTTGTCCATTTCGAGCAGCTTTTGATATTGCTTGACGAGCGCGTTCTTCGGCTCGGTCAAAATGCGCACCAGCGCCGCTTCGTCCAGCGGCTCCAGCGAAGAAATCACCGGCAGACGGCCTACGAATTCCGGAATCAGCCCGAACTTCAGCAGGTCTTCCGGCTGCACGAGCGACAAATATTCGCCCGGCTTCAGCTCGCGCTGGCCGTCGGAAGAAGCGTTGAAGCCGATGACTTTTTTGCCGATGCGGCGCTTGATGATCGACTCCAGCCCGTCGAACGCGCCGCCGCACACGAACAGAATGTTCGTCGTGTCGATTTGGATGAATTCTTGGTGGGGATGCTTGCGTCCGCCTTGCGGAGGCACGGAAGCCACCGTTCCCTCCAAAATTTTGAGCAGCGCCTGCTGCACGCCTTCGCCGGAAACGTCGCGGGTAATGGACGGGTTTTCCGACTTGCGGGCGACCTTGTCGATCTCGTCGATGTAAATGATGCCGCGTTCGGCTTTTTCCACATCGTAATCGGCCGCTTGGATCAGCTTGAGCAAAATATTTTCCACGTCTTCGCCCACGTAACCCGCTTCCGTAAGGGAAGTCGCGTCTGCGATCGCGAACGGAACGTTGAGGATTTTGGCCATCGTCTGCGCGAGCAGCGTCTTGCCGGAGCCCGTCGGGCCGACGAGCAGAATGTTGCTCTTGGACAGCTCGACGTCGTCGACCTTGCTGTTCGTGTTGATCCGTTTGTAGTGGTTGTATACCGCAACGGAAAGCGATTTTTTCGCCTGATCCTGGCCGATGATGTACTGGTCCAGAATGGCGCAAATTTCCTTCGGCTTCGGAATGTCCTTCAGATCGAGCTCCTCTTCGTGGCCGAGTTCCTCCTCGACGATTTCGGTGCACAGCTCGATGCATTCGTCACATATATAGACGCCGGGACCGGCGACCAATTTGCGGACCTGCTCTTGCGGTTTTCCGCAGAACGAACATTTGAGCTGGCCTTTCTCATCGTTGTATTTAAACATGGTTACGTTACCCTCCTTTATCCGCTGACGGGAGCGGCAATGACCTTGTCGATCAAACCGTAGGCCAGCGCTTCTTCAGCGCTCATGAAGTTGTCCCGGTCCGTATCCCGTTCGATTTTCTCGTACGGTTGGCCGGTACGCTCCACGTATATGCGGTTCAGCTTTTCTTTGGTTTTCAAAATCCAATCGGCGTGGATTTTGATATCGGAAGCCTGCCCTCTTACTCCACCGAGCGGTTGGTGAATCATGATTTCGCTGTTGGGCAGCGCGTAGCGCTTGCCCGGAGCTCCGGCCGCAAGCAGCAGCGAGCCCATGCTGGCGGCCATGCCGACGCAGATCGTGCTGACATCCGGTTTGATGTATTGCATCGTGTCATATATACCTAAACCGGCCGTAACCGATCCGCCCGGAGAGTTGATGTAGAGGCTGATGTCCTTTTCCGGGTCTTCGGCGGCCAAAAACAGCAATTGCGCGATGATGAGGTTGGCGACATCGTCATCAATCGCACTGCCCAGAAAAATGATTCTGTCCTTCAGCAGCCGGGAATAGATGTCGTAGGAGCGTTCCCCTCGATTGGTTTGTTCGATGACCATAGGCACCAAATTCATGTTATCCAACCTCTTCTCTTTAGTGGACTTCGAGCATCGGTACTATTCTAACACGTTACCATCCGAATGTCATGTTGACGAGCGTCCCGGTCCCGCGTCCGCTCCGTGCCCGGTTATTTATCCTTATGTATGTACGGCTTGCAAGGGTAAAAACAAGGCACGCGGTAAACACGTGCCTTGTCCATATGTGCCACGCCCGGTCTTAGGCGGTCTTGCTGTTGTCCACGACGAACTTCGCCGCCTTGCGAACTTTCAGATCGCTTTTCAACGTTTCAAGGTAGCCGTTGGAGGAGAAAATCTGCCGAAGCTCGTCAACGGAACGGCTGTACATTTTGGACAGGTTTTCCAGTTCTTCGTTCAACTCATCTTCGGAAACGTCCAGATTTTCGGCCGTCGCAATCGCTTCGAGCACCAGGTTGTTGCGGACGCGCTTTTCGGCGTCGGCCTTCATTTGCGCCTTGAGCGCCGCTTCGTCCTGTCCGCTGAACTGGTAGTAGAGCTGCAGGTTCATTCCTTGCATTTTCAGGCGGCTTTCGAAATCCTTCAGCATGTTTTCGACTTCGTTGTCGATCATCACCTCCGGAATGTCGACTTCGGCCGCTTCCGAAGCCTTGCTGATCGCTTCCGCTTCGCGGGCGGCTTCGGCATTTTTGGCTTTACGTTCCTTCAGCTTGCTCTCCAAATCCTTTTTGTATTCATCCAGCGTCTCGAACTCGCTGATGTCCTTGGCGAACTCGTCGTCGAGCGCAGGCAGGTTCTTGCGTTTGATTTCGTGCAGTTTGACTTTGAACACGGCTTCTTTGCCGGCCAGGTTCTCCGCGTGGTAGTTCTCCGGGAACGTAACGGTGATGTCCTTCTCCTCGGCGATGTTCATGCCGACGACTTGCTCCTCGAAGCCGGGGATAAACGTGCCGGAACCAAGCTCCAGCGAGTGGCGCTCGCCTTTGCCGCCTTCGAACGGAACGCCGTCCAGAAAGCCTTCGAAGTCGATGACGGCGATGTCGCCCTGCTGTGCCGGACCTTCGTCGACGACAACCAGTTCGGCATGGCGTTGTTGCAAGCGCTCCAGCTCTTTCGCGATTTCCTCTTCGGTCACTTCAAGATCGGGCGCCGCCACTTCGATGCCTTTGTACTGGCCGAGCTTCACTTCCGGCTTGACCGTCACCTTCGCTTTGAACTTGAACGGCTTGCCTTTGCCGAATTGCTCCACGTCCACTTCCGGACGGTCTACCGGGAAGATGCCGGTTTGGTCGACGGCTTCGCTGTATGCGGACGGCAGCAAAATATCAATCGCGTCCTGATACAAGCTTTCGACGCCGAAGCGCGCCTCGAAGATCGGCCGCGGCACCTTGCCTCTGCGGAACCCGGGCACATTGACTCGGTTTACGACTTTGCGGAACGCCTTGTTCAGCGCTTCCGCAACCCGTTCCTCGTCGACTTCCACCTCAAGAACGCCTACATTCTTCTCTATTTTTTCCCAATTTGCTTTCATGATTTGCTTTCCCCTCCGAAGGTACTTGCCGCTCCATGCGACCGTTTTACATAAACCATTCTAGTATATACAACTATTTGAAGCTTTTCAAGGCCGGGAGATAGGTTTCGCCTTGTCACGTAGCGGGGCCGGATTCGCCCGCAAATTGCCGCAGCCAGCGCAGCGCCTGCTCGTACGGAAACCGAAGTTCTCCCGTTATTCCGTATTGCTCGCGGACCTCTTCGTCGCTTGCCCGCCCGTGAAGCTTCTCTATGAGAAATTGATGCAGCGCCGCCGCCCACAGATCGCACGAGCGGTCGTCATCGTCCGTCATCCGCCGGTAGACGGGCGTGCCGTAAGCGGCTTGTACGCACTCTTTCCACATCTCCTCGGCAAAATACGACAGCGTCGGATCGGACACTTCCGCGGCCTGCCGCACCCGTTCCAGCACCGTCTGCACGGCGGGAGGAAATTCATCGAACGAAAGCGGCGTCGCCTCCGCCTCGACCGCGAGCCTCTCGCCTTCGCGCCATAGCGCGACCGGCCCCGACGCGCCTTGCTTGCGCAGCACCTGCAGCGCCTTGAACTGCACGGCGGGATAATGCTCGTCCGCCTCCAAAAAGCGGCGCAGCCCAGGCTCGATATCCCGGTGTTCCAGATGGGAGAGCTGGCCGAGAACAAGCAATTGCTGTTCCGGATCTTCGGCCGCTTCCAGCGCCTTAAGCAACCGGGGAACGTAATCCGCATCCTGCTCGGACCGCTCGTTCAGACGGCGGCGGAACGACTCCTCCGCGTCCTCCAGGCCGTCGTCCTTCGCTTCGGGGCCGCCGGGCCTTTCTTCCTTCGCATCCGGAAACGCCGCCTCGAGCCAGCCGAGCAGCGCTTCCCATTCGGCGTGATGGCGCTCGGCTTCCCCGCCGCATTGCAGCAAAAAGGCAAGCAGCGCTTTGGCGTCGCCGAAGCGTTCCGTCTCCAGCATGCGCGTCAGCTGGATTTGGTAATAATCCAACGTCTTGGGAAACAGGACCAAGTTGTCCTTCTGGGATTCGGTCACGCAGCGCCCCTTCCTGCCGGCTGTCCGGCTTCCTCTGCCGATTCACCCGCATTATACCATGAACGCCGGACAAATGGGAAAATTCCCTTCGAATGCGTCCGTCCGGCGCTTGCGCTTTCAATAAACAGAAAAAACCTTGTTGAACAAGGCTTCTCGGGTCAATCGTATGGAGCGGGTGAAGGGAATCGAACCCTCGCCTCAAGCTTGGGAAGCTGGCGTTCTACCATTGAACTACACCCGCAAATGAGATAGCAAGAAAATAATAGCACAGCCGGCCTGCGAAAATCAACTTTTTCTTTTGGATTTGCGGCGCCGTTTTCCGATCTTCTTTTTGAGCCGGTTTTCTCTACTATGTTTTCTCTACTATATTATATAGTCCTTTCGGGCACCGAACGCGTTTCCGGCAAAGGAAAAAAGCCCGCCCGGCTTCAGAACCGAGCGGACTCCATGATCAAAAGCGTCCCGCAAGCTGTTGCTCAGCTATTTCAACCAGACGGCGGGTGATATTGCCCCCGATGCGTCCGGTATCGCGAGTGATCATGTTTCCGTAGTACCCGTCTTGCGGAATTTGGATGCCGAGCTGTTGGGCCACTTCGAATTTCAGTTGTTCCAATGCAGCCCGAGCTTGTTGCACGACGAGTTGGTTCGAGTTGCGATTGTCTGCCATGATTATCACCTCCGTGTTTGCTTGCTTATTATGCTGCATCTAAATTCCTCCTATACAAACAATTAACGAAAATCGAAAAAGATTTCGTCCAAGCGGCACAATCACAGGGTTGGCGTTGCGCCGCGCTAATTGGCCCGCGCCCGGACGGGCTTAAACTGGCTCGCGACCATGCGGGCGTAAACGCCACCCTCCTTGCGGACGAGCTCGTCGTGCGTTCCTGCCTCCGCGATCCGGCCGCGTTCGATGACGAGAATCCGGTCGGCGTCGCGGATCGTGCTGAGACGGTGCGCGATGATAAAGGCCGTTCTTCCCTTCATGGCATCCAGCAGCGCCGCTTGAATTTGCAGCTCGGTCCGGGTATCGATGCTGCTTGTCGCCTCGTCCAAAACGAGAATCGAAGGATTGGCCAGCATGACCCTGGCAATGGCCAGCAGCTGCTTCTGGCCCTGGCTGAGATTGCTGCCGTTCTCGGAGATCGGGGTTTGATAACCGAGGGGCAAGCGGCGGATGAACGCGTCCGCGCGGGCCGCCGCGGCGGCGGCTTTCACCTCGGCGTCCGTCGCCTCCGGCCTGCCGTATCGGATGTTGTCCGCAATGGTGCCCGAGAACAGGTACGTATCCTGCAGAACGACGCCGAACGCCCGCCGCAGGCTGTCGCGCGTATACTCGCGGATGTCTTTTCCGTCGATGAGAATCCGTCCTCCGGTCGCTTCGTAAAAACGGGTCAGCAAATTCACGATGGTCGTCTTGCCCGCCCCCGTCGGTCCGACAAGCGCAATGCTGCTGCCCGCGGGAACCTCGAAGCTGAGGTTGCTGACGATCGGCACTTCGGGCCGGTAACCGAACGAGACGTTGTCGAAGACGACATGTCCTTTCGCTCCTTGGAGCACGGCCGCTCCCCGGACATCTTCCGCCTCCTCTTCCTGCTCCATCACCTCGAACACCCGCTCCGCTCCGGCAATGCCGGCCTGCAGCGTATTATACATGCTGGCGATATCGTTCAACGGGCGAACGAATTGGCGGGAGTAGCTCAGAAAGCTGGCGATGACCCCGACCGTAATATGCCCCCTGACCGCAAGCGTCCCGCCGGCAAGGGCGACGGCGGCAAAGCCGATATTGTTGATGACGCCGAGCAGCGGCATCAGAAAACCCGACCAGATTTGCGCCCGGGTGCCGGTTTCGGCCAATTTGGCGTTCAAGCCGTCGAATTGCTCGATCGCCTTGTCTTCCCGGTTGAACGCCTTAACGGCCAGCATGCCCGAGATCGTTTCCTCGATATGACCGTTTAAGGCGCCGAGCTGCGCCTGCTGCTCCTTAAACAGCCGCTTCGTCCGCTTCGTGATCGTCCGGGCAAGCAGAAACACCAGCGGCACCGTAATCAGCGTCGCCAGCGTCAGCAGCGGGCTTAGCGCCAGCATCATGACCAGGGAACCGGCAATCGCGATCAGGCCCGACATCAATTGGGCGGTCGTCTGCGAAACGGTCGTGCTGACGTTGTCGATATCGTTGGACAGCCGGCTCATCACTTCGCCGTGGCTGCGGGTGTCGAAAAAGGCGAGCGGCAGCTTGTGCAGCTTGGCGAACAGCGACGAGCGCAGCCGCTCGACGATGCGCTGGGAGATGCCCGCCATCAGCCAGCCCTGAAAAAAGGTCAGGCCCGCATCGGCCGCATAAGCGGCCACGAGCGCCAAGAGCGCCAAATCGAGCGCCTTGAAATCGACGCCGCCGGTATCCGCGATCGCATCGACGGCTACGCCGATCAGGTAAGGGCCGAGGAGCGTCAGCGCGGAATCGGCCAGCACAAAAGCGAACACCGCCGCAAGCCGTCTCTTCTCGTTGCCAAAATAGCTCCACAGCCGCCGGACCGTGCCTTTAAAATTTTTCGGTTTCTGGACGGGACCTCCCCTTAGCCCCCTCGGGCCTCCCGGTCCGATGGGAACGGTTGCCTTGGATTCGGCCGGCGCTCCTCTGCTCGCGTCATTCGCAGACGGCATGGCTTTCCATCTCCTCGCCGATTTGGGAACGGTAAATTTCCCGGTAAATCCGGTTTTCCTTCAGCAGCTTCTCATGCGTGCCAATGCCCGCGATTTCGCCGTTTTCCATGACGATAATCCGGTCCGCGTCCATGACGGTCGCGATTCGTTGCGCAATGACAAAACACGTGATCCCTTTGGCATACGTCCGGAGCGCCGCCTTCAGCGCCGCTTCCGTCGTCGGATCGAGCGCACTGGTGCAGTCGTCCAAGATGAGAATACTCGGCTTGCGGACGAGCGCCCTGGCGATGGAGAGACGCTGTTTTTGGCCTCCCGACAGATTGACGCCGCCCTGACCGAGCCGAGTATGATAGCCTTCGGGAGCTTGGGAGATGAACTCGTGGGCCTGCGCGACGCGCGCCGCCTCATAGACTTCCTCCATCGTTGCGCGCTCGTTCCCGAACCGGATATTATCCAATATGGTGCCGGAAAAAAGCACCGCCTCCTGCGGCACAATCGCCACCTTGTCCCGCAGGAGACGGGGATCGACGGAAGACACGTCGCGGCCGTCCACCAGCACCCGGCCCTCCGTCGCATCGTAAAAGCGCGGGATGAGATGGACGAGCGTGCTTTTTCCCGAGCCGGTGGAGCCGATAATGCCGACCGTTTCGCCGGGCATGCAGGCGAAAGAAACCGATTTCAAAACGGTTTCTCCATCCGCTCCGCCATAGGAGAAGCTCACGTTTTCGAATTCGACTTTGCCGCCTGCCGCGCCGTCCGCAAACCGCTCGTCCCGCCACTTCATCGGATTCGTTTCGGCGAACACTTCGCCGATGCGGGCGGCGGACGCTTTGGCGCGCACGAACATGTTGAACACCATCGAAATCGTCATCAGGGAAAATAAAATCTGCGTCATGTAGTTCACGAACGCGACGATGTGGCCAACCTGCATGCCGCCTTTGCTTACGCCGCTAGCGCCGAACCAGAGAACCGCGACGATGCCGAAATTGACGGTCAGCGCGATGAGCGGGTTAAAGACGGCCATTACGCGCAGCGCGGTTTCGGAGCGGCCGCGGTATTCGGCGTTGACGCCGGCGAATTTGCCGGTTTCGTAATCGAATCGGTTAAACGCCTTGACCACTCTCACCCCGGCCAAATACTCCCGAATCATGCCGTTCAGCCGGTCGAGCGAGGCCTGAACTTTCGCGAACAGCGGGAAGCCGATATTCAAGTTCAACGCGATCAGCATTCCCACGACCGGAACGACGACGGCAAAAATCCACGACAGTTCCGGATTCAGGCGCATGGCCATGATCAGGCTGCCGACCCCCAGAATCGGAGCCTTGGCGAAGATCCGCATCATGCCGTTGGCGAAGTTTTGCACCTGCGTCACGTCGTTGGTCAGCCGCGTCACGAGCGACGCTTTGTCGATACGGTCGAAATTGATAAAGGAAAGCGACTGGATTTTGCGGAACAGGTCTCCCCGAAGCTCGGCCGAGAAGCGTTGCGACACCCGGCTGGCCAAAATGTTGCGTCCCGACGCAAAGACGGCTCCCGCCGCCGTCACAAGCAGCATCACCCCGCCGAACCGCAGCACGGCGCCCAGATCCCGTTCGGCAACGCCCTCGTCGATTACCCGGGAAATAAGCGTCGGCTGCAGCAGATCGCACAGCGCCTCGCAAGAGACGAACAGCAGCGCAAGGAGAAAAAGCATGCCGTGCTTGCGTATGTAGGGGAGCAAATATCGCATGCGGTCGCCCTCCTTCATTCGGCTTCATGCAACTACCGTTCAGTATACATCCATTTCCGAAAAATGGGCAATTCCCACTACGCTCCTCCTCGACCGACGCCGGACGCTCCCCGGACGACGAAAACCACGATCCTGCCCTTCGACCGGCTTTTTCGATCGGCCCTGTCGGCCGGCTCTTAAACCAACAAGGCTACCGACTCTCTTGCGAATCGTGTGAGGTACTGGACGGACTACTTGGCGGCTGAGGCCTCGGCGGACGGCATCCGTCGCAGAAAAAAGCCCCCCGCGCCGAAACGCGGGAGGCCTATTGCCTTATGTATCGCTGGCGTCCCAGGAGGGATTCGAACCCCCGACCGTTCGCTTAGAAGGCGAATGCTCTATCCAACTGAGCTACTGGGACACAGCTCGATCATTTTAACATAAATCTTTCGTTTTTCACAAGGGGATTTTTGGAGGATTTAAAAAAATCATGGTCCAACCGCCAGAGGAAAGACGAACGCTCCGGCGGTTGCGACCGTTTTTTCCGATGGCGCGCCGGCCGGCCTACCACCCGATCGCCGCGCCGTCGCAGCGCGGATCGGTGCCGCCGATGCGGAAGCCGTGGTCGTCGATTTGGATGGCATGCGCATGGCCGACCGCGCCGTCGTATGCCTGAACGGTTCGAACAAGATGCCCCGCCTCCCGCAGCCGATGTCTGACCGGTTCGGCAATCCGGCTTTCCAGCCGCAGTTCCTGCGTCGGTTCGCCCCAAGTGCGGCCCCAAAGCCAGCGGGGCTCGGAGACGGCCTGCTGCGGATTCATCCCGTAATCGATCATCCGGGTAAGCAGCGCGGTCTGCGTTTGCGGCTGGCCTTCGCCCCCCTGCGTCCCGTACAAAATATACGGCTTGCCGTCCCTGCACGCCATCGCCGGCATCAGCGTATGGAACGTCCGCTTGTTCGGCTCCAGCCTGTTGACGTGATTCGGGTCGAGCGAGAAAAAGGAGCCCCGGTTCTGGAGCAAAATGCCCGTTTCGCCGGCCGTCACCGCCGAACCGAATTCGAAATACAGGCTTTGGATAAACGAAACGGCGTTTCCTTCCCCGTCGACGACCGCCGCATACGCGGTATCGCTGCCGACCGGTCGGGTCGCAACCTCTCTTGCGCGCTGCCTATCGATCTGCCCGGCCAGTTCGGCCGCATACGCCTTGGAAAGCAGCCTCTCAAGCGGTATCGCCGTAAAATCGGGATCGCTGAGATAACGGTCGCGGTCCTTGAACGCCAGCTTCAACGCTTCGATCAGCAGATGATAGTATTCGAAGGAACCGTGCTCGATCGCGGCCAAATCGAACCGCTCCAATATCTGCATCGTCATAATGCCGGTAAATCCCTGCGAATTGGGCGGCAGTTGATAAAGCTCATACCCGCGGTACGATCCGGTTGCCGGCGTTACCCAGCCGCCCGAATGCCCCGCAAAATCGTCCAGCGTCAGCAGCCCGCCTCTTTCCTGCAGCGAAGCGACGATCGCTTTGGCCAGACTGCCTTTGTAGAAGGCGTCGCGGCCTTTTTGCGCAAGCTCCCGGAGGCTGTTGCCGAGCGCGGTTTGCACCCATCTCTCGCCTGCGCGGGGAACGCGGCCATTCGGGAGAAAAATGTCCGAAGTATACGGCTCGGCGGCCAAAACGGAAAATCGGCTTGCCGTATTCTCATGCTGGTCGACCGATACCGGGAAGCCTTCCAGCGCGTAACCGATGGCAGGTTCCAGCACTTCGCTCCAAGCCAGCCTGCCGTATTCGCGGTGCACCGCGTCCCATCCGTCTACCATGCCGGGCACCGTAATGACGCTGCGGATGCCTCTGTGCGGAATCGCCGCCTCGCCCGCGAACAGGTCCCGGGTGATGCGGTGTCCCGAACGGCCGCTCGCATTGTAGGCCCGGATGCCGCCGTCCCTGACGCTGTGCAGCAGCCAGAAGGAATCGCCGCCGAGCCCGGTCATATGCGGATAAACGACGGCCAGAGAGGCGCTAACCGCAACCGCGGCGTCGAAGGCGTTGCCGCCCTTCTGCAAAATCCGCGCTCCGGCCGCGGAGGCCAGATGATGAGGGCTGACGACCATCGTTTTCGTTCCGGTGATCGCTTTATGAATCATGGGGGCGTCCCTCCTCATCAGTACGCTAAAGATTACCCTCATCATAGCCGCTTTTTTGCACCGTGTCATTGTTCGCGAAGCCCAAACTTCGAAAGCCCGATTGTAGCTTATGCATAAATCCCGCATGGCAGCGAACGGCATCGCCGGACGCAACCAAACGCAAAATGCCGGGCAGCCGCCCGGCATCGCATCGCAATCGAAACTTGTTCTCCGTTTGAAAAGCAAATATTCCGCCCGACCGGTCCGTCAGGCCAGGATTTACCCTTTGGGACAGCCCCTTTTCCGGTTACCGGTTGTGCGGCGTAGCCGGCGCGTTCTGCGCCGGATGAGGCGCATCGTTGGTGCGGCGGATCGTCTCTTCGGCGAATTCCTCGCCGCGCTTGGCGTATTGATTGCCTTTGTTTTTCTTGTACTTTTCTCCCATTGTCCTGTCTCCTTTCCAAGGATGCGTCAATCGTCCAAAATGCCCATCGATTCGATATACCGTTTCGTCTCTTCCGTACCGAGCCGGTGCAAATACCCATAAATCCCTTTTAGCTGGGCGTTATAGTCGGCGTCTCTGCGCTCTTCGCTCACGCTCAGCGCACTGGAAAAATGAAAGGCCGCCGCTTCGTCCGCGCTCGACAGCTCGCCGAACATCTCCTGCAGCTTGTTCAGCTCCTCGTCGCTGGCCCGTATCTCGAATTCAAAAGCGGCCGCTTCCCGGTCCTCCAACACTTGTCCCGCTCCGACCGCGACGTAATACGTCTTGCGCTCCTGTCCGGCGTTCGACTCGTTCTCCAATTGCCGCAGCCTCCTTTCTCACCCTCATAGGGTAACCATCCGGCCGGGTTTCATGCTTTTTCGGAGTCAAGACAACATGCTGCGGAATACAGTGTAATCGGGATAAATATCCCGGCTTTACCGTGCCCGGATGGACAAAACGGAGAGGGATGAACGACATGTGCGGCATTACCGGTTGGATCGACTGGAATGAAGATTTGACCAAACATGCGAACATTGTGGAAAAGATGACGGAGACCATGCAGCTGCGCGGGCCCGATGCGTCGGGAACCTGGCTGACCAAGCACTGCGCATTCGGCCACCGCAGGCTGAGCGTGATCGATCCCGCAAACGGCGCCCAGCCGATGGTACGTCCGACCAAATACGCGGAAGATCGGGATTGCGTGATCGTCTACAACGGGGAACTCTACAATGCGCTCGAGCTGCGAAAGGAGCTTGAACGGCTGGGCTACGCCTTCCGCACGACCTGCGATACGGAAGTGCTGCTGCTGGCCTATGTGGAATGGGGACCCGCCTGCGTGGAAAAATTGAACGGCATCTTCGCTTTCGCGATATGGCGGACGGACGAGGAACAACTGTTCATGGCGAGGGACCGGCTTGGCGTCAAGCCGCTTTTTTATCGGCGGGAAGAAGGCAGGCTCCTGTTCGGTTCGGAACCGAAGGCGATACTGGCGCACCCGGACGTTCCGGCCGAAGTGGACGGCGAAGGTCTTGCCGAGCTGTTTGCCCTGGGCCCCGCGCGGACGCCGGGCGTCGGCATATGGCGGGGCATATCGGAGCTGAAGCCGGGGCACTGTCTGACTTACGACCGCAGCGGCATGCGGATTACCGCCTACTGGCGGCTCAAGAGCCGGCCGCATGAGGACGACGAGCGCGCAACGGCCGAGAAAGTCGGCGAACTGCTGGACGATACGGTGCGAAGGCAGCTCGTCTCCGACGTGCCCGTCTGCACGCTGCTCTCCGGCGGCCTCGATTCGAGCGCGCTCACGGCGCTTGCCGTCCGTTATTATGCCGAAACGGGGCAAGGCCGGGTCCATACGTATTCGGTCGACTACGTGGACAACGACAAGCACTTTACCGCGCACGATTTTCAGCCGAATTCGGACGCGCCCTGGATCAAGCGAATGAGCGAATTTCTGGGCACCGCTCATCATCTGGTCCAGTTCGATACGCCCGAGCTGGTGGAGGCGCTGGAGACTGCCGTTTTGGCCAAGGATTACCCCGGCATGGCGGACATCGACGCGTCCCTGTACTTGTTCTGCCGCGAGATCAAGAAGGATGCCACCGTCGCCATCTCCGGCGAAGCGGCCGACGAAGTGTTCGGAGGCTATCCCTGGTTTCACCGCCGGGAGGCGCTGACGGCGTCGACGTTCCCGTGGTCGCTGGCAACCGATCTTAGGGAAAGCGTGCTCTCGCCCGAGCTCAAGGGCCATATTCGTCCGTTGGAATACGTCTCCGACCGGTACGCCGAGGCGCTGGCGGAAGTGCCGAAGCTGCCGGGGGAAGACGAGGACGCGCAGCGGATGCGCACGATGTCCTATCTGAACATCACGCGCTTTATGCCGACGCTCCTGGACCGCAAAGACCGGATGAGCATGGCGGCGGGGCTCGAAGTGCGGGTTCCGTTCTGCGATCACCGCCTCGTCGAATACGTGTTCAACATTCCCTGGACGCTGAAAACGGCGGGCGGCCGCGAAAAAGGCATTTTGCGCCGCGCGCTGGCGGGCGTGCTGCCGGACGACGTCCTGTACCGCAAAAAGAGCCCCTACCCGAAAACGCACAATCCCGCATACCTGGAGACCGTCCGCTCCCTGCTGTCCGAGCGGCTCGAAGACGCCGGCTCGCCGCTGCTTCCGCTGATCGACAAGGCGCATATCCGCCGGCTGCTGGCGACCGCCGACGCGCGCTCCCATCTGCCGTGGTTCGGACAGCTGATGTCGGCCCCGCAGCTGTTCGCGTATTTGCTGCAGTTCGATTTTTGGCTGCGGCGCTACCGCGTCTCGATCGTATAAAAACAACGAAGGACCCCGCGAGAGCCGCGCCCAAAGCGCCGCATCCTCAGCGCGGTCCTTTCGTCCCGTAGGGATTTCCATATCGTCTCTACCGCTCAAGCTGCGCAAGCAGCTTCCTGAGCGCACGCCCCCGGTGGCTGATCGCGTTTTTTTCCTCAAGCGAGATTTCCGCCATCGTCTTGCCGAAGGACGGAAGCCAGAAGAGCGGATCGTAGCCGAACCCGCCGGCTCCGGCGGGCCGGTCGATGATCGCACCCTCGACCGTGCCTTCGGCCGCGGTAATGCGGTCCCCGTCAGGCTCGTACAGCACGAGCGAGCTGACGAAACGCGCGGGACTGAGCAGCTTCGCACCGTCAGGCGCTTTCTCCGCCCCCAGCGAAGCCGCGTCCACCGTGGCGCCTGCGGCCGCCAGCTCCCGCAGCAGCTTCGCGTTGTTGTCCGCGTCGGAAGCGCCCTCGCCGGCATACCGCGCCGAATAGACGCCCGGCGCGCCGCCGAGCGCGTCGACGCACAGGCCCGAGTCGTCGGCCAACACCGGAAGCCCGGCGGCGGCCGACGCCGCGCGCGCTTTGATCAGCGCATTCTCGTAAAAGGTCGTCCCCGTCTCCGCGATTTCCGGGAGTTCCCCGATCTCGTTCAAATCCTTGACCTCGATGCCGAGCGTCGCGAACGCGGCGCGGAACTCCCGCGTCTTGCCCCGGTTGCGCGTCGCGACCAGCAACGTGTCCCCCGCGCCGATCATGCCTGCACCGTCCCGATTCGAAGTCCCGCTTCGCCCAGCACTTCCCGCTGCATCTCGATCAGCTTCAGGATGCCTTCTTCGGCGACCCCCAGCAGGCCGTCCAGCTCGGCGCGCGTAAAGGGCGATTCCTCGCCGGTCCCCTGAATCTCAACGAACGCTCCGGAGCCGGTCATGACGACGTTCATGTCCACTTGCGCCTTGGAGTCCTCTTCGTAATTCAGGTCGAGCAGCGTTTGTCCCTGCAGCAGCCCGACGCTGACCGAAGCCAGATAGTCGGTGATCGGATAGACGGGAAAAGATACGGTCTGGGACAGCTTATGTACGGCCAGCGCAAGCGCGATGAACGAGCCGGTGATCGAAGTGGTCCGGGTCCCTCCGTCCGCTTGCAGGACGTCGCAATCCAGCGTAATGGTCCGTTCGCCCAACGCATCCAGCCGGACGACGGACCGCAGCACGCGGCCGATGAGACGCTGAATCTCCATCGTGCGCCCGCTAAGCTTGCCCCGGCTCGCCTCCCGGGGATTGCGCGTCTGCGTCGCACGGGGCAGCATCGAATATTCGGCCGTAATCCAGCCTTTGCCCTGGCCTTTCTGAAACGGGGGAACCTTCTCGTCCACCGTGGCCGTGCACAAGACTTTCGTGTCGCCCATCTCGATGAGCACCGAGCCCTCCGCGAATTTATTGGGATGAAGCGTTACGGCAAACGGCCGCAATTCGCGGGCCTGCCTTCCGTCGGATCGCATATCGGATATTCCTCCTGAACTCTCGTCAAATCTCTCCCATTTTACCAAAGTCCGCGGACAAAAGCACTCCCGCGCCGCCATGCGGCCCGCCCCGGATTCCACCCGAGGTATATTCTGTTAAAAATGGAAACAACGGGAGAGAGACGATGTTAACGGGACAAGGCGTTAATCCGTTCCGGACGGGTTACCGTTTCCGCATACGAATGCCCGCCGGAATCGGCAAGCTGGTCTGTGCCGTTCAGCGTAATGTGAACTTTCGGCACCCCCGCCGTTTCGGTTACGGTCAGCACGACCGCCTGCACCATTTCCGAAGATACGGTCTGCTCCGGTTCCCAGCCGGCGTCTTTGAGCGACACGCTGATCTGGTCGGTTTCCTTCGCCAGCTGTTCCACGGTCGTATCCGGAGCCATGACGGCGAGCAGATGGCTTTGGTCGGACGGGCCCTTGATCAACTCCTGAAGCGCGGCGCGGCTCTTGTCCTCGGTCCGCTCGACCAGGCGGGTAACCGGAACGAAGTAGCCTTCTCCGTTCTCCGTTTGCGCCGAGAAATACAGCGTGACGGCCATGGAGCGGCTCGCCTGAACGCCCTCTCCTTGCTCGAGGTTGATGCCGAAGTTTCGCGTCAACACGTCCGCGAGCGGAATGCCGGAAGCGGGAAGCTGGCGGAGCGGCTTGCCGGCGATTTCGATTTTGACCTGCCGTACGCCCGGCAGTTCCGTCATCGTCCAGACCAGCGCTTCGATTGTTTTTCGCTCCTGCGTCGCAGGCAGTTCGGGCAGCGGCTCGGCGAAATTGAGGGTGACGGTACCCGTTTTCTCATCCTTGGCGACCGAGCTTAGTTTGGTCCCTTGGGGCAGCACCGGAGCGAACCCTTGCGGAAGCTGCTCGGCCAGCGCCGGGTCCGCAGTCATCCAGGCGACGGCCTTCTCCTCCTGAGACAGCTTGCTCTTGCCGTCCTCCGGCAGGTTCAAGGTCATCGGGGCCAGATAGCCGTTGCGGTCCTGCAAATACACGGTCAGTTCGTCCTTCCCTTGGGTCGCGGCGTCGGCTCCTTGCTCTTTGGCCTGATTTCCCGTTCCTTGGATGCCCGTTTCGGTCTGGGCCGGCGCCAAGGCCTGCGCTTCCGGCTGCGCGCCCGTCCGGGTATCCGATTGCCCGTTCGCCTGACCGTCCGCTTGCGGAGCGGCCGGCGTTCCCGCCTGCTGCGCCGTTTCCGCCGCCTGCAGCATTTGTTGTTCCACATCCGCCGGCGGCGGGTCGATCGGGGATGCGTTGCGCACGCTTTGCCCGCCAGCCGCACATGCTGTCAAAGGCAGCAGCAAGGCGACGGCAAGCAGCTTGCCTGAACGGCTTTTACGGTCGTTTGGCCACATTACCAATTCCTCCCTGTTGGGGCTATCGGTTAACACCATTCCCCCCGATTGTAGTACTATGTATACGAGCCCCTGCCGTAAGATATGAAAGGTTTGTCCCGGCGAACCGAGCGTGCGGCTCCGATGCTTCGGCCGTTCGGTCCGGACGTCGGATGCGGCGTCGATCCGGCCGCGATATGGGGACGATGAACCAACGTTTGCTGCGGCGGTCCGAACGGCGGATGCGACGGACCCGGTCCGGTATGAGGGAGCTTGCGGCCGCAGCGGCGCAGTTTCGCAATTCAGAGATGGAAGAGGTGCCCGCAATGTCCGATACGAATCTTTATCGTTTGAACAGCAAAGAAGTCGCAAAAGCAACCGAGGAATGGCTGATGAAACGGGGCGTAAACAAGGGACAAATCGGCCAATTGGTCATGTTGCTCCAAAAGGATTATTTCCCCGAGCTCACGCTGGATGAATGCATTGAGAACGTCGAAGCGGTTTTGGCCAAGCGGGAAGTGCAAAATGCCGTGCTGACCGGCATTCAACTGGATATGCTGGCCGAGGAAGGAAAGCTGCTGCCGCCTCTGCAAAATATGATTTGGAACGACGAGGGGCTGTACGGCTGCGACGAGATTCTTGCGCTCAGCATCGTTAACGTATACGGCAGCATCGGTCTTACGAACTTCGGATACGTGGATAAGCTCAAGCCGGGGATTTTGAAAAAGCTGAACGACCGCAACGACAACCAGATCCACACCTTTCTCGACGACATCGTCGGAGCCATTGCCGCCGCCGCTTCGAGCCGCATCGCCCACCGCAAGCAGGCGGAGCGGGAAGCCCGGGCGGAAGGCGGCGGAAGCGTCTGATCCCAAGCGAACCGCAGCGCGGACGGGGCAACGAACGAATGTATACGGAATAAAAGACGAAGGCGCCCTCCTCTTAGGCAGGGCGCCTTCGTCTTTGGATACCGGATTTACGGCACACCGAAACGGATGACAGGACAACCTTCCCCGGGCGTCTCGCTAAATATTCTTACGAGGCGGCCCGTTTCTTCCAGACGGACGAGATGCGCGATGGTTTCGGCCAACCCGAAGCGCAATTGATGCGCGTTGCCGCTCAGCCGCGCGCCGAAAACCCGCTCGCACACGTCAAACGGGGTCATCGGCCCCTGCTCCGCGATGATTCCGTACATCGCCTGCAGCCGGCGGTCGTGATGCCGGATAGTGCTTTCGATCCGGCCGGAAACATCGGCGAACGGATCGCGATGGCCGGGAAACGCCATGACGGTGTCATAGGCGCTCAGCCGCTCCAGACTTTCTATGTAAGACTTCAGCGGATCGGGGTCGCCCCCCGGGAGCCAGCCGATATTCGGGGTAATGTCCGGAAGCACCTGGTCCCCGCACAGCATCCGCCGGCCGCGCGGATCGTAGAAGGATACGTGCCCCGGCGCATGGCCTTCTCCTCCGATCGCCAGCCAGTTCGTCCCCGCCATCTCCACCGGCAGCGCCTCCCCGGGTACGATCGTCCGGACGTCTTCGGGATGCGGAAGCACTTGGGACAAGACGCCGGCCAGATGGCCGCGCATGGCCGCAACCCGTTCCCCCGGCAGCCCGAACGCCAGAAACGCCGCAACCAGTTCCTCGGAAAACGTCTCGCCTTCGCCCCACATCCTAAGCGCCGCCCTATGGGCCGATTCCGACATATAGACCGGCGCGCCCGTCCGCTCCTGAAACCATCCCGCAAGCCCGTAGTGGTCGGGATGATGGTGCGTAAGCACGATCGCCGCAATGTCGCGAAAGCCGATTCCCAACTGCGGCAGCAGCTCCTGCCAGCACGCCTCCGCGTCCGCCGACCTGAGTCCGGGATCGATCAGCGTCCAGCCTCCGTCCGACGGCAGCAGGTAGGCGTTGACCCATTTCAGGGAGAAGGGCAGCGGCACCTTGATCCGCAGCCAGCCGTTGCCGTGTTCCGTCACGAAGGAAGAGACGCTCATGCCGGACGCCTGCCCGTCATAATCAATCTCGGCGATTGATCCGGATCGTACGGAGAGCCGTTATAGCCGCCGCGCACCGATTCCAGCACCAGACCCGCCTCGGCCGCCATCTTGCGGAACGATTCGAGTCCGAACAGGCGCACCCGTTCCTCGTAGTTCCGCACATCGCCGTCCGGAGACGAGACGGCTATCTTTTTGACGACATAACCGTTACGAATGAACCGCTCCTCCCGGATGCGAAGGCCGGTCGGCCCGTCCGTGCGCTCCGACAGCGGCACCAGATGGCGTTCGACATAGGCCGCATTCAAAAAATCGATCAAAAATTTCCCGCCGGGAGCCAGTACCCGGCCGATTTCGGCAAGCACCCGCGCATTCTCTTCGTCCTCGAAAAAGTAGCCGAACGAGGTAAACCAGTTCACCACCGCATCGAAAGACTTGTCTTCAAAAGGAAGCTTGCGCATGTCTCCCCTTACCCATCGGATGCTGCGCCCGGGATCGTTCCTGCGCGCATGCGCCAGCAGCACCTCCGACAGGTCCAGCCCGGTCACGGCGTACCCGAGATCGCGCAGCGCCATCGCATGCCGCCCCATGCCGCAGCCGACATCCAGCACGCTCGCCCCCGGCGGAAGCTCCATCCATCCCATCATGGCCTCGACTTCGCGCTGAGCCTGGGCCGAGTCGCGATGGCGGTAAACGATAAGGTAATCCTCCCCAAAACTGTGTTCGTACCAATCGTTGTTCAAGCTTCAACATCCCTTTGCCATAACAATGCCTGTAACCTGCGCATTCGCGCAGCCTTCTTTTGCCGTTCCGTACGATAAGTATAACCCTTTTCGACTCGCGTGGCCAATCACCGACGGACAGATGTCCTCATATGATGGAGTATTCTCGTATGCCCCCGGGAAAGAAACCTAAGGGCGCCGCGCGCTTAGACATTCGACACGGTGGAAGGAGAACCGATGTATGTCCACCCCGAAAATCGACGTCCAGGTCATCAGCTCCGGCATACTGGCCGAAGACGTTCTGATGCTGGGGGAATCCGTGATGAAGAAAGCCAAAATCCCGGCCCAGCAGCAACTGACGCTAAAATTCGGTTCATTCAGGCAAACCGTAACCGTCTTGTCCGTGCCGCGATATGACGGTCTGCGCATCAATCATTCGCTGGCCAATCGGATGGGGATTTTTTCCGGAATTCCGCTAAGGCTGCAGTACCGCCCGGCTTCCCGGACGCTCGCCCTTGGACCTTTGATCGGCGTTTTGGTCAGCAGAGACTTCCCGCAGCAGCCCGACAAGCCTTTCGGAAACATGACGATGTTTTGCCGGGAGCTTGCCTACGCTTGCCGGAACGAGGGCGCTTTCGTATATTTCTTCACTCCGTCCGGCATCGGATCCGGCCATGACGGGGTGGAGGGCTGGATCTACAATTCCGGCTGGCAACGGAAATCGCTGCCCGCCCCGGACATTGTGAACAACCGGCTGACCACCCGGAAGCTGGAAAACCTGCCCGCCGTGCAGCGGTTCATGAAGGAAATCAAGCAACGGTACGACGCGCACGTATTCAACGAAAAGTTCCTCGACAAATCCGAAGTGTTCGAGGCGCTCGGAAACGATGCGGCGCTGCGGCGTTACCTGCCCGAATCCCACTTGCTGCGCCAATATGCGACGCTGAAGAGCATGGGTTCCCGCTATCCGGTCCTCTTCCTGAAACCCGTTAGGGGAAGCCTCGGCAAAGGCATTATCCGCCTGTCGCGGCAAGGCCCGGACGGATGGCAGGCTTTATACACGACGGCGGGCGGCACGAAAAAGCAGACGTACCCGAGCCTGCTCAAGTTTTACTCGTCGATGGCCGCCAAGATGAAGACGGTGCGGTATTTGATCCAGCAGGGCTTGACGCTGATCGACAGCGACGGACGCCCGATCGATTTTCGCGCGCTTACGCAAAAAAATGCCGGCGGCAAATGGACGGTGACGTCCATCGTCGGCCGGATCGCGGGCAATCAGCATTACGTATCGAATTTGGCGCGGGGCGGAACGCTCGCCACCGTCCGGGAAGCCGTGGCCAAATCCAATCTGCCCGCCGCCTACCGGAAAGACGCGTTGGCCCGGCTTTCGCGGGCCGCGCTGGAAATCTCGCGGGGCATCGACACGCACATTCCGGCGCACTTTGGGGAACTGGGGATTGATCTTGCAATCGACACCGGCGGAAAGATCTGGCTGCTTGAGGTGAATTCCAAACCGTCCAAAAAAGACAACACACCATTAAACGAGGGGAAAATCCGCCCTTCCGTGCGGATGATGATTCAATATGCCCGATTTTTGTCCGGTTTCTAACCTGCCGGCGGGCATGCCGGAAAAGCGCGGGGAACTCGGCGTACTCATCTGCGAACGCGACGGGACGCCTCCCTTCGCCGAGTCGGATTTCATACGCCGCCTCATGCGCGCGGCCCCGCGCTACGGACTCGACGTGTTTGCCTTCGCGCCCTGGACCTGGAATGCGGACCGCCGGTCCGTTCAGGCCTGGAGATGGGCACAGGCGAAAGGCGGCTGGCACAGGGAAGAGCGCGCCGTTCCTTCGCTCGTCTACGACCGTGCCTGGCCCGGCAATGCGGAGCAGCGGCGGCGGTTCCGTAGCAGCTTGAACCGGATGCTGGGCGCGCATGCCGTCGTTCGGCTGAACGGACGGCTCCCCGGCAAAGCCGAGGTGTTCCGGATCTTGGCGCGCGATCCGCTTCTGGCTCCGCGTCTTCCTCCGACGGCTTTGTACAAGGGGAAAAAAGCGTTGGCCGATTGGCTCGATCTTCATGGGGGAGCCGTGTTTCTCAAGCCTTCGAACGGCTCGCACGGCCGGAGGGTCGCGGCGGTGATCCGTTCCGCCGCAGGCGAGGGCGCCGTAACGATCCGCGGACGCACCTCCGCCAACGCCCCTTTCCGCCTCGAAAACCTAAGCGTCCAGGAGGCGATCGAGCGGCTTCACCGCTGGATCGGCGGCAGAGTTTACATCATGCAGCCCCTTCTTTCGCTGTCGGATGCCGACGGCAATCCGTTCGACCTGCGCGTGCTTGCGCAACGGAACGGGAAGGGCAGGTGGACGCTGGCGGGCATGGCGGTCCGCGCCGGCCGGACCGGCAATGTGACGGCCAACCTGCACGGCGGCGGCGTCCCCCGCCATGCGCGGACGTTTCTGGCGTCGCGCTTCGGAGAGAAGGAATGCGAATCGATGCTGCAAGAAATCCGGCGCGTTTCCGCGGCCGTCATCAAGCGGCTCGAGGAAGCTTTCGGACGGTTCTGCGAGCTTGGACTCGACTTCGGCATCGACCGCTCCGGCCGAATCTGGTTTCTGGAAGCAAACGCCAAACCCGGGCGCGCCGCAATGGCATGCGCCGGCGCCGCCGCGGCTCAGACAGCCATAGAGCGGCCGCTTGCTTATGCCCGATATATCTTGCTTCGACCATCTGGGAGGGTAATTCATGAGTTTGACCTTGTGTAACGTTCACTTCACGCAGCAACCGGAGCGAATCGTCTGGCTCTCCAGCCCCCTCGCGAAGCAACTCAAGCTGAACGGACGCAAATCGATTAACGTCAAGCTCGGCCGGGACGTCGTCCCCGCGAAGGTCCGCACCGTCAAGCGCAAAGGCAACCACGTCTATTTGTCGGCGGGGCTCAGGCGTTCGGTGCGGATACCGAAAACGGGAATCGTTTATTTGACCAACGACGACGAGGAAATTCAGCTCGGTCCGTTAATCGGCATTTTGACCGACAACTCGAACGGTTCCGCGTCCGCTCCGTTCGGCTTGCGAACGGGATTTATCAAGCAGCTTCTTGCGCTTGGGCAGAAAAAAGGCTACTTTTTCGCCTTCACCCCGAGGGATATCAACTGGCAACAGGAAACGGTGTACGGCTGGTTTCTGGACGGCGGCGGAGGCTGGATCCGCAAGGTGGTCCCGCTGCCGGATGTCGTGTACAACCGGCTTCCGAGCAGGCGGGCGGAGAACGGTTCGGCGATCGCGACGCTTCGCGAGCGCTTCGTAAGCAGGCAAATTCCTTTTTTCAACTGGAGCTTTTTCAACAAATCGGACGTCTATTCCCTGCTGGAAAAGGACCCCGAAGCGCTGCAGCATCTGCCGGAATCGGTCAACAACCCGACGCCCGAGCAGCTGAAGGAATTGCTGGAGAAGCATCACTTTCTGTATTACAAACCGACGAGCGGCAGCCTCGGAGTCGGCATCTACCGATTGACCTACCATCCGAGAAAGGGATACTTCGTCCGGTACCGGAAAGGCTCGGGAAACGTGCTGCTCCGGTTTACCTCGTTCAACAGCCTGATGAAGATGCTGCGGGCGCGGCACGGCAGCGGACTGGCGAGTTACGTCGCGCAACAAGGCATCCGGCTGATCGAAATCGACAAATGCCCGATCGACTTTCGGTTCCACATGCACAAAGACGGCAACAACCGGTGGGTCGTCGCCGGAATCGGCGCCAAGAAAGCCGGCCGGGGCAGCGTCACCACGCATATTAAAAACGGCGGCTCGCTGATGACGCCCGAGCAGGCGCTGAACCGGACGTTCGGAAGCCGGGCGCAGACCGTGCTTCAAGAGGCGAAGGCGGTGGCGGTCAAACTGTCGGCGGCGATCGAGCGCAATTACAACCATACGCTGGGCGAGCTGGGTCTGGATATCGGCATCGACCAAGACGGCGAGGTCTGGATGTTCGAAGCGAACGCCAAGCCCGGCCGGTCGATCTTCAAGCATCCGGCTTTGCGGGAGCAGGGACGCGCCTCGCTGGAATATATCCTGGATCACTGCCTGTATCTCAGCAAATTCCGCCGGAAGGAAGAATCCTCATGAACGCCGCCACTTCATCTGCGCCGCTGACTGAAAGCGCCAAGACGGAATCGGTTCCCGAAGGCAAGCCGGTGCTGGCCATTCTGACGATCGACGACGATATCCAGCTGTTCCGGGGCAACCGGCACAATTTTGCCGACTTGATCGAAACCGGACGGGAGCTCGGCTATTTGGCCTATGTCGTGACGGTCCGGAACTTGAAGCTGGGCCGCAGCCGCGTGCTTGGCTACACGTACCGCCGCGAACGCGAGGTTTGGGTCAAGGGGTATTTTCCGAAGCCCCATGTCGTGTATAACCGCATTCCGCAACGGGAGGACGAGAGGCTGCCGCGGGTCCGGAAGAAACTGATGCTGATCTCCAAATATCCGGGCGTCAAGCTGTTTAACCGCCGTTTTTTTAACAAGTGGTCTTTGTTTCAATGGCTGAACAAATCGAAGGCAACGCAGCCTTACATTCCGGAAACGAAGCGGCTGACGGAGCCGCAGGTGCTGACGTCGATGCTCAAGCGCCACTCTCTCCTTTATTTGAAGCCCATACGCGGCAAGGCGGGAGTCGGCATTATGACGGTCAAGACCCAGCCGGAAAAGCATCTGCCCTATCGCCTCCAAATTCAGAACGAAAAAAGAAGCCGGACCTACCGCTGCTCGACGCTGCAAAAGCTGTGGGAACGCATCAAGGCGCAAACCGACGCGCTCGGAGAACCCTATATCGCGCAGCAGGGCATCGCCCTCGCTTCGGTCAACGACCGTCCCTTCGACCTGAGGGCGCTCGTGCAGAAGAACGAGACCGGCAATTGGGCGTTGACCGGAATCGGCGCGCGGGTGGCCGGCAACGCCAGCATTACGACGCATGTTCCCCGGGGCGGCGAGATCGACGAGCCCGAGAAGCTGCTGGTTTCCGTCTTCGGCCGCGAAAGGGCGCAGCAAGTGCTCGCCCAAGCGCGCAACGCCGCTCTCATTCTCGCCCGGCAGATCGAGCGTTCGTCCAAACACCGGCTCGGGGAAATGTCGATGGACCTGGGGGTGGATACGACAGGCCACGTGTGGTTTTTCGAAGCGAATTCCAAACCGATGAAATTCGACGAACCGCACATCCGCAGGAAATCGCTGGAGCGAATTTTTCAATACAGCCAATATTTGTACGGACGCTTGCGACAAACCAAAGAAGGGACTGTCCGATGACATTCGACGGCAAAACCCGTTCCCTGCCGGAGGTGAGCTTGTGTCCAAGCAGCCCGTCCTGGGAATTCTAACGCTTTACTTGAACGACAAAAAGGCGCTGGAGGAACGATCCGTTTACGAAAAGATGACCGCTGCCGGCCAGCGGCTCGGCCTCGACGTCTTCGTCTTCACCCCGCAGGACGTGGAGGAACGGTCAAACCGCATCCATGCGATGGTATACAGCCCGGATACGCGAAGCTGGCGCCGCAGGCGGGTCCGCTTCCCGCACATGATCTACGACCGCTGCCGCATCCAGCGCTCCAAGCGCTTTGAGCAGCTGCTCGCCTTTCGCCGCAAATACGGCCACCTGACGTTTCTCAACCGGCCGCTGCGCAACAAATGGACCGTTTACCGGACGCTGTCCCAAGTCGCGGCGTTCCGCAAGCATTTGCCGGTCACCAGGCCGTTTCAGTCGGCGGACGATGTCCTGCTGCTGCTCAAAAGGTTTCCGCTCGTCTATCTGAAACCGATCAACGGCACCGGCGGACGGGGGATTCTGCGAATCGAACGGCAGCCGAGCGGATTTCTGCTGCAGGGACGCGACCGCCGCCGCCGCATTGTGGCGCCCAAGCGGGTGACGCGCCATCAGTTGGCCGCCGCGCTGCGCGCATGGACGACGAAAGGCGACCGCTATATCGCGCAGCAGGGCCTCAACATCAAGCTGCCGAACGGCCGGGTGCACGATTACCGGATGCTGGTGCAGAAAAACGGCTCCGGCGAGTGGGAGGTGACCGGCTGCGCGGGGCGCATCGGCCCGGCCCGCAGCATTACGTCCAATCTGCACGGCGGCGGGGAAGCGGCGCCGATGAACCGCCTGCTGCAGCAGTGGGTGGGCAGCGAGGCAGAGATCGCGCAAATCCGCCGGACGGCGGAGAAGCTCGGCGTCGATGTCGCCCGCCATCTGGAGTCTTCCTACGGCGCGCTGTGCGAGCTGGCGCTCGATTTGGCCATTGACCGCAGCGGCCGCGTATGGTTGCTCGAAGTCAATCCGAAGCCGGCCCGGGAGGTGTTCATCCGGGCGGGAGAACGAACCGTTTACCGGCAAGCGATCACGCGCCCGCTGGAGTACGCGCTCTGGGTTTACCGCAAGAAGCGCAACCTCCGCGGCGCGGCGGAGGAAGCAAGCGCCTCCGAAGCGGACCGCAAGGTTCCGGACGACCAGCAAGCGAGCCCGATCGACCTGCCGATCGAATCGACCTAGGCGGAAAGCCGGCTTCCGGGTGAACCGGGCCGGCTTTCCGCGTCTTCCGCCATTGCCGGAATGCAGCTCCGCCATTGCCAGAATATAGCGATTGAAAGTGGGCGCTTCCGTTCTTCACCGGCCCAGCGGACTGTGGTACAATGATTTTTCATCATAAGATGTTGAGGGATGTTGAGGTGAAATTGCAGTCATTATGAATTCCGAAGTACCGATGAACGTGCCGACAGACACCATGATTCGAAAGCCGCGCAGAACGTCGAAGCCGTCCGTCGTTTCTTTTCTTATGCTGTGGGCGGTCCTGGTCGGGGCCGGCATGGCCGGATCCGTCTGGTACGCCGGCAAGCTGAAGCATCAGATCGCGCAAGACGTGGAGCGCCAGACCGCAGCGCAAATCGAGGCGCTCAAATCCGACTACATAAAGCGGATCCAAGAGCTGAAAACGGGTTACACGGAAGAAATGGGCAAGCTGGAATCCAAGATCGACTCCTTGAACGAGCTGCTTACGTTTACGCAGGATAACGCGAACAGCAAAACCGACAACAGCAACAAGCTGTACACGCAAATCAGCGAGCTGAAGAAGCAGCTCGATCAACTGAAGAAAGAACTGGATGTGTTAAAATGACGGCGCCCGTCAAAAGGATGAACCGGACGCTCCTGCTTGCCTGCGCCCCGTTTATCGGCATGATGGGATGGTTCATGGCCGCCGATTTTTCCCTCCAGATACATTTGGACGATCTGGGCCGGATCGAACGGCCGCGGGATTCCGCCATTACCGAGCAGACCCGGCCCGCCGCGGAGCGTCTCGATGCCGCGGTTGCGAAAGCGTCGGCGATCTCCGCGTCGGTCAAGCGGGTATCCGAGCTGTACGCGAAGACGAACCGGGATATGCAGTCGATGCTGAGCACGGCCAAGGCGCAAGTCGGCCGCCCGGCCGCGATTTACGACAGACGGATCACCTCCCGCCTCGGGACGCCGAAGGACACTGTCCAATCGGACAAGCTGCGCGCGCAGCTGTTCGCGGTCCGGGCGCAGCATTTCAGCGGGTATGCGCTGAAAGTGAAGCTGAAGTCGGCCGATGCGATGAAGCTTGTGCTCGGCAAGGACAAGCTGGGCGGCGCGGAGACGACGCAGGCGGCCGTCAAGCGGTACGGCGCGATTGCCGGCGTGAACGCGGGAGGCTTCGCCGACGCCAGAGGCAAGCGTTATCCGCTCGGCACGACGATCGTGGACGGCCAGTACGCGAACGGCTTCGAGGCGAGCCATTCCGATTTGTTTTTTGTCGGGATCAACAAAAACCTGAAGCTGATCGGCGGGAAATTCACCCGCAAGGAGCAGCTCGACAAGCTGCAGCCGATGTACGGCGCGTCGTTCGTGCCGATTTTGCGGAAAAACGGCGTTAACCAGGCCATTCCCCCCAAGTGGCAGACAAGCCCGGCTCGGGCGCCGCGCACCGTGATCGCCAATTACAAGGACGATCAGCTCCTCTTTCTCGTGATCGACGGCCGGGACGAGTCCGGCAGCTCCGGAGCGACGCTGAAGGAGATCCAGATGCTGCTCGAACGGTACGGGACGGTGGACGGCTACAATCTGGACGGCGGCGGCTCCTCAACGCTCGTTTTCAAAGGACGCGTGATCAATCACCCGTCCGACGGAAGACAGCGGCCGCTGGCAACGCACTTTTTGTTGTTTTCGTAAAGCGGATCCGAATTGCACGCAAGGGGAGTCGTCGGCGACTCCCCTTGAATTTATTTGGCATGCGAGAAAGCCTGCCAAACCAAATCACAATCATGAAGCGGACCGTATAGACGTTATTTGTTCAGAAATGAGCCGCTTCCTCCTGTTACCGGACCTCAGTTCCTTTATTTCATCCCAACACGCGCTTTTCCTTCGGATTTCCGGCGAATAAGGTCGCTCGTGTCCGTTAGCTCGCCGAAATGGCGCCATTTTCCTCTAATAGCGTCTCTCGTGTCCGCACGTAGATGTCGGTTTGCATGTAGACTAAAAAGTGGACACGCCGTAGTAGCGGCCCGTACAATATAACCAACCAAAAGGTCGAGGTGTGTCATGGGGGATATCCGTCAACATTTTGACGACGAGTTTAAACGTCAAACCGTTAAGCACATGCAAGAAAGCGGCAAAACCCCGGCTGAAGTATCCAAGGAGCTGGACATCCCGGTAAGAAGTATTCGGGCTTGGAGAAGGCAGTTTGCTCCCACCGGTGAGAAATCCCAATTGTTTGTGGACTACGAAAAAATGAAGAAGCTGGAAC